>DATHMT010000029.1:0-134666 GCA_035486855.1 Steroidobacteraceae bacterium
TGCAGTCTAGGCATGGCCACCATGGGTGACCAACGAAGCTGCGCACAGTTCTCTTCATCTGCTGTTTCCCAGCGACCCATCACACAATTGAGTCGTCATATGTCAAAGATCCTCCATTATGCGGCGATTCCGGCCTGCCGCAGCAACGGCCGCACGTCCGGCTTGCGGCCGCGGAAGGCGACGAAGGCATCGAGCGCGTCCCGGCTGCCGCCCTGCGAGAGGATGCAGTCGAGAAAGCGCCGCGCCGTGGCCGGATCAAACACGCTCGTTTCCTCGAATGCCGAGAACGCATCGGCGGCCAGCACCTCGGCCCACTTGTAGCTGTAGTACCCGGCCGCATAGCCGCCGGCGAAGATGTGCCCGAAGCTGTTCGCGAAGCGATTCCAGTCCGGCACCGGCACCACCGATACCTGCGCCCGTACTTCCGCGAGTACCTCATCGATGCGCGCGCCGCGCGCCGGGTCATAACCGGCATGGAGGCGGAAGTCGAACAGCGCGAGCTCCAGCTGCCGCAGCATCTGCAGCCCGGCATGAAAGCTGCGGGTCGTGATCAGCTTCTGCAGCAGACCTTCCGGCAACGGCTCCCCACTCGTGGCATGCACGGCCATGCGCCGCAGCACCTGCGGATACCAGGCGTAGTTCTCCATGAACTGGCTGGGCAGTTCGACGGCATCCCAGGCCACGCCATTGATACCGGCGAGCGTCGGATAGCCGACGCGGGTCAGCAGGTGATGCATCCCGTGGCCAAACTCGTGGAACAGCGTCAGCACATCATCGTGCGTGAGCTGCGCCGGTTCACCCGGCGCGGCCTCGAGGAAATTGCACACCAGGTACGCCACGGGCAGCACGGTCGGACCCCCCATGCTCTTGCGGCCCACGCATTCATCCATCCAGGCGCCGCTTTGCTTGTTGGGTCGGGCGCAGGGGTCGAGGTAGAAGCTGCCGCACAGCGCGCCGCCGGCGGTGCGGATTTCGAAGTAGCGGGCATCCGGATGCCACACCGGCACGCCGTCGCGCTCCACGATGTGCACGCCGAACAGGCGCTCGGCCACTTCGAACAGGCCCTCGAGCACGCGGGGCAATGAAAAGTACGGTCGCAACTCTTCCTGCGAAATCGAATAGCGCTGCTGCTGCAGGCGCTCGGACCAGTAGCTGATGTCCCAGGCCTGGAGCTCCTGGCCCGCAAACCCGGTCAGCTCGCGCAACTCCTGCTCGGCGGCAGCGCGGCTTGCGATCCGCAGCTGCTCGAGGAATGCGAAGACTTCATCGGCGCTCTTCGCCATGCGCGTCGCCAGCGCGTAGTCCGCGTAATTCGCGAACTCCAGCAGGCGTGCCAGCTCGTGCCGCACGCGCAGGATGTCGGCCATCACGGTGGTGTTGTCCCAGCGGGCAGCCTGCGGCGCGTGACTGGAGGCGCGCGTGGTCCACGCCTCGTAGAAGGTGCGGCGCAGCGCGCTTGATTGTGCATCCGTCATCACGGCCCAATACACCGGCTGCTCCAGGGTCAGCTTGAACCCCCCCTGTTCACCGGCCGCGAGTCGCGCCCGCTCGATGATCGCCGGATTGAGCCCGGCGAGCTCACCGGCATCGTCGAGGTGGTGCGACCAGGCGTTGGTGGAGTCGAGGATGTTCTCGCCGAACTTCGCCCCGAGCGCCGTGAGTTCCTGCATCAGCGCCTTGAAGCGGGCCTTGCGCGCCGGTTCCAGTGCGACCCCGGCCAGCCGGAAATCGCGCAGGCGATGCTCGAGCACCCGCCGCTGTGTGGCATCCAGTGTTTGATCGGTATCGGCGATGAGTTGACAGGCGCGGCACAGGGCCTCGTTCTGGGCGAGGTCCGTCTGCCAGGCCGAGAGCAGCGGCAGGCAGGCGTTGTAAGCCTCGCGCAGGTCCGCAGCGTTCATCACGGCATTCAAATGGCCGACCTGGGACCACACCGAGGCGAGCTCGTGCTGGGAATCCTCGAGCGGTTCGATCAGCGTTTTGAAAGTCGCGGCGGGTGCGGCCAGCAGCTGCTCCAGCTGGGCACGGTTGCGCTCCAGCAGCCAGCTGATCGCGGGCAGGACATGTTCTGCGCGGATCTCGCCGAAACGCGGCAAGGGGTTACGCAGCAGCAGTGGGTTGTCGGTCGGCATGGTCGCGCCTCGATTGGCCATTCAAGTCTCTGTAGTATGCGCCGATACAGAGGTGGCGATGACGGACCAGTACGACCTGATCGTAGTCGGCGGTGGCAGCGGCGGCCTGGCGTGCGCGCAGCGCGCGGTCGAGTATGGCGCGCGGGTGCTGCTGGCCGAATCCGGCCGCCTCGGGGGCACCTGCGTCAACGTCGGGTGCGTGCCCAAGAAAGTCATGTGGAACGCCGCGGAAATCGCGGCGGTCGCCGAGGACAGCGCCGGCTACGGATTCCCTTTCGGCGCCGTGGCCCATGACTGGTCGGCGCTCAAGAGCGGCCGTGACGGCTACGTGCACCGGCTGAACGGCATCTATGAGCGCAACCTTGCGCATCGCAAGATTCAGCTGGCGCGCGGGCATGCGCGCATTTCCAGCGCCCACAGTGTCGAGATCGACGATTGGCATGCCACGGCCTCCCATATCGTCATCGCCACCGGGGGTTATCCGGTGATCCCGAGCCTGCCGGGTGCCGAGCTGGGCACGACCTCTGATGGATTTTTTGACATGGAGGAACTCCCGGCGCGGGTCGCCATCGTCGGCAGTGGCTACATCGCGGTCGAGCTCGCCGGGATCCTGCAGGCGCTCGGCAGCCAGGTGACCCTCGTCATCCGTGGCGAAACGGTGATGCGCAATTTCGATTCGATGCTCGGCGCCTCCTATGTGGAGATCGCGCGCGACCTCGACATCCAGATCGCCCACCGCGCCGATACGGTGTCGGTCGAGCGTCTGGCGGATGGCGCATTGCAGCTGACGATGGCGGATGGCCGCCATGTGGGTCCGGTGGACCGGTTGATCTGGGCCATCGGCCGCCTGCCACGCACCCAGGGCCTCGGCCTCGAGAGTGTCGGCGTGAAGCTCGATTCCTTCGGCCACGTGCTGACCGACAAATTCCAGAACACCAATGTCGAAACCATTTATGCCATCGGGGATGTCACGGGCCGCTGGCCGCTGACGCCGGTGGCGATCGCCGCCGGCCGGCGTCTCAGCGACCGCCTGTGGGGTGGCCAGGAACATCGATTCCTCGACTACGAGAACATTCCCACCGTCATTTTCGGCCATCCGCCGATTGGCACGGTGGGTCTGACCGAAGCCGAGGCGCGCCTGAAGTATCCGGGCAGCGTGAAGGTGTACCTGTCGGCCTTCGTGCCGATGTACCACGCGCTCACCACCCGCAAGCCGCGCACCCACATGAAGCTGGTATGCGCCGGGCCCAAGCAGCAGGTCGTGGGTGTGCATGTGATCGGCGCCGGTGCCGATGAGATGATGCAGGGATTTGCCGTGGCGGTGCGCATGGGCGCAACCAAGGCCGACTTCGATGACACGGTGGCCATCCACCCGACCAGCGCCGAAGAGCTGGTCACGATGCGTTAGACGTTGCCGCTCTTGAGCGCGGCGAGCACCGGCGCGGTGGACGGGCGCACGCCGCGCCACAATTCGAACGACTCCGCGGCCTGCTCGACCAGCATGCCCCAGCCCTGCGCCGTGTACCTGCTGCCCTTGTCCTTGGCCCACTGCGCAAACGCCGTTCCAGCGCGCGCATAGGACATGTCGTAACAGAAGGTTTCGGGCGCAATCACGCGCTCCGGTATCAGGGGCACCTCGCCTGCAAGACCGGCGGACGTCGCATTGATGACGATGTCGAAGCTCCTGGGTGCGATGCTCTCGAGTCCGCAGCCCTGCACCGGACCCAGGGCGCCGAACTGGCGCGCGAGGGCGCTGGCGCGCTGCGCGGAGCGGCCCGCGATCACGATCACATCGGGTGATTCGTCGAGCAACGGTCCTATCACCCCGCGCGCCGCGCCCCCGGAACCCAGCAGCAGGATGCGCGACTTCGCCAGGATCACCTTGAGGTTCACCGTCAAGTCGCGCACCAGGCCCGCGCCATCGGTGTTGTCGCCGGTGATGCCGTCGGCGTCCATCAGCAGAGTGTTGACGGCGCCGGCGCGCGTGGCGCGCTCGCTCATCTCGCGCACCATGCCGCTGGCGCTGATCTTGTGCGGCACGGTCACGTTGAGACCCTTGCCGCCACGTCTCCAGAAATCCATCACGTAGGCATGCAGGTCATCGGGACGCACATCGTGCAGCCGATACACCATGTTCTGGCCGGTCTCGCGGGCGAAGATGCCGTGGATGAACGGCGAGCGGCTGTGCGACACCGGATGACCGATGACACCGTATTCTGCGGGCGACTCGTCCAACTCCTTCACTCCTCAGGGCTCTTCGACCAGCCAGCCGCCGGTTCCGGCGGCGTCGAGCATCCCGAGCAGCTGCGGCTGCCAGATCCGCATGCGCTGCGCCAGCTGGTAGGGCGGATGAATGATAAGCAGTCCGGACCCGTTCAAAGCGATACGTGAGTCACAGGGATGCACCCAAAGTTCGCTGACCATAATGGTCTGGCGCAAAATGGCGTTCAAACGCTTGCGCCACGGCTGCGTATCGCGCGCGTCTTTGATCGGATACCAGAGCATGATCACGGCGGTCGCGAAGCGCTGCAGCACATCATCGATGGCGGCGCGGGCCCGTTCGAAATCGCGCTGGGTGTCTTCGTAAGGCGGGTCGATCAATATCAGCCCGCGGCGTTCCGGCGGCGGCATGTGGGCGCGCAGCAACTCATAACCGTCACCGAGCTCGACCCGCACATTGGCGTGATGGGACACGAAGCGCTCGAGCGCGTGGGCTTCGGGCGGCTGCATTTCAATCAGCACAGCGCGATCCTGCGCGCGCAGCGCGCCCGCTGCCAGCACCGGTGAGCCGGGGTAGGCATTGCGGTCCTTGACCAGCTCGCGCCACTGCTTGACGGCGCTGCCGTAGGCCTGGATTTCGGCGGACTCACCCGGCTGCGTCAGGATGCGCGTCAGGCCCGCGCGCGAGGCGCGGCTGCCGGGGGACTCCGCGAGGTCATACGCGCCGCGCCCGGCGTGGGTTTCCAGGTAAAGGAAACCCTTGTCCTTGCGCTCGAGGCTGGCGATGACCGCCAGCAGCGCGATGTGTTTGTGGACATCGGCGAAATTCGCGGCGTGAAAGCTGTGACGGTATTTCACACCGCGCGCGATGCGGCCGCCGACTTCTTCCTGGCCGCCTTGGGTTTCTTGGGCGCCGCCGCGACCTTGCCGCCCACCCCGTTCGCGGAGCTGGCGGGGGCCTTGGCCTTCGCGGCTTTGGCGACCTTCGCTTTGGGAGGCTTGGCTTCCTTGGCGGCCGCTGCGGTGGTCGCGGCGGCCTTGTCCTTGCCCGGGGCGAGCGCGCCGCGCTTGCCACGACCGAAGCGGCCCGCGCGCGCGGGCGCCGCGGCGAGCAGCGCGCGACACTCCTCGAGCGTGAGGCTCTTCGGATCGCGGTCCTTGGGAATTCTGGCGTTCTTGATCTTGTCGGTGATGTAGGGGCCGTAGCGGCCGTTCAACACCTGGATGTTGTCGACCCCGAAATCCTGGATGAGGCGATTGGCATCCGCTTCCTGTTTGAGCCGGATCACCTCGAGGGCACGTTCCAGGCTCACGGTGTACGGATCGTCATCCTTCAGCGAGACGTATTTCTCGCCGAATTTGACGTACGGACCAAAGCGACCGATGTTGGTCAGGATCGGTGCGCCCTCGGCGGTCGCACCCAGGGTACGCGGCAGCTTGAACAGCTCCAGCGCCTGCTCGTGCGTGATGGTGTCCATTTTCTGACCCGGACGCAGCCCGGCGAACTTGGGCTTTTCCTCATCGTCCTTGGTACCGATCTGCACGAAGGGGCCAAAGCGCCCCATGCGCACGGTCATGGGCTTGCCGGACTTCGGGTCGATGCCGATCTCGCGGGCCTGGGCGACTTCATCCCGCGAGACGGTCTTCTCGATGGTCTCGACCTGCCGGATGAAGGGCTTCCAGAACTTTTCGAGCGGAATGGTCCACTCCTCCTCGCCGCGCGACACGGCATCCAGCTCGTCCTCCATGTCGGCCGTGAAGCTGTACTGCACGTACTGGGTGAAGTGCAGCGTCAGGAAGCGGTTGACGATCTTGCCGATGTCGGTGGGGATGAAGCGCCGCGCGTCCATTTCCACGTATTCGCGGTCCTGCAGCGTCGAGATGATCGAGGCGTAGGTCGAGGGTCGGCCGATGCCATGCTCTTCGAGCGCTTTGACCAATGACGCTTCGGAATACCGCGGCGGCGGTTCGGTGAAGTGCTGTTCGGCGTGGATCGCCAGCAGCGTGACGTTGTCGCCCTCATCCATGGGCGGCAGCACGTGGTCGGCGTCATCCACCTTGGCATCATCGGCGCCTTCCTGATACACGGCGATGAAGCCCGGCTTGATGAGGGTCGAGCCATTGGCACGCAGCAGATGGCGTGCGGGACCATCGGGGCCGGCCAGCATGTCGACGGCGACCGTGTCGAAGGTGGCATGGGTCATCTGACAGGCGAGGGCGCGGCGCCAGATGAGCGAATACAGCTTGAATTGATCCGGATCGAGGTAGCGCTCGATATCGGCCGGTACGACCGACGCCGAAGTCGGGCGCACCGCCTCGTGCGCCTCCTGCGCGTTTTTCGACTTGGTCTTGTAAAAGCGCGGCTCCGGATCGATGGCCTCCGGACCGTAGAGCTTCACGGCAACCTGACGGATCTCACTGATGGCCTCGGCGGCCAGCGACACCGAGTCGGTGCGCATGTAGGTGATGAGGCCGACGCTGCCCTCGCCGATGTCGACACCCTCGTACAGCTGCTGCGCCAGACGCATGGTGCGACGGGCGTTGAAGCCCAGCTTGCGCGCGGCTTCCTGCTGCAGGGTCGAGGTCGTGAAGGGCGGCGCGGGGTTGCGGCGCCGCTGCTTGCGGTCGATGGCCACCACCTTGAGGGTGCCGGGTCCGGTGGCGCTGCCGCCGGCGGCGCTGCGCAGGGTACGCTCGACTTCGCGCGCGCTGGTCTCATCGGTGAAGCTGAACTGTTCGACCTTGGTGCCCGCATATTCGATGAGCTTCAGCGGAAAGGCCTGCTGCGAGTGCTCGCCTTCGCCATCGAGGGTCCAGTACTCCTGGGCCTTGAACGCCTCGATTTCGGCTTCGCGCTCGCAGATCATGCGCAGCGCCGGACTCTGCACCCGCCCCGCGGACAATCCACGCCGCACTTTTTTCCACAGTAATGGCGAAAGATTGAAGCCCACCAGATAGTCGAGCGCGCGCCGCGCCTGCTGCGCGTTGACCAGGTCGGCGGAGACCTCGCGCGGCTCGGCCACCGCCGCGCGGATGGCGTTCTTGGTGATCTCATAGAAGGCCACGCGATGCACGGCCCGTTTGCCGATCTCGCCGCGCTCTTTCAGCATCTCCAGAAGATGCCACGCGATCGCCTCACCCTCGCGGTCCGGGTCGGTCGCCAGATACAGCGACTTCGCCTTGCGCAGCGCCTTGGTGATGGCCTCGACATGCCGCTCGTTCTTCTCCAGCGGCTGATAACGCATCGCGAAACCATGCTCGGTGTCGACCGCGCCTTCCTTGGGCACGAGGTCCCGGACGTGTCCGTACGAGGCGAGGACTTCGAAGTCCTTGCCGAGGTACTTTTTGATCGTGCGCGCCTTGGCCGGCGATTCGACGATGACCAGATTATCTGCCATGCGGTTGCTGCAGCCCCGTTAGACGAAAAACCGCGGACCAGGCCGCGGATTGATGATGGTGACGTAAGAACCTGAGGATCATTCGCTAGTGGGGCGGGTACCCCGTGGTGTCAGCCACGAGATCCTCCATACGTGCAAATGCCTGTTCCTGACCCGGTTGGCTGGAGAGCACCATGAGCACGACCCATTTGATCTGCTCGGTATCCAGTTCATCCGAATCCAGGGCCAGCAGGCGGTCCAGGACGACTTCCCGCTGCACCGGCGACAGGATGCCGTGCCGCTCCAGATGCATGAGGAAGCCCCGCGATTCCGTGGAGAGTCGGCTCAGTTCCCCGTCGCTGTACACCCGCAAACTCACGCTCTCGCGAGCCGGTGCCTCGGCGCAGTGCTGCCGCACATCCGCGAGGTCCGCCAGCCAATCGAGCGCGCGCTCCACACTGGCGGAGCCGAACCCGAGCAGCTCCAGATCGCGAGCAAGATCGTCGCGTTCGGGAACCTCGGAGGTGTCCTCCAGCATGTAGCGGTCAAAGACGTAAATCAGGATATCGAGGACGCTGGTCGTCATGAGCTTGGACTTATGACAGGCGGCAGAACCGGCCGCCAGGCTGGGGCGCGATCCGCCCCTGTAGTTCGAGCAATAGCAACATTGAGGCCACGGTGTGCGCGGACCATCCGGTCCGAAACGCCAAAACGTCGATGTCCACAGGCTCGAAGCCTGCGGCATCTAACAGCATTTCGTATTTGTTGTCCAATGGCGAAGCCCCTGGCCGAGGCTGTCGGCGGGGCCTTTGGCAGCTTCCAGCCTTTTGATAACTATGGTGAATATCAAGCACCGACAGAATCTCGAAAGATTGCTGTACCAAGGTTGCGCCGCTGCGGATCAACTGATTGCACACCTGTGCCGCCGGGTCACGGATGGAGCCGGGAACGGCGAACACCGGCCGCTGCTGGCGCCGCGTCTGGGCGAGCGCGGCCAGCGCGCCGCTGCCGGCGCCGGCCTCGATGACCAGGATGCCGGCGCCGAGCGCCCCGATCAGTCGATTGCGGATCGCAAAGTGGTGCCGCCGGGGTGGGCTTGCGGGCGGGAATGGACTGATCAGACAACCCTGCGCGCGCAGGCGCGCGGCCAGCGCCGCCTGCTGTGCCGGATAAATGCGGTCCGGGCCCGTGACACCGACGGCGATGGCGGCGCCACTGACGCTCAGTGCGCCCTCCAGGGCTGCCGCATCGATCCCCTCGGACAGGCTGCTGATCACACCCAAGCCGGCTCGCGCCACCTCGGCGGCAAATTGATGGGCCGTCGATGCACCGGTAGTCGATGCCTGGCGCGACCCCATGACGGCCAGCGCTGGAGCGACCGGAGGGCCGCCGCTGAGATAGAGGGTCGCCGGCGCCCAGTCCAGAAGGGTCAGCGCGGCCGGAAAATCGGGGTCCAGGCAGGTCACGATACGGGTGTCATTGGCCTCGAACCACCGCAGATCGGAGTCGATCAGGTGGATATTGGGGCTCTCCAGCCAGCTGCGTGCCCGGCCGGGCAATGGGCCGCCGAGCAGGAACTGCACCAGATTCGAAGCCGATACGCCGGCGGCGCGCGCGGCAAGCAGCTGCGCGGCGCGCAGTCCCGGGGTTCGGGCGAGCAGGGCGGAAAGGCGTGCAGGCTCCACGAACGGGAGCCTGCACTCAGAGTGCGTGAAACGGGCGGGGAGCTATTACGGGTTACGGACGACGTCGCCCACGCGCATCGGGGTCGTGGCGCCGACGACCAGCCCGAAGCTCATGTCGTCGTAGGCCTTGAACACCAGCAGTGTGCCGGCGCGCTCGGTCGGCAATCGGACCCGTTTGGCCAGGCCCAGGAGGCTGGTATCGGCTTCGGCATACGAGGCCGGGCCACGGTCCTGCACCACATCGCCGGCCTCGTCGATCTCCAGCACCGTACCGCCACCCACGCCGTCCTTGGTGCCGCGATTGATGGTGACGATGTTGAACTGCCCGATGAGGGTGACGTTGTCGAGAACCGAGAGGATCTGGCCGCGGACCCGTTGGCTCGGCGCATGCGGGGAGAAGGTCAGGGGCGTGGTGGCCGAATCGGGCACCATGCAGTCCCCGCGAAGCGTCTCGCGCTCGGAGTCCACCAGCACCGTGCGGCTGACCGCCGCCGGTCGCTGCACGACGGCGGTGGCGGTGTAGATGCCCTCATACCCGAGGGTCCGGCCACTTTCCGGGTCCTTGATGGGATCGCCGATATGCATGACGCTGAAACGCGCCCCGTTGGGCGCCTCGGCCAGCCCGCGGGCGTAGACGATCTGATCATTGCCGGCCGCCTGATGCTCGTCCGGGAAGGCGAGGACGTAGGGCGCGTGCTTCACCTCATCGCGCGACATGACGGTCGGTCGGGACAGAAAAGCCGCGATCGACGCGTAGGGAATGATCGGAATCGCCTGGTCCAGCGGTGAACTGCGCAGGGCGGGATTCAGGCGCAGCGAACTCTCCTGCGCGATGCTGATCTGCGGCCGGCCGGCCTTGTCGTAGGCCAGCACCAGCACGTCACCCGGATAGATGAGATGCGGGTTCGCGATCTTCGGGTTCACATACCAGATCTCCGGCCATTCCCAGGGGTTCTTCAGGAACAGGCTGGAAATGGCCCACAGAGTATCGCCGCGTTTGACGGTGTACTCGGTGGGCGCCGTCGGCTTGATCATGTCCGCCGTCGGCGGCAGTGCTGCCTCGGCGCGCGGGGCGGCAGTGGCATTGGCCTCGATGGCCGCCTCGGTCGCCGTCAGCTCAGGCGCGGCAGTGGCAGCGGGACCTGCCTCTTCGGCGACGGGCGTCGGCTCCTCGATGGGACGCGAATGCCCCGCAAAGAGAGCGCAGCCGCTGAGCGAAATCGCAGCGGCAAACACGGTGACGGACAGTGACGATCTCAAAACGTGGTTGAAAGTCATTCTCCCCTCCTCAACCATGGGGTGGGGCAGCAGCACGGCTGTTATAATCGGCTGCGGCGCTCGGCACACGACCTATTGTCAAGTTTGTGCGCTGGATCACGGCCCCACAAGGGCTTACTTGAAAGTTCCCCGCACTAGAGCATGAATCTGATGTCGCGTCTAACCATTCTGGAGTACCCGGACCCAAGGCTGCGGACCCGTGCCCGGCCGGTGGAGCAGTTTGACGCCGCGCTCGGCAAACTCATCGATGACATGTTCGAGACCATGTACGAGGCCCCCGGAATTGGCCTCGCGGCCACCCAGGTGGATGTCCACCGCCGCCTGATCGTCATCGATATCTCCGAGGATCGCTCCGCGCCCCTGGTCTTCATCAATCCGCAGCTGCTGAGCCGCGACGGTCAGGCCAAGACCGAGGAGGGCTGCCTGTCCGTTCCGGGCGTCTTTGACGATGTGCAGCGCGCCGAGCGGGTGCGGGTGCGGGCACAGGACCGGACCGGCGAGGTGTTCGAGCGCGACCTCGAGGGGTTCCTTGCGGTGTGCCTGCAGCACGAGATGGACCATCTCGAGGGCAAGCTGTTCGTCGATTACCTGTCCGACATCAAGCGCGACAAGATCCGCAAGAAACTGGACAAAGAGCGCAAGGAGCGTGCCGCGACGCAGCAGCGCGCCGGCGCCTCACGGCCCCGTACCGCCGGCGCGCTCTAGCGCAATGCGCGTGGCCTTTGCCGGCACGCCGCAGTTCGCCGTGCCGGCGCTGGCGGCCCTCGTGGCCTCCCGGCACCCGGTGGTGGGAGTGCTGACTCAACCGGACCGTCCGAAGGGTCGGGGGCGGCTGCTCACGGGCAGTCCCGTCAAGCAATTTGCGCTGGCGCATGGCCTCACCGTCGCGCAGCCGGCGACGCTGCGGGATGAGGCGGGCCGCGCCGCGGTGGCCGCCCTGAGTCCGGACATCCTGGTGGTCGTGGCCTATGGTCAGATTCTGCCTGCCGAGGTGCTGTGCCTGCCGCCGCTGGGCTGTGTGAACATTCATGGCTCACTGCTGCCCCGCTGGCGTGGCGCGGCACCGATCCAGCGGGCGATCCTCGCCGGCGATGACATCACCGGCGTCACCTTCATGCAGATGGATGCGGGACTGGATACCGGCGACCTGCTCGGCGTTCACCGTGTGCCCATCACCGAGCGCGACACCAGCGCGACGCTGCATGACCTGCTCGCCGAGACGGGTGCCCGGGAGCTGGTGGAGGTGCTCGAAGGTCTGGCCGCGCAGGTCCTCAAGCCCGTACCGCAACCGGCAGAGGGCGTTACCTACGCGCAGAAAATCTCCAAGGCCGAAGCGCACATCCGCTGGAGCGATGCGGCCGCGGTGATCGCGCGCCAGGTGCGCGCCTTCAATCCCTGGCCCATCGCCGAGACACGCTTCGCCGGCGAACAGCTGCGCATTCATGACGCGACGGCACGCGCCAGCCTGGCGGCGGCGCCCGGCAAGTGGCTGGGTTTCGCGGGCGATGCGCTGCGGGTGGGCTGCGGTAGCGGCGAACTGCATGTCACGCAGGTACAGCGCGCCGGACGCAAAGTCGTTTCGGCGCGCGAGTTCGCCCAGTCCGCCGGGTCGGCCGCCGGACGATTCGGATGACCGGAGGGCCGCGTACCGCGGTGCTCGCGAGCGCCGCGCGCATCATTGCCGCGGTCGTGGACCAAGGCGCGTCGGCGGACGCGGCGCTGGCCACGCTGACGCCTTCGGCCGAGCGTGCGGCGGTGCGGGCGATTGCGCTGGGAAGCGTGCGCTGGTACCTGCGCCTGCTGCCGGCGGTGCAGCGACTGCTGGATCGCAAGAGCGGGCGGCTGGCACCTGAACTGAGCGCACTGCTGGTCGCCGCCGCGCACCAGATCGAGTATTCGCGCAATCCCGCGCAGCTGACGGTGAATGCGACGGTCAATGCGGCCCGAACCCTGGGCCATACGCGGGCGGCCGGTCTCGTGAATGCCTTGCTGCGCCGGTTCGTACGCGAGCGCGACGCGCTGCTGGCCACAGTCGATCAGGACCCGGCCGCCGCCGCCGCGCATCCGGCGTGGCTCGCGGCGGCCCTGCAGCGCGCCTGGCCCGGCCAGGCCGCCGCGGTGATGGCGGCGAACAACGCGCATCCGCCGATGACGCTGCGCGTGGATCTGACTCGTACCAGCGTTGCGGCCTATCTGACACTGCTCGGGGAGGCCGGCATTGGCGCGCGCGCCTCCTGGGCGCCCACGGCGCTGGAGCTTGAGACGCCGGTAGCCGTCGGCGCGCTGCCCCATTTTGATGAGGGCTGGGTGTCGGTCCAGGACGGCGGCGCGCAACTCGCGGCCGTGCTGCTCGATGCGAACTCGGGGTCGCGGGTCCTGGATGCCTGCGCGGCACCGGGCGGCAAGACGCTGCACATCCTGGAGCGCGCGCCGGGCTGCGAGCTCATCGCGGCCGACTGCGATCCGACCCGGTTGCAGCGTGTTCGCGACAACCTGGATCGCTGCCGACGCCACGCGGAGCTGGTGGTCGCCGATCTCGCCACCGGCCGCGGACCCGATGGCTCGACGCCGGCGGCCCTGGCCGCCGGTGGCTTCGACCGGATCCTGCTGGATGCGCCCTGCTCGGCGACGGGTGTCATCCGCCGGCATCCGGACATCCGCCTGCTGCGACGTGAATCCGATCTCGCGACCTTCGCCGTCACGCAGCTCGCGCTGCTGGAATATGCGCTGATGCGACTGGCTCCGGGGGGCCGCCTGCTGTACGTCACCTGCTCGGTGCTGCCCCAGGAGAACGATGAAGTGATCGGGCGTTTCATCACGAATCGGGGCGGCGAGGTCCGGGTGGTGCCGCCGGGGGTGCTGCTGGGGCAGGCCAACCTGCACATTCCGGGTGCGATGTTCTGCCTCCACGGGGTGCAGCTGCTGCCCGGTGGCGAGGCGGGCACCGACGGCTTCTATTATGCTTGTCTCGAGAAAGAAACATCCGGACTGCACTGAAATGTACCCTGGACCCTTCCGTCCCCCGTGGGTGATGCTGGCGGCGGCCTGGCTGGCGCTGTGCAGTGCGGCGGTTCTGGGCGATGCGCTGGATGGCGTGCTGCAGGTCAGGTCGGCATTCGTGGACCTGGACCACTCGGTATTCCAGTTGCACGCGCGCATCGATTACCCGATGACACCCGCCATCAGTGATGCATTGCGGGATGGGGTCGACCTGATTTTCGATGTCGACGCGCGCGTCGAGCGGACGCGGCGCTTCTGGTTCGACAGCACGGTGGTCGATCTCTCGCTGCGGCGCGAACTGGCCTATCACACGGTGAGCGACCGGTACGTCGTGCGGGACCTGGCCACGGGCGATCAGCACAGCTTTGCCACCCTCGACGCCGCCCTGCAGGAGCTGGGCACCGTGGACGGGTGGCCGATTCTGGTCGAGCCACAGCTGGAGGCGGGCGCACAATATCTGATCAGCGTCCGCGCCGGCATTCACCGCGGACACCTTTCCTCTTCGCTGCGCGCGCTCCTGTTCTGGACCGATGACTGGAGCCGCGTCAGCGACTGGTACAAATGGTCACTGACAACCTGAAGACCGCCCGTCGTCCGTGGGGCACCTACGCCCTCGGGCTGCTGTGGGCGACGATCGGCATCAGCGCGCTGCTGATGCTCGCGAAGAGCGTGCAGCACTCCTCGGACTTCGGCCGCCTACAGCCGTGGATCCTGCTGCTGAACGTGATCGGCGTGATCGGCCTCACCGTGCTGATCGCCCGCAAGATCTGGCAGCTGGTCAGCGAATACCGGGCCAACGTCCCCGGCTCGCGCCTGACGGCCCGGACCGTGAGCACCTTCGGCGCGCTGGTGATCGCGCCGCTGCTGATCGTGTACCTGTTCTCCCTGGATTTCCTGAACCGCGGCATCGACAGCTGGTTCCGCATCGAGGTCAAGCAGGGGCTCAATGACGCCCTGCTGTTGTCGCGTGCCGCGATTGATGTGCGCATGCGCGAGTTCGGCGCGAGCACCGACCGCTTTGCGCTGTCGCTGGCGGATGCGCGGCGCGACCAGCTGGTGCCGCTGCTGAACTCGGAGCTGCGCGCCACGGATGCCACGGAAATGGTGCTGTTCGACTCCGATCAGCATGTGATCGCCTTCAGCAGCAACAACTCGAGTGATGTCGCGCCGTCGCCGCCGCCATCGGAGGTGCTGCGTCAGATCAGTCAGCACCGACCTTACGTGGGCATCGATCCCCAGGTTGGTGGCCAGTACCTGATCCGGGTGGCCGCGCCCCTATCCGAAGGACGTGACTCGAGTGATCGACGCTACGTCTATGCCGTATACGAGGTGCCGCAGCAGCTGGCGAAGCTCTCCGAGGCCGTCCAGCAGACCTATTCGCAGTACGGAGATCTGGCCGCGCTGCGCGAGCCGCTCAAGAACAGTTTCCGCCTGACCCTCACTCTGGTGCTGCTGATGGCGATGCTGGCGGCAATCTATGGCGCGATCTATTCGGCGCAGCGACTGATCCGCCCGGTGCAGGATCTGATCGCGGGCACGCGGGCGGTCGGCAAGGGCGACCTCGCCACCCGTCTGCCCCTGCCGTCGCGCGATGAGCTGGGCTACCTGGTGCACTCCTTCAACGACATGACCAAACGGCTGCGGCGGGCTCGCGAGGAGGCCTGGCGCAGTCAGGAGGCGGTCGAGCGGGAGCGTGGCAGGCTCGCGGTCATCCTGGCGCGCCTGTCCACGGGAGTCCTGGCGGTCGACCGCGAACTGATGGTGCGCATCGCGAATGAGGCGGCGGGTCAGATCATGGGTCTGGATCTGACGGGCGCGACCGGCTCGTCGCTGTCGCAGCTGGCCGCCGGCAAGGAACGCTTCAGCCAGTTCGTGGCCGCGCTCGTGGTGCGCTTCGCCGCCGGCCGTGAGGAGTGGCGCGAGCAGATCGAGCTGGACGGGGGGTCCGATCGACGCGTGCTGATGTGTGCCTGTACGCCGATCGGCGTGGAAGGCGCCGAGCGCGGCTACGTCATTGTGTTTGATGACATAACCACTCTGCTGCAGGCGCAGCGCGATGCGGCCTGGGGCGAGGTGGCGCGGCGCCTGGCGCATGAGATCAAGAACCCGCTGACGCCGATTCAGCTGTCCGCGGAGCGCATGCGCCGCAAGTTGATCGCCAACATGGGCCGTGACGATGCGGATCTGCTGGAGCGTTCCACCGACACCATCGTGCAGCAGGTGGAGACCATGAAGCAGATGGTCAACGCCTTCAGTGAATACGCCCGCGCGCCGGATATGAAGGTCACCGGCTTCAGCCTCAACGAGCTGGTCGCCGAAGTGGTGGAGCTGTACCGTTCGCCCGACAGCCGGGTGCAGATCCGCCTCGACCTGGATCCAGCGCTGGGCACCATCGAAGCGGATCGCGGACGGGTGCGACAGATTCTCAATAACCTGCTGGTCAATGCGCTGGAAGCCCTGGAGGGATATGATTCGCGCGAGAAGACCGGCGAGAAATCCCGAGACAAGACCGGCACCAGGGCGAGCGAGGGGGCAATAGTAGATATCTCAACACGGTTGCTGCAGGCCCAGAGCGCCGAATGGGCCCACGGCGTCGTTACAGTTTGTGATAATGGACCTGGCTTTCCGCGCGAGCTGATCGGTCGGGTCTTTGATCCCTACGTGACCAGCAAACCGCGGGGGACCGGTCTGGGGCTCGCGATAGTGAAGAAAATCGTCGAAGAGCATGGAGGACGCATCGACGCGGAGAACAGGCCCGAAGGCGGCGCCAGCGTGCGCGTGACTTTGCCCCTGCGTGACAGCACGCGTGCGGCAAACACCTACCGCGAGCGTCGCCCGGCAATAAGAAAGGAGATCGTGGGATGAGTGCGATGCGGATTCTGGTGGTCGACGATGAAGCCGACATTCGTGGCCTGCTGAAGGAGATCCTGTCGGAGGAAGGCTACTCGGTCGAAGTGGCCGCGGATGCCGAACAGGCGCGCGCGGCCCGCACGAGGCAGATGCCGGACCTGGTGCTGCTCGATATCTGGATGCCGGGCGTCGATGGCATCACGCTGCTGCGCGAGTGGTCCCAGACCGCCGCCGATGGCGTGCAGGTCGTCATGATGTCCGGCCACGGCACCATCGAGACGGCCGTCGAGGCGACGCGCCTGGGCGCCTTCGATTTCGTCGAAAAACCGCTGTCGATCGCCAAGCTGCTGCGCACGGTGGAGCGTGCACTCGAGGCCGGCAAGCGCAAACGCCAGCCGGCACGCATGGCGCCGAGCCAGATGCAGATTCCGGCTGGCAAGAGCCGGATCATTCAACAGCTGCGCACCGACCTGCAGCAGCTGGCGACGAACCGCTCGGCCGTACTGTTGATCGGCGAGTCAGGCTCCGGCCGCGAGGCCTTCGCCCGTTACCTGCACGCGGAAAGCCCGCGCAGTTCCGCGCCCTTCGTGACGGTGATTGCGAGCACTCTGCGCGAGACGGATGCCGAAGCGCTGCTGCTGGGCAGCGGCGATACCAAGGGCCTGCTCGAGCAGGCCGGTGACGGCTCGCTGTTCATCAACGAAATCGAGGATCTGCCGCAGATCGCGCAGCGGGTGCTGATGGGGGTACTCGAGTCGGGTACCTTCTCGCGACTGAATTCGGCGGCCGTGCAGCGTTTCGATGCGCGCGTGCTGTCGTCGGCGCAACCCGGCATCGAGGGTCGGGCCGGCACCCTCGGCTCGGACTTCCGCCGCGATCTGCTCGGGCACCTGAACACGCTCATCGTGCGCATTCCGCCGCTGCGCGACTACGCCGAGGATGTGCCGGAGCTGCTGCGTCACTACGTGGACCGGGCGGTTGATGCCGAGGGCCTGCCGTTCCGGCGTTTCAGCGTCGCGGCGCAGAACCGCATGCGCAACTATCCCTGGCCCGACAATCTTCGGGAGCTGAAGAATCTGGTGCAGCGCCTGCTGATCCAGGGTGGCCAGGAGGAGATTCGACTGGAGGAGATCGAGCACGAGCTGTCCATGCAGACCGTGCCGGGCGAACCGCTGGTCAAGCAGGATCTGCTGGCGCTGCCGCTGCGCGAAGCACGGGAGCAGTTCGAGCGCGCCTACCTGCAGCAGCAGCTGCTGCTGTGCAATGGCAAGGTGGGGCGGCTCGCCAAGCGCGTCGGCATGGAGCGTACGCATCTGTATCGCAAGTTGCGCTCGCTCGGCGTCGATTTTCGCGCGACCGCCGACGACTGAAGGCCGCCCCTAATCGCCGACGCGGATCACCAGGGTATCGACATCCGCGGTCTGCAGCTGGTGGCGGACTTTGTTCAACTGGGCCAGATCGCTGATCGGGCCGACGCGCACCCGAAACCATACATCGGTATCCAGCGCCACCCGCTGCACCTTCGCATCGATGCCCTGCAGCGTCAGCTGTCGGGTCACACGATCGGCGTCGGCCTCGTTGCGGTATGAGCCGGCCTGCAGCACATAGGCGCCGGGCTTCTCGATCTTCGCGGTGGGCAGGTCGCGCCGCACGTCGCGATCCTTCTCCGGCACGACCACTTCGAAGTTGGGCAGCATCGAGTAGAAATCGTAGTGCTGCGGCCCGGAGCCGCCGGCCGCGGCTTGCGGATCCGGCGGCGTTTTGTGCGCCTCGGGCTTCGGTGCATCCAGCGCCAGCGGCGGGCGCTGTGCCTGGTGCGTGAACGCCCAGGTCATTGCGCCGAGGAGCGCGCCGCCGATGAGGCCCATGGCGAAGTCCTGCCAGCGTGCGGCGCCGCTGCGGCGCGGACGCGCGGACTTGTAGTCCCGTGCGCCTTGCCGGCTCACATGCTCTCGGGGGCGCTCACGCCAAGCAGCGTGAGACCGTTGCGGATGACCTGCTGGGCGGCGCTGACCAGACACAGGCGTGCGTTGCGCAGCGGCGACTCGGCAACGATGAACTGCTCGGCGTTGTAGTAGGTGTGGAAGGCGTTGGCGAGCTCACGCAGGTAGTACGCCACGGTGTGCGGGGCGCGCTGTGCGGCCGCGCTCGCGAGGGCCTCCGGGTAGCGCGACAGGGTCTGCACCAGTGCCTGTTCATGCGCGCCGGTGAGCAGGGTGGCATTCCTCAAGCCCTCGGCGGGATCGAAGCTCAGCCCCTTGGCGCCAAGCTGCCTGAACACACTGCTGACGCGCGCATGGGCGTACTGGATGTAAAAGACCGGATTCTCGTTGGTGCGCGACTTGGCAAGCGCCAGATCGAAGTCCAGCGGCTGATCGTGACTGCGCATCAGGTAGAAGAACCGGCAGGCATCGTTGCCGACCTCCGCGCGCAGCTGCCGCAGCGTGACGAACTGGGCCTCACGCTTGCCCATGGCGATTTTTTCGGCGCCGTTGAACAGGCTCACGAACTGGATCAGCGTGACTTCGAGGCTCTCGCCGGGTTCGCCCATGGCCGCAAGCCCGGCGCGCACCCGCGCGACGTAACCGTGATGGTCCGCGCCCAGCACATCGAGCAGCTTCGCGAAGCCGCGCTCGCGCTTCTCCAGGTGGTAGGCGATATCGGAGGCGAAGTAGGTCGCGACGCCGTTCTCGCGCACCACGACGCGATCCTTCTCATCACCGAACTGGGTGGCGGCGAACCACTGCGCGCCATCCTTGAGATAGATCTGGTGCTGGCTGCGCAGCCGTTCCAGCGCCCGATCGATCGCACCGGATGAGGCGAGCGAACCTTCCGAGTACCAGCGATCGAAGTCCACCCCGAACGCTGCGAGGTCTTCGCGGATGTCGGCGATCATCATGTCCAGCGCGAGCCCCAGCACGTCGCGGAAGCCGCCCGCGCCGATGAGTTCGCGACAGCGCGCAATCAGCGCGTCGATGTGCAGTTCCTTGTCGCCTTCGGGCGCATCCGCCGGCAGATCCGCCGCGACCCTGATGGCCGGCGCGCGCAGTCGTTGGCCTTCGAGCTCGAGCAGTCGCTGCGCGATGGGTCGCACGTAGTCGCCGCGGTAGCCGTTGGACGGAAAGGGCAGCGTCTCGCCACACAGTTCGAGGTAACGCAGCCAGCTGCTCACCGCGAGAATGTCCATCTGCCGCCCGGCATCGTTGATGTAGTACTCGCGCTCGACGGCAAAGCCCGTGGCGGCGAGGATGTTCGCCAATGTCGCGCCATAGGCCGCCTGCCGGCCGTGCCCGACGTGCAGGGGGCCGGTGGGATTGGCCGAGACGAATTCGACCAGGACACGCTCGCCGCCGCCCACCTGGCTGCGACCGTAGGCCTCGCCCAGTTCAAGGATGCGCGCGAGTTCCTGAGTGCTCGCGGCCGACTTCAGATAGAAATTGATGAAACCGGCGCCTGCGACCTCGGCGCGCTCGACCAGTTCGTTGCCCGGTAGTCCGGCGACGATGGCCTGCGCGAGCTCGCGCGGCTTGCGGCGCGCCGCCTTCGCGAGACGCAGGGCGACATTGGTCGCGAAGTCACCGTGCTGCGCATCGCGGGTGCGCTCGACGCTGATCTGCGAGGACTCGGGTGCGGTCGGTAGCACTCCGCCGACGAGGCCGTTTACGGCCTGTTGCAGGAGCTGCTCGAGCTGTGCCTTCAAAGGGAGAATTTCCGCTGACAGGTGAACCATCCAGTTTACCGAGGCGGTCAGAAAAGATCGATGGGATCCACGTCCAGCGCCCAGCGCACGCGTCGCCCGCTCGGCAGCTCGGCGATTTTATCCAGCCAGGTGCGCAAGAGCTGATGCAGGGCGCCCCGATCGGCGCTCTCCAGCAACAACTGCGAGTGATAGCGCGCGGCACGGCGCGCCATGGCGGCCGGGACGGGCCCGAGCAGTTTGACGGCGCGCGGCGCGCCCGCCACACGTCGGGCTTCGGTCAGGAACGCAAGTGCCGCTTCGGCCGTGGTGGCCGACGCGCGCAGCACCGCGAGCCGACTGAAGGGCGGCCAGGCCGAGGCGGCACGTTCTGCCAGCGCCGCGCGTGCAAAACCGTCATAGCCTTCGCTCAGCAGGGTCTGCAGCAGCGGATGCTCCGGATACGCCGTTTGAATGAGCACCTCACCGGCGCGGTTGCCGCGTCCGGCGCGCCCCGCGACCTGCACGATGGTCTGCGCGAGCCGTTCGGCCGCGCGAAAGTCGGTGCTGAATAGGCCCTGGTCCGCATTGAGCACGACCACCAGCGTCATGTTCTGGAAGTCGTGGCCCTTGGTGATCATCTGCGTACCCACGAGGATGCGCGCCGCACCGCTGTTGATGCTGTGCAGGGCCGCGTCCATATCGCTCTGGCCGCGCACGGCGTCACGATCGATGCGCACCAGCGGCACCTGCGGGAACAGTTCGCCGAGGCGTTCCTCGACCCGCTCGGTGCCCTGACCCACCGGGCGCACCTCGAAGCCGCACTGCGGGCAGGTCTTCGGCAGCGCCGAGTCGGCCCCGCAATGATGACAGCGCAGCCGACCCGAGCGCTGATGCACGGTCAGTCGCGCATCGCAGTCCCGGCAGGGCGCGACCCACCCGCAGGCGGTGCACAGCAGGGTCGGCGCGTAGCCGCGCCGATTGAGGAACAGCAGCACCTGGCCATCGGCCGCGAGATGACGCTCGATGGCCTGTACCACCGGCGTCGCAAGTCCGGCGGTGACGGCGTGGGCGCGCAGATCCACGATGGCCAGTCGCGGCGCCAGGGCCTGACCGGCGCGGCGCGGCAATGACAGCCGCCGATAGCGGCCGCTCGCCACATTCTGCAGCGTCTCCAGGGACGGCGTGGCCGAGCCCAACACCACCGGCACCTGCGCGCGCTGCCCGCGCACCAGCGCCAGATCGCGCGCCGAATAATGAAAGCCGCCCTCGTGCTGCTTCAGCGAGGCGTCATGTTCCTCATCGACGATGATGAGGCCCAGCTCGGGCAGCGGCGCGAACACGGCCGAGCGGGTGCCGACGACGATGCGCGCGGCGCCGGTGGCCGCGGCGCGCCAGGCGACCAGGCGCTCGGTATCGCTCAGCCCGGAGTGCAGCACCGCGAGGGGCACTCCCAGACGCGCCGCGAAACGCCGCACCAGCTGCGGCGTCAGGCCGATCTCCGGTACCAGCACCAACGCGCGCCGCCCGGACGCCAGCACCGGGCGAATGGCCTGCAGGTACACCTCGGTCTTGCCGCTTCCGGTCAGACCGTGCAGGACGAAGGTGGCAAAGCCGCCCGCGGCAGCATTGATGGCGGCCGCCGCCTCGGCCTGTTCCGGAGTGAGGACGGGGGCCGCTGCCATGGCCGCAGCCGTCGGCGGGGCCGAGGTGGTAGTCGGCGGGTGGGTGGGCACGGACTCGTGCTCGACCCAGCCCTGTCTGAGCAGGGCCGTCGCCGCGGCGCGCCAGCGGGGCAGGCGCTGCGCGAGCTGCGCCGGCGCGAGTGGCTGCTGTTCGAGCAGCAGTTCCAGCAGCCGGCGCTGTGCCGGTGAGCGACCCAACCGCCCCGCGCCCAGCGCCGCGACGCCCGCGGCCGTGGGTCGCCAGATCTCGGTCAGCGCAAGCCGGCCGGCGCCGGTGCGCAGCGATTTGGGCAGGGCGCTGGCGATCACCTCGCCGATGGGGTGGTGATAGTAGTCGCTGGCCCAGCGCACCAGGTCCAGGAGCTCCCCACTGAATACCGGCACGGTGTCGAGCACCGCGGCGATGCGCTTCAGCCGCGCCTCGGGTACTGCGGATGTCGTGGCGTGTTCGATGACGACGCCAATCAGGCTCTGCCGGCCGAAGGGCACCCGGACGCGATTGCCCGGCGCGGGTGCAGCAAGTCCCGCCGGGGACCGGTAATCAAAAAGACGGCGCAACGGGACGTCCAGCGCGATCCGTGAAATCGCTTCCCGCAGCATCGCCGTGGTCATGCGGAAAGTCCGATAGTATTATTCAAATCAATTGGTTACGCGCTGTCTGTAAATCGCGTCAAGTGGGTCAACCGCGGGCCGAGTCCCCGCGTTGTAAGCTGCATGAGTGCCTTTGCTACTCTCGCGCCGCCTTATAACATGCCCGCCACATCTCGCGGCGGCACGCTATTGAATGACACTGCTGAGGCCAGATCGCGAGCGCTCAATCAGTTTCTGAAGAGCGTCGAGCTGAAGGCCTACAAGATCGCGCAGGCCGGCCTGCGGCACCAGGACGATGCACTGGACGCGGTGCAGGACGCCATGCTGCAGCTTGCGCGTGCCTACGCCAACCGACCGGAAGAGGAATGGAAGCCGCTCTTCTACCGCATTCTGGAGAATCGCATCCGCGACATGCAGCGCCGCCGGACGGTGCGCGGCCGGGTGATGGCGTGGCTGCCGTTTCGGCGCGACGAGGATGATGAGGATTTGGACCCGATTGCCCAGGCGCCCAGCCAGGACGTTCCCCCGGTGGCGCGTCTGGAGATCGATGAGGCCATGAGAGCCCTCGATGCGGCGCTCGAGGAGCTGCCGAATCGGCAGCGCGAGGCGTTTCTGTTGCGTAACCTCGAGGGCCTGGACGTCGCGCAGACCGCGCAGGCCATGGGTTGCTCGGAAGGCAGCGTCAAGACACACTATTTTCGCGCCCTGCAGGCGCTGCGAGTGAAGCTCGGAGAATTCGAACTATGAACGCCGGTGAAGGCGAATCGTCGGCCACCACCCCGCTGCAGCTGCGCGGCCTGGAGGCTCGATCGCGCCTGGTACTCGAGGCAGGACTGACGCGCATCGATGCGCACACGCGCTCGCGGCTGAACCAGGCGCGACAGGCCGCGGTGGCGGCTGCGGCGAGGCCTTCCTATCTGGCGCGGATCTTCGGGTCATTGACCAGTCGCGCCCTGATGCCGGCAACCGGTGCCGCGGCGGCGGCGGTGCTGGTCGCGGCCTTCATGTTGAGTGGCGGGCATCACCTGACTTCTTCGGTGGCGGACAACAACCCGGCCAGTGCGCTCGACGTGCTGGACTTGGTCACGGATGACGATGCGATGAACCTCATGGAAGAGAACGACAGCTCCTTCTATGAGTGGGCCGCAGCGCAGGGTGACAACCCGGGTCAGGGTGCGGCTCAAGGTGCTGGCGGGGAAACGACCTGATGACGGCTTCCGGCGGGCTGCGGCCCGTCCGCGCCTGGGTGTGCCTGGGCCTGCTGCTCGGCGTTCCACTGCAACCGCTGGTGCTGCGCGCGGCCGAGCCGCCGACGAAGGATGTCGAGCCGGCGGATGCGGATTTGATCGAGTTCCTGGGTTCGGTGGATTCCGACGACGCGGGGTGGAAGCAGTATCTGGCGCGCACGGGCGGGCGGATGCCGGTGGTGCACAAGCAGCCACCGCCACCTCCGCCGCCCAGCAGTGCGCCGGTGAAAAGTGGAGCGAGAAGTGACAGTTAAGCGCGGCCTGATCGGGGCACTGCTGCTGACAGCCCTGCTGTCGGTGGGCGTGTGCCTGCCGGTCAGCGCGCAGGTCGCAAGCGCGCCCCCGGCCGGCACCGCGATCCCCTGGAATTCGCTGTCGCAGGATCAACAGCGACTGCTGTCGCGCATGTCCGGCCAGTGGGACCAGTTGACGCCGCAGCGACAGCAGGCACTCGCCAGCGGCAGCCAGCGCTGGCTCGGCATGTCACAGGATCAGCGCACCCAGGCGCGCCAGCGGTTCAATCAATGGCAGCAGCTGCCGCAGCAGCGGCGCGATCAGCTGCGTCAGCGCTGGGAGGAATTTCGCGCCCAGCCGCAGGATCGCCAGCAGGCGGATCGTGAAAATTTCCGCAAGTTCCAGCAGCTGCCGCAGCAGCGTCGCCAGCAGCTGCGCCAGCGCTGGAAGAACGCCACGCCGTCGCAGCGCCAGGAGATGATCGCGCGTGCGCGTGCGCGGCGCGCGCCCCCGAAGCCACGTTAGGGCGGAGTCAGCTTCCAGCGGCGGTGCAGCCACATCCAGTCGGCGGGTGATTCGCGCACCTGACGTTCAACCGCTCGTGCATAGCGCTCGGTAATCTCACCCGCAGTGGCGCGTTCGTCCGCCGCCGCCAGCTGTTCGCACACCACCTCATAGTGACCGCGTGCGAGGCGGCGCATGCCGGCGAAGATCACGGCAAAGTGCGCGGCCTGCGCGATCTTCTCCGGGCCCATGTAGAACGCGGTGGGCTGGTTCAGGAAACGGGTCCAGTGATTGAAGTGGCTGGTCACCGGAACCTGGTCAGCGACCATGGCGATGGCGCGCGCATCGCGGCGCCTGAGCAGGTTGGCCAGCAACTCCTTCGCCGGCACCAGTTCGGCACCGAAGCGCGAGCGCAGGGTGCGCATGATGTAGTCGCCGACCGCGCCACGCAGCGGTTTGTAGGCGGCCTGCACGGGCACCTGCAGCTGCGCCGACAGCGCCAGCAACTGCCACTCCCAGTTGCAATGATGCGCGCACACCAGCAGCGCACTGCGACCGCTCGCGATCACGTCCAGGATTACCTGCGCATTGGCGAACCGGACCCGCGCACGCAATTCCTCGCCGCCGAGCCCGCCCATTTTGAGGACTTCCGCCAGCACCTGTGACAGGTTGGCATAGTAGCGGTCCTCGATCAGCCGTCGCTGCGGCCGAGGCAGGTCTGGAAAACTGCGTTCAATGTTGGTGCGAACCGTCGGCACACGATGACGGACGACTCGCCGCATCAACCAGACCGCGGCTGCGGCGCAGGCATATAGGACCCCGAGGGGTAGCCGGGACAGCATCCGCAGCCACCAGGGCAGGGGGAGTGCCGTGGGGCGGGACAGCCCCGTGGCGTACAACGGTGCTGACATCCGACCGGATTGTAGGATATCTGGCCGTGACCGGGTGCTTCGAGCGTCGTATCATTTGCAGCCCCACGAAAAGCATCCCAACGATTGAAGCGGAGGCGCCCATGACCAAGTACGTACTGCCCGATCTTGCCTACGATTACAACGCCCTGGAGCCGCATATCTCGGCGCGCATCATGGAGTTGCATCACGACAAGCATCACAAGGCCTATGTCGACGGCGCCAACAAGACTCTCGAGCAGTTGGCGGAAGCACGGCAGAAGGGTGCGCTGGATGGCGCCGGAGTGCTCGAGCGCACGCTCGCCTTCCACGTATCCGGCCACGTCATGCACAGCATTTTCTGGCAGAACTTGAGTCCGAAGGGCGGCGGCAAGCCCAGCGGCGAGCTGGCCACCGCCATCGACCGGGACTTCGGCAGCTTCGACAGCTTCAAGACCCAGCTGAACAAGACGGCGGCCACCATTCAAGGATCAGGCTGGGCCGCCTTGTACCTGGAGCCGCTGACGCAACAGCTGCTCATCGGCTCCGTGCACGATCACCAGCAGAGCGTGTTCCAGGGCTCACTGCCGCTGATGGTGGTGGACGCCTGGGAGCACGCCTTCTATCTGCAGTACGTCAACGAGAAGGCGAAGTTCTTCGATGCGCTGTGGAACATCTGGAACTGGACCGACATCGGCCAGCGTTATACGGCGGCGAAGAGCGCCAATCTGAGCCTGAAGGGAGCGACCGGCTAGAGAATGTAGCGGCTCAGATCCTCGTCCTTGACCAGGTTGCCGAGGTGCTCGGCCACGTAGGCGCTGTCGACCGTCACGGCGCGCTGCTCGGCAACCGCGGCCTCGTAGGAGACGCTTTCCAGCAGCTTTTCCATGACGGTGTGCAGCCGGCGCGCGCCGATGTTTTCTGTGCGCTCGTTCACGTGGTAGGCGATCTCGGCCAGGCGCCGCACGCCATCCGCCGCGAAGGTCACGGTCACACCCTCGGTCGCCAGCAGCGCGCGATACTGCGCCGTCAGTGAGGCATCCGGTTCGGTGAGGATGCGCACGAAGTCATCGACGGTCAGCGAGTTCAGTTCGACGCGGATCGGCAACCGTCCCTGCAGCTCCGGAATCAGATCCGAGGGTTTGGACAGGTGAAAGGCGCCCGAAGCGATGAACAGCACATGATCGGTCTTCAGCGGGCCGTACTTGGTGGTGACGGTGGAGCCTTCCACCAGCGGCAGCAGATCGCGCTGCACGCCCTCGCGCGAGACATCCGCGCCGATGGTCTCCCCGCGACGTGAGACCTTGTCGATCTCGTCGATGAAGACGATGCCGTTCTGCTCGGCATTGTGGATGGCGCGCGCCTTGAGCTCCTCTTCATTGACCATGTGGCTCGCCTCATCCTCGAGCAGCAGCTTGCGTGCATCCTTCACCCGCACCTTGCGCGAACGGCTGCGCTGGCCGCCGAGGTTCGCGAACATGGACTGCAGCTGCTGCTGCATCTCCTCCATGCCCGGAGGCGCCATGATTTCCACACCCGCCGGCAGTCCCCGCAGTTCGATCTCAACTTCGCGCTCATCGAGCTCGCCCTCGCGCAGCCGCAGGCGCAGCTTCTGACGGGTCTCGGCATCGCGCGGCTGCGCCGGCTCATCCGTTGAAAAGCCCATCATCCGCGGCTTCGGCAGCAGCGCATCGAGCACGCGCTCCTCGGCGGCCTCGGCGGCGCGCTCGCGCACTTTGACGAGTTCCTGCTCGCGGGTCATCTTCACCGCGACATCGGCGAGGTCCTTGACGATGGACTCGACGTCGCGTCCGACGTAGCCCACTTCGGTGAACTTGGTGGCCTCGACCTTTACGAACGGCGCGTTCACCAGCTTCGCCAGCCGGCGCGCGATTTCGGTCTTGCCGACACCGGTGGGGCCGATCATCAGGATGTTCTTCGGCGTGATCTCATGCCGCAGCGGTTCGGGAATCTGCATCCGCCGCCAGCGATTGCGCAGGGCGATCGCCACCGCCCGCTTGGCCCCATCCTGGCCGACGATGTGCTTGTCCAGTTCCTGGACGATCTCCTGCGGGGTCATGGACATTTATCTGATCTCGTCGATGAGCAGGTTGCGGTTGGTGTAGATGCAGATGTCCGCGGCGATGTTGAGCGAGCGCTCGACGATGCTGCGCGCATCCAGATCCGAGGATTCCACCAGCGCGCGCGCCGCGGCCAGAGCGTAGGAGCCGCCGGAACCGATGGCCGCCACGTCGTATTCGGGCTCGATCACATCGCCGTTGCCGGAGACCACGAAAATCTTTTCCTTGTCGCCCACCAGCAGCAGCGCCTCGAGCCGCCGCAGGTAGCGATCGGAGCGCCAGTCCTTGGCGAGTTCGATGGCGGCGCGGGTGAGGTTGCCGTGCTTCTCGAGCTTGCCCTCGAAACGCTCGAACAGCGTGAAGGCATCGGCCGTGCCGCCGGCAAATCCGGCGAGCACTTTTTCGCCATAGAGCCGGCGCACCTTGCGGGCATTGCCCTTCATGACGGTGTTGCCGAGGGTGACCTGGCCATCCCCGCCGATGGCGATGGCGCCGTTGCGCCGGACCGCGAGGATGGTGGTGCCGTGCGGATCGAAAGTGTTGCTCATGGACCTTTGGGACCTACGCCTTCTTGCGTGCTCGGGGATGACTAGCGTCGTAGATGCGGGCCAGGTGCTGGAAATCAAGATGAGTGTAGACCTGCGTGGTGGAGATGTCCGCGTGGCCCAAGAGCTCCTGGACGGCGCGTAATTCACCACTGGATTCAAGCAGATGTGAGGCAAAGGAGTGCCGGAAGAGGTGCGGGTGGACGTGCATCGGCAGACCCTGGCGCACCGCCCAGTATTCGACCCGCTTCTGGATGGCCCGGGCCCCGAGCCTGCGCCCCGTCGCGCCCACGAACACGGCCGATGACTCTCCCCGCAGCAGCGCCGGGCGCTCCTTGAGCCAGGCCGCGAGCGCCGCCAGGGCCTTGCGGCCCACCGGCAGCTCCCGGGTCTTGCTGCCCTTGCCGAGCACCCGCACCGTGCGGTCCGCGGCCTTCAGGTCGGTGAGATCAAGGCCCACCAGCTCCGCGAGCCGCAGTCCCGAGGAATAGAGCAGCTCCATCAGCGCCCGATCGCGGATCGCCAGCGCATCCTCGGCCGGAATCTCGAGCAGCCGCGCCATGGAGTCGGCATCGAGGGTCACGGGCAGGCGACGTTGACCCTTCGGTGCCCGCACATCGAGAGCGCAGTTACCGCTGAGGACGCCCTCGCGGATCAGGAAGTTCAGGAAGCTGCGCACCGCTGACAGGCGCCTTTGAATGCTGCGCGGTGCCAGGCCCGCGGCATGTGAGCGCGCCGCAAACAGCCGCACCTGCGCATGATCCAGGGCCGGCCAATCGAGGATGCCCTGCTGGCCGCAGAACTTTGCAAGGGCGGTCAGATCGCGCGCGTAGTTGCTGTCGGTATGGGCGGAGAGGCGCCGTTCCTTGGTCAGGTGCCGGCGGAAGCGCGCGAGCTGTTCGTGGGCGGCCGGATCCATCACCGGCCGCCGTGCGGCCTACGGCCGGGACAGCACATCCGAAATCAGGTCGGCCAGGCGCGCCAGAAAGTCGGTGCTCATGCCCGGATGGAAGCGATCCCGGTCGGTGCTGCCCAGGGCCAGAAGACCCAGCGAGCCATGATCGCCCAGCGGCACCAGCGCCACCGAGCCGATATCCGGCGCATCGCCGGCAAACAGGAATTCACGCTGCGAGTCGCGCGCCTGCCCACAGCGTGGCTTGCCGCTGGTGAACAGTGACTCGAAGGACTTGAGATTGGCATCATCGGCGGCGACCTGACGCACGAAGCGCTGCGGCTCACCGGAGGGGGCGCCGCCGATCAGCACCAGCACCGAGTGAAAGGCGTCGAAGTCCTCGCGCAGGCTCGCTTCGAGCTGCTCGATGGCGCTTTGACGCGTCTGGGCACGCAGCAGCCGGCGGGTGAAGCGGTGGAGTTTCTCGGCGACCGCATCGTTGGCACGTGCCACGGTGACGAAGTCGGCAAGCTTCTGTTCGAGCGCGGCGTGCCGCTCGCGCAGCACCTCCACCTGACGTTCCACCAGCGAGATGGTGGAGCCGCCCCGTGCATGCGGCAGCCGCAGCCGCGCCAGCAGCGGCAGGTGGTTTTCAAAGAACTCCGGATTTTGCTGCAGATAGTGCGCAACCGTGTCTTCTTCGGTCTGCGGCGGCTGGATTCCCCGAGCCTCTCTTGTGCTCATTTCGCTGCTTCCCTCAGGCGTTGGATGGCAAATTCAGTTGTGAACATCAAAATGGCCCTCGAAGGCGACTTCGGCGGGACCCGTCAACCAGACCGGCTCCCCCGGACCCGCCCAGTCTACGCGCAACTCGCCGCCGCGGACGTGGACGCGCACCGGCGAGTCCAAGAGGCCCCGCTGCCGGCCGACGATCACGGCTGCACAGGCACCGGTACCGCAGGCCAGCGTCTCGCCGGCGCCGCGCTCATAGACGCGCAGCCGGATATCGGAGCGATCGACGACTTCCATGAAGCCTACATTGACGCGCCTGGGGAAGCGCCGATGGCCCTCGATCACCGGTCCCAGGCTCGCGACCGGCGCCGCATCCACCGCCGCGACCTGCAACACCGCATGCGGGTTGCCGATCGAGACCGCGCCGATTTCGAAGGTGTCGTCGCCGGCCTTGAGCGCATAGCGCTCCTGGCGTTCCGCGGCGTCGAAGGGCAGGGCCGCCGGCTCGAATGATGGCACGCCCATCTCGACTGCGACCCGCTCATCGCGCTCCACGCGCGCGCGCACCAGTCCGCCCGGGCTATCCATCACGAACTCCCCGCCGGGCGCCCGGCCCTGCCGGTAGAGCAGCGCGGCGATACAGCGGGCACCATTGCCACACTGCTCGACCTCCGCGCCATCGCTGTTGAAGATCTGGTAGTAGACGGCGGTGTCGGTGCGGCGCGCCGGATGCAGCACCAGCGCCTGATCGAAGCCGATACCGGTGCGGCGATCGGCCAGGCTGCGCAACTGCCCGGAACTCAAGGCCGGTGTGTCGCGCGGCGCATCGAAGATGATGAAGTCGTTGCCGGCCCCATGCATCTTCGTGAAGTTGATACGCATCGCACAAGAATACCGCAATCTACCGTGTACCACCGAGGCTTGCGCGGTCACGGAACAGGCAGCGGTCCATGACCGTGAAGAGGCCCGCGGCGCGGGCCCGCAGCGCAGCCGTCTCATCGATGACACCATCCTGCAGCCACAGTGCCGGCACGCCCAAACGAATGCAGTCGGCGACGATGTCCGCCACGAACTGCGATCGCCGGAAGACATCCACGATGTCCACGGGCCCGGCGTGGTCGAGGTCGGGCACGGCGCGCTCCCCGAGTATCTCAGTCGCGGTCGGGGTCACGGGAATGATGCGGTAGCCGAATCCCTGCAGCGCCCGGGCGACCCGGTGGCTGGGCCGCGCCGGATCGGCCGACAGACCGACCACGGCGATCACCCGGGCACGGCCCAGCAGGGCGGCAATGTCCGCAAAGGGTGGATTGGTGAACGTTGGCACGGTCCGACCTTCGCCCAAAGGCGTAATCTGCGGCTCGAAATGGCCGTCAATCATACCGTGCGCATCATCCCCCACGAGCGCAGCATCAGCGTTCCGGAAAACCTGCCGGTGCTGGCTGCCGCGCAGCTCGCGGGCCTGCCGCTGCCTCACAGCTGCCGCTCCGGGCGCTGCGGATCATGTCGCGCGCGACTGGTGAGCGGACACATCGAATATCCGGCGGGGCCGCCGCTGGGGTTGTCGCCGCTGGAGATGCGGCAGGGCTTCGTGCTGCTGTGCCAGGCGCTCGCCCGCAGCGACCTGGTCGTGGAGGCACGCCTGATTCAAAGCGCGGCGGCGGCGGAGATCAAGACCTTGCCCAGCCGCATTGCCCGGCGCGTCCGGCTGGCGCCCGATGTCATGCAGCTCATGGTGCGCGTGCCAGCGGTGGAGTCCATGGATTTTCTCGCCGGGCAATACCTCGATGTGCTACTCGAGGGCGGCGAGCGGCGCAGCTTTTCGGTGGCCAATGCGCCGTGCGCCGGCGGTCAGTACGAGCTGCACGTGAGACTCGTACCTGGTGGCCGCTTCAGCGAAGCCGTGTTCGGCAGCCTGCGCGAGGGCGCACTGTTGAGGATCGAGGGCCCCCTGGGACGCTTCATTTATGAGAGCGGCACCGCGCCTGCGCTCTTCATTGCCGGTGGCACGGGCTTTGCGCCCATCAAGGCCATGCTCGGCCAGGCGCTTGCGGAAAGCTCGGGCCGCGAGCTGTACTTGTACTGGGGCGCCCGGAGCCCATCCGGACTGTATGAGGAGGCGCTGGTACGCGAGTGGGCGCGGCGCCACGCCCGTTTCAAAGTCCACACCGTGTTGTCGGACACCGCACAACCCTCGGCTGGGCATCGAACGGGCTGGGTGCATGAGGCCGTGCTGCAGGATCATCCCGATCTTGCTGACTTCGTCATCTACGCCGCGGGACCCCCGGCCATGATCGAAGCGATCCAGAACAGCTTCCCGGCGCGCGGTGCGCGCGCGGCTGAGCTGCACCTGGATTCATTCGACTACGCCGCGGGCCCATGAGTCGTACCATTCCGCCATGCGCATACTGGTCGTAGAAGACAATGATCTGGTGGCCGATGCCATCACCCTGGGGCTCTCCGCGGCCGGCTTCGCGGTCGATCGCAGTGCCAGCAGCGAGGCCGCGAGCGCCGCGCTCGCCACCGAACATTTCGATCTGCTGGTCGTGGATGTCGGACTGCCGGGAGAGGATGGGCTGTCGCTGGTGCGCCGCCTGCGCAGTCGCGGCGCGACCCAGCCGGTGCTCATCCTCACGGCGCGCGACACCCTCGCCATCAAGGTCGAGGCGCTGAATCTCGGGGCCGATGATTTCCTGTTGAAGCCGTTCGAGCAGGACGAACTCATCGCGCGCTGCCGCGCGCTGATCCGGCGCGCGAATCTCTACGCCGGCGAGCAGGTCAATCTGGGTCGCCTGCGGCTGGATGTCGCCGGCCGCATGCTGCGCATCGATGAGGCGCCCGTGGATCTCACGGGGCGCGAATGGCTGGTGCTCGAGTGCCTGGCCCTGAACGCCGGGCGCGTGGTCTCGAAGGAGCGCCTGCAGCAGGCCATCGCCACCTTCGATCAGGCGCTGACACCGAATGCCGTGGAAGTCTATGTATCGCGGGTGCGCGCCAAGGTCGGCGATGCCGCGGTGATCCGTACCGTGCGTGGCCTGGGATACCGCTTGGATGAACCGCGCAGCTGAGTCCGCACCATCGATCCAGCGCCGCCTGCTGTGGTTCCTGCTGCCGCCGCTGGCGGTGCTGATGCTGGGCGGCGTCTACGCGAACTACCGGGCGTCGACGGCATTCGTGGAGTCCGCATACGACGAGCGTCTGGGCGATGCGGCCGTTTCGCTCGCCGGCAGTCTGATCAAGGATGGCACGCGGCTGCGGGTGGATCCGGGTGCGGTACCGGCCAGTGCGCATCGGGCCGATCATCTGGTGGCGCTGCGCTACGCGATCGTCAGCGGCACCGGCGAGCTGCTGGCGGGCGCCCGCGAGGTGCCGGCGGCGGCCGCCTCGCTCATCGCGAATCCAACGTTTGCCGATGTCTTCGTCGCCGGTGAGCGCCTGCGGGTGGCGAGCTACCGGGTCAATATCGGCCGCGATCTTGCGGTCATCAGCGTGGCCGAGTCGGCCGCGCAACGCGCGGTACCGGGGCGCTTCATTCTCGCCAGCACCTGGCTCATGGATTTCATTCAGCTGGATGTGACCTTGCTGATCGTCTGGTTCGGGGTGCACTTTGGCCTGAAGCCGCTGCAGGCCCTGCGTCGGCAGATCGAAGCCGGCTCGCCGCGCGAACTCAAACATCTGGATGCGACCACTGTGCCTGCCGAGGTCAAGCCGCTGGTCGAGGCCCTGAATGTGCTGTTCGATGTGCTGGCCGAGGCCGCGCGTTCGCAGCGCCGTTTCGTGGCCGACACCGCGCATCAGCTGCGCACGCCGATCACGGGCCTTTTGGGCAATCTGGAACTGCTGATGAAGGAGCCGGCCGCCAATGGCCTGCTGCCGCGGCTGCAGCCTTTGTATGTGGGCATGGAAAACCTGGCACGCTCGGCGAATCAGTTGCTGGCCCTCGCGCGCGCCGATCCCTCGACCAGCTTCACCGAGCAGTTCGACACCGTGGATCTGAAGGCCCTGGCAGGGCGGATCGTGGAAGCGAACGTCGATCGGGCGTTGAACGCGGGACTGGACCTGGGGGTCGAGGCCGGCGCGGTCGCCGTGCGCGGCAATCCGCGCCTGCTCGAGGACCTGTTGGGGAACCTCGTGGACAACGCCATCAACTACACCCCGCCGGGCGGTCATGTGACGGTACGCGCGGGTCCGCGCGACGGGCGAGCCTGCCTCGAGGTGGAAGACGACGGGCCGGGCATACCCGAGGATCAACGCAGTCGGGTCCGCGAGCGTTTCTATCGGATGCCCGGGACCGGCGGCCATGGCTGCGGCCTGGGGCTGGCCATCGTCTCGGAAATCGCCGAGGCGCATGGTGCGCAGTTCACCCTGGAAGCCGGCGCCGCGGGCACCGGGACCCGGGCGCGAGTGCTGTTCCGGTCAGCGGCGCCGACGGGCGAAGTGTGACGCAGGTATCAAATTGAGAGCCTCAAGCTGCCGAAGGGGTATCAAATGTCAGTCGTCAGATTCAAGCAAGCTTCCCTCCATAAGGTGTGCCGCATGAACCGAGTCCCCCGCATGTCCGGCTTTACGATGATGGAGCTGCTGGTCGTGATCACGATCGTCGCCATCCTCGCGGGCATTGGTGCGCCCTCGTTCCGCAACATCACGACCTCCTACCGCATCGCCGGAGAGGTCAACGGGTTGCTGGGCGACATGCAGTTTGCCCGGGCGGAAGCCATCAAAGAGGGCCAGAACGTCACCATCTGCGTGTCATCGAACGGCACGAGCTGCACCGGCGGCACCGCCTGGCAGAACGGCTGGACGGTGTTTCCGGTGGTGGCCACGGCGCCGACGGCGGCGCAGAGCGCGGCCACGGTCCTGCGGGTTCAGGCGGCCTTCTCGGGCAGCGACACCTTCGTCGACCATACCTCCGGGACCAATACCGTGACCTTCGACCGCAATGGCCTGGTCAGCGGACTCAATTCCGGTAATGGCGCCATGATCGCCCTGCGCGATCCGACCTCGAACGTCTACTACACCCGCTGCCTGCAGATTTCGAGCGTCGGCTCGCTGCAGGTCACGCAGAACAACGCCAACGGGAGTTGCACATGAGGCCGCCCGTCCTGGTAGCGCACCGCGCCGCGGGTTTCAGCCTGGTCGAGGTGCTGGTGGCGCTGATCGTGATCGCCGTGGGCATGCTGGGCATTGCCAAGATGCATGCGCTGGCGCTGTCCGCCACCGCTTCGGCCGGCACCCGCTCGCTGGTCGCCCTCGAGGCGGCGGGGCTTGCCTCTTCCATACATGCGAACCGGGACTATTGGGCCGCGACGGCCACTCTGCAGTACAACGTCACCGTCAGCGGCGGCGCTGCAAACGTCGATGTGTTCCCGTCCGCGCAGAGCTGCACCAGTACCTGCACTTCGACGCAGATGGCGGCCTACGATCTGCAGAATTTCGGCGCCGCGCTGGCGCAGATCGTACCGGCCGCGAATGCCAACATCAGCTGCCAGAATGCCGCGCCGCCGGAGAGCTGCACCATCACGGTCACGTGGCTCGAGAACATCGCGGGACTGAACACCGCGACCTCGAGTACGGTCATCAGTTCCGCCGCCGTCAGCTCCGCTCCGACGGGCAACCTGCTGCAGCAGCCGCAGTACATCCTTTATGTGGAGCCCTGACGCCATGCGCGCACCCCTTCGCCACACGCAGCACGGCTATACCCTGGTTGAGCTGTCGATCTCGATCATCATCGCCCTGTTCCTGATGGCGGGCCTGTTGACGCTGGTGATGCACACCCGCAATACCTCCACCACGCAGGCGCAGATGCAGCAGCTGCAGGAGAACGAGCGAATCGCCATGACCATCATGGCGAATGTCATTCAGGAGGCCGGCTACTTCCCCGACCCCACCACCTATACCAACACCAGCCTCGGCGGTGAAACGGACAGCGGTCTGGGCTCGGGTGGTTCGGGTTCGGTCACCTATCTCGTGGGTCAGTCACTCGCCGGAGTGACCGGCGGCTCCGTCCCGGGGGATGTCGTCGCCGCGCGCTTCGTGGCGCCGATCGCCGATACCAGCGGGGTGGTCTCGAATGACATCATCACCTGTGGTGGTACCACCAACACCGATACGGCGCTGCCGCATCAGTACACCAACATCTTCCAGATCGCGACCGTCGGCGGCGTCTCCTATCTGCAGTGCCTGCTGATCAAGGACGGCAACAGTTCCAGTATCACCACCGTGAACCTGGTGCCCGGACTGTACGACATGCAGATCCTGTACGGCGTGGCCACCGGCAGCGACAACAATGTCACCGAGTTCCTCAATGCCACGACCGTGAATTCGACCAACAACTGGGCGAACGTCACGGCCGTGAAGGTGCGTCTGTACTTCCAGCTTCCCAGCTACGGATTCTCGGGCGGCCAGGTCAACTCGAGCGCGACCAGCAGCGCCGTGACCAACGGCACGCAGTACGTCGAGCGAGTCATCAGTGTCATGAGCCGCACCGGGGTGAACACATGAAGCCCTGCCGAACAGAACGGCATCCGCCCCGTGGCGCAAAGCAGCGCGGCATGGTGCTCATCATCGCCATTCTGTTGCTGCTGGTGGTCACGCTGCTGGCGGTGGCCATGTTCCGCGGCATGGGCGTCGATGCCAAGATCGCCGGCAACGTGCGCGAGAAGCAGCGCGCGGTGCACGCGGCGCTGACCGCCGAGCAGTACGCGGAGTTCTGGCTCTCGAGCGGCGCCAATTCGGCCACGGCGCCGAGCGTGTGCAACTCAACGGCCAATGCGAGTCTCGCGGCGACCGTCGTGCAGGTGTGCTCGAACATTCCCTATGGCCCGACCGCGATGACTCAGAACACGAGTCTGACCGCGGCCAACGCCAGTTCCAACAACACCTTCGTGCCGATCCAGGTGCCCTGGGCCATCAGCGGCAACGCGGTCGGTTTCACCTACACGCCGTTGGATCAGAACGGCAATCCCATGCTGGTGCTGAACGGCGGCAGCGTGCCCGCCGGTCAGTCGGCTGCCAACTACTACGCCTACTCCCCGGGCTTCTACATCGCCTACCTGGGTGCCTCGGCAGACGGCTACGGCAACGTATTTCAAGTTGACTCCTACGGTTACGGCGGGACGGCAGATTCCGTCGCTGTAATCGAAAGCACCTATGAGGTGCAAAACGGCGTCAGGAACCTCGGAGGTCCGTGATGAATTTCAGGACGACAATTCTATCGCTGGCGGCGGTGCTGGGTTTGGCACTGGCCACCGCGGCGTCGGCGCAAACGCAGCTGAATGAGGACTTCACGGGAGCCCTCAGCAGCAACAACAACGGCGTGGGCAACTGGTTGGTGTCGGGCGGCGCCTGCCTCACGGCCGGCACGCAGCCGGTGGCGGCGGTGGGCTCGATCCCGCTGTCGATTCCGGCCTGCGTCATCGACGGTTCAACCGACGTGCTGGGGACCTATTACCGACAGGCGCACAGTCAATACGCCGGCGACCCGTACCTGGTCGGCGGCAGCAATGGTTACCTGGGCAGCACCGCCGCTCCGGGCGGCACCGCATTGCAGTCGCCCGATGCCGTCGGCACTGGCGCCCTGCGCTTCACCAACGGCTCCAGTTCCGGCACTACCGGCCACGGTCAGAACGGCTCGATCGTTTCGGCAAACACCTACTCCACCACCGCGGGTCTGCAGTTCACCTTCAAGACGGTGACGTACCACGGCGATTCGGGCAACGGGTCCGGCGCGGACGGCATCAGCTTCTACCTGCTGGATGGTTGTTCGCCGCTCGCGGGTACCACCATACCGGCCTATTGCTATATCGCCTCCAGCAACCCGAATCTCACCATCTTCGGTGAGACCACCACCGCCCCGGCCAACTACCAGCAGTACGGCGCATGGGGCGGAAGTCTTGCCTACACCTGCTCGAACTCCAACACGCCCCACGATGGTCTGGTCGGCGCGTACCTCGGCCTCGGTATCGATGAGTACGGCAACTTCCTGAATGGCAAAGTGAACACCCAGGGCACCGCCTGGTCCGCATCGGGCGACAACACCGCGACCGGCGGTGGCTACAAGCCCAGCCGCATCGGCCTGCGTGGCGCCGGCAATATTTCCTGGCAGGCGCTGTCGACGGCGTACGGTTCCCCGTACGCCGCCGGTGACACCACGCATCCCTTTTATACCGATGCCACCTGCTCCAGCGGTACCTACGACGCGACCCTGAACGCCTGCGAAAGCTGCAGCAGCGGTACCTACAGTGGCCAGGGCACCGGCACCTGCACCGTCACCACGGGCACCTCGAACTGCCCGGCCGCGCCGAGCGGTGATTTCTACACCTACAATGTGGCCCTCGCCGCGGCCAACCGCTGCGTCGCCTGCCCCACCGGACAAACCTACAGTCCGACGACCAGCGGGGCCTACCCAAACGGCTCCTGCACGACCACGACGGCTTCGAGTGGGACCCTGATCACCACCGCGACCTGTACGGGTACGCCGGGTAGCACCTACGATGCGACCACCGGCAAGTGCATCACCTGCCCGACCGGTTCGACCGCCAATGGCACCACGGGCACCTGCTCGGCGGTCACTGCGACCGAAACCGCGCCCACCGGCGTGACCTGCCCCTCCGGCTCGACCTACGACAGCGCGCTCAGCGCGCCGAACCTGTGCGTGTCGTGTCCGACCGGATTGACTTTGTCCGGCCAGACGACCTCGTCGCCGGCCTGTACCTCGGCAACGCCGACCGAAACCGCCGCCTCCGGCGGGACCTGCGCCTCCGGCAGCTACGATGCTGCGCTGGCCAAGTGCGAGGCCTGCCCGACCGGCTCGACTCTGACGGGCGGCACGACGGCAACACCCAGCTGCACGGCTACCGTGATCGAGACCAACATTCCCGGCAGCGGAATCTGCGCAGGCAGTACCACCAAGAACACCACGCTCGGCAAGTGCGTCTCCTGCCCGGCCGGCACGACGCTGCAGAACGGCACGTCCGCGACGCCCTCCTGTACGGCGACACTGACGACCACCACCCCGACCGGCGAGACCTGCGCATCCGGTACGTACGACAGCGCGCTCGCCGCGCCTGCCCAGTGCGTGGCGTGTCCGACCGGCTCGACCTTGTCCGGCGGCACCACCGCGACGCCGTCCTGCGCGGCAACTCCGACGGAAACCACGCCGCGCAGTGAGAGCTGCTCATCAGGCGGCACGTACGATGGCGCGTTGGGCAAGTGCGTGTCGTGCTCGAGCGGGACCCTTTCCGGCCAGACGACCTCCAGCCCCATTTGTTCCGCGCCGACGGCGACCACGGCCAACGCCTGCGCCACCGGTAAGACGCTCACGAACAACATGTGCAACTCGTGCAGCAGTGGCACCTACAGCCCGACCACGAGCGGTACCTATCCGTATGGCTACTGCACCGTTCCTCAGCTTCCCGACAGCGAGACCGCATCATTGACCACGACCAGCACGCCGGCTGCGGGAAGCACGCCGAGCTCGGTCAATGCCAATGTCGCGCAGCTGCTCGTACAGGCGACCTGTGAGTCCGGCCATCTGTTCAACTACAACGCACTGGTCAATACGCTGGGCGCTGCGTCCGGGTGGACGCTGGGCAATATCCTCGCCAGCACCACACCCTACACGGGCAATACGACCCTGACTTATGCTCCGGATGGCAACGGTAATGCAGCCAATCCGCTGAACACGGCCGGCATTCTGGACTACGCCGCCATTCCGGGCGGCTACCAGGTGCTCTCGGGAACCACCTCCTCGGGCACGCCCATCCAGATCCCCAATGAAAGTGCGATGACCCGCTCGGCGGCCAACACCATTCTCTACAACCTGAAGATCACCCCGAGCGGTCTGCTGAGTCTGTCGTACAGCTTCAACGGTGCGGCCTACCAGTCGATCATCCAGAACCAGAGCATCACGGCCAACAACGGACCGCTGCCGCAAACGGTTCGCTATGGCTTCGCCGGTTCCACCGGCGGCGCATCGAACGTCCACGAAATTCTCTGTTTCAAATCCCAACCGGTCAATCAGGCGGCCAGTTCCGTCGGCGTCAACCAGCGGCAGTCAGCCGAAATTCAGCCGACCGGCTCCTACGCCTACTTCTCGTTCTATGACACGCTCGACTGGACCGGCCGCGTCACGGCCAATGCGCTGGGCTTGAGCAACGGCGCCCTGGTCGTCAATCAGACGCCGACCTGGGATGCCTCCTGCGTGCTCACCGGCGTGGGCTCGAACGCCACCTGTCCGACGGGTGTGCCGGGTCCGACGGCCGCGGAGGCCCCGGGGTCGCGAGTGATCCTGACCTACGGAGCCACGGGCGGTGTGCCATTCGAAGCACCGGGAACATCGGGGGGTGGGATTACCGCGGCCCAGCTCCTGAGCCTCGATCTGGGAGATGCGACGACCAACAATTTGTACCGCCTCAACTATCTGCGCGGCGCTCGCGATAACGAGCTGTCGAATTCGACCACGCCGTGTCCGATGTACGTAGCCCCCACCACCGGTGCGACCCCGTCCCCGGGCACACCGTGCTTCCGGCCACGTGACAGCGTCCTGGGCGACATCGTCGACTCGAGCCCCGTGTGGGTCGGTCCGCCGCAGTACCCGTACACGGCCGCCTGGAAGGACAAGCTCTACTCTGCCGCCACGGCTCCGGAGGCCGCCTCGGGTGCGCAGACCTACACGACATTCGCCAACGCCGGCCAGACGCGCACCAACGTCGTCTACGTCGGCGCCAACGATGGCATGCTGCACGCCTTCCGCAGCGGCTCGTTCAACTCCGCCGGCGCCTTCGACACCAGCAGCAGCGCTGCGCCCAACGACGGTCTCGAAGTCATGGCGTATGTGCCAGGCGCGGTGCTCGCCTCGCCGACCAACGGCAGCACCGCGGGCTGTGTCAACAACCCCATGGCGGCTACGCTGTCGCTCGTGCAGAACATCCATGGCGTGAGCCCGCTCTCGGGCAGCACCGCCGCCTGTACGGCACCCTCACTGGATTATTCAAATCAGAACTACGGCCACGACTTCTACGTGGATGCCACGCCCGGAACGGGCGACCTGTTCTACAACAACGCCTGGCACACCTGGGTGGTCGGGGGTCTCGGCGCCGGTGGTGCGGCCATCTATGCGCTGGATGTCACCAATCCCGGCACGGGCACGACCAACAATTTCATCGAGGCGAACGCCGCCACGACGGTGGTTGGCGAGTGGACGGCGGCCAACCTCGTCTGCGCCCTTGATACCGGCAGCTTCCAATGTGCCAACAGTCTCGGCAACACCTACGGCACGCCGATCGTTCGCCGGCTGCACGATGGCCGCTGGGCGATCATCTTCGGCAACGGCCTGGGCAGTGCCAGCGGTGATGCCGGCATCTTCGTCATGACCATCAGCGGTTATAACGGCACGACCCAGCTGCCGATCATGACGACCTACTACCTCTCCACGGGCACCGGTTCGACGGCTGCACCGAACGGCATCTCCTACGTCAGCAGCGCCGACCTGGACGGTGATCACATCACCGACTTCGTCTATGCCGGTGACCTGCAGGGCAATATCTGGCGCTTCGATCTGACCAGCCAGACCGAAACCACCTGGGCGGTGACGCCGGGCCCGCTGTTCACGACGCCCACCGGGCAGCCGATCACCACGGCACTGACGGTGGCCTCCGGGTCCACCACCGCCGGCACGAACACGCTGATGCTCGGCTTCGGCACCGGGCAGAAGAATCAGGTCACGAACCTTGCCGCGGTGAACTACCAGAGCGGCCAGCAGGCGCTGTACGGTGTCTGGGACTGGAACATGGGCACCACCTCGGTCGGCTGGAACTCCAAATCGGCGACGCAGTACGCGTCGTTGACGGCGGCCTCCACCGGCAGCCCGTCCAATCCGCCGACCTTTGTCTATACCGTGCAGGCCTCGCAGTTGGAGCCGATCACGATCACCCAGAACGCCAGCGCCTATACCGCGGGCAACGGTAGTCCCCTGGGCGAGGACAGCGGCACGACCCAGGCGGCCGTGTGCTGGGCGGGCACCAGCGGTTGTACGGGTGGGTCGGGACAATATGGCTGGTACCTGAATCTGCCCGGCAGCCAGGCGGCCACCAGCACTGCGGCGAAGACCTACGAGCAGATCGTCTACAACCCGCTCGTACTCGGCACGGCATTCGTGGTCAACTCCACGATACCGGCCAGCAACTCGACCCTGCAGTGCACGAGCAACTCCGACACGGGCTACACGTATGCCGTCTCGGTGATGAGCGGCACCTTCATCCCGAACTTCTTTACCGAGTCCTCGGCCACGCAGTACCACGACACGCAGGCGATCGCCGAGCAGACCAACGCCACGGGTACTTCGTTCCCGGTTACGACGGCAAACGGACAGAACTGGCTGGTCTATCAGACCGTCGGTAATTCCCCCTCGGCCCTGCAGGTGCAGCTGCCCCCGAACTACGTCGGGCGCCGGCTCACCTGGGTGCAGCTGCGATGAGGATACCCACCATGCAAACTTCCCGCGGCTTCACGCTGATCGAGCTGATCGTGGCCATGGTCGTCGTGACCATTCTGGTCAGCATCGCCGTCCCGTCCTATCAGGCGCAGATGCGCAAGTCGCGACGCACCGAAGCGCAGACCACCGCCCTGGATGCCGCCTCGCGTGAGGAGCGGTACTACGCCACGCAAAACACCTACACCGCCGACACGGGTCAGCTGGGTTATACGTCGGGCAGCGGCAGCTTCCCGGTCACCACCGGCACCTACTACCAGATCAGTTCGATCACGGTCACGGCGCCGACGGCCAGCGCCACCGGCGTGACCACCGGTACGTTCACGGTCACCGTGCAGGCGCTGGCCACCGGCCCCCAGGTGAACGATACGGCCTGTCAGACTTTCGTCGTGACGCAGACCGGCGCGCGCACGGCCACCGGCACGGATTCGACGCCCAATACGACCTGCTGGCAGTAACGTAGGGTAAGGGAAGGGCGGACTTACGCGTCGCGCGAGGGGTTCGCGAACAGCTCGCTCTTGAGCCGGAAGTCGGCGGAGATGTCCTCATCGCCGTAGCCGCGCCGCACCAGTTCGGCGTATTCACCGAGCATGCGTTCGACGACCGGCAGCGCCACGCCGAAACGCGCCGCCATCTCCTTGCAGATGCCCAGATCCTTGGCATGCAGTCGCACCCGAAAGCCCGGTGGATAGGTGCCGCGGATCATGTTCGGCGCGCGGTGCACGAAGTACCAGCTGCTGCCCGCGCCCTTTCCCAGGGTGTCGACGAGCCTATCCAATGGCAACTGATGAGCCTGCGCAAACGCCATGGCCTCGGCGACGGCCTGGATGATGCCCGCGCACATGATCTGGTTGGTGGCCTTGGCGGCCTGGCCGCTGCCACTGGCGCCGAAATGAGTGATGGTGCGGCCCATTGCGCCCAAGACCGGTTGCGCGCGCGCAAAGGCGGCCGCCTCGCCGCCGCACATGATGGCGAGCGTCGCATCGCGGGCGCCCTCGACACCGCCACTGACCGGACAGTCCAGAAACTGGACACCCTGCGCCGCAAGAGTGGCCGCTGCCCGCTGCGCCGTGGCGGCACCGACGGTCGAACAGTCGATGAGCAGCTGCCCGGCGGTGAGGCTGGGTCGCATGGCCTCGATGACATCCAGGACGTCCTGGTCCGCCGAGACGCACAGCACCAGCACCTCGCAGCTCGCCGCCAGAGCGGCAGGCGTCGCGGCAGCCGTGCAGTTGAGTTCGGCGGCGAGGGATTCGGACTTACCGGGGGTGCGGTTCCAGAGCGCGTGCAGGAGGCCGGCGCGCTTGAGATTGCGGGCCATGTGGGCGCCCATCGCGCCCAGGCCGGCAAAGCCGCAGCGGGCCTCAGCCTGAGCCGGCACTACAGGCGTCGTCCATGGCCTGCTTGGTCTTGACCCGTTCGGCATCCGCCTCGGCATCCGTCATGTACTGACGTTCGCCGTTCGGACCCGGTTCCGCCTGCAGGACACGTCGGGCATGGATGAGCTTGTCGTACTGGTCCTGGAGTCGCTTGCATTCCTCGGCCTTCACGGCCGCGAGGTCAGCGTTGACCGCCTTCTGCGCGGCCAGTTTGGCCGCGGCATCCGCCGGCGTGTGATCGTTGGGCGCCACCGGCTTCTTCTGATCATCGGCGGGCGCCGGGGCACTGGCGTTGAGTGCGAGCCGGCCCCGATCGCTCTTGATGAGTTCGGCACCGGGCGACCACTGGTCGCTGTAGTGAACCTGGCCCTGCGCATCGACGGTCTTGTAAACGTCGGCCTGGGCCGTCGTGACGGCCGTGGCCAGTGCGGCCAGGGCGATGAAAATGCGGCGCATGAGGGGTCCTCCAAGACCCCCAGTGTAGCGCCGAACGTGCCGCCGTAAACCTTGAACTCCGTCACATTCGCGAAGGCGTGGACTGCGCCTGGGGCCTTAAAAACAAAACCCCGGTCGCGCGCGTGGCGGGACCGGGGTTGAGTCAGTCGCGGTGGCCGGTCCCGCGGCTGGCGAGTCTCACGGCATCAGTGCCCGTAGGCCTTTTCGCCGTGGCTGGAGATGTCCAGGCCCTCGCGTTCTTCCTCCTCGGTGACGCGGATGCCCATGACGAACTTCAGCACGCCGAAGCCGATGAGGGCCACGACCGCGGTCCAGCAGACCACGATGCAGACCGCCTTCAGCTGGATCAGGAACTGCGCCCAGATGCCGGGATAGCCGACCTTGCCGGTCACCCAGTCCTGAACGCTGCCGGGGCCGCCGAGGCTCGGGGCATTGAAGATGCCCGTGGTCAGCGCACCGAACACCCCACCCAGGGCGTGGACGCCGAACACGTCCAGCGCATCGTCCGCGCGGATCATCTTCTTCAGACCCGTGACGCCCCAGAAGCACACCACACCGACGCCGAGGCCGATGATGAAGGCGCCCGGGATGCCGACGTTGCCCGCGGCCGGCGTGATGGCGACGAGGCCGGCGACGGCACCCGAGGCGGCACCCAGCATCGAGGGCTTGCCCTTGACGATCCACTCGATGCCCATCCATGACAACACCGCGCAGGCCGTGGCCAGGTAGGTGTTCATGAAGGCGAGAGCCGCCGAGCCGTTGGCTTCCAGCGCCGAGCCGGCGTTGAAGCCGAACCAGCCGAACCACAGCATCGAGGCGCCGATCATGGTCATGGTGAGGCTGTGCGGAGCCATCGACTCCTTGCCGAGACCAATGCGCTTGCCCAGCAGGATGGCGCCCACCAGACCCGCGACACCGGAGTTGATGTGCACGACGGTGCCGCCGGCGAAGTCCAGCGCGCCCATCTGCCAGATGTAACCGGCATGGGCATTCTGGGCATCAACCACCGCCGCTGTGGTGTAGACATCCGGGCCTTCCCAGTACCACACCATGTGCGCGACCGGCAGGTAGGCAAAGGTGAACCAGATCACCATGAACACCAGCGCGGCGGAGAACTTGATGCGCTCCACCAGCGAGCCCAGGATCAGGCAGCAGGTGATCGCCGCGAAGGTCGCCTGGAAGCCCACATAGACCAGCTCGACCAGCGGGGTGCCCTTGTCGAACGTGGACGCCATGCTGTAGCTGCCATCGGCCGGATTGAAGGTGCCGTTCAGGAACAGCCTACTCAGGCCGCCGATGAACGGATTCGGGCCCTCCGTGAAGGCCAGTGAGTAGCCGTACACGCACCACAGCACCGTGATCAGGGAGAAACCCACGAACACCTGCATCAGCACCGACAGCATGTTCTTTTCACGGACCAGGCCGCCGTAGAACAGCGCGAGGGCCGGAACCGACATGAACAGCACGAGCGCCGTGGAAGTCATCATCCACGCCATGTCACCCTTGTTGGGCTGAGGGGCCGCAGCCGCCGGGGCGGAGCTGGTGGCCGCAGAGCTGGCCGCCGGCGCCGAGGCGTCGGGTGCCGCTGCCGCGGGAGCCGCGGCGGCCGGAGCGGAGGTGGCGTCCGCATAGCTCGCGGTCGGAGTGAAACTCACCGCAGCAAAGGTCACAGTGGCGAGGGCCATCAACAATACGGACCGCCCAGTGACGGCACGGAACAAGGATCTCAGAGGGGTCAATGGAGCGGTGGGCATGGTCTCTCCCGGTGTTGTTTCGTTTTCGTAGGACATGTGCCAATCAAGCGTCTTGCGCCAATTTCTAAGACAGACACCGCGCCCTCGGCGCGGGTATGCTTTCGGCAGCGCGCTGGAAGGGTGCAGATTCCGTGCCATTGGAAATTCCTCCGTGAATTCCACAGGTTATGAGGGTTTAGGACCTCGTTTTGCACCAATTCAGAGCCCAGTTGGGGGCTTGTGCGTCAATCAGGGGCACCCCTAGGAAAGGATCTCGAAATGGAACCGTCATCGATCAACGAACTCGCCAAACGCCTCTTTGCCAGCCTCCCCGCCGCCGTGCGCGGCGCCCAGGCCGATCTGGAACACAATTTCCGGGCGGTCCTGCGCAGTACCCTGGGAAAAATGGATCTGGTCACGCGCGATGAATTCGACGTGCAGACCAAGGTGCTGGAACGCACTCGCGCACGGCTCGCGGCGCTCGAGGCGCGCTTGGCGCAGCTGGAAGGCAGCGGCGGGAGCGCGGGTTCAGCCTGATGGCGATCGCGGCGACCTACTGCCGCGGCCAGCTCGGACTCACCGCACCGCTGGTTCAGGTCGAGGTGAACCTGGGCGCCGGTCTGCCGGTCTTCACCATCGTCGGGCTGCCCGCGACGGCGGTGAAAGAGAGCAAGGAGCGGGTGCGCGCCGCGCTCACCAACTCCGGGTTTGAATTCCCGGCCGGACGCATCACCGTCAATCTCGCGCCCGCCGATCTGCCCAAGGAGGGCGGTCGCTTCGATCTGCCCATCGCCCTCGGTATCCTCATGGCCTCACGCCAGCTGCTCGACGTGGCTGCGGCGGGCGCGGCGCCGCGTGAGTACTACGGTGAATTGAGTCTGAGCGGCGAGCTGCTGCCGGTTCGCGGCCTCACACTGGCGGCCGCGCATGCGGCGCGTGCGGGTCATGAAATCATCGTGCCGGAGGCCAATGTGCGCGACACCCGCATCGTGCGCCACGGCCGCACGCTCGGGGCGTGCAGCCTGCTGGATGTCTGTGCCCATCTGCGCGGCACCTGGGCCGCTCGCCGTGAAGGTTCGCAAGTGCTGCCCGCGCCGCAACCGGCGCCGGTGCTGGAGCTTGCGGATATCCGCGGCCAGCAGCTGCCGAAACGCGCGCTGGTGATCGCCGCGGCGGGATTCCACAGTCTGCTGATGAGCGGGCCGCCGGGCTCCGGCAAGACCATGCTGGCGATGCGTCTGCCGGCGCTGCTGCCGCCGATGTCTGCGCTCGAGGCGCTCGAAGTGGCCACCATCGCCTCCGTCAGTTCGCAGGAGCCGGGCGCGCACAGTTTCCTGACGCGACCGTTTCGCGCTCCGCATCACTCGGCCTCGACGAGCGCGCTGGTCGGTGGCGGCGCACAGGCGCGACCGGGGGAAGTCAGTCTCGCGCATCGCGGGGTGTTGTTCCTCGATGAGCTGCCCGAGTTTGACCGGCGCGTACTCGAGAGCCTGCGGGAGCCTTTGGAGCAGCGCACCGTGGTCATCTCGCGCTCGCGCGCCCAGGCGCAGTATCCGGCCGCCTTCCAGCTGATCGCCGCCATGAATCCCTGTCCCTGCGGATATCTCGGCGATGCCTGCGGCAGGTGCCGGTGCACTGCGGCGCAGATCGAGGCGTATCGCGCGAGGATTTCCGGCCCGTTGCTCGATCGCATCGATCTGTTCGTCGATGTGCCGCGGGTGCCGGTGGCGGACATTGGCGAGTGGCGCGGTGGCCCGCAGGTCTTGGTCAGTGCCAACTGCTCGCCACCGCTGACCACTGCCAGCGCCGCACAGTCCGTGGCCCGGGCGCGCGAGCGTCAGATGAATCGCAGTGGCTGTCTGAATGGGGAGCTGCCGCAGCCGCAGTTGCAGGCGCTGGCGCGACCGACGGCTGCGGGAATCGACTTGCTCGAGCGGGTGTTTGAACGACTCGGCCTCACCGCGCGCTCCTACCATCGGGTGCTGCGGGTCGCGCTGACGATCGCGGACCTGGCGGACAGCGATGTCATCGAGCCGGCGCACATCGCCGAAGCGGTGCAGTTGCGCCGCGCCGCCGGTGCCTTCTAAGTCTGCGCCTGGGCCTGCTGAGGCAGGGATTCGCTGACCTTGCCGAAGCGCCGCTGTCTTTTGGAGAAGTCCTCCAGCGCACGGCCGAAATCGGTGCCGGCGAAATCCGGCCACAGACAATCCGTGAAGTAGAGTTCGGCGTACGCGCACTCCCACAGCAGGAAATCACTGAGCCGCTGATCACCGCCGGTGCGGATCAGCAGATCCACATCCGGAGCCGGCGCCGAATGGTTCACCGCGTTCAAACGCGAGCGGAACTGCGTGAACTCATCATCCGAATCGCACTCGACGCGCACGGCGCCCGACGCCGCCTGCAGAATGCTGTGACGCGCCGAGTAATCCACGGCCATGCGCAGGTGCATGCCGGTGCAGTGCGCGGTACGTCGCTCGCCGTGTTCGACGGCGCGCAGCAACGCCGGCCCCAGCCGGTCGCGTCGGCCGATGATGTTCAGCCGAACCTGCTGCTCAATGCAGCGCTCGGTCTCGGTGAGCAGGTAGCGCCGGAACAGCTTCAGGAGCGCCGCGACCTCGCGTTCGGGGCGCGCCCAGTTATCGGAAGAAAAAGCGTAGAGCGTCAGTGTGCCGACACCGGCCGTCGCGGCGGCCTCCACGATCCGGCGCACCGTGCGTGCGCCTTCGATATGGCCGGCGGTGCGCAACAGGCCACGACGACCCGCCCAGCGCCCGTTGCCATCCATGATGATCGCCACATGCATAGGCATCAAAGAGTACTCTACATTGCAAAGCTAGTGGGCCAAAAAAATACCAAACTGTGGACTACGCACGGCGGGTCGCGCGGATCACGGCTTCGATATGCTGCAGGTAGCGCTCGAGTGCCTTGCGCCCGGTATGGGTCAGCCGGTATTCGCTGCGCGGCCGACGTTCTTCGAAAGTCTTCCGGCACGAGATGTAGCCCGCATCCTCGAGCTTGCGCGCGTGGGCGCCGAGGTTGCCATCGGTCACGTCGAAGAGCGCCTTCAGGTCGTTGAAGGTCAGCTGCTCATTCACGGCCAGCGCGCTCATGATCCCCAGCCGCACACGCCCATAGATCAGTCGCTCGAAGCGGTCGTCGTCGCTCGCACCAGCGCGGGACGCGTGCGCGCGCGGCGATTGCGCATCGACCACTTCGACATGCCGCCTGGCGTTAGTCCTGTTAGTCACTTAGGAGACCTCCCGGTTCCGTCCACCGATCAGCATACCAAACAGCAGGTGCAGGCCACCGAAGCCAACTCCCAGAACGGCATTCTGATCACCCACGGGGACCTGCAGCGCGATCACGCCGAGCACCGCCAGCAGCGCACCCATCACGGCCAGGGCGCGCCGGGTGAGGGTACTGGCCGCCATGACGGCGCAGCCGTACATCAGCAGCCACACCCCGGGGATCATGGCGCTCCCGCCATGCAGCCACAGCTGCCAGGTCAGCACCGCGCCCACCAGCAGCGGCGGGCACAGGCACATCAGGAACTTGCGCAGCGGCCCACGATAGAGCGCCGTGCCGCGGCTGACCACCTGGTAAACCATGAGCGCGGTGCCGGCGGCAACCGCGACCAGACCCGCGATCAGCCAGATCTCGAGCCACGGCACTGCGACCACTTTGAGCGCGACCACCAGCGCCGCCAGGACTCCGACCGCGCCCATGGCGATACCCGCCGAGCCGGGGACGGCGAGCAGGCCGGCGGCATCGATCGAGGCGCGTATGTATTGCAGCGTACCCAGGGCATGCGAATCCAGGGCGACGGTATTTCGCCCATTGGATTTCGGATCGCTCAGCGCCTTGGGCATGCGAAGGTTCCTCGTGCGCGTCAGTGCTTGACCATGCCCATCATGTGGTCCACGCCTTCCTCGATGATGGCATCGGGGATGTCCAGGCGATTGCCTTTCGCGGGCATCGTTCCGGCCTGCCCCGTGAAGCCGTGGAGCGCGTGGTCATACAGAACGTTCTTGCCCTTGGCGAGGCGCGGGCCCCACGCCGTCGCATCGCCCGCCTTCGGCGCCCCCGCAATCCCCAGGCCATGGCAGGCCGAGCAGACCTGTTCGTAGACCGCCGTCCCATCCTTCGGAATCGGCAGCGCCGCCCCGGCACCCGCGGGAGCATCGGGCTTGATGGCCAGCGCGGTATTGTCCTGCCCGACCACGGCTTCCTGGGACAGCGGTTCGATGCGGTCGGCCACGCTGGTCGTGAAGTCGCGCTGTTCGACCACATCCGTTTCCTGGGTATGCGCGGCGACCACGCGCGCGAACACTCCGATGCAGATCGCGACCAGCACCAGCAGGCCGATCACCATGCTGAAGGTATTGACGAAGTGTGTGTCCTGCTTGCTCACATTAACGCCCGACACCATCCGCCCTAAAGTGGGCGCCGAAGTATAGCGAGTTACCGCCACGCTCTGGAAATTGAGTAATGGCAGCGCCGATATTTCAAAGAGTTACTGAATCGTAGACCATTTTAGTCGGCGCTGTCGAGGAACTCGACCCGTGCGGCTCGCTCGAAAGTTCCATAACAATACGCAGCGGCGCGCCCTCATTTTTGCATCGAAGTGCACCACCGCGCTGGCCGTTGCGATCCTGATGCCCGCGAACCTGCAGATCGTACTCGTGGGGGCGGGTGACAGGTTTTGACAGGCGCGGGGCCGCATGAACCGAAGTCATTTTTGTACGGCATGTCGCGACGTACATGGCGCGCCCGGCGGGATTCGAACCCACGACCTGCAGCTTCGGAGGCTGCCACTCTATCCAGCTGAGCTACGGGCGCGCTTGACTGCAACCGGTAAGTTTACCTGGATTGCTAGCGCTTGTGCTCGCCGGCGGCCAGGTCGTTGATCTCCGCGAACAGATTTTCGTAGTTGCCGGCCTTGCCCACATCCGTCATGTATTTGCCGTTGATGATGATCTGCGGCACGGCCTCGATGTGGTAGCGGTCGCCGATCTCCTCGGCGCGCTGCAGATCCGAATTTACCGCGAAGGAGTTGTAAGCCTTGCGGAACGCCTCCGGATCGATGCCGTTGGCCTGCGCAAACTGCAGCTGTCGGGAGAAGGTTTCCTCGGGGGTGTTGCCGACCAGCGGATTCGTCCCCTGATGCAGGGTCTCGAAGACCTTGGCGTCCAGATCGTTGCGGCCGAGTTGCTTGAGCGTGTAATAAAGCTGGGCGTGGGCGCGGTGAACCGGCCCCCACATCACCGGCACGCGCACGAATTCGACGTAGTCGGGCTTGCTCTTGCGCCAGGCGGCCAGATGCTCTTCCAGGTCGTAGCAATGGGGACAGGCATACCAGAAGGCCTGCATCACTTCGACCTTGCCGGCCGGCACCGAGGTCGGCTGTGCCGGAACCACCGGGTCGTAATTGACGCCCGGTTTCCAGCGACCGTTCGGCAACTGGTGCTGCGAGGGCATCTCGGCAATTTTCTCGAGCGAAGTGGTGCCCACCGGCACATCGTCGCTCGCATCCGCCGCATCCGGGCCACTGGCGGCGTTTTCGGCCGTGGCGGTGAGGGCATCCGCGGCCTGATTGCGGGGGGCCTGCAGCGGCGCGGGCGCCGTCGCGCTCACACTCTGGGTGCTCGGTGGCGCCGTGCCCTGGCGGGCACAGGCCCCGAAGCTCACCGGCAGCAGGGCGAGCAGCAGAACCAGGACGCGTGTCATCGCATCCCTTGAATGTAGGCGGCGAGTTCCTTCACGTCATCGGCGTTCAGGCGCTTCGCGATGGTCGTCATCATGTAGCCATTGCGACTGGTCGGCGCCCCGCTCTTCGCGCCGCTGTAGCGTGCGCCACTGGCGAAATCAGTGAGCTGCTTGGCGACGTAGTCGGCGAACTGCGCACGCAGGGCCGGATAATCGGAGACCGTATTGCCGCGACCGACCGGGCCGTGGCAGGCCGTGCAAGCGGGAATGTCGCGCGCGGGATCGCCGAAACGATACAGATTTTCGCCCGCCTGCCACATCTTGGGATCAGCCTCGCCGCCGACCGGTGTCTGCGCCTGGTAATACACCGCGACGCTGTCGATGTCCTTGTCGCTCAAGGTGCTCACCATCTTCAGCATGTCCGGATTGACGCGCACGCCGGCCTTGAACAATTGCAGCTGTTCGGCGATGTACACTGCATTCTGGCCGGCGATCTTCGGCCACTGCGCCGTGGTGCTGTTGCCATTGGGCCCATGGCAGGCCGAGCAGGTGGCTGCCTTCAGCGCACCGGCATCGACGGTACCATCGGCGAACGGCGTACCCTGACCCAGGGCATCGACCGCAGCGGCCGACCGCACCACAGCCCCCGAAATCAGGATCAGGGTCGAGGCAACCAGACCGATCCAACCAGCTTTCGTGACCGGCGACATGCTCATCCGTGCTCCAGGCGTGAGAGGCCGCAAATTGTACACTAGAGATAGAGATGAGCAGATTCCCCGATGTGAGCTTCATGCTGAGCGCCGCGGCCGGCGCCCAGTTCCCACCTGACCACGGTGTGGAGATCGCCTTTGCGGGCCGCTCCAATGCCGGAAAATCCTCCGCCATCAACGTCATCACGGCGCGGCACGCGCTGGCGCGCACCAGCAAGACGCCGGGACGCACGCGGCTGCTCAACTTCTTTTCACTCGGCGCCGACCGGCGCATCGTCGACCTTCCGGGTTATGGATTTGCGGAAGGGCCGCGCGCGGAGCGCGCCGGTTGGGCGCCTTTGATCGATGCCCTGCGCCCGCGCGAAAGTTTCCGGGGTCTGTTCCTGGTGGTGGACTCGCGGCGTGGGTTGGCCGATGCCGATCTGGAGTTGATCGAGTGGGCGGACCCGGTGCGCCGGCGCATTCACGTCCTGCTGGCAAAGGCCGACAAACTGACCCGGGCCGAGGGCCTGAAGACTCAGGCGCAAGCGGTGGCGGCGCTCAAGGGAAAAGCCACGGTGCAGCTGTTTTCGGCCCTGAGGCGCATCGGCATCGAGGGCGCGCAGGAGCGCCTGGAGAGCTTTCTTGAAGCCGGAAAGGATTCCGTGTAAATAAAGGACCCCGGTGAACTCTGTTGAGCTCACCGGGGCTAGACTAACCCGGAACAGGTCTCGTGTACCGGGTTACCCGCCCAGGGAGGGAAGCGGGGAGTGCTTGGGACACTCATAGGATTTGATGTGGGTGGCCCCTGAAAGTTCAACAGGCCAAAGATTAAAAACTGTTGAACTTTCAAGTGGTTGCATTGCGACTTGTTGTAACAAAGCAACGTTCTTCTTAAGCCATTCTTAAGCTTTCTAGTGCGCCTCATCCCAGTTGGAGCCGACTCCGGTATCCACTTTCAAGGGCACTTTGAGCGCCAGCGCCGCGACCATGTGCGCGCGGACGGCCTCGGTCACTTCGGCCACGGCGTCCACGCGCACTTCGAGCACGAGCTCATCGTGCACCTGCATGATCAGACGCGCCGGAGGCTGCTCCTGCTCGCACCAGGCGTCGACCTTGATCATTGCGAGCTTGATGATGTCCGCAGCCGTACCCTGCATCGGTGCATTGATGGCGCTGCGCTCCGAGTACTGCTGCAACTGGCGATTGCTCGAGCGGATATCCGGCAGGTACAGCCGTCGTCCGCTCACCGTTTCCACGTAGCCGTCGCGCTTCGCCTGCTCGCGGGTGTTGTCCATGAACTGACGCACGCCGGGGTAACGCGCGAAGTAACGGTTCACGTAGTCCTGCGCCGCGCCGCGCTCGATGCCCAGCTGTCGCGCCAGCCCGAAGGGCGACATGCCATAGATCAGTCCGAAGTTGATGGTCTTCGCGGTGCGTCGCTGATCCGAGCTGACCGCCGTGGTCGGGATGCCGAACACCTCCGCCGCGGTGGCCACGTGTACATCCAGGTCATTGGCGAATGCCGCCAGCAGTCCCGGGTCACCGGAGAGGTGCGCCATGATGCGCAGTTCGATCTGCGAATAATCCGCCGCCAGCAGCACATGACCGGGCGGAGCAATGAAGGCCTGGCGGATGCGGCGCCCCTCCGGGCGGCGGATCGGGATGTTCTGCAGGTTCGGATCGGTCGAAGACAGCCGTCCGGTCTGCGCGACGGCCTGGTGATAGGAGGTGTGCACGCGCCCCGTCGGGGCATTGATCTGCTGCGGCAGTTTGTCGGTGTAGGTCGATTTGAGCTTCGCGAGGGCGCGGTAATCGAGCACGATCCGCGGCAGCGCGTGCGAGTCGGCCAGGTCCTCCAGGACATCCTCGGCCGTGGAGGGCTGCCCGGTCGGAGTCTTGCGCAGCACCGGGATCTGCAGCTTTTCAAACAGGATCTGCTGCAGCTGCTTCGGGGATTCGATGTTGAATTCGGTACCTGCCTCGCGGTGCGCCAGGGCGAGCAGTTCCCGCAGCTGACCTTCGATCTGCCTGCTCTGCGCCACAAGCCGCGCGCCATCGATCAGTACGCCGCAGTACTCCATGCGTGCCAGCACCGGCACCAGCGGTTGTTCGATGTGCGCGTACACGTACTCGAGTTTCGGTACCTCCCGCAGCTTCGCCGACAGCACCCGATGCAGCTGCAGCGTCACATCGGCGTCCTCGGCCGAATATTCGGCGGCCGTGTCCACCGGAACCTGGTTGAAAGTCAGCTGTTTCGCGCCCTTGCCGGCGACGTCATTGAAAGTAATGGTCTTGACGCCAAGGTACTTGGCCGCCGTCGAATCCATGTCGTGCCGGGTCGCGACGCTGTTCAGGACGTAGGACTCGAGCATGGTGTCGTAACGCATGCCCTGGATCCGGATACCGTGATTGGCGAGCACGTGCGCGTCGTACTTGAGGTGGTGTCCGAGTTTCGGCAGGTTCGGATCCTCCAGCAGCGGCTTCAATGCGGCGAGCACCCGCTCGCGCGGGAGCTGTTCGGGCGCGCCGGCGTAGTCATGCGCCACCGGTACATAGGCCGCGTTGCCGGCTTCGATGCAAAACGAAACGCCGACGATCTGCGCGACCATGTAATCAAGACTGGTGGTTTCGGTATCGAAGGCGAACAACGGCGCGCTGCGCAGTCGTGCGAGCCAGACTTCGAAGTGGTCCCAGGTCACCACCGTTTCGTACCTGCGCTCGGGGGGCGTCGGCAGCGCATCTGAGTCCGCCGCTGCGGGCGTCGCGACCGCAGCGGCGGGTACCTTTGCGGCCGGGGGTTCGCCGGTCAACTGGCGCAGCAGCGAGCGCATTTCGTAGCGCGTGTAGAGCTCGCGCAATTGCGCGGTATCGGGCGGCTGTGGCACGAGTTCCTCGAGCTTCAGCGGCAGTTCCACATCGGTATGAAGCGTCGCGAGTTTGCGCGACAGCGCCAGCGTCTCGAGGCCCGCCCGCAGGTTCTCGCCGACCTTGCCTTCGATTTCCGCCGCGTGTGCGATGATGCCGTCGGCGCTGTGATATTTCTCGAGCCACTTGGCGGCGGTCTTCGGGCCCACCTTGGGCACGCCCGGAATGTTGTCGGACGCATCCCCGACCAGCGCCAGATAATCGATGATCTGTTCCGGCCAGACATCGAACTTGGCCTTGACGCCCGCGCGATCCAGGCGCGATCCGGTCATGGTGTTGACGATGGTGATCGAATCATTGACCAGCTGCGACATGTCCTTGTCACCGGTCGAAATGACTACCGCGCAGCCCGCCGCCTCGGCCCGACGGGCCAGGGTGCCGATCACATCGTCGGCCTCGACGCCCACGATCCGCAGCAGGGGATGGCCCTGAGCCTTGAGGATGGCGAGCAGCGGGGCGATCTGGGCCCGCAGGTCATCCGGCATTGGCGGACGGTGTGATTTGTACGCTTCAAACAGATCATCGCGAAAAGTGCGTCCCGGTGCATCGAAGACGATTGCCAGGCGCGCGCCCGGGAAGTCCTGGGTCAGTTTCACCACCATGTTGAGCACGCCCAGCACGGCGCCGGTTGGCTCCCCCGCGGCATTGGTCAGTGGCGGCATGGCATGGAAGGCCCGGTACAGGTACGAGGAGCCGTCGACCAGAACGAGGGTGGACTTGGTCATTGGGAATTATTCGTAGGATTAAGTTATGGCGGCGGGCGAATTATATCGACCGCTGTCAACGACCGGGTCTTGTGCCGCGCTTTAATCTCAACGCCCCAAGGAGGCCCGCCGCGTATGCGTGATTCTCAAGCCGCCGCCATCGCCACCAACCGCTTCGGGCTCGGGGCCCGCCCGGGCGAGATCGCGGCCAGTAGCGAGGATCCGCGCGGCTGGCTGGAGGTCCAGCTCAAGGGAGCGCCGCCGGTCATTTCGGATCCGGCACTCGAGAGCACCGCCACGATGGTCGCAACCATCGATAAGGTGCGGGCGCAGAACCGATTGCTGCGCGCCGGTAATCCGCCCGCTGCCGAGCGCGCCAATGCGGCGGGGGCGAATCAGGCGGTCGTCGACGCCGTGGTCAAGCTGGGCGAGATCTATCGGCCGGCCTACGTCGGCGAAGTGACCGCGCGCCTGCGCCTCGCCGCCGCCACCAACCGGCCGTTCCTGGAGCGCATTACCCAGTTCTGGAGCAATCACTTCGCCGTCTCGGTGGACAAGGCGATCGTGCTCGGCGTCGCGGGCAGCTATGAACGGGAGGCCATCCGGCCCAACGTGCTGGGCTCATTCTCGAATTTACTGCTCGCGGTCGAGCGCCACCCGGCCATGCTCCTGTACCTGGACAACTTCCGCTCGGTCGGTCCCGACTCCATGCTCGCGGGGCGCACGCTGGAGCGCGCCGGGAAGTCGCTCGGCATCAACGAGAATCTCGCCCGCGAGATCATGGAGCTGCACACCCTCGGCGTGAATGGGGGCTACACCCAGGCGGACGTCACGGCGTTCGCCAAGGTGATCACGGGCTGGTCGATCGGCGCGAGCGGCAGGGGCCTGAACGGCGGCGGCGACCCCGGCGAGTTCTTCTTCCGCACCAACATCCACGAGCCCGGCGCCCAGACCATCCTCGGGCGACGCTACGCCCAAGGGGGCGAGAATCAGGGCGCCTCGGTGCTGCTCGATCTGGCGCGCAATCCCGCAACGGCGCAGCACATCGCAACGCAGCTGAGTCGGCATTTCATCGCCGATGATCCGCCGCCGGCTGTGGTCGGCCGTCTGGCACGGGTGTTCACCCGGACCGAAGGCGATTTGACCCAGGTTTATCGGGCGCTGATTGCCGAGGAGGCCGCCTGGTCAGAGCCGCTCACCAAATTCAAGACGCCGAACGACTATGTGATCTCGGCCTGGCGTGCGCTCGATTTGCCCATTGACGATGCGCGCAAGGTGCCCCCGATCTTTACCAACCTGGGGCAGCGGGTGTGGTCGCCGAACTCGCCGGCGGGCTGGCCGGATCGCAGCGCCGACTGGGATGGTGCCTCGGGCCTGATGCAGCGACTGCGCTGGGCGGACCAGGTCGGCCAGCGCATCGGCGCCAGCGTCAACGCGGTGCAGCTCGCACCGCAGATTCTGGGTGCGACGCTGGGCGATCAGACGCGCGTGGCGCTTGGCCGTGCGGCGAGCGCCGCGCAGGCCGTGACGCTGCTGCTGGCCTCACCGGAATTCATGCGGAGATGATCATGGACACAGTGCCGATGAAGCGTCGTCAGTTCCTCCGAGGTGCGGCAATCGCCGCCGGTGGCGCACTGCTGACGACCCGTTTGTCCTTTGCGGGCGGCGGCGGCGATGCGCGCCTGATCGTCGTGATCATGCGCGGCGCGGTGGATGGCTTGGCGGCGGTACCGCCCTATGGCGATGCGGACTATGCGCGCCTGCGCGGTGGCCTCGCCATCGCAGCACCCGGATCGCCCGATGGCGCGCTGCCGCTCAACCATCTCTTCGGCCTGCATCCGCAGCTGGCGTTCCTGCATGAGTCATTCGCAGCCGGGGAGCTGACGGTATTCCACGCCGTCGCAACCCCCTACCGTGATCGCTCGCACTTCGACGGCCAGGACGTGCTCGAGAGCGGCGTGCCGGTGCCGCATGGCTCGCAGACCGGTTGGTTGAACCGGGCACTGGCGGCGTCACCCACAGCGGGCCCGGGTCGCGAACGCGGCGTGGCCCTCGGCTCGAATGTGCCGCTGATGATGCGCGGCCCCGCCGAAGTGACCTCCTGGTCGCCCACCAAGCTCGCGGAGCTCGATGACGACACCCTGCAGCGCATCGCCGACCTGTATGCGCACGACCCGATGCTCGGGCAGCGACTGGGCGCCGCGCAGACCGCCAACGCCATGGCGGGCGATGAGTCGCAGGGAATGATGGCGGGCGGTGCGGGCGTAAATCGCTACGATGAAGTGATTCGCGCGACCTCGGGATTTCTGGCCAATGACGCCGGGCCGCGGGTCGCAGTCTTTGATACCACCGGCTGGGACACCCATGCCAATGAGGGCGGCGCGCGTGGCCAGCTGGCCACGCGCTTTGGCGCGCTCGATGGGGCGCTGCGCACTTTGAAGACCCAGCTCGGACCCACCTGGCGCAACACGGCCGTGCTGGCCGTGACGGAGTTCGGCCGCACCGCGGCCGTCAACGGCACCGGTGGCAGTGACCATGGCACCGCGACTGCCGCATTTCTCCTCGGCGGCGCCGTCCAGGGCGGGCGGGTGATCAGCGACTGGCCGGGCCTGTCCGCCGCGCGTCTCTATCAGCAGCGCGATGTCGCGCCAACGTTGGATATGCGCGCGCTGCTCAAGGGCGCGTTGGTGGATCATATGGGGATCGCGGCCACCGCCATGGACACCGTGTTTCCGGACAGCAATAACGTCAAACCGCTACGGGATCTGTTCCGCGCCTAGCCGCCTATTCGAAATCGAATCAAGTAAACTTCGCGGCCGGGAAGGACCAATAAGAAGACGGGGGACAGATGCGCAAAATCCTGGCTCTGGTGGCCTGCATCGCGAGCATTACGGCGGGCCACGCCGCCGAGCAGCACGGCAACCTCCAGCTCGTCCTGGTGGACCTGCAGGGTCAGAAGAAGGTGCTGGGTACTCTGCCCGATGGGGTGGGCGCACCGCGCGTCGCGCCCGACGGCAAGCAGGTCACCTTCGATCTCACCGACAAGGTGTACGTGGCGGACCTGGATAATCTGGACCAGCGGCGCGCGCTGCAGCAGACCATCGTCGAGCCGCGCAATATCTCACCGATCTGGTCGCACGATGACCTCTGGGTCGTGTTCCAGGGTTCCGGCAATGGATCCGATGACCTGTTCGTGGCGCGTGTGAACGCCAATATCACCGAACAGCCGCAGTATATCGGGGACGGGCGCTCACCCGAGGGCATCGACAGGAATGGCCTGGTCACCTTCCTCACGCTGAAGGGCGACAGGGATTACGGCATCTCGCAGCTGGACCCGGCCACCCGCAAGGTCACGCGCCTCGTCGACCAGCCCGGCTCGGCGCAATACGGCAGCGCCATTGCTCCCGACGGCCGCTGGATCGCGTACACCTCTGATGAAACCGGCCGGCCGGAAGTGTGGCTGGAGCCGTTGCCGATCACCGGCAAGCGCGTGCAGCTGACGCAGAACGGCGGCAGCCATCCGCAGTGGTCGCCCGACGGCAAGCGCATCTACTTCGATCAGGGCGACCAGATGTTCCAGATGGACATCGACACCGGCACTGAACCGAAGGCCGGCGATCCCACAGCGCTGCCGATCAAGGGTTTCCAGCAGAGCGAATTGCGCCGCCAGTACGACCTGACGCCGGATGGCAAGGCCTTCGTGATGCTGTTCCCGGCGGACGCTAAATAGCTCACCGTCAGCGCGGCGCGGAGGACGGGGCCGAACCTGGAGCTGATGCGGCGGGCGGATGGGTCACGACCCGGGCATTCTTGTCCGGCACGTAGAGCGCGCCGCGCTGACCGCAGGCGCTGATGCCCGCCAGGGTGCAGGCCATGAGGATGAGCACTCTCACTTTCTTAACTTCGCGGCGATGCGCCGATAGGCTTCGCGAAACGGAATCCCTTCTTTGACCACCATAGCGTACGCCTGTTCCGCTGCATGGATGGAGGGGTCGAGTGCGATGTTCTCGCCCTTGAAGGACATCGCGGCGATGGCCGAGGGCAGAAGGTCGAGGCTCTGGGCGGCCAGATCGATGCCACGGAACAGCGGCGCCTTCAGCAGCTGCAGGTCGCGCTGATAGCCCGAAGGCAGCTTCGCAAAGATGCCCAGTGCCTCATCGAGCGCGGCGTGCGCGGTGGCGGTGCGCCCGCGCAACAGCTCAAAGACATCAGGATTGCGCTTCTGCGGCATGATCGAAGAGCCGGTCGTGAACGCATCCGGCAGCACCACGAACCCGAATTCCTGGGTAAAGAACAGCAGCACGTCGGCCGCGAAACGCCCGAGATCCTGCATCAGCAGGGTGATCTCGAACAGCAGATGCGCCTCGGCCTTGCCGCGTGACAGCTGCGCCGCCGTCACCGGTGTTTGGGTCGAGTCGAAGCCGAGGCTGGTCGTGGTCGCATCCCGGTCGAGAGGCAGGCCCGGGGTGCCGTAGCCGGCCGCCGAGCCGAGCGGATTCCTACCGAGGCGGCGCAGGACACCCTCGAGGTTGTCCGCGTCATCGCGAATCTCGGCCGCGAAGCCGCCGGCCCACAATGCGACCGAGCTCGGCATGGCCTGCTGCATGTGGGTGTAGCCGGGCAGCACCGTTGCGTGCTCGCGCGCGCCGAGTTCATCGAGCGCCGTGGCAACGCGCCGTGCGCCCGCCGCGAGCTCGCGCGTGGCATCACGCAGATACAGGCGCAGGGCCGTCAGCACCTGGTCATTGCGCGAGCGACCCAGGTGGATGCGCGCACCGGGCTCGCCGATCTTCTGCGTCAGTCGCGATTCGAGGGCCGTCTGCCCGTCCTCATCCGCCATGTCGATATGCCACTCGCCGCGGCCATGCGACTGCGCGAGTTCATCGAGCCCGGTCGCGATCGCCGACAGATCCGCCGCCGACAGCAGCTTCTGGTCGTGAAGCATGCGGGCGTGCGCCAGCGAAGCCTGCACGTCGTAGCGCACCAGGCGCTCATCCAGCAGATAGTCGTCGCCGGCCGTGTACGCGAGGACGCGCGCATCAAGCGGTGCGCCCTTGTCCCACAGCCGCGTCATGTCGCGTGCTGTTCGTGCGCCGGCAGCGCGTCGATGTCATCGACGATCAGCGTGCCGGTGCCTTCGTTGGTGAAGACCTCACCCAGGATGCCCTCGGGTGCGGAGTAGGAGACCACGTGCACCCGCCGCACGCCGCCCTTGATGGCATTCTCGATGGCGCGCACCTTGGGCAGCATGCCGTCGCTGATGCTGCCGCTGTCGCGCAGCTTCGCGAGGCCTTCGAGATCCGTGTACGAGATCAGGGAGCCCGGATCCTCGAGGCGCTCGAGAATGCCCGGCGCGCCGGTGCACAGGATCAGCTTTTCGGCCGACAGCGCCGCGCCGATCGCGGCCGCGACGGTGTCGGCATTGATATTGAGCAAGGTGCCGCGCTCATCCGCCGACAGCGGGCTGATGACGGGCAGGTAGCCGTTTTCGAGCAGGTTTCTGATGGCGCTGGTGTCGATGCGATCGATATCCCCGACCAGACCGAAGTCGACCAGCTCCTCAGTGCCTTCGAGCTTGATCGGTTTGCGCCGGTGAGCCTGGACCAGCCCGGCATCGACGCCGCTGATGCCAACCGCCTGCACGTTCAGCTCCCGGCAGATGGCGAGAATGCGGGTATTGATGAGGCCATTGAGCACCATGGAGGTGACTTCGATGGACTTCTCATCGGTCACGCGTCGACCCTGCACCATCCGGGTCTTCACTCCCATCGCGTCGGAGACTTCGGTGACCTGCGGGCCGCCGCCGTGCACCATCACCACCCGCACTCCCATGTAGTGCAGGATGCTGATCTGCTCGATCAGCGACTGAGTCAGGGCGGCATTGCCGAAGACTCCGCCGCCCGCCTTGATCACGAACGTCTTGCCCTTGTACATGCGGATGTAGGGCGCCGCGCTCTTCAAGGCGCGGATGGCGGCCGTCTGGTCGGTCCGATGCATGATCACTGCGGGTCTCCTTTGAGCATTCTGTAGAGCACCGCCATCTGCACGACCAGGCGGTTGTAGGCCTCTTGCTGCACGATGCTGCGCGGCCCATCCAGCACCTCGTCCGCGACGGCGGTGTTGCGCCGGACCGGCAGACAGTGCATCAGCCGGCAGTCGGGAGCGGTGGTCTTGAACCAGCTGTCCTGCACGCACCAGTCGGTGAGCGTGCCGCGCAGCTGTGCGTCGGCTTCGGCATCCCCGTAACAGCTCGTGGCACCCCATTCCTTGGCGTAGATGATCTGCGCGCCCTCGAGCGCCTCGCGACGGTCGGCGCTCTCGCGCACCGAACCTCCCGCCGCAGCGGCCGCGCGCCGCGCCTTGTCCATGATCGGCGCCGGCAGGGCGAAGCCCTCCGGACGCAGCACTGTCACGTCCATGCCGCGCATGGCGGCCATGTGCAACACCGTCGCCGGCACCGCCAGCGGCAGCGCGCGCGGATGCCAGACCCAGGAGAGCACGAAGCGGCCCTTGCGGGGCACCTTCGCATCATCCATGGTCTTCCAGTCCGCGAGCGCCTGGCAGGGATGACACATGGCGGATTCGAGATTGATGAGCGGCTTGTCGATCAGCTGCGCCATGGCGTTGAAGGTCGACTCGGCCAGATCCGCTTCCAGGTTCTTGCCATCGGCAAAGGCGCGCACGCCCAGGACATCGCAGTAAGAGGCGAGCACCGGCAGCCCCTCGCGCACATGCTCGGCGGCCGTGCCGTTCATGACGACGCCGCGTCGCGCTTCCAGCTGATAGGTGCCCTGGCCGGGCGTGATGACGAATGAGCTGCCGCCGAGGCGTGCCATCCCGGCCTGCATCGAGGCGAGCGTGCGCAGCGAATTGTTGAAGAACAGAAGGCCGAGAATCTTCCCCGCCAGCGCCTGCGGTTCGGGCCGATCGATGAGCCGCTGCGCCAATGCCAGCAGCGCGACGATGTCCTCGCGCGTGAAGTCCGCGAGATCCAAAAAGCGCTTCATTTGGGCAGACTCAGCAGGGCGGCCCGCAACAGGTCGACGTGCTGTTCCTCGAGAATGAACGGCGACAGCAGTCGCAGCACATTCGGGTCGCCGCTGGTGCCGGCGAGGATGTTGCGCGCCAGCAGTTCGCGCTGCACGTCCTTGGCCGGTCCAGCGGTGCGCAGGCCGGTCAGATGCCCCGCGCCCTGATGACCGATGACCGGGCCGACGATGCAGGTCTCGCGCACGTAGGCGCTGACGCGGCGCACCTGCTCCAGCAAGTGCTCCGACTCGATCGCCTCGATCACCGCTTCGATGGCGGCGCAGGCCAGCGGTCCCGCGCCAAAGGTGGTGCCCAGGGCATCCATCTTCACGGCCGCGGCAACCCGGTCCGACATCATCAGTGCCGCGCACGGAAAGCCGTTGCCCAGCGCTTTGGCGGTCGTGATCATGTCGGGCGTGACGCCGTACATATTGGCGGCGAACGGGAAGCCCGTGCGACCCATGCCGCACTGAACCTCGTCGAAAATGAGCTGCGTGCCGGTTGCACTGCATCGCTCGCGCAGGGCCTTGAGAAACGCTGCCCCCAGATCAAATGCGCCGCCGACTCCCTGCACCGGCTCCACGACCACCGCCGCGGTCTCCTCCGTCACCGCCTCAGCAATTGCCGCGATCCGGTCGCGCGCAATGAACTTCACCTCGAACGGCGCGCGGGGGAATCCGTACCAGCTCTTGGCCGCGCCCCAGGTGATCGCGCCGGCCGCAGCGGTGCGACCGTGGAAGCCGTGTTCGAGGGCGATCACCTGTGAGCGCCCGGTCATGCGGAACGCCATTTTCAGCGCGTTCTCATTGGCCTCGGCGCCGCTGTTGATGAAGAACACCGTGTTCAGACCCAGTCCCGCGAAGCGCACCAGCCGCTCGGCCGCACGCAGCCGCACGTCCATGGGTACCGCATTGCTCTGGAACTGGCAGGCGCGCGCCTGTTCGGCGAGTGCGCGCGTCCAGGCCGGATGACCGTACCCCAGGGCCGCCACCGCATGACCGCCGTACAGATCCAGCACGCGGCGCCCATCGCGGGTGTTCAGCCACACGCCCTCGGCGGACACCACCGGCAGCGGATACTGGGCGAACACCTGGGCCAGATGATCGGGCACGGCAGGTGCAACAGGCACGGACAAGACGGGGTTTGCGTTCATGATTACTCTCAGGTCCAGCCGGGCGCCGGCGCCAGCAGGCCACTGGTCTCGGGCAGATCGAACAGTCGGTTCATCCACTGCACGGCGCCGCCGGCGGCGCCTTTGGTGAGATTGTCGACGACACACATCACGGCGACGGTGCGGCCGTTGGCGACCGCCGACAGGTGCGCATAGTTGCTCGTGGCCACGTGCTTCACGCGTGGCGGCGTATCGGTCACGCGCACGAAGGGGTTGTCGGCATAGAACTCGCGCAGAATGTCCAGCACGTGGGCGCTGTCGCGGGCCGATCGCAGCGAGCCCTGCACCGTCACATGGATGCCGCGGGCGAAGGGTCCGGAATGCGGCACGAAGGCGAAATCGGCTTCCACTCCCGATGCCGCCAACGCGCACGCCGTGACCTCCGGTGCATGACGATGGGTCAGCGCGTTGTAGGCATACAGATCGCCGTGGCGCAGCGGATGGTGTGTGCCGGACACCGGCTTGCGGCCCGAGCCCGTGCTGCCGGTGATGCCACTGACGAACAGCGTCGGCGCCACCAATCCCAGCTTCAGCAGCGGTACGCTGGCCAGCAGCATGGCGGTGGCGAAGCAACCCGGGTGCGCCACATGCGGGGTGGGGGACTTCCCGAGATGCTCGGGCACCGCGCAGGTGAACTCGCGCAGCCGCTGCGGGGCGCCATGCGCGTGCTGGTATACCTTCTCGTAGGCCGCCTCGGTCGCGAAGCGGAAGTCCGCGGAGATATCGACCACGCGTGGCGCGCAGCCGGCCGCCGCGGAGATGTTCAGCAGCGAGTCGACGAGGCCCGCGGCGGCGCCGTGCGGCGCCGCGCAGAACAGCGCCGAGCGCGGCAGCTCGCCCATGAGCTTCTCGATCTGCGACTGCGACTGAAAGCGCGTCTGCGGGTAGGCGCTCAGCAGGTGGCCGAAGGCATCGGACACGAGCTCACCGGGCTGACTGTCGGACAGGACGCCGGCCAGCCTGAAATGCGGATGCGCGGCGAGCAGGCGCAAGAGCTCGCCGGCCACATAGCCGCTGCCTCCCAGGACCACGGCGGGTATGGTCCCCGTGTTCATGCGGCCGCGTCCGCGCTGCGCGTGGTGAGCCCCAGGTGCTTGATCAGATGATCGCCGAGCGCCGCGCCGTTGCCGAGTGCGTTGAACGCCGCCACCTTCATCTGCTCTTCGATGATCTGCACGCCCACGGCGTTATCGGTGGACGGCCCGGTCACCACGCACGGGTCAATCCCGAAGCGCTCGCGCAGCAGCGTCACGCCACCCCAGGCGGCGACCGGGTCATTCGCCGACAGCACGACGGCCGACAGCGCCGCGCGGATATCGGGGCATTCGAGGATGGCGTCCACGCCATAGGCGCCCAGCAGGCCATCCCCCAGCTCGAAGACGATCGCATCGGGCTTGTTGGCGGCAAGCTCGGTCAGCATGGTGCGGGTGAGCGCCGGACCGGTGGCGCGCGTGGTCGTGACGATGCCCATGTCGGTGAAGATCAGCGAGTCGCGCGCACCGGCATCCTCCATCGCGAGAATGTCGCGGCGCAGGGAGACGCCGGTGGCCTTGAAGGCATCGATGGTCAGTCCCCGGTGGCGCATGCGGCTGATGATGGCGCAGGCCGCCGCGGTCTTGCCGGCTTCCATGCAGGTTCCGGCCAGCGCGATCACCGGCACACCGGCCGTGTCGAGCTTGCTCGCCGGATCGAGCTTGCGATCGCCGACCCGCGCCGGAACGCCGATGCGCTCGCCGAGGTAGGGAAACGTCAGCACCACGCCCAGCACGCGGCAATCGAACGGTTTGCCCTTGTCCGGGTTGGCCGAATCGCACACGCCGAGCACGCCGCCGATGTTCAGCATCTGAATGATGTCGCCCGGCTTGACGCTTTCCGGGACGTGACCGGAATACCCGAACAGCGCCTTGCGGTGCCCGAGTGCGCCGATGACGACATCGCCCTTGTTCACCTTGGCCATGCGGCCGCTGGTGAGTTCGAGCGTGTTGTAATTGGCCTTGTTGGTCAGCACCTCAACGACCACGACCACGCCTTCCTCGGCCGGAATGTCGGCCGAAATGCGTACCTCCCGTGCCAGACCGCAGGCCTGGGTGATCGAGGCGATCTTGTCGACGACAACACTTCTCACTGTGCCTCTCCTGCGCGCCGGTGGAACATACCCGTCAAGGAAACGATTTTCGAAAACCCCAGGGCATCGGTCGCGGTCCATTCGCCGGCGGCCTCGCCATAGACGCCGCGCGAGGCGGCCATCAGCGAGTAGGGCGAGTCCACCCCCTCGACGAACAGGCTGCCGGGTCGCATCAGGACATGCACATCCCCGGTCACACGCTCCTGCGAAGACACCAGCAGGGCCTCGATGTCGCGACATACCGGATCGAGCAGCTGGCCTTCGTGCACCAGGTCGCCGTAGGGGTTCGCCACCAGCTCCTTGATGCGCTGCTGCCGCGCCGTGAGCACCAGTTTCTCGAGCTCCCGATGCGCGTTCAGGAGTGCCTCGGCGGCCGGGGCTTCAAAGGCCACGCGGCCCTTGGTGCCGATGATGGTGTCGCCGAGATGCACGCCGCGACCGATGCCGAACTTCGCGCCGATGATCTCGAGCTCCTCGATCAGGGGCACCGGATCGAGCTTCACGCCGTCCAGGGCGCTCGGCCGACCCTTCGCGAAGCTGATGGTGTGCCGTTCGGGCGCGTGCGGATGGGTGAAGGCATCGCGCGAGAGCACCCAGGCCTCATCCGGGATGCTGCCATGGGAGTTCAGGGTTTCCTTGCCGCCGATGGTCACGCCCCACAGGCCGCGGTTGACGGAGTAGGCCGCCCCCCAGGGCGGCACCGGCAGCTTGCGTTCCTCGAGATAGGCGAGCTCATCCTTGCGCTGGAAGGCCTTGTCGCGCACCGGTGCGAGCACCGTCAGATCCGGGGCCAGCGTGCGCAGGGCGACCTCGAAGCGCACCTGGTCATTACCCGCGGCGGTGCAGCCATGGGCGATGGTGTTGGTGCCCAGCTTGCGCGCCATGCGGGCGATCGTCTGGGCCTGCATGACCCGCTCGGCACCCACGCACAGCGGGTAGAGCTGGCCGCGGCGCACATTGCCCATGATCAAGAACCGCAGCACCTGCTCGAAATAGTCGGCGCGCGCATCGATCGTGTGGTGCTCGACCGAGCCCAGCGCGTGCGCCCGCGAGGCGAGGGTGGTGGCCGTCGCGGCGTCGATGCCGCCGGTGTCGACGGTCACCGTGATGACGGGGCGGTGATAGTTTTCCGCGACCCAGGGCACCAGGAACGAGGTGTCGAGGCCGCCCGAATAGGCGAGGACGATGGGTTCTTTGGACATGTTATTCAGACTCTGAAGTTCGATCGAAGGCGCGCGATGAGCAGCCCCTGGGCCGGCTCGCCGTGCGTGGCAATGAAGATGGTGTCGTCGCCCGAGATGGTGCCGACGACCTCCGGCCACTCGGCCTTGTCGATGGCGACGGCCACGCTCGCCGCCGCGCCGATGGTGGTCCTGACCACGGTCAGACAGGTGCCGGCGGGGAGAATCTGGCGCACGAATTGCGCCAGCGCCCCGAAATTGCCGTTGGCGCGGGTGACTTCATCGGGGGGCATGACGTAGCGGCCGCCGGCCTTCAGCACCCCCAGATCCCGCAGGTCCCGGCTCACCGAAGACTGGGTGACCGCATAGCCATCGCGCTGCAGCAAATGCACCAGATCGCCCTGCTTGCGCACCAGGGTGTTGCGCAGGAGGCGGACGATGGCATTACGGCGATCGGCTTGTTGGGCGTCGGAGAGCACGGGCGGCCTGCTGCATAAAGTTGCGCGCATTATGCATATAAATGCAGGCGGGTCAAGGGCACACGTCAGCCCGGCCATTCACCCGGTGCGAGGTTCCAGGCGCTTTCGCCGCTGATGGCGCCGCCGGGGTCAAAGCGTCGCTCCCACACGCACAGCGACTCGTCATGGCCGATCATCACCACCGTCGAGCAGCGGGTGCCATACAGCGGGTGCACCACGAACGGTGAGGAAAGCACTTCGACCCATTCCGCGGGCAGCGGCCGCGCACCGGCGGGCGTCTCCGGGAGGCTCCGGGTGCGGTCGGCGAGCATCGCGAACAGGAGTTCACTGTCGGCCGACGGCGCGCGACTGGCGGCCAGCCACGTCTCAAACTGCTCGCGCACGCGCGTCAGTTTTGGCCACGGCGTATCCAGCAGCAGATTGCTCAGCCCATAAACGGCGGGCGCCAGGCTGGCACGATACCGCGGGGCGCGATTCGAGGCGTACTCCAGGGTGTCTGCGCCGCTGAGCAAAAGGTTGAAGCCGGCATAGCGCTGCGACTCCGGTTCGAGCTGTTCGAGGAAGGTCGCGGGTGGCACGGCCGTCCCCAGCCAGCCCGGAATCAGACCGCCGCGGCTCGGCGCATCGGGTCGTTTCGCCTGCACATCGCGGAAGTTGGTGATGACGCCAAAGCGACGCAGGCGCTCGACCGCGAGCCACGTGCCCCCGGCCGAGAGGTCACGGCCGGCGAGGATGTCGGGCGCGTCACTCCAGATCGACATCGGCGCCGCCGGCCGCGCATGGAACTCGTCGCGGTTGGCGGCGACGATCAGCCGATAGCGCGGGTGCACCCGCCAGGCCAGAACCAGAAGGCACATCGTCGTCTAGCCTTCGTCGAGCCAGGAGCCGATCAGGCGGCGTGCGATGGCCTGAGGCGGCGGCAGCAGCACCTTCCCGGAGTTGAGGTCGGCGCGCGAGAACCACTGCACGTCCTCTAATTCCACGCCGCGTCGAATTTCGCGCTGGGCGCCGGCGGTGGCCCGAAATCCCAGCATCAATGAAGCCGGAAATGGCCAGGGCTGCGAGGACTGGTAGCGCACCTCGTCCACCTGGACGCCAGTCTCCTCGAGCACCTCGCGCACCACTGCATCCTCGAGACTTTCCCCGGGCTCGACGAAGCCGGCGATGGTCGAGTAGCGCCCGGGAGGCCAGCTCGCCTGCCGCCCGAGCAATGCCCGATCGCCGTCGCTGACCAGCACGATGATGGCCGGATCGATGCGCGGAAAAAACTCATGCGGCGTCTGCGGATGAGTGCACTTGAGTACGTGACCGCCGCGTGTCGGCCGGGTCGGCTGCCCGCACACCCCGCAGAAGCGCTGTCGCGCCCGCCACAGGGACAGACCGCGCGCGTAGGCCAGCAGCGCGGACTCCGCCGCCGACAAGATGGCTACGAGCGGCCGCAGCTCGGCGAAGCGGGTGCCTTCAGGCACGGCGACCGCGGCATCGGCGGGCAGATCGATGAGCATGCACCAGTCATCCTGGAACTGACCGAGCAGCACCAGGTCGGTCTCGGCGCTGCCGCTGACCAGCGGGTCGCTACTGGCGAGAAAGGCGACCCGGGCGGCGCTCGCGGGCCCTTCGGCATGCAGCAGCTGCAGCCCACCGACGGACAGGACATAGCGGGTGCGCGGATCGGCGCGGATGGTGCGCAGTGCCGCTTCATCCTCGCGCGCCTCCGAGCGCCGGTCGATGTACGGTCCGGCGAAGAAGTTCGGCAGGTTCAGTTGCTGCGGCATACACCAGTCTACGGCAAGGTCAGGGCGACCAGCTCTCCGGGATGATCCTTGGCGCCGGTCGGCACGACGATGTACTGCCGCCCGTGCAGGGCATAGGTCATGGGCACTCCCGACTGATTCGCCGGCAGCGTCATCTGATTCACGATGGCGCCCGTGGCCTTATCGTAGGCATAGAACTTATTGCCGCCGCCACCCGCGCGATACAGGCCACTGCCTTCGCCGGCGAACAACAGCGTCCTGGTTACGAGCATGCCGACCTGGTCGAACGAGCCGGTGCGCGGCAGCTTGATGCCGGCCAATGCCGTATTGTTCGTCGCCCATTCGGGTGTCTCGCTGTTCGCTACCATCCACAAATGGTCGCCCGAGTTCAGATCGATGGCCGTAATGCGGCCCCAGGGCGGCTTGATCAGAGGCAGGCCATTGGGGCCCCCTAAGGATCCATGCGGGAAGCCCTCACCGTAGACTCCCACGTAGCGTTCGTCCGAGATCTTCGGATCCTGGTGCAGTCCGATGGGGCACACCGATGAGATCGAGCTGACATAGAAAATGCCCGTCTCCGGATCGACCGCGGCGCCCTGCCAGTTGGCGCCTCCCGACAGACACGGTCGCAGCAGCGTGCCGAGATTGCCGCCCTCGACGACCACCGACGGCGGCATGTACGCCGGACCGAATCGATAATCTTTGACGATCGCCTCGGCCTGCGCGCGCAGATCGGGCGTGAAGTCGATCAGGTCCTCGCGCCGCAAACCCTGGGGCTCGTAGGGTTCGGGGCGGGTCGGATACGGCTGCGTGCGCGACGTCTTCTCACCGGGCACATCCGTCTGCGGCACCGCGCGCTCTTCGATCGGCCATACCGGTTTTCCGGTCACGCGGTCGAAGACGAAGATCAAACCCATCTTGGTGACCTGGACGACCGCCGGAATCTTCCTGCCCTGGACGGTGATGTCCACCAGCACCGGAGCGGCCGGCAGATCGTAATCCCAGATGTCATGATGCACGATCTGGTAATGCCACAGCCGCTTGCCGGTCTTGGCGTCGATGCACACCAGGGCATCGGAGAACAGATTGTTGCCGGTGCGATGGCCGCCGTAGAAGTCCGCAGTCGGGGCTTCCACCGGCAGGTAGACCAGGCCGCGTGCCGCATCCGCGGAGAACGGTGCCCACACCGCGGTGTTCCCGGTGTAGGAATTGCTGTTGTCGTCCCAGGTTTCCGCACCGTACTCGCCGGGCTGGGGCACGGTGTGGAACGCCCACAGCAGCGCGCCGGTGCGCGCATCGTAGCCGCGGATCCAACCCGGCACGGCCGACTTCGAGGGCGGCGCGCCACCGGCCGAGAACGAGACTCCGGCCACGATGACATCGCCCACGACCACCGGTGGGGAGCTGGAGCCCGGGGGTGTTTTCGGGAGCTCCGCGACCCGCGGCAGTCCGTCCTTCAAGTCGACGATGCCGCTCTTGCCGAACGACGCCACCGGCACTCCCGAGAGCGCATCGAGCGCAATCAGCTGAAAACCGGGGGTGATGGTGAAAATGCGGCTGCCCTCGCCATGGCGGCTGCCGCGCCAGTAGGCCACACCGCGCCCCGAGTTGCGCCGGGGCGCGACGGCGCCGCGCTCACCTTCATCGAGGCGGTACATCCACAGCGTTTCGCCGTTCGTGGCATCCACGGCCACGACGTCGCGGCGGATACCAGCCGTTATATAGAGTATGCCGTCGGCCATCAGCGGCGTCGGACGAAAGTAGTACTCCGGCACGGGCCCGAAGTTGTCCGACTTCCAGCGCCAGGCGATGCGCAACTTCGCGACGTTGTCGCGATTGATCTGAGCCAGCGGGGAGTAGCTGCTGCTGCCCAGATCGCCGCGATTATTCAGCCATTCGGCCGTGGCGGGGATCTTGGGGTAACCGGCCGCGAGCGGCGGCGCGGGCGGTACCACCCAGCCGTTGGCCCGGCGAACCCGCGCGAGTGCGGCCGCATAGTCGTCATCGCTCAGGGATCCCGGCGCGGTGGGCGGCATGGTCCGGCGCGTGAACTCCTCGAGGCCCGCAGGGGGGACCGATCCCCAGTGCTGCTGAAAAGTGCTGCCGATCAAGGCAGGTCCGGTCTCCCCGCCGCGCAGCTCCGGACCGTGACAGGCCGCGCAGGTGCGCAGGTAGGGATCATCCTGCGCCCGCACCCGCACGCCCACGAAGAGCAGCGCCAGCGCTGCCCAGCAAGCGGTCGACGATCCCGAATTGGCTCTGTTCATGATCAAGGGTCCCCCTTGAGCGTATTCTGCACCGAGCGGGAGTGGAGCAGTGCGTATGCGATTCGACTGGCGCGGCATAGGCGTGTTGACCTTCTTGTTTCTGGCCTGCGCCGCGCGCGCCGCGTCGCAGCAGGACTCCGCGGCCGCGGGCCAACGGGTCTACCAGCGCACCTGCTCCACCTGCCACGATCACGCCGAGGCACTGCGTGCACCCACCCTTGCGACCCTCAAGGGCATGCGCTATCAGCAGATCTACTACGCGCTCACCGTCGGCAAGATGCAGAGCCAGGGCAAGACGCTGTCTGGCACCGAGCGTTCCGACCTCATCGATTTCCTCATCGGCCGTGCACGCGTCAGCGACGCCTGGACCGGCCAGATGCGCTGCCCGCCCGAGCGCCGCAGGATCGATCTCAGCATGCCCGCGACGGTTGCCGATTTCGGCTTCGATGAGCGCAACCAGCGACATCTCACCGCACAGGAGGCGGGGATCACGACCGCTGATTTCCGGCACCTGGAGCTCGCCTGGGCGCTGGCCTTTCCGCGCGCCACGACCATGCGGGCGCAGGCGGCCGTGGTGGGAACGACCCTGTTCCTGCCGGTCGCCGACGCCGCGCAGTTGTACGCCATCGACATCGCGCAGCGCCCGTGCCTGAAGTGGATATATAAGAGTGATGTGCCGCTGCGTACCGGAGTCGGCTATGGCGCACTGCCGGGTTCACATCGCAAGGTGCTGGTGTTTGCCGATGTGGGCACGCGGATCCATATGATCGATGCGGCCACCGGCGCCCCGATCTGGAGGCACGCGGTTCATCTCACTTCACTCTCCAACACGACCGGTACGCCCGTGCTGCTGGGCGACCGGGTCTACGTGCCACTCTCGGCCTCCGAGATCAATGTCGGTGCAGATCCGACTCACCTGTGCTGCACGACGCATGGCGCCGTCATTGCGCTGGATGCGAAGACCGGTGCACAGATCTGGATTGCGCAGACCATGCCGGATGCCAGGCCCGTCAGGGACCGGGGGGATGGCCAGATGATGTGGGGCCCTTCGGGAGCACCGATCTGGACGTCACCGGCTATCGATGAGCAACGCGGCGTGCTCTACGTTGGCACGGGGGAGGCCACCTCCGCGCCCGCTGCGCCGACCATCGATTCGGTGCTGGCCATCGATCTCAAGACCGGCGCCATCCGCTGGCACTTCCAGTCGACACCGGACGATGTCTTTCTCACCGGCTGCATGATCCGCCACGATGGACTGAACTGTCCGCACGAGGGTCGACTGCTCGATCACGATTTCGGTGCCTCGATGGTGCTGGCGAAGCGCCCCGATGGCCACGATGTCGTGCTGGCCGGGCAGAAGTCCGGAATGCTCTACGCCCTGGATCCGGATGCGCAGGGCAAAGTGATCTGGAAGCACAGCTTCGGTGCGGGGTCGGTCATTGGCGGCATCCACTGGGGATTGGCCTTTGATGGTGCCCGCGTCTTCGTTCCGATGAATACCTTTCCGGGCGCCGATGGCAAGGACCCGGGCGAAGTGGCCGCACTGCACGCAGTGGCGGTGGATTCGGGCAAGGTGCTCTGGTCCTACTATCCGCAGCCCGATTGTTCGGGTGACCGCAGGACGCGCGTGAAGACCTGCGCGAGTGTGATTGGCTTGACCGGTGCCCCCGCCGTCATCGCCGGCGCGGTCGTGGAGGGCAGCGCGGATGGCTTCCTGCGCGCGTTCGATGCGAACACCGGCGAGCTGCTGTTCCAGTTCGACACCACCCAACCGCTCACGACCGCCAATGGCGTACCCGGCACCGGCGGGGCGCTGGACAATGCCTCGATCGTCGCCGCCAACGGCTACCTGTTCGTGAACTCAGGCTACGGAATCATCGGCGGCCAAAGTCCCGGGAATCTGTTCCTCGCCTTCCACGTCCGGACGCATTAGCGAGAGGCATGGGGGCGCGCCCCACGCGCTGCAACAATCAACGCGGCCTCGTGGCGTGCGCCACAGCAAGAAAACCCACGATGCGAGATCATGCTGCGCCGCATGTGCGGCGGTGCCGTAATTTGATTGAACTCCATTTCAATATTCGGCATTTGAAAGGGTCGCGCCCACCGGACAATCGCGCTATATTTTGTGGGCCTTGAAGAATAACTTGAATTGGGGCGGAAGCATGGCTTCAAACACGACACCATTCATTCTCTCGATGGTCGCGATGCTGGCACTCGCCGGTTGCCACGATCATTCATCACCCAGTTCAAGTTCCTCAAGTTCCAGTAGCTCTTCGTCAAGTTCGAGCAGCTCCTCGTCGAGTTCCAGCAGTTCCTCCTCGTCGAGTTCCAGTAGTGGCGGTTCCTCGAGCAGTTCTTCATCCAGCGGCGGCAGCAGCTCTTCCTCTGGTGGCAGCTCCTCTTCGTCGAGTAGCAGCGGCTCCTCCTCCGGAGGCTCAAGCTCCTCGAGCGGCGGAGGCACTTCTTCCAGCAGCAGCAGCTCCTCAAGCAGCGGTGGCTCGTCATCGAGCAGCTCCAGCTCTTCGAGCGGCGGCAGCTCCAGTTCCTCAGGCTCCACCACGGCGTTTTGGATTCCATACACCGCGGTACCGCCGCAATTGGGCGCATCCGGCGATGCCACTGGTATTTTCGTGATTCCCTCGAATTCGCTGAACAGCACTCCGGCGTTCGTGACCTCGAGCCCGAACAGCAGCATCCTCAATTTCGGCTATGCCATTACGGTGAGCGGCACCAGCGGCAGTTACAAGGTCACCGGTTACACGCCGGCGACCTTCATGTATGTGGCGACCGACACCAACAACAACCTTCACGTGTATGCGCTCAATCTGGCCTCGTCCACTACGCCGGTCGCGACCCAGGTAAGCAATCTGTCGTTGGCGCTGCCCAGCGGCAACGCGATCAATACGGTCATCTGTGATTACCACGGCGCTTACACGAATGTGCTGGATCCGACCAGCATCTTCGTCGTGCTGCATATCGCCGGGACGACCGGCTGCAGCACCACCGGCGATGTCTGGGAAGTCGTGCATTACAAGGACAGCGCGAGCACTGCCCCGACCGTCGTGAACATCACTTCGACGAGCATTGAGGAACTCTACGCACCATCGGGTTTGCTGGCCGGTCTATTGATGGAGGATGGCAACGGCAGCGACCAACTCTATACGGATGACACCTTCACCAGCGCCTCAACCATCATCACTGGCGGCAACACCGTCATCTCCACGATGTTCAGCGCTGACGATCTGGCCTTCGATGGTTCAGTGTTCACCGGGACGGTGCTGTTCCTGACCGCGAACACCGGGGGCGGAACCCAAAACCTGTACCGGTTGCCCTACAACGCGACGACGGCGACTCTCGAGTACACCGGCGTCGGAACTCTCAGTTCCGTAGCCGTCGCGGATGGCACTAATCTCTACTTCACTGATGACTCGGGAACGCAGTCGATTCTGCAGGAGCCCTTGGCCGGCGGCCCGACGGTGACATTGCTGAGCAATTTCGCTACGTCCGCCGCAACGAGTTCCTACGAACTGATTGGCTCCAACGGCTCGCTACTGGTGGTGGAGAACAGCACCACGACCAACGCTGGCGCCGGGATTCAGACCTATAATTTCGCGACACTGCCGGTCGGAACCCTCTCGACGTCCGCAACGGTCATTGACAGCAGCATCACGGGCTCGAGCCTGGGTGTTCAGTTTGTGAGTTCCTTCATGGCTCCCCAGACTGTGGGTAACCGTGCAACGGACCTTGTTTTCGTCAGTGTGGTGAACTCGGTGCCGAGTCCGAGCGGCACCCCCTACAGCTATGCGACCGAAATCCTCAAGCCGAGCGGCACCGCGCCGCAGGCGTTGACCGCAGCCACCTATTTCCCCTCGCAGGCCAATAACCTATTGAGTACCTCGGTCCTGCAGCTGGTTAACATCGCCACGACTTACCAGATTGATGCACTCAGTTTGGCTTCGCTGACTCCCACTGCCCTCAAACAGCCTGGCGGCACGGTTTATACGCCAGGGTCGGATGGCTTCCCGTTCCTGATCGGCCTGAGTCCGACCATTGCTGGGGGGCAGCTGATTACCGCTCCCGTCGGCAACTCGATCAACAGCTCGATACCGGGTTTGGCGGTCGATTTTTCTCAGAGCCTGATTGTGCCGATCACCCCGAATACCGGGTCGTTGAATACCAATACCGGTATATTCTAGGGAACAGCCAAACGGCGCCGCAGCGGATTCCCGCTCGTTGCGGCGCCGGTACGCCTATGGTTGCAGCGAGGCGAGATAGGCCGCTGCTGCCAATGCGTCCGCGGCATTCAGGTTAGTCACGACCGGCATCATCAACGGCGCCCACAGACCTTTGCGTTGGCCGGAGCGCATATCGTAGAGCTGGCGGGCAATGTAGCTGGGCGAGAGCCCGGCCAGGCGCGGTACCGGCCCAAGTCCATGTAAGTCGGCGCCATGACAGGCAGTACACGGCGTCACCTTGCCGTTTCCCGTCCTGACCAGGATCTCGCCACGGGCGAGACTGCCTTTCGGCACGTAGGCGACGAAGCGTACGTGCGGATTGCGCCGCGTCTCCGTCTGCTCTTCGTCTTCCGGAACCTCGATGATGCGATCGCCGAGCGGTTCGGTGGCGGCGCCCTCACCTTTGATGGGGATGAACAAGCCGCCACTGGGCCGTGTCCGCGGCGCCCTATCGCTCTCGAGCACTCGGGCCGAGGGTTTCGCCGCAATGGAGGCGAAATAGGTCGCCGCCGCCTTGATCTCCTCGTCAGTCATGTTCTTGACGAAGCCGGCCATCAGCCCGGTGTTGGTCTTGCGTGGGTCAGAGCTCTGACGCGCGCCTTTGCGAAAGTCCTGCAGCTGCTGAACGATGTATTCGTAGGTGAGGCCGGTGACGTTGGCATTTTCGGGCCGCCCGCTGCCGTTCGGCAGGTGACACAGCGCGCAGGCTATGACCGGTGGCGTCGCCGTTTTCTTGCCATGGGCGACGACATCCGGCATCGGCGGATGCTCCGCGGGGAACCAGTCGGCGGGCTCGAAGTAGTTCGTGACCTGCGCTCGCGTGAACGACAGCGGCGAACCGTCGACATGGAGCAGGGTCTTGGCGTCGGGCGGCGCAGCCGCTGGCGGCGCCTTCGCTGCTTCCGCGGAGGGTGGACCGTTGAAACCATAGGCCCAGAAGGGTTCCTCGGCAGCCACCGCGGCGGACCCGCGGGCCGCCGCGATCACCGCAGCGACGACCACTAATGCTCTAACTGATGCCATGGTGAGGTCATTCTCCGCCATTACCGGTCGCTTCGGTAGCGCGGCGCCGGAGGTGGCGCCGTCATCTTCGGGCGTCTATAAGAGCAACATGCGATTCAAATGCGTCAAGGCCGCGTTGTGGACCTGTGTGGCCTGGTGTATGGCCGGGAGGACTGTCACTTCCCTGGCCGCACAGCCGGCGACGGCGACGCCGATCGAACATCTCATCGTCATCATCGGTGAAAATGAAACCTTCGACGGTCTGTTCGCGACCTATGTGCCGCGCGCCGGCGCCGTGCGCAACCTGCTGTCGCAAGGCATCATCAATTCGGATGGCGCGCCGGGCGCGAAGTTCGATCTCGGCCGACAACAGCGGGCGATGCCGCAACCGCATTACACACTCGACCCGCCCCGCGCCGGTCCCTATCCGACACTCCCGCCGCCGCGACTGATCGGCGTGGAGGACCAGAAATATCGGCTGGTCGGCACGGGGGTCGATCCGCGCTTTCCCGCGAATCTTGCTCCAGGCCCGTTTCAGATTACTCGCTACGCACCTTATCCGCTCACCGGCACCGGTCCGAGCCTCGCTACGGCGACCACCGCGCTGTCTGCCGCGACCGGCGATCCCGTCCATCGCTTCTTTCAGATGTGGCAGCAGACCGGAGGTGACAATGCGACGCATGATCTGTTCACCTGGGTGGCCGTCACGACCGGCAAGGGTGCCGACACCATCGGTGTGACCGCAGCCGACCCGGGCCAGGGCGGCGAGGTCATGGGCTTCGTGAACATGCAGCACGGCGATGCCGGCTATCTGCGCGGCCTCGCGGACCGTTATGCCATCAGCGACAATTATCATCAGTCCATCATGGGTGGCACCGGCGCGAATTTCTTTGCGATCGCAACCGCTGACCTGCCGGTGTATCGGCGCGGTGGCGCACTCGCGGTGCCACCGCACAATCAGATCGAGAATCCCGATCCGGCGTCGGGTACGCCGAACTTTTACGTGCACGACGGTTATCAGGGGGGGTCGTACGTCAACTGCTCCGATGCCTCGCAGCCCGGCGTCGGCGCCGTCCTTGCGGTTCTGAAGCGCAAGGGCGTGCCGAGCGGCTGTGAGCGCGGCGCCTACTATCTCGTGAACAACTATGGAGCCGGATACGACTTGGACGGACATCCGCAGCCGCTTGGCGCGCAGGATCAATTCTATCCGCCGCAGACCGTACCCACGATCGCGGCGGCGTTGAGTCGCCAGGGGATCAGCTGGAAGTGGTACACGGCGGGACGTGACGCCCTGGATGTGCCAGCCGAAATGCACACCCTGCATCTCTCGGCCGATGCCGCGATTCGCCTGCAATATAATGATGTGGGTGATCCGCTCGTCGGGTCCGAGGTCGTCATGACGACGCCGAAGCTGCGCGCGGGTCTGGTGGGGCTGCACCAGTTCGAGGCGGATGTCGCCCGGGAGCAGCTGCCGGCCGTCTCGTTCCTGGTGCCGAAGAACCTTGACAGCGGTCATCCGGGCTATTCGGTGCTCGCGAGTTACGAAGCCTTCGTGCGCGCCATCGTCACGCGTGTTCAGGCGCACCCTCGGACCTGGCGGCACACGGCCATCCTCGTCACGACCGACGAGGGCGGCGGTTACTTCGACAGCGGCTTCATACAGGTGCTGGACTTCTTCGGTGACGGACCGCGGATTCCGTTCATCGTCGTGTCACCTTATGCCCGGCATGGCTATGTTGATCACGTCTATTCCGATCATGCTTCGGTTTTGAAGTTCATCGAGCATAACTGGGGCGTGCCGCCGCTTTCACGGCGCAGTCGCGACAATCTCCCCAATCCAATCGCCGGAGCTGATCCGTACCGTCCCCTGAACACTCCGTCGGTCGGCGATCTGAGTTCCCTGTTCGATTTCGGCGCTACCCGGACGCGCGTGCGTACGGAGGCACACTGAGAGCGCCGCGCCGGACCGCCTTTGCGCTGGGCCTATTGTGTCTGGGGACACTCGCGGATCGTGCGGCCCCCTCTGCCGCAGTCACCTTGACGCCGGCGGCACAACTGGGGCGCCGATTGTTCTTCGATCCGCGCCTGTCGGCCTCCGGGACCCTGTCCTGCGCCAGCTGTCATGACCCGGCCAACGCCTACTCCGCGCCGGCTGCCGCAGGTCCCGTCATGCGTGGGGGTGCGAGCCTGGATCGCTGGGGCCTGCGCAGCGTGCCCTCGCTGCGCTACCTCGCCCCGCGCCCGCAGTTCGCGCGACACGTATACGTCGACACGGGCAGCGAACGTGAAGATGTGGGGCCCGCCGGCGGCTACATGCTCGATGGCCGGGTCGATCAGTTGGAGCAACAGGCGCTCAAACCACTGCTTGATCCCGGCGAGATGGCCAACGGCAGCCTCGATGCGCTGGCAGCACGCTTGCGCCGGCTGCCCTACGCCGCGGACCCCAATCAAGTCGCAGCGGCGCTCGCGGCCTTCGAACTGGAGGATCCGAGCTTTCATCCCTATTCGAGCCGCTTCGACCAGTACCTCGCGGGCGAGGCCAGGCTCAGCCGCGACGAACGGGCGGGCCTGAAGCTGTTCGGCGATCCGGCCAAAGGCAATTGCGCGGCCTGTCATACGCTCGCGACGGGCCCCGGAGGTCAGGCGCCGAACTTCACCGACTTCAGCTATCACGCGCTCGGTGTGCCGCGCAATGCCGGCATACCTGCCAATCGTGATCCGCGCTTCTTCGACCTGGGCCTTTGCGGACCCCGGCGCACCGATCTGCAGAACGAGTACGCGTACTGCGGTTACTTCAAGACGCCGACGCTGCGCAACGTGGCTCGCCGGCACTTCTTTTTCCACAACGGCCGTTTCACGTCGCTGCAGTCGGTTCTGGAATTCTACGTGACGCGCGATCTCACGCCGGAACGCTGGTATCCGCGCGTCCATTCCCGGCTACTGAAGTACGATGATCTGCCGTCGCGCTATCGCGCCAACGTCGATACGTCCGATGCCCCGCTCAACCGTGATCCGGGTGCGCGCCCGGCACTCGATGCCACCGAGATCGGCCAGCTGATTGCGTTTCTACGAACCCTGGACGATGGGGACTGAGGGGACGCGTGCCCGGGCGTTGAAGTAGATCATCGACAGCACCGTCAGCACGAGCCCCACGACGACGGTCGCATACACGGTGTAGCGGAATACCGTCAGCCACTCGGCCTGCATCATCCCGAAGTTGCGCCATAACAATAGGGCACAGCTGCCCGCGTAGCCGGCGGAGTCCGCGACATAGATAAGGAAGCCGGCGGTCGCGACCCGGCCGCTCGCCGCCACCAGTCGATCAAAGAGCATGGCGTTGAAGGGCGTGTACACCACGTACATCCCGGCACCGCTGGCGATCATCCACACGACCGGATGCAGCAGGCCCGCATCGAAGAGCAGCGTCGAGCCCCCGAGCAGCAGCAGGCCGCCCAGGATCACGATATGGATGACACCGAGCGCGCGCACATTGTCCTGCACCTTGAAGATCACGGCCAGCGCGAGCAGCGCCACAACGGCGACCGGTACTTCAGTCGCGGTGAACACGCCCGCAGGATTCGGATAGCCGACGGCACGCCACAGCTCCGGTGCGAAGTTGTCGCGGAAGTCGCGGACCACGGTCGCAAAGATATAGGTGATGACGAGCAGCGTGACGCCGAATCCATAGTCGCGCAGGAAACTCCACATCTCCGACTTGGTCATCGGCGCGCGGCGCACGCGCGCCGCTTCATCCTCGCGGCTGGGAGGCGGCAGCACCGACAGCGCCCACACGGCGAGCAGCAGCGGCGGCACAAACAGCAGGCCCGTGACCGCGGGCATCCACAGCACCGGGACGTGCAGCTGCTGGATGACCAGGGCACCGACGGACTTCACGGCGCCGGAGGACACGATGAAGCTCGCGCACAGAATGGCGCCGAGCACTTCGGAGGTACGCCGGCCTTCCATGTAGCCGAACACCAGGCCCCAGATCATGCCCAGGCACAGTCCGTTCACGAAAATGGCGACGACCTTGAACACCGGCGGCACGACGGCGAGCACCACCAGCGCGACCCACGACGCGCCGATCAGGCCCAGGATCGCGCGCGCCCGATAGCCGGCCTTCATGGCCGCAATGACGCGGATGCCGATGAACTTCGCGGTCGCATAGCCCATGACCTGCGCGATGACGAGCGCGATCTTGAAGTCGAGCGCGTAGTGCCAACCGGTCATGCCGTCGAAACTCGCCGCCGTAAATGGCTTGCGAAAGGCGTACATGGAGAAGTAGGTCATGAAACCGGCCAGCCCCGCGAACGCGGTGAAGATCGCCGGTGGGGCCGTGCGCAACCATTGGGTCAATGAACTCGGCATAGGTTGATCATCACATTGCCTGAATGTGACGTCCAGATGACAGTCGCGGCGCTAATGGTTCGCGCCGTTTTTCATGCGATCATGAAAGCATGCGCTTTGACCTTGCAGTCGTGGGGGCCGGGATCATTGGTTTGGCGACCGCATTGGCCGGCGTGCGCCGGGGTTTGCGGGTGGTCGTCATCGACCGTGATGCTCAGGCCAATGGCGCTTCGGTGCGTAATTTCGGCTTCATCACCGTCACCGGGCAGGAGCGGGGGCAGATGTGGCGCCGCGCCCGTCGCAGTCGCGAGGTCTGGCAGGAGCTCACCACCGCCGCGGCCATTCCGGTGACGCAGCGCGGCATGTGGCTGCTGGTTCGCCGCGGCGAAGCGGTGCGCGTGCTCGATGACTTTCTGGGAACGGAAATGGCCGAGGGCTGCCGCCTGTTGAGTGCAGCCGAGGCCCGCCGCCGATGTCCGGCGCTTGCCGCCCCCACGCTCGCGGCCGTTTTGGAAAGCACCCTCGAGCTGCGCGTGGATTCGCGCGTCGCAATTCCACAACTGGCGCAGTGGCTGGCGCAGGCCAGGGGCGTCACGTTCGTGCGCGGCACGCGCGTGCTGGACATCGAGGTTCCGCTGGTGCGCACTTCGCGGGGGAATTTCGCAGCGGAGCGCGTGGCGGTTTGTCCCGGTGATGACTTGAGCGGCCTGTATGCGCAGCGCCTGGCGAGCTTCGAATTGACCCGCTGCAAGCTGCAGATGCTGCGTCTGGCGGCTCCCGGGTTCACCCTGCCGGCGACGTTGATGTCTGATCTGGGGGTGGCGCGATACCTCGGCTACGCTGCGCTCGAGTCCGTCGGGCCACTCAAGGCGCGGTTGCTGGCGGAACAGCCGGAACAGCTGCGAAACGGCGTTCATCTGATCGTCGTGCAGGGGGCCGATGGCACCTTGGTGGTGGGCGACAGTCACCACTACGCCCCGACTCCCGACCCATTCGGATCCAGCGCGGTCGATGCGCTGATCCTGGATGAATACCGCGCCGCCGTGGGTCTGGAACCGCCGCCGGTGCTCGAACGCTGGACTGGAACGTACGCCTCGGCTGCGAATCCCGGAGTGCTGTTTGACACGCCGCAACCGAATGTCCGGATTGCCATCGTGACCTGCGGCGCCGGCGCTTCGACCGGTTTCGCCATTGGCGAGGAAGTGATCGCTGACCTGTTCGACAAGGGAGATCGCGCATGAGTCTCAAGGACCGATTCGATCTCGTGATCTTCGATTGGGCCGGTACCATGGTCGATTTCGGTTGCGCGGCACCGATCCGGGCGTTGCTCGAAGCCTTTGCTCAGGAAGGGGTCACGATTGATGCGCCGCACGCGCGACGCGACATGGGAAAGTCAAAAGTCGACCACGTCCGCAGTCTGCTGTCGTACCCGGAGGTCGCCCGCGCCTGGCAGGCCCGGCACGGTCGTCGGGCCGATGCGCGGGACATCGACAACCTCATGGCCCGGCTCGGGCCGCTCATGCGCGAACACGCCGCGCGCGCCTCCACGCTCATACCCGGCGCGCGCGCGACCTTCGACCGGCTACGCCAGTTGGGACTTCGGGTCGGTTCATCGACCGGCTATACCCGCGAGATGATGCAGCCGGTGCTCGCTCGCGCCGCGGAACAGGGCTATACACCCGAGCACCTGGTGTGTTCGGGTGAGACTCCGGCGGGCCGGCCCGCGCCGCTCATGATTTACAAGGCCTGTGCCGAGCTGGGCGTGTGGCCGCTGTCGCGGGTGGTCAAGGTCGATGACGCTGAGGTCGGCATCGCCGAGGGCAAGGCGGCCGGTGCCTTCACGGTCGGTGTTGCCTCGGGCAATGCGCTGGGACTGTCGCTCGAGGACCTCGGGTCGGTACCTGCCGGGGGCCTCAAAAGAGCGCGCGAGGCGCTGCACGCGGCGGGCGCCGATCTGGTACTGGATTCAGTGGCTGATCTGGTGCCGATGCTCGAGCAGGTGACTCTTCAATCCCGGTAGTGCAGCAGCGCAGCGCCCAGACCGTCGCGCACGGGACCCAGCCAGGCCTCATAGTTCTTCCACTGCTCGAGTCCTTCACGAAAAATGGGTTGCCGCACCTGCTCGGAACTTGCGGTGCGCACGCTGCGTTCGGTTTTGTGGAACTCGAGGCAACCGGGCTCAAAGGGCAGGCCGCAGAAATCGAGGATGCGTCGTACGTTGCTCTCAAGATCATCCACGACATCCTCGTGCTGCACGTGCAGGACGCGACCCGGCAGTACCGCGTCCCAATGTCGCATCAAGTCCAGATAGGTGCGGTAGTAGCGGGTGATGTCATCGATGCTGTAGCTGAATTCCTGGCCGCTGGAGAACAATTGCTTGAGGTTGCCGAAGCAGCAGGCCATCGGCTCGCGCCGGGCGTCGATGATCTTCGCATTCGGCAGCATCAGATGTATCAGCCCGAGGTAGCGGAAGTTGTTCGGCATCTTGTCGATGAAGAATGGCCGGTCCGTGGTGCGAAACACCCGCGTGTCGTTCAGGTAGCGCGCGCCGAACCGGCGGTAGTCCTCGGGCCCGAGGTCCGCCAGGATGCCCGGAAAACGCGGGTTCGCGAGGTCGGCCGCCCGGCCGCGCAGTTCCATGACGATGCGCTGAATATCGGCCAGTTCCTGGGTTCCTTCGACCTGCGAGTGGGAAGCCAGGATTTGCTCGATCAGCGTGGAACCGGAACGCGGCAGCCCCAGGATCAGGATCGGGTCGCGGTCCGGGACGCCCCAGCCGCGGCGTGCCTCGAAGAACTCCCGGCTGCATACCTGTACCGACAGACGGGTGTTGGTTTCGGTGACTTCCGGGAGATAGCGGATTTCGGCGTGCTTGAGTGCATTGCCGCGCTGGTAGTACTGCCAGGATTCGCCGTACCCGTGCGCATCCTCCAGCGCCTTGCCCAGTGCAAAGCACAGGTGATACCGATCCACGGTCGTGGTCGCGGGGTTGGCTTCGGCGGCCCGCATCCTGCTGATCTGCTCGGCGGAGAATCGATAGGTCTTGAGATTGGCAAGACTGAACCAGGCCTCGCCGAAGTCCTCGCGGATCGCGATGGCCGCGCCGTATTCGTCGATGGCTGCCGCCTGCCGACCCAGGGTCTTTTGTGCATGGGCGATCCACAGATGCAGATCAGCCGCGTCCGGCTCTCCCGGCGGGGTGGCCGCGAGCAGGCCGCGGTAGAGGTCGATGATGGGTTCGTAGTCGCCCAGGCCGACGCAGGCGGCCGCGTACTGCTTCAGGTACTCGCGATTACCCGGGTCGAGTGCCAGGAGCTTGTCCATTTCCTGGCGCGACTGATGGTATTTCTGTCGCCGGTACAGTGCAGTCGCATAATCAAGGCGCGCGGCGCGGTAGTCCGGCGCCAGCGTGAGGACGGACTCCAGCAGCAGTTCGGCGTCATCCAGAACGTCGCGCTCGAGCCCGATACGGGCCAGCAGCCGCATGCCCTCGACGTGATTGCCGTGCTTGAGCAGGAAGGCCCGCACGATATTCTCGGCCGGGGTGAGATCGCCGTCGGAGAAATAGCTCCCGGCCTGGATGATCGGCGGCGGCAGGTCGCGCAGGATGGCGATGTGCTCGCCCGCGGTGGCCGCATGCTTCGCATCACCCGCCATGCGATAGAGACGCTGCAGCATGTCCCAGCTGCCGCCGAGGGCCGGGCTGATGTTCACGGCGCGCAGGAACGCCTCGATCGCCTTCGGCGCCTGCCGTAGCGCCACGTAGCAGTGGCCGCGCTCCTGATACAGGCGGCTGTAGCGCGGATGGAACTGCTGCAGTCGCGCCAGGATGCTGAGCGCCTCGGGGATCCGGTCCAGGAACCGCAGGTTCATCGCCTGCAGGTACAGCGCATCGCGGTTCTCGGGAAACCGTGTGGTCAGGGCTTCCGCCGCCGCCAGGGCCTCGGCGTTGCGCCGCGCCTTGGTGAGCTCGCGCAGGCGCCGGATTTCCAGCTCCACGGGCGTCGGAACGTACGCCGGCAGGGTGGCGAGGGGCTCGGATGAGGTTGGCGCAGGCGGATTCATGACGTGGGGCGGGCAGCGCTGCCCGCCCCGCTCATCCTACCGCACACCAAGCCTAAAACTTGTAATCCACCCTCAGGCCCAGTACCCGCGGGCGCAAGGGGGTCTGCATCTCGATGTACTGCGCGGAGCTGGTGAACGTGCTCGCGTCCGAGTTGGAGAGGTTCTGGCCGAACAGGGTCACCGTCCAGGCGTCCTTCGCCACGCCCAGTGAGGCGTCGTAGGTGGTGTAGCCCGGCTGGTCGAAGAACTCGCGCACCGAGCTGGCAGGCGTCGTCGGTGCCGGGTAGCCGGCCGGCTGGTTCGACATATGCGCGGTGTGGCTCGCACCGGCGGAGATCCACGCCCGGTAGTCCTTGATCAGCACCCAGTCATAGCGCGCCTGCAGGCTGAACTGCAGCGGCGGGGACATGGCCGGACGGGAATCCAGTTCGCCCAGCGGGTGGTCGATGTAGTGCAGGCCACCGTGGTCGGTTTGGGTGATGCAGCTACCGTAGAGGGAAGTCAGTGCCGGGTTGTTGACCAGCAGGCAGGGGTCGTTGGTTTGATTGGAGCTGTTCCATGAGCTCGACGCTTGCAGGGTCACACCGGTGATCGGCCGCGCGAGCAGCTGCAGCTCCACGCCCTTGACCTGGTAGTTCGGGCCGTTGGTGATGAAGTTGGAGGCGCCGAAGCCATCGCTGGGATCGAAGAACACGAACTGGGCGTTCTTCCAGTCCATGATGTAGGCGGAACCATCGAGCTGCAGACGGTGATCGAACCAGGAGGTCTTCCAGCCGATCTCATTGTTCACCAGCGTGTCGGGCGCATAGCTGTACGGGTTCTGGAACTGGTAGGGGCCTTTCGACAGCGTCCCGCCATTGGCGCATGCGCCCGTGGCCGGATCCACCAGGTAGGTGACCGTGGTCCCCAGCGTGCACTCCGGCACGTTGCCGAAGTGCAGTCGCGAAAATCGGTTGAAGCCACCGGGCCGGAAGCCCTGGGACCAGGTGTAATACACCATGGCGTCCGGCGCGATGTGCCAGGTGAGATTGGCGCGGCTGCGGAAACCGTGGTAGTCCGACGCGAATGGGTAGAAGGGAGCCTGATGATCCGGATAGCTCGAGCCCCCGGCCTGGGCACCGGGATCGGTCGGATCGATGATGTTGCCACCGTTGTAGCCGCAGTTGATCTGGTTGTAGCAATTGCCGAGGTAGCGAGTGCCGAACTCGTACTCGTTGTAGTGGTAGTAGCGCGTGCCGGCGGTGAGCGTCAGCACCTTCGGCAGCAGATCGAAATCAAGGGATGTGAATGCCGCGTACTGGCTGTAGCCGCGCCGCTCATCCTCGCCATAGGTCACCCCCGAGGCGCGCGGATTCGGATCAACATCCGAGGACGAGGGGACCGGGCCGATGGAGCCGGAGCAGGCGGCGTTGGGCAGACCCGCGGCCGCATTCGCCTCGAAGCCCGCCAGATTGGTCGCGGTGCAGGTCGGCAGGTTGTTGTACTGGAAGTTCATATCGTCGGCGATGGTGAAGTTTTCCTGGTACAGGCCGAACAGGCCCCGCAGGCGCCAGTCATCCGGGGTGGTGAGGCGCAGTTCGTTGCTGATGTGCGAGTTGCGGGTGGTGTCCTGCCACGCGAGCACCGGGTTGTAGCACTGCGGGGCGCCGCCCGGATTGAAGCCGGTGTTTCCGGCGCCGGAGCAATTGTAGTAGTACCCGGAGCCGCTGCGGCTGTAGTTCGTATAGTCGCCGGCCGTATCGATGTGGCGCACCAGGTAGGCACCGGAGTACACCAGGCTGAGGTCGGCGACCTTGCCGTTGACCGTCAGCGCGGTGTTCTCCCATTTGTCCTTGTCCCAGATCGGCGTGAAGAAGGTGCCCTGCCAGGGACCGAGCGGCTGGGTGGACGAAGGCAGCGTCGAGGCACCCGTGCCGTAGTCCGAACCGTACAGGTACTGCGCATCCGAGCCTTCGGCGTCCATGTTCTGGTAGCTCTGCGACAACAGCGCGCTCCAGTCATCCGTGACCTGCCACAGGGCCTCGACTCGAATGCCACCATAGGTGGTCGGGTTCTGGGCCGCGCGGGCCAATCCGAAGTTGTTGGCCTGCACGTCATAGGGAGGCACGCAGTAGCCGCCGGAACTCGGCGGCTGGCCATTCGGGCAGGCGGAGACCGCCGTGTATCCGGGCACGGAGCCGCCGGTGTAACCCTCCTGGGCGGTACCCGGATCATTGTTGCTGCGGGTGAAGGTGCTCGGCACGTTGTCGATGTAGCCGCCGCGGCGTTCGTCGTAGATCACGCCCCGCAGTGCGAATACCCCGTCGATCAGCGGCACGTTGAGCATTGCCTGCATGGACTGGTTGGGGTCACCGTGCGCCGTGACACCGTACATCGCCGAGACCGAGGCCTCGGTCTTGTCCAGCAGAGGTTTGTTGGTGATGTAGCGCACGGCGCCGGCCTCGGCGCCGCCGCCGAACAGCGTGCCCTGCGGGCCTTCCAGCACCTCGACGCGCGACATGTCCGCCATGTAGATGTCCAGGTTGCGGCCGGGGAACTGCACCGACTGGTCGTCCAGGTACACGCCGACATTCGGAAAATTCAGGAAGCTGGCGCTGGATTGGCTGCCGGCCGGCCCGCCGGCGGACAGGCCGCGCATGTAGATCTCGCCCTGGCCCGGACCGCTACCGCCGAAGGAGACGTTCGGCAGGTACTTGACGATGTCCGAGAAGCTGGCAATGCCCAGAGACTGCAGCTGATCACCGGTGAGCGCCTGGATCGTGATCGGCACATTTTGAATCGACTCGGAACGGCGCGTCGCCGTTACGGTAACTTCCTGCAGCGCATCGGAGTCAGTGGCAGTGGCTGCGTCCGCCGCGTCGGCGGCATAGGACACTCCCGCATGCGCACTCAAAGCAGCCAGAATCGCGCAGGTGATCTTATGATTCTTTTTCATCGACTTCCCCAAGTCAGACATCAGACAACAGACTGTAAATTTTAGGCGTGGACAGATGACATTCTTGTTACGTTTGTAATGATTGTGTCCTATGAAATGCGAAACGAGCGGCGAGCGCGAGAGCTCGCACTACCTTCGCGCAATATTGATTGGCCGCGCTCCATTTGGAGGCGTGACTGGAGTTGCCGATGCCGAAGTTGACGCACCGCGAGATTCAAACACTGCTGCCCACGGTGATGGCGGCCCTCGAAGGGTCCGACGCGATCGTGATGCGTCATTTCAGTCGCGTGACTTCCGCTCGTAAGCCTGATGGCAGCGAGGTGACCATCGCGGACAAGGCCGCTGAGCGGTTCCTGCGCGCCAGGCTGCGCGCGGCGTGGCCCGCGGATGCGGTGTTCGGCGAGGAGTTTGGCGGCGCATTGCAGCAGACGGGCCGGTGCTGGCTCGTCGACCCGATTGACGGGACCGCCTCCTACGTCCTGGGCATGCCGATGTTTGGAACGCTCGTCGGATTGATCATTGATGGCGAACCCGTTTTTGGCTGCATCCACCTGCCGGCGCTGCGTGAGACGACCTACGCGGCCTCCGGACACGGCTGCTGGCTGGTACGGCCCGGCGGCAAGCCGCGTCGGGTGCATGTCGCCCGAGCCCGGCGCCTCCGGGACGCCAAAGTGGGCATGACCTCGTTCAAGGAGCGCAGCTGGCTCAGGGCACCCGGAGCACGCGACGTCGCCGAGCTGGCATTCAAGGTCGGCCGGCTGCGGATGGTGGGAGATTGCGTCCAGTACCCGCTGGTGTGCCGGGGCGTGCTCGATGCGGCGGTGGATCCACTGATGAAACCCTGGGACATCGCGGCCGTCGTGCCCTGTATTCTCGAGGCCGGCGGAGTCATCAGCGACCTCAGGGGACGCGCCGATGGCATGATCGGCCGCAGTTCGACGGTGGCGGCGAGCAGCGAGGGTCTGCGCCGGGAGCTCTGCCGCGCGATCGGTCGGTAGAAAAATGCTATGGTTTATTCCATGCCGTTCGATGAAATCGCAGCAATATTCGGTAAGCGCGGGGCGGAGGCCTACTTCGGCGAATGCGTCTCCGTCACCGAGCATGGTCTGCAGGCCGCCTGGTTCGCCCACCAGGAGGGCGCGGCCGCGAACCTGGTGGTCGCAGCGCTGTTGCACGACATAGGTCACCTGATCCAGGACCTCCCGGATGACCTCGCCGAGTGGACCGAGGATGAGCACCATGAGCGGATCGGCGCCGCCTGGCTGGCGCGGCGTTTTGGACCTGAGGTCTCGGATCCGGTGCGATTGCACGTGGCGGCCAAGCGCTACCTGTGTGCGACCGAGCCGGATTATTTCGGCAATCTCAGTCCCGCCTCGGTGCGCACGCTGCAGCTGCAGGGCGGCCCGATGCCGGCCGAACAGATCGCGGCGTTCGAGCGCGAGACCTATTTCCGCGAGGCCCTGCGCGTGCGCCGCTGGGACGATCGCGCCAAGGTGGCGGACCTGAAGATCCCGGGACTTTCGGCCTACCGCGCGCTCATCGAGGCCCAGACCCGAAGCGCGGTGCACACGGATTGAACCGCGCCGGCGGCCATCTCCGGCGCAACTGTCTCGGCCTGTCGCAGATCATCGCCTCGACACTGGCCAACATTGCCCCGGCCATGAGTTTCTACTTCGGGTTTGCTGTCATCGTCGCCGGAGCCGGGGTGGGTGCACCACTGACGATTCTGCTGGCGATGACGGTGATGCTGTTCCTGAGCAATACGCTGGCGGAGTTCTCCCGCTATCGCCCGAGCACGGGATCCTTCGTGACTTTCATCGGAATGAGTTTCGGACCGGCGGCTGGCGCCGCCGCCTCGATTCTCGTGATCGTCGGCTACTGCATCGTCACGGCCTCGGTGGTGGCGATATCCGGCGGGTGGGCGCACAGCACCTTGCTGCTGTTCGCCGGTACCAACGTCCCCTGGCAGGTCCTGAGCATCGTCGCGACCGCGATCGCCGGCTTCCTGGTCGCGTGGGGCATCAGCGTCTCGACCACCTGGGCCGCGATATTTTTCTATTTCGAGCTGCTGTTGCTGCTCGCAGGAGCCGCGATCATGCTGCTGGTCAACCACGGGGCGATCAGCTGGGCGCCGCTGCTGCCCTCGAGCCTGTCGGGTGGCCTGGCAGGAGTCGGCGCGGGCTTTCCGCTCGCGATCTATCTGTTCATCGGCTGGGAGAATTCCGCCATGCTCGCGGAGGAGACCGTCGATCCGCGTCGCAATGTGCCGCGGGCGCTCATTGCCGGCACGCTGGTGATCGGCCTGCTGTACGTGCTTCTGGCCTACAGCACCGAGATTGCCTTCCACGACAACGCCGCGGCCATCGGCAGGTCCGCGATTCCATTTGTCGATGCCTTCAGGACTTCGGCGACCGGGGTGCTGTTGCTCGCGTATCTCGCAGGCCTGACCAGCATTTTCTCATCACTGATCGGAGCGGTGAACTCACAGGCACGCATCCTCTTCAGCTCGGGCCGGGAGGGGCTGCTGCCGGCGCTCTTCGGCAAGATCCATCCGCGGTACAGGACACCGCAGGTTGCCACCTGGACCTTCGTGCTGTGTGCGCTCGTGATGGTCCTGGTCTTCGGCTACGCCTACAGCATCGATCCGGTGACGCTGTTCGGTGAAGCGGGCACGCTGGGCGCGATTCCGATCATCCTGATCTATCTGCTGACGAATCTGGCGCTGCCGGTCTACATGTTCAAGCACCATCGCACGGACTTCCGCGCGCCGAAGCACCTCATCGTGCCGCTGCTGGGTTCGATATTGATGCTGTTTCCGCTCTATGGTCTGGTCGAGCCGGGTCAGTCCTATCCCTTCAGCCTCTACCCCTATTGGGCCCTCGCCCTACTGCTATTGTCGGTGGCTTATGGCGCGCTACTCGCGCGGTCGGCACCGGATCTGGTGGGGCGGCTCGGCAGCTATGTGGCGGACGAGGAACGAACCGACTAGGCCGAAGCGGCCTGGGGCTCGGGCGCCGCTTCGATAGACAGCTCCGGGCCATCCTTCTTGCGCGTGGCGTTGAGCTTGATGTTCAGCCGCAGTTCGTTGGCGGAATCGGCATTGCGGATGGCCTCATCGTAGGAAATGACGCCTTCGTTGTAGAGGTCGAACAATGAATGGTCGAAGGTGCGCATGCCCAGCTCGCGCGACTTCGACATGATGGTCTTGATCTCGTGGAACTCGCCCTTGAGCAGCTTGTCCGCGATGATCGGGGTATTGATCAGAATCTCCACCGCTGCGCGTCGACCCTTGCCATCCTGGGTGCGCACCAGGCGCTGTGAGACGATCGCGCGCAGGTTGCTCGACAGATCCATGAGCAGCTGCTTGCGGCGTTCTTCCGAAAAGAAATTGATGATGCGGTCGATGGTCTGATTGGCACTGTTCGAGTGCAGAGTGCCCAGACACAGATGCCCCGTTTCGGCGAACGCGATGGCATTCTCCATGGTCTCGGTATCACGGATTTCACCGATCAGGATCACATCGGGCGCCTGGCGCAGCGTGTTCTTGAGTGCGTTGTGCCACGACTTGGTATCGATGCCGACTTCGCGGTGCGTGATCAGAGACTGGTGCGACTGATGCACGAACTCCACCGGGTCCTCGACCGTGACGATGTGGCCCGCGGATGAACGGTTGCGGTGATCGATCATGGCGGCAAGCGAGGTGGACTTTCCGGAACCGGTCGCGCCAACGACCAGCACCAGGCCGCGTTTCGTCATCACGATATCCTTGAGGATCTCGGGCAGACAGAGCTTGGCGAAGTCGGGAATTTCGTTGGCGATCGTGCGAATGACCATGCCGACATTCTGCTGCTGCAGGAACACGTTGACACGAAAGCGCGCCACGCCCGGCAATGAGATCGCGAAATTGCATTCCAGATCGCGCGCAAAATCCTCCCGCTGCCGCTCATTCATGAGCGCATTGGCAAGACTGCGCGAAACCTCACCCGTCAGCTTCTGGCTGGTCAGCGGCTGCATTGCGCCTTGCAGCTTCATCGCCGGAGGAAAATCCTTGGAAACAAACAGGTCCGACCCGCCCGCACTGCTCATGGCGGTCAGCAGCTTGTTGATGTAGGCCTTGGCCTGTTCTTCGCTGAGGTTGGGCATGGTTTCCTCGTGATCCGGGTCGGAGCCTAGCGAAAGCACGTCGCCGCCAACCGTATTGCGGTCACATTTTGACGCGCCGCCGCTAGAACGGGATCGGCGCTTCGAGCAGGCAGCCAAATTCGCGGGCAAAGTCGACCGACACGCGGGCATGGACCGCGCCCTGCTGGTCGAAGAACCGCTGGGTGCCGCGCAGCCCGAAGACCCCTTCGTGCCAGATATTGGGGTGAATGTAGAGACCCTGTCGGCCATCGAAGCGGAAGCAGACGAACGCTTCGGGCGTCACATCGTCGCCCGGCAGCGCCAGCGGCACGTAAAAGGGCTGGGGCTGCAGGGGAAAGAACAGTTGCCCGCCATCCGGGTGGTAGTTCGCATGCCACAGCAGCATGCGCCGTGGCAGATCGCCGTGGTCCGTACGCGCCGACTCCGGCGCCCGTGCGTACGCCAGGATGTAATGTCCGTCGACTGCCTCGTTGCGCCCATAGAGAATGTCGCCACGCCACTCGCTGATGAATACACCCTCGGTGGTGCCACCCTGGTCGCCGGTGTCGGCATCGACCGGCCGCTTCCCCTGAGCCGGCCAGCGAACGATCTCGATGGGGCATTGGCCGCGATCATCGACCAGATGGCCATATCCCTTGAGGGTGGCCGGCGTTGCATCGACGAGCGGCATCACGATGCTGGGCAATCCGGCCGGCAGATTCGGGTGCAGATAGTCGATCGGTGCCGTTTGCTCCATGGGTGCGGACTTTACTAAGTTTCGTGCAGCGCGTCCGCGACGTTCGCCCGCGCGGCACCAATGGCCGGGAAGAGGCCGCCGAGAAGACCCAATACGCACGCCAGTAGCACCGCAATGACGGCCAGGGACGGAGTAATGATCAGGGCGTAGACCAGTTGTCCGTCGAACTGGGCTCCCCCCAGGGTGCTGATGACGGTGCCATTGAAGGCCGCGTAGGCGATGGCGACACCGATCGCAGCACCGAGCAATGCCAGTGCCAATGCCTCGCCAAGAATCGATGCGGCTACGGCACCTGCGGAGAATCCTATGGCGCGCAGGGTCGCGATCTCGACCGTGCGCGATGCAACGGAGGAGTGCATCGAGTTCAGCGCAGCGAAGAAGGCCCCCACCGCCATGATCGAGCCGACGGCGTAGGCGACGAGACGCAACATCCGGTTGACCGGGCCGGCAGCGGTTGCAAGATATTCAGGCTCCGAGCGTACCTGCAGGGCGAGGGTCGCCTGCGCATCCAACGCCGTTTTGACCTTCCTGAGGGAATCTGCGGACTCAAGCAGCAGGGTCACACTGTTCGCGGTGTTCAGCTTGTAGACGGACATCGCCGTGCGGGCGTCGGCCACCACCTCCGATTCGCGCGATCCGTTTCCACCGGCGAAAATCCCGACGATGGTCCAGTCGCCACCCTGCAGTCGCAACTGGTTGCCGATGTCCAATCCCGCGAATTGTTGGCGAGCCGCATTGCCGACCAGCAGTTCCTGCGTTCCCGGTCGCAGCATTCGGCCCGCGACGAGCTTGAGTTCCGGGCGGATGACGAAATAGCGCTCTCCCACGCCACGCAGCGTGAGATTGACATCAGAGTTGTCGCTCTTGCGGGAGGTCGGGGCCGACAGCAGCACTTCCACCGATACCAGGGGGCGGTGGTTCGCATCGCGCCGGATCCCCGGGGCGTCGGTTACGGCAGCAATGGTCTCGAGAGACAGGTCGCTTTCATTTTCCTCGCTGGCGCTGCGCGCCATGACGATAGCGCGGTCGGCGCGCCCATCGGCATAAATCGTTTGGCGGAAATTCACGTACATCGTCAGCACGGACAGCAGCACCGCGACCACGCCGGCAATGCCGACCACGACGACCAGGGAGTTGCCGAGTCGCCGCGGGATGCTTCGCAGGCCGAACATCGTGAGCACGGGAAACTGCGCTGAACTCGTCATTGCCTCACCGCCTGCCGAGTGAGGTGATGATGGAAGTTCGCGCCAGCCCGGCAGCGGGAACTGCCGCGCCGAGCAACGCCAGTGTCGCGGCGCACAGCACGCCGCTCAGCACGACCGTGGGGGAGACCACGAGGGTACCGACATCCTTACGCACCACGGGAGCCAGGAGAAAGGCAAGGGCCAGGCCGATTAGCGCGGGTAGCACGCACAACAGCAGCGCCTCGGCGAAGGCAAGCGAGAGGACCCGAGCGCTGCCAAAGCCGAGCGTCTTCAGCACCGCGAACTCCGGGCGGCGATGTTCGAATGACTGGCGCAGCGTGTTGCCGGTCACGAAGGCGAGCGTGAAGATCACTGCAATCATGACCGCGTCGGTGAAATGGGAGACATCTCCCATCTGCTTCGCCTGGAATTCAGCGCGTTGCAACATCGAGCGCGTGCGCGTCTCGTGCGAGGAATTGGCGAAAATACGGTCAATGGCGCGGCCCGTGGCAATCGCCTTGGTCGGATCGGCGATGCGGATGTAGAAGATCTCTGCCGAATCGCGATTGTCGGCCCGCGCTTCGTTGAAATAATCGTAGTTGATGACTGCAAAGTAGGCCTTGTTGGCAGCCTGAGGCGTGTCGAAAGTGCCGACGATCTGAAATGTCCAGGTCTTGCTCCCATCGGTCTTCGCGATATCGGATTGCAACGGAATGGTGTCTCCGATCTTCCATCCGAACTGTTCGAGCAACGGTGGTGTCATGACGATCCCGGAACGGATGTTCCTCATTGCGGCGCGCGTCTCCTTGGAGATCAGGAACTGCGGAGCCACGTCGAAGAAGACGTCTGGCACCGTGGCCAGCGCTGCAAGGTAGGTGTGGGGATCGACACCACGAGAGGTACCGGTGAAATAGCCGCGCGGCGCAACTTCAAGCACGCCTGGTATCGCCTTGATCTGCGCGATGGCCGCTATTGGCATCATGCCGCCGCCGCGAACGCGGGTGTCGACTACCAGGAACTCGCGATGGGCGTTGGCGATGGACCGCGCGAAGCCGGCGTTCACTCCCTGCAGCAGCCCGAACAGGAGAAACGCAACGAGGACCGACATACAGGTGAAGAGCGTGCGCGCAGGTCTGCGCCATAGGCCTGCCCATACCAGCGGAAGGTACTTCATGCGGACCTATGCTTCGAGGGCGGGTGATCTGCGCGCATCGCCGCGGTGCTGGTAGCGTAGCCAGGGGAAGGCCCGGCCCAGGAAGCGCAAGGCGCCGTGATCGTTCATCCACAGCGCGTACGCCACGTAGGTTGGATCGCGGCTCAAGTGACGTTCTTCCGTTCGGGCGCGCAGGAAATAGATGCCGTTGAGCAGCAGCAGCAGCAGGCAATGGCGCAGCGCCGTGAAGCCATCCTGTCCGATGGCGAATGGCACGGAGATCAGCCACCAGCTCAGATTCTTCGACAAATAGGCCGGATGCTTGCTGAATCGATACGGTCCGCTGGTGATGATGCCGCGGTGGGTCAGGTTCGAGAAGCGCAGCCCGAAGGCAACGGTCGAGAGTCCGTACAACAGCGACAGCAGGATGATCACCGTGCCCCAGACCTCGCGCAATACGGGTGAGGGTTGCAGCCAGTTGTCCCAGAAGAGGTTGCCTTCGTACTGCAGGTAGAAACGGCCGATGACTGAATAGAACGGCTGGTAGCAGATGAGTGCCGCGACCCAGCCGAGCGTCGTCGGCTCGACGCTGCGCAGGTGGGAATCGAACAAACGTGCCGTCGCGGTATAGCCGATGACGCAGAACAGCAGGTCGATGGTATAGGAGATGTGAAACCAGACATCATAGCGGCTGAGAGTCTGCAGATCCGCCCCGCGCAGCACTCTGATCAGAAAGCCCGTCTCATCGTTGAGATAGACCGTCATCAACGGCAGGAAGAAGGCCTTCACCGTCCATCCCAGAAGGTGTCGGCGGATGACCGCCGCATGCACCTCCCGCCAGCGACCGCCCACCAGCAATCCGAACTGCACGAACTCATCACGCGGTTCGTGAACCCGAGTGTCAGCCCAGATGAAGTAGAACGGCACCAGGATCCCGATCGGGGCCAGGCACTCGAGGAACTGCCAGTATGGGTCGTAGAAGTTCCCGGAGTATTCCGGGAATAACCAATAGCACAGCGCGATGAGGGCGAGCGTCGCGGCCAAGCCGAGCAGCCGGTAGCCGACGCGCGCATAGCTGAGCGCGCGCAGCGGCGCCGCGGACAGATCGGATAAGGACCGTCCCCCTCTGACCCGCAGTACCCATTCGGTGGCCGCGATCACCGCGAAGACCATCAGGCATGGCAGGAGCGGTGCGTACGGGACGAGATGCTGCAGCTGGGCGAAGTTGTCCGGTAGCGCCAGCGCCCAGATGACTGCAAGTCCCAGTGCCATCGCCAGTGCGTTGGTGAGAAAGCTGGTCGGTGATTTCGGCAGTTCGGTCAAGGCGTCACCGGGCAGGGCGGGGCGGCCGCGACGATGCGCATACGACAATACAGCACGACCGCGGCGGCCACGAGCACCGGATCGATGGGTTTGCGGTAGCGGCCCTCAATGATGCCGGTGGTCTGTAGCGCCAGGAAGACCAGCATGCCGAGGGCGCACACCGGCAACAGCCACTCGCCTCCCCGGTATCCGCGCCGCGCCGCACCCCAGGCTACGTAAAGCATCACCAAGGGCCACAGCCAGCGTGACCAGACGGTGAGCTGACCGCTCAGATCGCCCAGGTTGTTATCGGGCCAGCTCTGGGCAAATAGCAGATACAGCAGATTCTCCTTGAAGCGCCGCCAGGCGCTGAAGGTGCTCTCACGCGCCGCGCGGGCGCGCTCGGCGAGCCAGCCTTCCCGGCCGCGTGCCAGGTCGATTTTGACTTTGACCGTGCCCTGCCGATCGGTGGTCCAATCGGAGAAGGGGTAGAAGGTCGGATTGTAGAAGCTGGGCGAGCCATAGCCCCAGTGGCCGCCCGCGCCGAGATCCAGTTCGATATTGTGAGTGCCGCTCAAGGTGTAAATCTGCACCGGATAGACGTTGCCCAGCGGCGCAAAGAACCCCAGCTGTGTACGGGCATGCATCCCCGCCGGAGCCGCGAGCAGCAGAAAAGCGATTGCGCCAGTCAGGGTTTTGGCAAAGCGCCCGTGCGGTTGCATGAGCCACAGGCTGCCCAGACACACAAGTGCCATTGGCAGGGCGATCGTGCGCGTAAAGACCGCGCACGACCACACCAGACAGGCCAGCGTCCAGGCGCCAACTGTTGCCTTGCGGATGGAGCGAAAGGTCAGCCAGAAGGCAAAGCCGGTGAGGGACAGCAGCAGTGTCTCATTCATGAAGTAGGCGTAGATGCCCACGAACCCAGGGATCAGGCCAATGACGATGGCGCCCGCCAGCGCCTGGCTTCGCGGCAACAGTTCCTTCAGCGCCCGATACCAGCCGTACGGCATTGCCGCACACAGCACGCCGCAGACGAACTGAATCGCCGCCGGGTCGTCCGAGGTGAGTCGGCGCAGCAGATAGATCCACAGCTGATATAGAAAGGGATCGCCGGCTCCCATCGCAGTCGGGGTCAAGAATCGGGCACCGTTGGACCAGTGGCGATCCGGATCGGAGAACAGGTGCAGCAGCGGGGAGTCGAAGAAGGGAAACAGCAGGTGCCACAGCAGAACCGCACCGAAAGCCCATCGCAGCCGATGTTCCACCGAGAATGCCGCTGTAGGTGCGCTTGCCGCACTCACGGATCTTAAGGTGCCTCCACACGAGCCAGGTCCTGCGGGACCTTTTATGGGGCTGCAGCTTATCGCAATGCCAACTGCCCCGCCGGATATTGCACCGCGGCTACTCACCCGTGATACGCAATCCCACGACGACCCTCGGTCAGGGAATGCTCGCGAATCTGCAGATGCTGCAGCTGCAGCAGTTGGCGGTGAGCGGTTCGAACGTCACGATCCTTTACTGAGGAAACTTCACTGAGCGCACCGGCGTGGCACGAGATCAGTCACTGCCGGCACTTACCGAGGCGAATACCAGCTTGCCGTCGGGTTTGCTGATCGGGAAGCTCAGCTTGATCGGCTTGCCGGTGCGGGCCGCTGTCTCGACGCGGCTCCACGGGATCTGGCTCAGGTGGACCTTGATACGACCGGGCGCCGCACTGAAGGCGCCGTCGTTCACCACGACCCAGTTCAGATAGATGAAGCGCTCGGTGCGAGGGCCCTGCGCAAACGGACCGAGGAAATTCGCCGAACCGTCGGTATGCCTGCGAACACGCAGTGCCGGGCTGAAAACCAGCCGCTTGCGATTGACCGGTGTCAACTCCTGCACCTCGTTGCCTTTCTGAATTCCCAGGCAAAGGGTTCCGGCGGCCCCAGCCCATCCACCCTCCGGCGGGCTCGTACAGGTGATTTCGATCGTCACTTCCTGTTCTTGTACCGTCATGAATTCGATCCAAGCGTTTTTATAATCGACCGCAAGTATACTCTTGCTCCTTTTCTGTGAAGCGCGGATGGGCGAGAAGATGGCTGAGCCGACACCTTCTGATGCGCAGGACCTGAAGAAGAAACTACGCGAGAAGCTCGATAAGCTGCTCGCGCAGCCTGCATACAAAAGCGAATCCAGTATCTCCCTGGGTGGGCACCCCGTGAACTACCGCGCGGTCGCGGAGTTCATCCCGGTACTGGCCGGTGGCCTGGACGAGAAGCGGGGCGAACCGGACGCCGCGGTGTTCATGACTGCGTACCTCCAGAATGATGCGCCCAAATCGCGCCCGATCTGCTTTGCCTTCAATGGCGGTCCCGGCTCGTCCTCGATCTGGCTGCACCTGGGCGCCCTGGGACCCAAACGTGTAGTGGTCGGCGACGACGGCACGATGCCGCCGCCGCCCTATGTTGTGACGGACAATCCCGAATCGTGGCTGGAACATTTCGATCTGGTCTTCATAGATCCGCCGCACACCGGATACTCGGTGACCGCGAGCGAGGAGGTGCGCAAGAAGATGCTGTCGGTGGACGGAGACGCGGCGGCGCTCACCGAGTGCATCCGGACCTGGCTCGGCCGGCATCGACGTTGGGGTTCGCCGCTGTTCCTGGCGGGCGAAAGTTACGGCACGACGCGCGCGGCGGTGATTGCCGAGAAACTCCAGGACATCGGCGTCGCGCTCAAGGGCCTGATCCTGGTTTCTTGCGCGATGGATCTGCAAAGCCTCGTATTCGAGCCGCGTAACGATCTGCCGCATGCACTCTTTCTGCCCGCCTATGCCTGTGCCGCGCAGTTTCACGGCAAGCTCAAGGGGCGTCTGGGTGAGTCCCCGGAAGCCGCCCGCGCTGCAGCCGAGGACTTCGTGGCCAGGGAATACCTCGCCGCGCTGAATGCGGGATCGCGTCTCTCGAATGTCACGCGTCGCCGGGTCACGAATCGCATGGCCGAACTCATCGGGCTCCCCTCGAGCCTCGTGGACTCCAGGAATCTGCGCATCACCAACGAAACCTTCTTTGTGGAGTTGCTGCGGGATCGCGGCCTGCTGCTCGGCCGACTGGAGGCGCGCGTGACCGGCCCGATGGCAGCGGACCGCTCACACGTGTGGGACTTCGATCCGGGCATCGATGCCCTGATACCGCCCTATACGATGGCGGCACATGAATACATGAGTGACGCCCTGGGGATCGACATGCAGCCGCGCTACGAAGTGCTGAACATGGACGTCAACAAGCACTGGAACTGGAATCGTGGCGAGGCGAACGGCAACAACTTCACGACGACCAGCCCGGACCTGTCGCGCGCGCTGCGTCGCAATCCGCATCTGCGCCTTTTGGTGGCCAGCGGCTACTACGACCTTGGGACGCCTTATAGCGCCTCCGACTGGTCGCTTGCCCAACTGGATGTGCCAGAGCCGGTTCGCGCTCGGATCGAGCATCACTATTACGCCGCGGGGCACATGATGTACACACGCGAGCTCGACCTGCGGAAACTCAAGCGTGATCTGGCAACGTGGCTGCAAGCCGCGTAATTACCCGCCTGGAAACGGCAGCAGCTGCCCGGCGACCTGGATGCACGGCGGCTGCGCCGTTCCGCAGGCCTCTATCTTGCGCAGTGCCCAGAATTCGCTCGTACTGAGCGGCGGCCGCATCTCGTAATGCGTAAGGCCAGCCGAGGCACCCATGTCTTTCGATTCAGTGGAGGAACCGTCGGCGAATGATTTGCTGATGCCGCCACCGGCGCTGAAGAACAGAGCATATCCCGGGATTGCGTTCTTTATGCCAGGTGTAGTCAGACGCAGGCCAATCCCGGGCCGGTAGTCAATCGTCGACGGTACATCTCGCAGGGTCATTTGAGCGCCACCGGTCGCGCCAGCCGTGTATAAAAAAACGTGGTCAATAAAGCCGTAGATGTTGTTGGAGACGCCTATGAGCAGGTGCCGATCATCGACACTCATGCCGGAAAACTGTCCTGCAAGCTCGACTTTCGAGTCCCCCGCGGGAATGTTGGCTGCGCCCGTTACCACCTGATTCGCGGGCTTCAATCGGACTACGTCAATCACATCCACGGTCATCTCTTTGGCCTCGAGGCGCAGACCGAGCTGCTCCTGAAGCGCCTTGGCGACGCTCTCCGCATCGGGCGCGGCGCCGGGCGATGACGACTTCCAGCCGGCCTTGTACTCATAATGCCCCGTGAGTCCGGTTTGATTGACGACCGGAACTTTGAACATCCCCCCCAGAAACTGCGTCAGCGTGTCGATCGGATAGTCGGTCACGTCGATGCCGATGGCCGGCGACATATACAGCGCCGTTTTCCAGGATGGGCCACCCGCGTATGGGGTCAGTTTGGCGCCCGCCGAGCCGACCGAGAGCACATAACCGGTCATCAGCCTGCGCTCGTGCCGGACGACCAGTCCGAAGTTTCTTGCGAGCAAACTGCGCTCCATCGCCGGAAGGTCGCTCAGCGCCGCCGCCAGGGCGTCGCCTTGCTTGTGCGGCCAGGGATCGTCCGCCGTGATGTCGTAGCTCGGGTCATGGCTCCAATCTCGGCCCACGACCTGTGATTCCGTGACGCCGAAGGCATTTGCGATGAAACTGTGCAGGGTGGCATAGGCCAATGTGACCCGACCGCCCGGCCGCAACCAGATGGCCGCACCGCGATCAACTGCAGGCGGGCTCCGCGATGCCGTTGGCGCAAGCTCTATCGCAACATTGTGAAAGGCGGGCTCGTCGCCAGGCAGCAACGGCTGATCCTGTGCCCGATCCGAGGCGAATGCGCCGAGGGCGAGCGGTAGCGCGATGGTCGCGATCGCAGCTAGTCCGAGGATCATCCTGCGGGTTGCGCCCATTCTGTGAACTTTCCGGTTTCTCATGATCGCCTCGATCCGCCGGCTGAGGTTCGCGCCACTGATGCCAGAGATGCTGGCGAGACCGGGCGCAAAGCAGTGCTCACACACTTTGAGAATTCCCTCGGCATAGTCCGTGGGCAAGTGACCTTGCGCCAGCACGTGTTCATCACAAGCGCGCTCGCGCTCGTCGACCAGCCGCGTCCCGACCCACCAGACGAGAGGGTGAAACCAGAACAGAACTTCGACGAGCAGGTGGATCGACGCCGCGAGGTTGTCACGCCATGCGACGTGGCAGCGCTCGTGAGCGAGCAGCGCCTTCATCTCGTCGGCAGACAGACGCTGTTCGATGTCTTTCGGCAGCAGCAGCACCGGACGCAGGACGCCTACGACCGCGGGCTCGAGATGCGACGAGGAGGATCTGACCGGAATCGCGAACGCCAGGCTCATGGCCATCGATTCGTGCAGCGCGTGATGGGCGAGCCGCCAGCGACTGAACCAACGGGCGGCTACGGCGAGCACGCCGAGGACCCAAAGTATACTCAGTGCAACCATCGTGGCTCCGTAGCCACCCACGTGCGCAGCGGACCGCAACGCGCCCGCGCCACCTGTGCCGAGCTGCGTGATCTGCACTGCCGTTTGACCCACCCTCGAAAAGAACGTTGGTTCCAGCGCGCGGCCCGGTGGTAGCGGCCACGGGAAATGCGTTCCCAGGGCGGTCAATGCTGCAAATGGAATCAGGAACTTCGCCGAGGCCGCGAGCCAAAGGCAGTACCGGATGCGTGCGCTGTTCTTGCGCAGCATCAGGCTGAGACAGCCGACTGCCAGGACAAACAGGGTCGACTGCCACAGGTGACCCAACAGCGCGTCAATGGCGTCGCTATTCACACTGGCTCTCCTTCTTCAGCGTCTTGCGGGCCTCTTCGACGTCCTGCAGGGTGAGCTGGCCGGATTCAATGAGATGTGACACCAACGGCGCGGCGCGGCCGCCGAAGAATGCGAGGAGTTCGTCGACAAGCTGGCGCTGGGTGGCGCCACGGGTGATGACGGGCTCATAGATGTGGGCATTGCTGATCTTCTTGGCACGGCGCACGGCCGCCTTGGCTTCCAGGCGCGTCAACATGGTCTGCACGGTGGTATGGGCCGGGCGGCCCTTCAGCGGCAGCTTTTCCTGCAATTCCCGAACCGACGAGGCGCCGTAGGTCCATAGGACTTCCATGATCCGCAGTTCCAACCGGCTGAGCCTTTTCTGCGACATATGTCGAAGTATCTCCTACAACTGTAGAAGAGACTACATTGAATGGGGATTCGGTGCAATTTCCGGCCTAGTCAGTGGCTCCCGGAAACTTGAGTGTAAAGGCGCATCCCTCGCCTGCCACCGAGCGCACCGATATCCACCCGCGATTCAGCTGCACGATCTGGCGCGAAACACTCAAGCCCACCCCGGTTCCATTGCGCTTGGTGGTGAAGAACGGGACAAAGACGCTCTCGAGGTGCTCGGCGGGAATCCCGGGGCCATTGTCGATCACCTGCAGCAGCACCTCGTTGTGGGCATTTCGGGAGGCGCGCAGAATGATGTTGGGGGCGGGAACTGACTCGAGCGCCTCGATGGCGTTGCGAATCAGATTGATCAGCACCTGCTCGATCTGGCCGGCATCGACGCGAATGGCGGGGCTATCGCCGCTGCCTTGAACTTCGACATCAATACCATGCTTGTCGATATCCCCGGACATCAAAAGGCGCGCCCGTTCCAGCAACCCCAGGGCGTCTGCGTCCGCCAGCACCGGCTCGGGAAGCTTGGCGAAGCTGCGATAGGCGCGGACGAAATCCATCAGACCCCGGCTGCGCGAGTGGATCGCGGTCACGCTGCGCAACATGTCATTTTGCTGTGAGGGCTGCAGCGTGCGGACGGTCGGCGGTGCCGTCGTCTCATCGATCATGGTCTCGCGCACCAGTCCGCTCAAGGAGATGATGGGTGTCACGGAATTCATGATCTCGTGCGTCAGGACCCGGATCAGCTTCTGCCAGGATTCGGTTTCCTGCCGGTCCAGTTCCTCGCGGATGTTCTGAAACGAGACCAGCTTGTAGCGCTCACCGAGCAGTTCGAAGGTCGTCGCATACAGCAGCAGCTGCAGGTTGTCATCCTCTCGAGTCACTGCCAGCAGCGTACGCTCGCCGTCGGCCATTTTCTGCAGGATCTCCGGCAATCTTGAGTCGACGCGGCCGAACGTATGCCAGCTGTTCATGAATGGCAGTCCGAAAAGCTGGCGCGCGGGCTGGTTCATCATCCTGACGTAGCCGCGTGCATCCAGGCAGCACAAGGCCACGCTGACATGTTCGACGACGGTTTCGAGATACTGCAGATTCGCGGCTTTCTGCAGATTGAGACGGCGAAACTCCTCGCTCAATAGGCGATACGCCGACTGCAGCTCCCTGAAGATCGGGCCCTTCTCGGGCAATGGGATCGGGGTCGAGTAATCATGGTGCGCGACGAAACTCAGGAAGCTGGTGAATTCCCGGGTGGTGCGCTCCACGTAGTAGATGAGTTCCACTGCGCTGGCGGCGATCAGTGCAAGGCACAGCGCCGGGGTCGCAAGCCAATCGGTATTGAGCCAGCCCCAGATCAGGGTAAGGCATAGGACGATCAGTATCAGGACGCGGACGAGGACGTTGGCGCGAAAGTTATTGAAGCTCATAGCGCATCATTTTGCGATAGAGCGTCGTGCGGCTCAGACCCAGCGATTGGGCCGCCTTGCTCAAGTTTCCCTGATGCAGGGAAATCGCCCTTTGAATGGCCTGCCTTTCCAGCGCCTCGAGATTGAGGGTCGAGGGTTCCGCGGCGCTCGGCGCTGTAATCGGCAGGTCGTCCAAGTGCAGCGTGCCTCCCTCGCTCATGATGACCAGGCGTTCGATGACGTTGCGCAGTTCGCGGACGTTACCGGGCCAGGCGTACTGCTTGAGTTTGCGCACCGCGATCGCATTGAATCCGGGCTCGGGCTTGTTGTACTTGCGCGCAAAGGTGCGCGCGAAGTGGGAGGCGAGCGCGGGAATGTCATCGATGCGTTCCCGCAACGCCGGCATGCGGATCTCGATGGTGTTGATGCGATAGAGCAGATCCTGGCGGAAATGTCCGGCGGCGCGCAGGTCCGACGGGGCGAGGTTCGTGGCGCAGATCAGTCGCGCGTCGATCTTCGTCGGGCGATCCGATCCGACACGGGTGACGGTCATGGTCTCCAGTGCTCCGAGCAGCTTGGCCTGCATGGCAAGACTCAGATTGCCGATCTCATCCAGAAAAAGCGTGCCGCCTTGGGCGACCTCGAAGCGACCGGCGCGCTCCTCGCGGGCATCGGTGAAGGAGCCACGGCGATGGCCGAACAGTTCCGATTCGAACAGTGACTCCGAGACGGCTCCGAGATCCACGCCGACGAAGGGGTGATCGCGACGCAGTGACTGCCGATGAATCTCCCGCGCCACCAGTTCCTTGCCGGTCCCGTTCTCACCCAGGATCAGAACGTTGGCTTCGGTGCGCGCAACCTTGGCGATGCTGGAGAGTACCTGTCGCAGACCTTCGCAGTCGCCGACAATATGGTCTGCATCCGGAGTCGGGTCTTCGTTGCGCGCACGCTGCCGCAGCTGCAGGCTCGCCACTTCCCGATCGGCGCGCGCCAGTCGGGACACCGCGGACACCGTCGCGACCAGTTTCGCGTTGTCCCAGGGTTTGACCACGAAGTCAGCCGCCCCTTCGCGCATGGCGTTCACGGCGGTCTCAATGCCGCCATAGGCCGTCATCAGAATGACCTTGGTGTCAGGTGCGATCGTCTGGGCGATCTTCAGCCAGTCGATGCCTTCGCGGCCCGACGTTGCCCCGACCGTGAAATTCATGTCGAGCAGAATGGCATCGAAAGCGCGTTGAGTTAGCAACTTCCGGATCTGCGAAGGGTCCGATGCAGTGATCACCGTCTGGAAATGCGCCTTCAGGACCAGCTCGGCGGCCAAAAGCACTTCAGTGTCATCGTCAACAATCAGAATGTCGAAGGGCAGGGGTTTCATGGCACTTCAAGTGTCCAGGGTGTTTCATAGTGGAACACAAACTGTTTCATATCTGAACAACGGCTAAGCTGCGGTTCTCGCACCGGCGCAAATGGATTTGCGTAACCTATTGATAAAACAGATGATTGCAGGCCGCTCCTCATTGGCATGCATCTTGATCTATCAGATCCCCATGCATGGATAGGACCATAGAGAAAAAGGGCTGGTCAGCCACCCGCTGGGCCATCAGCGCCGTACTCGGGATCATCGTGATCGTCGTGATCTGGCAGCTCGTGAGCCGGAGCAGCACTACGCGCTTGAGCGTCGATCCTTCGCGCCTGACGACTGCCGCGGTGAGAAGTGGAACGTTCCTCGAGTACTACCCCTTTGATGGCACCGTGCAACCGGCGACGTCCGTCTACCTGGATGTTGAAGAGGGCGGTCGGGTCGACCAGATTTTCGCCGAGGGCGGCCAGCACGTGGAGAAGGGGGACCTGATCCTGCGCTTCTCGAATGCTTCGCTGCAGCAGACGACCATTGGTACCGAGACCCAGGTGCTCTACAACCTGGACATTCAGCGCAGCACGCAGCACGACCGGGCGGTGAATCTGCTGTTGCTCAAGGAGACGCTGCTGGACCTGGACCACCAGATCATCGATGCGCAGAACAAGGAACAGCGCTATCAGAATCTGATGAAGGAGAAAATTCCGGCCATCTCGAAGGAGGACTTCGAGACTCAGCACAATCAGCTGCAATATCTGAAGGAAAAGCGCGACCTCATGGCTGAACGGATCAAGCAGGAAGATGAGGTCAGCGCCCGCGAGATTTCCGAGGCGCAGAAGTCGATAGACAAACTGAATACCAGCCTGAAACTGTTGCAGCAGATGGTGGAGAACCTCAGCGTACGTGCGCCGATCTCAGGTTACCTCTCGACCATCGATGCGCAGGTCGGACAGAACATCAATGCCGGGCAGCGCATCGGACAGATCGACCTGCTCGACAAACTCAAGGTCAACGTCAGCATCGATCAGTATTACATCAGCCGGGTCCAGGTCGGCACCATCGGCCATGTGAATCTGGACGGTCGAATCTGGGATGTGAAGATCCAGAAGGTCTATCCGGAGGTCAAGTCGAATGCCTTCGCGGCCGACGCGGTCTTCGTCGGCGAGACACCGGCGTCGCTCAAACGCGGCCAGACCCTGACCATCGAGCTGACCTTCGGTGCGCCATCGCAGTCGCTGATCGTCAACAAAGGCAGCTTCTATCAGGAAACCTCGGGCCGCTGGGTGTACCTGGTGTCCAAGGATGGCCGCACGGCACGCAAGACCGAGGTGCATCTGGGCCGTCAGAACCCGCTGCAGGTCGAGGTGCTGGACGGCCTGCACGAGGGCGATCGCATCATCACTTCGGGCTACGACACATTCAACAGCGTCGACGAGCTGGAATTCACCGACTCGATCAACTCACATCGGGGCACGTCATGATCATCGAAACGGAAAATCTCAAGAAAATCTACCGCACGGATGTCGTCGAGACGACCGCCGTGGACGAGGTCAACTTCTCGTTGAGCCCGGGACAGTTCGTATCGGTCATGGGACCGTCCGGATGTGGCAAATCAACCCTGCTGCACATTCTGGGGCTGATCGACAGTCCGAGTGGCGGCCGCTACCGGTTCATGGGCGAGGATGTCTCGGGTTACCCGGAGAGCAAGCGGGCGAAAATCCGCAAAGCCCATATCGGTTTCGTATTCCAGAGTTTCAATCTGATCGATGAGCTGACCGTATTCGAGAACGTCGAGCTGCCGCTGATCTACGGCGGCGTGGCGGCGCACGAGCGCAAGGGCCGCGTCGAGACCGTTTTGGAAAAGATGGATATCGGCCACCGACGCGGGCACTTCCCCGCCCAATTGTCCGGCGGCCAGCAGCAGCGCGTCGCGGTTGCGCGCGCCCTCGTCAACCGGCCGAACGTCATCCTCGCCGATGAGCCGACGGGAAACCTCGATTCGGAGCACGGCGATGAGGTGATGAAAATGCTGCTGAAGCTCAATGAGGAGGGCACGACCATTCTGATGGTGACCCACTCGGCCACCAATGCGGCATTCAGCAGCCGCATCGTGAGTCTCCTCGACGGCAAGATCGTCTCCGACAAATCGGCCGGACACTAGCCGATGCGTAACTACCTGCTGGTTCTGCTTCGAACACTGCAGCGTGAGAAGCTCTACGCTGCGATCAATATCGCCGGACTGTCGTTGGGGGTTGCCTGCTGTCTTCTGTTGGGCCTGTTTTTGTGGAGTGAGCTGACCTACGATCGGCACTTCAACAACTATCAGAACATCTATCGAGTCGTGAACGAGTTCAGCGTGGCGGGCTCGCACGATCGCTTTGCCGTCACCTCGCGTGCCCTTGCGCCCATGGTCGCGGCGGAAAATCCCGAGGTTAAGGCGTGGGTACGCTTTCAGAACAATGGCGCCGGCTCGGGAGATTCGGGCGGGTTGGCCATCCATCATGGCAACGACGTCTACTTCTGGAACAACACCTATTTTGCCAGCGATAACGTCTTTGATGTGTTCTCGCACAAAATTCTTTACGGCAATCCGAAAACCGCATTGAAGGACCCGGGGGCCATCGCGATCAGCGAAACGGTTGCCAAGCGCTACTTCGGCAATGCCAATCCGATCGGTGAGACGCTCACGACCGACTCGGGCCTGCCGAACAAGATTACGCTGGTGTTTGCCGACCTGCCGCCCAACACCCACCTCAAGTACGACATGCTCTTTTCGGACAACGGCGCCTTCATGAAGGATCCGGACAGTCAGACGGCGCGGCGCAATCAGCTGTGGAACGTGGGCAACTTCACCTACCTGGCCATGGCACCGGGATTCAATCCCAAAGACTGGCCGCGCTTCAGCGATGAGTTTTATAAGCGGAACATGACCGATATCGGAAAACAGCTCAGTGGCTCATGGAAAAGCTGGGTTCAGCCACTGGCCTCCATCCATCTGAATTCAGACGTGGGCTACGACCTGCCGACGGGCAATCCCATCTATCTGTATGGCTGCGCCGCGGTGGCACTTTTTATCCTGGTCGTCGCCTGCATCAATTACATGAATCTCGCCACGGCTCGGGCCATGCGGCGGGCGCATTCGGTCGGTATCCGCAAGATCCTGGGCGCGAGCCGCCTGACTCTGGGATTGCAGTTCCTGGGCGAAGCCGTGGTGTTTTCGCTCCTGGCCGTCCTCATCGGCGTCATGATCGTCGAGGTTGTGCTGCGGTTCACGAGTATCAATTCGCTGATGGGGCAGCAGGTCAGTCTGGATCTGGGACAACATCCGGCGCTGATCGGCGTGCTGGTGGGTCTGGGCGTGCTGATGGGGCTGCTGTCCGGAATCTATCCGGCGTTCTATCTGTCCTCCTGGGCGCCGTTGTCCGCGCTTGCCAGCAAGAATGCCGCAGGTAAAGGCAACCTGCGGCTGCGGGAGGCGCTGGTGCTGGTGCAGTTCACGATTTCCGTGGCCGTCATCGCCTCCACGATTCTCATGGCGGCGCAGATGCACTACATCGCCAGCAAGAGCCTGGGTTTCCAAAAGGAGAATCAGGTGATCGTCACCCTGCGAGGAGCCTCGACCATCGAGAAGGTAAACACGATCCGCACGGAGTTGGCCAAGAACGCACACATTCTCGGTTCCACCGAGGCGCGAGCCGTGATGGGGCAGGCGACCGGCATGAATGTCATTGACATGGAGAACAACAGCGGCGTCATGACCCATATCACGACCGCGAACCTGCCGATCGGCGACGATTTCGTGAGCGTCATGGGATTGAAGATTGTTCAGGGACGCGATTTCTCCAAGCGCCTGCTGACCGACGTCGGGTTGAACTGCCTGGTGAACGAGGCCACCGTGCGAAAAATGGGCTGGACGGAGCCCTTGGGCAAACGTGTGCAGGCGGGAGGAGGAGCCTTGACCGGCCGAGTGGTGGGGGTGCTGGCGGACTTCAACTATAAGTCGCTGCATTCGAAGGTCGAACCGCTGTTGTTGTTTCCTCAGCCCGATGACTTCACCGGGATGGCCGACATCATGCGGCCATTCCAGGAGCGCGAGCTGGTGGTGAAGATCTCCGGCACCGATGTGGATCAGACACTGGGGTATATCGAAGATGTCATGGCCAAGGTGGATCCCAAGCACCCGTTTGAGTTCGCGTTCCTGGATGACCAGCTTAACCATCTTTACAAATCCGAGCATCAACTGACCAGGCTGATCGGAATCTTTGCGACGGTTTGTATTTTTATCGCGTGCCTGGGGCTGTTTGGACTGGCGTCCTTTACCACCGAGCAGCGCACCCGCGAAATCGGCACGCGCAAAGTCCTCGGGGCGTCGGCGTGGCAGATCATCACGCTGCTATCGCGCCGCATGCTGTTGCTGGTGGTGGTCGCTTCGGTATTCGCGGCGGTGATTTCCTATTTTGCGATTGATGAGTGGTTGACGGGCTTCGCCTACCGCGCCGGCATCAATCCGTTGATTTTCTTGCTGGCGGCAGCGGTCGCTGTCGTCGTGGCGTTCGTGACGGTGGCGCTGCAGTCGTATAAGACGGCCAGCGCCGATCCGGTCGACGCTCTGCGTCAGGTCTAGGTTTCTACATCTTTATGAAGGGGGATGTCGGATGAGAATTCGCAACAGGTTATTCGCAGTGATGGCGACGCTGGTGGTCGCCGGTTTGTCAATGTCGCAATCGGCACTGGCGCAGGAGCTTGCCGGCACCTGGCAGGGCAAGTTGCAGGTCGATCCGAAGACGAGCATGACCATTCAGTTTGTCTTTGCCAAAAAGCCTGATGGCTCCTTTTCGGCGGTGCTGAATTCGCCGGACAATGATGCCATCAAGAACACGCCCGCAGACTCCGTGGCGGTGAAGGCCGGGGCGGTGACTGTCAAGGTCGCCGCGCTCAGTGGCGAGTTCGATGGAAATCTCAGCGCCGGTAGCCTGAGCGGACAGTGGAAGCAGCCCGGCAGCACGTTGCCCCTCGCACTCACTCCGTACCAGAAGCCAGTCATGTCGAAGGCCTCGGTCGATACGCTGACGGGGACCTGGACCGGTCCGCTGACGACACCGGGTGGCACATTGACCTTCGTTGCAAAACTCCAACCGGATGGCAAGGGCGACATGCAAGGTTCGCTCTTTGTTCCCGAGCAAGGCGTAACGCTGCCGATGCAAGGTATCGAATTCGCCGCCGACAAGCTCACTTTCAAGATTGCGCCGGTGAATGGAACGTTCGAAGCGACCCTGACGAATGGGGCGTTCAATGGCCTGTGGCGGCAGGGCGGTCAACCGCCTGCGGGCCTGCCGGTAGTGCTGAAGAAAGGGGAGTACGTCGCCAAGGTCGTCGTATTGAAGATGCCCACGGACGCATTCGGCAAGGTGGCCGGTACCTGGAATGGGGACCTTCATGCCACCGGACCACAAGGGCCGGTGACGATTCCAGTGATCCTGCGGTTCGAGACCAACCAGCATGCGGACATGGTCGCCTTTATGGACGTTCCGATTCAACATGCGGCGGGAATTCCCGTGACCGAGGCCTCCCTCACGAACGGTAAATTAGTCGTCAAAGTCGATGCGATGCACGGCGAATATGATGCGACGCTTGCGGGCAATACCTTGACCGGACAGTGGACGCAGGGGCCGCAGACTCTGCCGTTGACGATGACACGAAAGTAGCCTACCGACCGCGCTTCGGTGAAGGGTGGCTCCGCACGGAGCCACCCCCAGACTCACAGTCGCGCGCTCCCATCGCGAACGCGACGCTGCGATTCGGGGCGTTGGCCACGGTTTTGTAGGACGGTCTTGTAGGACAGTCTTGTAGGACTGCTCCGCGATGTGTCTCGGGTCCCTCTATTCAACGGATTTTTGTGACATCTGCACGGCCGCGCCACCGGCCGCGCCTGATTAGATTCAGGCATGACCGAAAGACGTGACAAGCCGCACCGTTCGCTGCGCGACCGCATCCGACTGGGCATTGCCGCTCGCCTTTCAATCAGCTTTCTCGGGGTGGCGATACTGATTCTGGCGACCAATCTGCTCGTCGAGCAGGGGATCATGGTCGAAAGAACGACCCGCCTCATCCCGGTTGCCCCGCCCCCGGCGCCGGCACCGGTGGTGATTGCCCGCCCCGCCCCGCCACCCGTTGAAGCGCCCGTGCCGCCGCCGGCAGCCAGTATGTCGCCATTGCTGCTCGAGGAATCCCTGGCTGCTCTGGCGCAATTCGAACAGGTCGCGGACGTGCGCATGAAGGGTCCATCATCTTCAGGCGACGCGGAATACAAGCAGGCCGCCGCCCGTCTGAATGAAGCCGTGAAGCGCTTTGTCGGGAACCCGGACTCACCGATACCGCCTGCCACTTCCGGCCGAATCCGCACCGAGCTTCGCGCCTATACGGCAAACGCGGACACCCTGACCCAAAATGCCGACGACCTCGTTGCAACCGAGAGCAGCCGCACGGCGCTCCTGGAAAGCCTGAGCGCACGTGTCAAGGAGACGCTCGCCACTGCCTGGACGATCTTTGGCCGAGTAGTCGCGCGACAGACCCTGGTTGTGCTCAACGACGATCTCGACAGCCTCAGGGCTCACTCTGAAGCGCTGCAATCGGGAGTCCCCCTCACTGCGGCTCAACTCGCCGCGGTCACCGACGCCGAACAGCGCGTGCAGCAGACCTTGACGAGCAATGCGGCAGGCTTTCGACGCGCGCAGGGCGACCCGTGGTATCAGGCCATGGAATCGGATCTCACCAAACTGATCGCCCTGCGCGAAAAGTCCATACAACTCTCTACGGGTTTGACCGACGGCACCCGCGCACTGGGCGAACAGGGCATGCAGATTCGACATTCCCTGTTCGCGGGCGCACACGCCGCCGCGGCGAGTCCGGTGGTCGCACCAAAGGCAGCTGCCCCCGAGCCGCCCGCAGCCACCCCTGCGATTGCGACGCCGGAACTCAAGATGCCACCTCCCGTGACGCGGCGCACGGTCGAGACCCGCTCAATCACATCGATGCCGGGTGGGTCGTCCTCGCGACGATTGATCGCATTGGTGAGCGCCGCGGCCGCCTTGATCATGGTCATCATGTGCATCGGTATCGTGCTCAGTGTCGTCGCGCCGGTGCGGCGGCTGGTGCGGGCCGCGTCGCAGATTGCGGCAGGCAAGTATTCGTTGCGTGTCGCGACCGACGGCATCACTGAACTGGATGCACTCGCGACCGCCTTCAACACCATGGCCGAGGAGTTGGCCCGCGCGAAGGCGGCGAGTCAGCAATACCAGGAGGGCCTGGAGGAAAGAATTCAGGAGCGCACCCGCCGGCTGCAGGAGCTATCCGAGCGCGATCCGCTCACGGGACTTCCGAATCGGCGCCACCTGTTTGCGATGCTCGATGCCGCGATTGAGTGCGCCGGGACCTCCGGTCATTGCGTCGGAGTGCTGTTCATCGACGTCGACAATTTCAAATATATCAACGATGGTCTGGGGCATGCGTTCGGCGACAGCGTACTGACCGCAATGGCCTCGCGGCTGGCGCAATTGTCGCGTTTCTCCGGGTTCGCAGCCCGACTCGGCGGTGACGAATTCACCGTGATCGTCGATCATGCGATGACGATCGAGGAGATCGAAACGGCGGGCGAGGGCATTGTCGCGGCATTCCAGAAGCCTCTGATCGTCGAGGGCCGTGAGCTGGTCGTCAGTGTCAGCGTGGGCGCCAGCGCCTACCCCGCCCATGCACAGCAGGCCGCCGCACTGCTGAAGGCGGCCGACATGGCACTGTTCCGGGCGAAAGCATTGGGGCGCAGCCAGCTTTCGGTATTCACCTCGGATCTTTCGGCGGTTGCGGCCGAAAAATTTGCCACCGAGCAGGGTCTGCGACGAGCGATCGAACGGAATGAATTTGAACTGTTCTTCCAGCCGGAAATCAACGCCGAAACACTGGAGATCGGACTGGTCGAGGCGTTGATTCGCTGGCGCACGTCCGCCGGTGAGCTGGTTTTGCCGGGGGCCTTTCTCGCGGTTGCCGAGGAGTCTGGCCTGGCCGTTGAAATCGGGGATTGGGTACTGCGCTCGGCGATCAGTGCGGCGGCCCAATGGTACCGCGGCCCGTGGCCTCAGGCGCGGGTGGCCATCAACGTCTCCTCGAGGCAGTTCGCCGACGGCAGCTTTGTCGCGCGCGTGCAGTCGCTTCTGGAGGAGTTTGAATTGCCGCCGCGCTGCATCGAGATTGAGTTGACCGAGACAGTACTGCAGACGGAACCCTCCACGGTTGAGTGCCTGAAGAGTCTGCGGGAACTCGGCGTCGCCATCGCGCTGGATGACTTCGGGACGGGATTTTCGTCGTTGGCGTCACTCGAGTCCCTGCCGCTGACACGCGTCAAGTTGGACCGGTCCTTGATTTCCGGGATCGACGTGAGCCCGCGCTCGGCGGCCATTGCCGAGGCCATCATCGGCATGTGTCGACGCCTGTCACTCGAGGTCACCGCCGAAGGGGTCGAACGCCCCGAGCAGTTTGCGTATCTCGTTCGTCAGCGCTCCATGTTCATTCAGGGGTTCCTGCTCGCCGAACCCGTACCCCAAAGTGAATTGGCGGCGTTGGTTGGGATCGTCAAGGCGCGCGCTCGCGAGCTACTCATCACCGCTCGCGAAACTGCCGTCACGGCGACGGAGTTTGCCGAACCCCCGCGTCAGTTATCGTGGCAGCGGGAAGCCGAAAGCTTGCAGGACGCCATTCATCTCGCCGGGGAAACCGCAACGACCGGGTAGGCGCCAGATGTTGCGGCGCCACATGCCGTGACAGCGGCGATGCCTGGGCGGCATCAGATAGTATCGGTTGCAGATTTTGTCTGTCCGGAGCATCCACGATGTCGCGGCGTTGTTGCGCAATTCTTCTTGGCCTGATGGCCCTCCCGGCGTTGGCGCAACAGCCGGCCGTACCTGCATCGCCGGGCCCTGCATGGATTGGCCGCAGTGATGCCTACACGCACCAGTTGCTCGACGTACAGCTCGCCCACTCACCGGAAGAGGGATCGCGGCAGGGTCTTGAAAAGTTCGACCGACTGATCACCAACCCGAGCCTCGCAGATGAGATGGCGGCGCGCCGGGAATTTGCGGCGGCGTTGGTCAGGATTCGCGCCGCGCGCAGCACGGAGACCAATAAATATGTCCTGCAGGATCTGGCAATTCTCCTCAAGGCGTTTGATTTGCAGTTTCGTCAAGAGGACTACAGCCTCAAGCACGAGGTGCCCTTCCTGAATGCCAGTTTGGCAGTATTCTCCGGCCTGCGGGTGCTGCTGGATGATCAGATGGAAGCACGGCGGCGTCCGGCCGCGCTGGTACGGTTGCGCAAGTACGCCGGTACCGAGCCGGGTACCCGGCCTTACACCGACCTTTTGCGGCAACGCGAGCGCGAACAGATCGCCAAACCCGGCACCATTTTTCCCTCGAAGCAAGAGCTTGAGACCGAGCTGGGACGAAACTCCACCTACATCGACGGCATTGCCACCTTGTTTGCGAAGTACCAGCTGACCGGGTGGGAGAACGACTTCGCAAGGCTCAAAAGCGAACTCACCGAGTACGACCAGTGGCTGCGCCTGAATGTTCTGCCGAAGGCGCGCACCGATTTCCGCCTCACGCCCGAAGCCTATGAGTTGGCACTGCGGAGCGTCGGTGTCGACATTCCCCCGGCCCGGATCGCGGCCCTCGCCCACACCGCGTTCCTTCAATACCAGTCACAAATGAAACCGCTGGCAGCGCAGGTCGCAAAGGCGAATGGGTTTTCGGACAGCGATTACAGGGCGGTCATCGCCCGGCTCAAGAAGGATCAGATCACCGGCGATGCCATTCTGCCGTTTTACGACAAGCGACTGCACGAAATCGAACACATCATCGCGTCTGAAAGCCTGATTTCATTGCCAAGTCGGCCCGCGATCATTCGCCTGGCGACTGCGGCCGAAACGGCGCAGCAGCCGGCGCCCCACATGTCAGCCCCTGCACTGCTCCACAACACGGGCCAACGCGGGGAGTTTGTCCTGCCATTGAACATTCCCTCGGCCGCCGGAGGCGCCGGCGACAAATACGATGATTTCACCTTTGACGCTGTTTCCTGGACCCTTACCGCGCACGAAGCTCGACCCGGGCACGAACTACAGTTCGACTCGATGATCGAACGCGGGGTGAGTCTGGCGCGGGCGATGTATGCCTTCAACTCAACGAACGTCGAGGGTTGGGGTTTGTACTCCGAATACATCATGCAGCCGTACGAGCCACCCGCGGGCCAGCTCTTGACGCTGCAGCTGCGTCTGTTGCGCGCCGCCCGGGCATTTCTCGATCCGGAACTGCAAAGCGGCAAGGTCACGCCCGAGCGCGCGTACGAAGTGCTCGAGCATGACGTGATGCTGAGCCATGCGTTTGCGAAGGAAGAGGTCGAGCGCTTCACTTATCGCGGTCCGGGACAGGCGAACAGCTATTTCTATGGCTATACGCGGCTCCTGGAACTGCGCAAAGACGTGGAAAAGCGATTGGGTGCGCGCTTCGACCAGAAGAAATTTCATGATTTCATCCTGAGCCAGGGTCTGCTGCCACCCGATCTGATGCGCAAGGCGGTATTCGAGGACTTCCTGCCCACCCAGCAGTCCAACTGACCTCGCCGCGCATACACCAGCACCACCGGGTATACAATCACACACAGCGATGGGCGCACCCTTCGCATGCACAGGGGGAGACGGAGATGAGTCAGCGTATCGCGGGTGCCCTGCTCGGCGCCTTTCTCACCTACGCCGCTGCGGTGCAGCCGGCTGCTGCGCAGCTGGCCGCGCCACCCGCGGCTACGGTGCCGAAGGGGATCACGGTCCAGCACATCAAGGTCCATGGCGCGGCGCTCGAGGGCAATCTCGAAGGTAACAGTCCCGACCGCGACGTCATCGTGGTGCTGCCGCCAAGCTATGAAAAGGACCAGGTGCGCCGCTATCCGGTGATCTATCTGCTGCACGGCTTCTCGATCAACGCGCAGTTCATGTTCAACTTCGCGCACGTTCCCGAGGCCGCCGGCGATGCCGCCGCCAAGGGCGCGGAATTCATCATCGTCGTGCCCGACTCCGACACCCGGCAGGGTGGCAGCATGTATTCAAGCTCCGTAACTACCGGCGACTTTGAGGCCTTCGTGGCCAAGGACCTCGTCAAGTATGTCGATGGGCACTATCGCACCCTCGCCAAGCGTGCCAGCCGCGGCCTCGTCGGTCATTCCATGGGTGGCTACGGCGTGTGGAAGATAGGCATGAAGTACCCGCAAATGTGGTCGAGCATTTACGCCATGAGTGCCTGCTGTGTCCCACCGCGCACCGAGACGGTGGATCAGGCCAAGAAACTGTCCGAGGTACCCCTCGATCAGGCCGGCAACGCCGATTTTGGAACCCGCGCGGGTCTTGCCTCCGCGGTCGCCTGGTCGCCGGCACCCGACAAGCCGCCCTATTACGCCGATTTTGCCTATAAGAATGGTTCGCTCGATGAGGTGGTGCTGGCCAAATGGGCCGCGAATTCACCGCTGGCCATGGTGCCGCAATATGTCGGCGCCCTGAAGACCATGACTGGCATCGCCGCGGATGTGGGCGACATGGACACTTTGCTCAAAGGTGACACTGCCCTCCATGAAGAGCTGGACCGTTTCGGCATCCACAATCAGTTCGAGGTTTACTCGGGTACTCACACCAGCCGTGTCGCCGAACGCTTCGACCAGAAGGTGCTGCCCTTCTTTGCCCAGCACCTGACGATGAAATAGGAAGATCGGCGTTATCCGGGCTTTGGCAGTGGGGCAGACTGCAGCGCACGGGATCGTCGCCGAGACAGCGCCGGCCGCGCGGCCGCTACGCTTGCAGCGAGACGAGGCAATCGACGCGCTGTTCCAATCGGCGCTGTTTCGCGCCGATGGTGTCATGGGAGCCCATTGCGTGCACGAGCGATGGATGCGCGGCGCTATGCCGGCCAACATCGAGCGCGCCCTCGAGCAGCTGTGGCAGCACGCCGCCGCCTCCATTCCCGACTGGCTGCCGATGCGTCACATTCAATGGCTGCCGTTGGCGTATGAGGTGAGCGCGCGATTCCGGGCGGACCGGGGCCGCAGCAACATCTATTTGGTGCTACTCGACTACTCGGACCGCCGCGCCGAGCCGCACGGCGTGTACGTGGGCATGAGCCACCATCCGCCGTCGGTGCGTTTCGATCAGCACAAGGCAGGCATCCGCGCCGCGGGCAGTGTGCTCAAGCGCGGATTGGAAGTGATGACCGGGCCGACGCTGCATCTGCAGCACATCGAACGTGCTCAGGCGGCGAGGATCGAGCAACAGCTGGCACAGGCCCTGCGCGACGAGGGTCTATGGGTCGAAGGCGGACACTGATGAAACGAGGGCACGTTCGTCTTCTGGCGCTGGGTTTGGTCATCCTGGCCCGCGCGGCAACGAGCCAGGAGCGTGCCGCGCTCGATGCCGCAGCCGTGGCTGCGCCGGATCGTTACGGCGCCCTGGCCGCCGCAGAGGTGCTCAGGGCCGGCGGCAATGCGGTCGATGCCGCGGTCGCGACCGGATTCGCCTTGGCCGTCACCTATCCGGAAGCCGGCAATCTGGGCGGTGGCGGCTTCATGACTCTTTATATGCAGGGCAAGCCGTACTTTCTCGACTATCGAGAGACCGCACCGGGAGCGGCGACCGCCAACCTGTATCTGGATGCCAGGGGCGAGCCGGTTCCAGACCTGAGCATCGTCGGCAACCTGTCGAGTGCGGTACCGGGAACCGTGTCAGGGCTTTATGCCGCGCATCAGCGCTTCGGGAAGTTGACCTGGCAGCGGGATCTGGCGCCCGCAATCGCCTATGCGCGCGAGGGCTTTCTGGTCACGAAACAGTTGATTGGCATTCGCGATGGCAGCCAGCAACCCTTTCTCGGGCACACCAATTTCCAGCGCCATTTCGGGGTGATGCAGTCCGGCAAAGTATTCAAGCAGCCGCAGCTCGCGGCCACGCTCGAGCGCATAGCGAAGAACGGTCCGCGGGAGTTCTATCAGGGCCGCACCGCGCGACTGATCGTGGCGCAAATGCGGCGCGGGGCGCGCAAGGGGCTGATCAGTGCGAGCGACCTGGCAGGCTATCAGGCGAAGTGGCGCGATCCGGTGGTCGGGGATTGGGAAGGAATGACCGTGATCACCGCACCGCCGCCGAGCTCCGGCGGCATCGCATTGCTGCAGATGCTGCGGATGAAGGCAGATGCCGCACCGCTGTTTCAGCGGGTGACGCTGAATTCGCCGCAGTATGTCCACCTGATCTCGGAGATCGAGAAGCGGGTATTCGCGGATCGCGCTGAATACCTGGGAGATCCTGACTTCGTGAAAGTGCCGGTGGCGCAATTGATCGACCCTGGCTATCTGGCGGCGCGCGCTCGCCAAATCGACTCGGCCAGTCCCTCCGTCACGCGGGGCGTCAGACCGGGGCTCGAAAAACCTCAGACCACGCACTATTCGATCGTCGACCGCTGGGGCAATGCGGTGTCGAATACCTACACGCTCAATGGCTGGTTCGGCGCGGGCGTCGTGGTCGAGGGCGCCGGCTTTTTGATGAATGACGAAATGGATGACTTCTCGGCCAAACCGGGTGTGCCGAACATGTACGGGGTGGTCGGCGCGGATGCCAACGCCATCGCACCGTTCAAACGGCCGCTGTCATCGATGACGCCGACCATCCTGCTGAACGCAGATCAGGCGGCGATGGTGCTGGGGACCCCGGGCGGTTCGCGAATCTTCACCTCCGTGTTTCAGGTGCTGGTGGATGTGTACGATTTTCACCTGGGTCTGAACGCGGCTCTTTCGCAATTCCGGTTTCATCACCAATTGACGCCCGAGAACACTCTGTTCGACGAACCCTACGCAAGGTTCCCCAGCGGTCTGGCTCTAGCGTTAACCGGCCGTGGCTACCGCATCGAAAATCAGGACTTCAATGGCGATATCGAGGCAATCCAGATCGTCGGCCGTCAGCCGACGGCGGCGGCAGATCCCCGCGCACGGGGTGTGGCGATCGTGGTGCGCCAGGACGGGACCACCGGGAGCCACTGAGCTCTCTGGGGCACGCTAACGGGCACCTGCCGATGAACCTTGAGTACCTTATGGAGGGCAAAAGGTTCACTGCGAGTTAATTGCTTCGGGTTGTCTAGGGCTCGCATCCCGTGGTCCTGTTTTGAATGTACTTCCCGTAGCACGCCACGTACGATTTTCTCGTGCAATGGTGGCAAGTTCGACGAATCAGACCGCGCGCGGTGGCGATAGGAATATCAGCCGTATTCTGCGCGCTTGGGCTTTCAGCTCTCTCAAATTGCAGTCTACAAGCGCCGGCAGACCCGGCGCTCGCCATCGATTTGAGATGGGTTCAGAACTATTCCGGCGAAACGCGCGGCAACGTTGATACCGGGCTTTACTGGGCGCTTTCCTTCCTGGGAGCGCAGTTGCCGGCACGAGCAGAGGTGTTGAATTGGCATGGCCGTGTGGTGACGCTCGATCTGGGCGCAGCACAGGTGCGGCCCGACTCGAAGGCAGCCTGGAAGAAGCTGCTGCAAAGACTCAAGTCCAGCGACGAATACCGGAAAATGGGCGCGATCGACATCGGCCGATTTGTTCTGCTGAGCCTGTGTAGTGCCAACCACTACTACGAGCTGACAGGCACCAGCCCGACGTTGTCGGGATTTTTGGCGGGTCGCACCTTTGAATCGCGGCAGGTCGGCATTGTCGAGTCCGGCGTGGCCCACGGGAACCGTCTCATCGAAGTCGGAAGTGGCGGGGTGGGCGGTACTGCGGTGTTCGTTGCTTACGAAGGTCGCGGTTCGTTGAAGGACGGGTCCTTTCAAAAGGAGGATATCGAGACGCTGGAGTTCATGCAGAACGGCCAGTTGCACTTCGCCCTTTACGACCTTTCGGGAAAGCTGCGCACTGCGGCGACGGCGGAACTTACCAGGGCGGGCAAGCCGAGCAAGTGCCTTTGGTGTCATGAGATCAATTTGAATCCGCCGTTTCTCAACAAGACCGAGTTGCCCGGCTACTACAGCACGCAGGAGTTCAAGGATCTCGTCGCGCGCCAGATGCGACTGATAGCCGGCTACCGTCAGACGCTGAAATCAAAGGTGGATTTCAGGAAAACCCAAGACCACACCAACGCTGAGAATCTTTACCTGTCCTTCGCCCAGCCGACCGCGGAACGATTGGCGGCGGAATGGAACATGCGACTCGACGATGTAACGAGGATATTGCGCGCCGGCAGTCTGAAGCCCCACCCGCACAGTGAGGAGGCTGACGACGGAATACTGGGGGACGCGCTGTATGACCGCAATGAGGTGGACACTCTCGCGCCGTATGTCGGCGTGCGCGGTCCCACGGACTTTCGGGAGCCGTCGAGCTACGAGCCGGATCTGCTGCGGTAGGTGTGACACAGGCAGCGTGGTAACCTATGACTGCGGTTCTATGAGGAATTCACGGTGGCTAAGTGCGCCATACTGATTCTGTCGTTGCTCTTCAGCGTTGTAAGCAACGCAGCCGCACCGTCAAACGTGGCCGAGCCATCTGGTCCTGTCGATAGCGTGACGGTCAAGGCGCACCGTGAAAAACTGCGGGCCCTGAGCGCAAGGATGGTGAAGCTCGAGGACCAGATCTATTCAGACTACAACAGACTCAATCCGCGCCCTCAGTACAACATTGTCTGCACCGTCGCTGCCCCGACCAACAGCCACCTGCGCAGTCGCCAATGCCTGCCCGTGTTTGTTCACGACGCGCGGGAGGATGAGGCGCTGGATCTTCTCCAACAGCTTGGTGTCTTGGGTGGGCGTCCGGCGCGTCCGGCCAGCATGGTGATTGAGGAGAAGCGCGACGATTTCAAAAAGAACTATCGCCAGGTGATCAATTCGCACCCGGAACTTCTCAAATTGGACCAAGAGTACGGAGTACTCGAAAAGGACTATGAAGCGGTGCTCAAGGAAATGCTCCCTACTAGAGTCCCTTCGGATCGTGACCTACATCCATGAGCAGGCGCGCCAACAGATAGACGCGTGGCACCAACGTGCCGATGTCGGCGTAGTCGTCGACGGAGTGAGCACCCCCACCCTCGATGCCAAAACCATCGACGGAAGGTGTACCCGTTTGGGCGGCGTAGCTGACGTCCGCCGATGAGCCCACCGCGGTCGCGGTGATTTCGCGCCCGATCTCCGCATAGAGCCGATTCGCACGCTCAATGACGTGATCTGTGTGCTGATTGGACGGCCACGGCGGAAAACTACGTTGCATGGAGGTCTTGATCGTGACTCCGTCGATGCTGGGATGGCTCGCCAGCTTTGCGACGGCCTGCTCCACGCGGTCCAGTTCCTCGTTCGTGAACGCCCGGACGTCGGCCTTCAACTCTGCGTGGGCCGGGACGACGTTGGTCTTATCTCCTCCAGTGAGAACGTCAACGGTCACCGTTGTCTTCCGTTCCGGATTGCTCAGCTTTTCAAGTGCCAGGGCGAACTTTGCGGCCTCGATCACCGCGTTTCGGCCCTTTTCAGGTTCCAGGCCGGAATGCGCCGCGCGCCCGGTGAACTGCACGGTCAGCGTGGCACTCCCCTTGCGCGCCTTCAGGACCTGGTCGGTTGGAATTCCCCGCTCGAGATTGATGACGAGGTCGCTCGCCAGGGCGAGACTGCGAATGAGATCGCGCGTACCGAACGAGCCGGTCTCCTCGTTCGAATTGAGCAGCACATCGATACGTGCGAAGTCGGAAAACCGGATGCCCCGCAGCACTTTGAGCGCGCAGACGGCGGTAACGCCACCCGCCTTGTCGTCGCCCGCTCCCGGTCCGATGTAGTGTTGCCCCTGCCAATGCGGCACCCGCCGGGCCACATCGCCGTGATTGAACACCGTGTCCATATGCGCGATCAGGACGATGCGCCCCTTGCCCGTGCCGGTGAGGCTCGCGACAACATTGTTTCCGACCGCCGGAGCCTTTGGTGCAACCGACTTCACCTGCGCGCCCAGCGCCTGCAGTTCGGCGCTGTAAAGCGCGCCAACGGCATTCAGGCCCTCCGCATCGCCGGTACCGCTATCGATGGCAACGGCGCGCTCGAGCAGCTCGCGGCCACTTGGCTCGCAGGCTTTGACTGCTTCCAGCACCTTGGCGTTTGGGTGGGGTGCCGCGCCGGCCAGGGCCGGAAAGATCGAAGCCAACACCGCCTGCAGCACACGTCCCGGCAGCGCGCATTTGGCAGCTGGGGCGCGGCGGAAAAAGCTTTGTGGTGTCATTCCCGGTGCCTTGTGAAACGGCCCCGAGCCTATCAGAACGTCGCAGTGACGCCTGCGGTGAAGAACCGTCCTACGGCGCCGGCCTGGTGGAATGCCGGATCGTAGCTGGCGCTGCTGCCGTAGGTGACGATATCGACGGGCGGCGCAGTGTCGAATAGATTGAGAATTGAGGCGTGCAGTGTGAGGTGGCCATTGAGTCGATACTGGCCGTATAGATCGACGTCGGTGAAGGACTTGACCGTGCAGAAGAGCCGTGGAATCGGGGTCCCGTAAGGAAAATCGGCGGGTGCTGCGGAATAGACGGCCTCGTCGCAGGTATCCTGTCCGACTGAGCTGTCCGTGACGCTGAACGCGCCCACGTAATTGATGGTGGTGGTCAGGCTGACCGGACCGCGCGCCCAGCTCAATGACATCCGCGCGCGATCGCGCGGAGTACCCGTGTCTCCTGAGATTTGCGACGGTCCATGCGTGCCGGCCAGTTCGTAGGTCAGTCCGTAGGCGTCTAGATCATAGAGCAGCACCCGTGTGTAATTGAAATCGACGCTCAGTTCGCCCGCCGCGCCCATTGACTGTTTGCCCGTGAAATCCACATCAAGGCCCTCGGTTTCAGTTGAGGTCGCATTCACGTAAGGGTAGGGCTGATACAAAATGGTACCCACCGGCGTCAATTGATTCACGAGCGTCCCATTGGCATTGACGTAGGGCAGGGTGAGGGGCGCGCTACGCACCAACGGTGGGTCTTCAGCGCTTGAATTGGCGTAACCACCGGCCTCGTACACCGGAATGATCGTGTCATCAACCCTGATCCGATAAAAATCAGCGGTGACGGTCCAGGCATCGTTCGGATGCAGCGTTGCGCCCAGCGTCAGGTCGGTCGAGGTTTCAGGGCGCAATTTGGGGTTTGTGACCTGTAAGCCCAGTAACGACACTTCGCACTGGCTCGGGAAGTTGCCCGGTGCGAAGGGGTTAGCCGGGTTTGGGCACAGGATCGGGTCGGGTATCGCTCCGATACCGAATGCATAGGCCGCCTTTTGCGACTCCGCAGGGCTTGGGGCTCGAAAGCCTTTGCCCCAGGTGGCAAACAGGCTTAAGGGTTCAAGCGGCAGGAGTCGCAGGCCAAACTTCGGCGTGAGCGAACCGCCATAGGTGTTGTAGTGATCGTAGCGGCCCGCGGCATCAACGCTCAGGATCTTGAACACCGGTGCGTGTGCCTCGGCGAAGGCGGCGGTGTCGGTCTGCGAACCAATGACATAGGCGTTGTTGCCGTTCTGCTGGCCATCCGCAACCGTCGGCGCGGCACGCGCGTTGGCCACGAATTCGTCCACCTCGGTGCCGAACGCGATCGTGAGCGGTCCCCCGGGCAACGCTAGAACCGCTCGTCTGGCGTCGGCCGACAGGACATCCATGGTGCTGGTTGCGGTGGTGACCGTCGGAGGCGCAAACAGGGCCGCGCCATTTGGGCTCGGGTTCAATCCGATCCGGTAGCCGTTGTTGAGGGCAATCTGCAAATCGCTCAGGTCCACGGCGGAACTCTCATTCTCCAGGGTATCCGCGTACTGCACGTTGGCGTTGGCGGCCACATCCCAGTCGGCTATCGCCCCGGTCAGCGCCAGCGCCAATCGATAGGTATCGGTGATGAACGTCACGTGACTGTCGCCGAGCTCATGAAAGGTGTAGTCAATCGCCCCCGGAACGCCAAATGGATTGCCCGGGTAGTTGGCAGGGACGCTCAAAAAGTAGGGCCCATTGATGGTCGGAGCGGCGCCCGGTTCCAGACCGACGGCGAATTCGGGATTGGGATAAAGAGCTTCCACGTAGCCGCCACCCTGCTCGGCGCGACTTTCGAAGAAGGATGCGGTCGACGTCAGCTGCCATCGGTCCGCGAGCCGCACGGTCAGACGGCTGATCACGTTCAGGTTGCGCGTCGGTGTCTGCAGCTGCAGTCCGGGATCGACGTACTGGCAATGATCCGCGGCCTGGGCCGCCGCACTGCATCCGGGCAGATAGACCGGAGGCGCATTCGGATCACTGGTGTTGAAGAGTACGCCGGAGATCGTGGGCGGGTAGGGCTCGAAGATATTGCCGGCTGAGCCGCGGACAATATCCTCTCCGCCATAAGGCGCCCAGTCGCGATTGGTGAACAGGCCCTGACGGGCAGTCACGAGGATCGCGTCCTCGTGCCGCAATTCGATCGCCGTGTAAAAATTGAAGCCCTGGCTGCTGAGGTCGCCCAGTCCGCCGATTCCGGTGATGTGCTCGAGCGTGCCATCGCCGCGTTGTGAGGTTCCGCCCTCCGCATTGAACTGCATGCCCTGGAAGGTCTTCTTCAGCAGTACGTTGACGACACCCGCGATGGCGTCGGAGCCGTATTCGGATGAGGCTCCATCCTCCAGCACCTCGATGCGATCGATCGCCACGTCCGGGATTGAACTCAAATCCACAAAGGTGCGTTGGCTGTCATCCGACAGCGGATAGGGGACCATCCGATGACCATCGATCAGAGTGAGCGTCTCGCCTACAGTCAGGCCGCGCAATGAAATTCCCGAGGCGCCTCCGGCATAGGCGGCGGGATTATCCTGACTCAAGGTACTGGCGCCGTTGGAGGGCAGATTGCGCAGCACGTCCGACACATCCGTATAACCGGACTGCTGCAGATCAATCGCCGTAATGACCCGGATCGGTCCGGGCGACTGCTCCGCCGTTCGCGGGATCAGCGAGCCGGTCACGATGACCTCCTGCAAAGGCTCGGAGTCGGTAGCGGCACGCACGTCCTGCGCGCGTGCGTACGGGGGAATCAGGGCGGCAGTTCCCAGCGATATTGCAAGCCAGAGAGCACGGTTTGCTGACATCAGAAATGCCTGAACAGGTGCGCATGGGCGGCGCTGACCGGGAGCAGCTCAGCGCGCCGCTTGAGCTTGATTTCGAGCGCCCCGCGGAACGAGCGGTGCACTGCCTCGATCGCGGCGAGATTGACCACGAAGCTGCGGTGAATCTGCCAGAAGAACTGTGGATCCAGCTTCTCGCGCATCTGCTTGAGCGTCGAATTGAGGAGATATTCGGCCTCCGGTGTGCACAGCGTGGTGTACTTGTCCTCCGCGCGCAGGTAGCAGATCTCGTCCGTCGTCACGAGCCGCAGCTCCTGTCCGCGCGGTACCGTGAGCCACTTGATGTATTGAGGTGCGCGCGGCGCAAGATTGCGCAAAAGGTCGGTGATGCCGTCCAGGTTGGGGGGAGGCGATGAGAGACGCTCCTTGACCCGTTCAATTGCCTTTCCCAGCCGATCCACCGTCAGCGGCTTCAGCAGATAATCCAGCGCGCCGCGCTCGAACGCCTCCACTGCATAGCGGTCAAAAGCCGTTATGAAGACCACGTGCGAGCGGCCGCTGGCGTGTTGCGCGACCTCGAGCCCACTCATTTCCGGCATTTGGATGTCCAGGAACAGAATCTGAGGGGAGTAACGCTGCAGCGCCTGCAGCGCTTGAAAGCCGTCCTCGACCTCGGCACAGATGACGAGTTCGGGCCAGAGTTTGCCGAGCAGTTCGCGCAGCTCGGCACGCAGCAGCGGCTCGTCCTCGGCAATGAGGGCCGTCACGCTCATGTGCTGACCTGGGGTGCGTCGGCGGTGAGGATCGCGCTGCGGGTGCGTTGCCGCAGCGACTGCACCAGCGCGTCGAGTTCGCTCTCGGCCTGGGGCGAGCGATGAATGTACAGATCCCGAAGTCGCTGCAGATCCAGGTGAATCTGTTCCGGGTCCAACCGGGTCTGCACCGTGATGAGCTCGGATTGGGCAAGTTCGCGTTCAATGCGTGCGCGCCGCAGTTGCGCGGCACGCGTGAGCAGGATGCACTCAACCTCGCGGGCGCGGTTGGTGTAGACCAAAAGGAAGCAGGTGCCGGTGAGCAGGAACTGGCTGCCCACGACCAACATGTGGCCGTAGCGCCGGAACGGATGCTCGGGATCATAGTCGTCCATGGCGACCCGCATGTGAAAGGCATCCCGCGCCGGCCATTGCGCAAAGCCCCCGAAACCCGAGGCGAACAGCAGCGCAACGGGGTAAACCAGCCACCCGTTCGCGCCGCGGCGTACTGCCGCATATGCGCAAAGCGTCGCGAACACCACACAGTTGATGCCGATTTCGTTGATCAGGAGTCCGACCGTGGCGAAGTGGATGAGTGCACCAAAATTCCGGCCTGGTACCAGGTTGATGTAGATACTCAACGTGCTGTATAGCCCCTGTGCGATCGCGAGCGCCTGCGCAACCAGCACCATGCGCCAGGTCAGAAGCGCGGCAACCGATTGCAGATAGCTCACCTTGACTGGCATTGATGCGGTCAGCCTCTTTGCAGGGGCAGCCTGAGGGTGGCTGTGATGCCGCGTGCCGAGCCGCGGGCAAGTTGAAAATCCGCCGCATGACCGTACAACAGCTGCAGCCGTCCACGGATGTTCGCGAGGCCGGTTCCCGTGCCGCTTTCGATATGGGCGGACATGCCTCGGCCCGAGTCGGCGACCGACAACTCGAGGCACGCGCCGTCCCGTCGCGCAGTGATGAGGATGAAGCCGCCTTGAGTGAGCGGGTCAATGCCATGTTTGATTGAGTTCTCGATCAGGGTCAGCAGCATCATCGGTGGTATCTTGGCGGTTGCCAGGTCTTCCGGGATGCGGATGTCGTAGCTCAACCTCTGCCCCATGCGGATCTGATACAGACTCAGATACGCCTCTATGAGCGCACGTTCTCCCGCCAGCGTCGAGTAGTCCGCACGTAGCTGCGGGAGCGCCGCTTCGATGTAGCGAATCAGAAGACCGAGCATGGCGGCACCGTGCACCGGATCGTTCTGGGCGAGGCGCCGGACATTTGCGAGGGTATTGAAGAGGAAGTGTGGTTCGATCTGCGCCTGCAGCAGTTGCAGGCGGGCCTCGGTCAAGCGCGAATCGAGATTGGCCGCATTGATCTGCTGCATCACCAGCTCGCCGGCGCTGCGCGATGCGCGATGGCGAAACTCCTGAACGATGCAGATGCCAGCCACGACATAGAGGGTGTCCGTGGCGGACTGCGTCGGGCCGGAGATCAGGACGGCTGCGGCCGCATAGCCGCAGGTGATCAGGGCCAGACCGGTCAGGTGACGCCAGCGCGCGGCGGGCAACAGATTGAATGCCACCACGAAGAATGGCAGCGGCGCGGTGTAAGCGACCAGTCCCCCGGGCAGCCAGGTGAACAGGTACTCGACGCCTTGCCAGAAGCTGCTGTATTCCTCGTAGTCGGGGCCGTCGAAGCTGATCAGCATGGAAAGAGAAATCAGCACGATCAGGACAGCCAGCAGACCCATCCCTTCAAACGCAGCCCGAATGCGCCCCAGCGGTAGCCGCCGATGGGCCTCGAAACCGCTCAACCAGGCCACGCCGGGTCCTGTATGGCGGATTTTCCCCGCACCTTTAGCTGCACTCCCCGATATAAACGCGCCGCAACAGCACGCCATGAATCCTGTCCCCGATGCTTCAGCAATCACGAATCTGCGTCAATCACACAATGCCTCGCGGGCGGCTTGCGAACCGTTCAAATCCGACGAGCGCCGCCTTTCAGGGAGTAAATGCCGTTTGGTGGGAGTGAAGACGCAAGCTACCGCAACGCACCATGGCGCTGTGGCCCGACTCGATCCCATAGCTGACCGAGTCGGGCGGACCTGGTGCTCACTCGTGCGCGACGATATAGCGAGTCGGACCAACGTGCTGTGCGTTGGCGTAGGCGGTGAAGGCCGCCACGTTGATGCGCGCGACCCCGGTTGCGAGGGCGTCATCGATACACTGCTGCTGCCCCGCGCTCGCGACATGCTGAGTGAAGCTGCTGGTGCTGGGAAGATTCGCCTTACAAACCTCGCGGGCTGCCATCTTGAGCTTTTGGTACAAAGCGGCGGCACCCCGGCCGGAACCCAGATCGCTGGCGGCATAGCGAATCGCGACCGACGGCAGGTCTGAGTCCGCGCGCGAGACGTTCATGGCGGAAATGCATGCAATCGCCGCGGCACTGATGATCAAGGTCTTCATGTGGTGACTCCTCGTTGAGAACTGGTGATTTGTTGGTGGCTTTCAATTCGAGTGGGCTTTCCTTCGCCCGTGAAGCCATTCTCGGCATTCGAGCGCGATGCTCCATGCATTTCCGACCAGTGCCGTGATTCGTGGAGTAAATGAGTCATCTGCAGGAGGGAATGAAAGACATCAATCCTGATCCACGCAATGCGGTCAATGCCGCGCCCGACGGGATACGGCAAAGCCGGGCTCATTCAGATAACCGCGATAGAGCATGGTGTTCGGCTTGCGCCTAGCTGGCACCGGCAAACCCTTCGGTCGGCCGATCAGCGGCTTCGGAACCGACTCCCAACGATCTGCGCATCGATCAGGCTGGCCACGATGAGCGCATGACACTTCATGAACATCGGTTTAAGCCGTCTTCGGTGTGGCGCGCCTGGCGGATAAGCGCATGCCGCGACCTCTGATTGCACTGCGTCATTTTTGTTGAAGCAACTGGACTTGAAAGCATCCCAAAAGGTTCAAGGTAAAATACTGTTGCAAAAAGTGAGCAACACCCATTACATTGCGGCAACAATAGAGTTGACTTATCCACACCCGCTCGGAGGTGTGGCTACAGCACGACAAGTCCCAGGGGGGGCGGAAATGATGAATCGCGGCGCGAGCTCTCGGTGCATTCGGTTGCCCGGTCAACCGTCCCGCTCGTATCCGGCAGCAGGGCCCACCGCGCTGACTGCGATGCCGTCGATTTATGCACGTTAAGCCCATTCCAGGCAGCTCTTTTCCGCACTGCGAAGCACCGCATTCACAGGTTCTTCGCCACCTGTCTGTCCCACGGACAAGCCATACATTGAGCAGGGGGTTCTAAAATGGTCTCAACCGATCAAGCCATGGCCGCAATGCCGCGTTCGCCTCGCAGTGGAGCACTTTCGCGAGGGCCCATGGGATTCCGAGTCGCGAGTACTACAGGAGTGCTGTGCCTGCTGACCGCATCGATTCTCGGGGGTCAGCATGTCTTTGCGCAGACCGCCCCGAGCAGCGGACAGACGACCGGCAGCGATCAGAGTGCGACTAGTCTGGAAGAGGTCACCGTCACCGGTTCGCGCATCAAGCGCGCTACAGACTTCACGGCCGCCACCCCCACCACGGTGCTCGACGCCACCACGATCGAAAACCTGGGCATCGTCAACGTCGGCGACACACTCAACGTTACTCCGTCGAACATTTCCAGTGTGACGCCTGCGACCACCGGTAACTCCGCCTTCAACACCGGCGCCTACATCGCGGATCTGCGCGGACTGAACCCGTTCTTCGGCAGCCGCACCCTGACGCTGATTGATAACCAGCGCGCGGTGTCCACCAGCACCGTGGACAGCTTCGACCTTAACTTCGTTCCGCAGGTGCTGGTGCAGCGCATCGACACCGTCACCGGTGGCGGTTCGGCGATCTATGGCTCCGGCGCCGTCGGCGGCGTGGTCAACATCATCCTCGATCACCAGCTGGAAGGCGGCAAGTTCAACGCCGACGAGTACGACACCCACTACAATGACGCCAAGTCAGCCCATGTCAGCGCGGCCTACGGCCATGGCCTGTTCGACAACCGCGTTCACTTCGTGATCGGTGCCGAATACCAGAAGCAGGATCCGGCCTCGTGTCAGTTTTCCGGTCGCAGTTGGTGCAATTCCGATACGGGTCCCTATGACACCGGTTTCACGCCGGGTTTCTCGACATTTACGTCTGCCATCGGCTCCGGTCTGACCACCAATACCAGTACCAATAGTGTGATTTCGGCGGCCGTTCCAGGCTTCCCCAGTTATGTGCTCAACACTTCGGGCTCGCTTTACACGGGGGCCCCGGGTGGCGTGGCGCTGCTTCCCTTCCAGAGCAACAACAGCTTCTTGAACATCACGGCATCACCGGGTGGCAACGGCGAACCGGCAAACCAGTACACCAACCTGGTGACCGCCGTGCAGCGCGCCGTCATCAGCGGCCTGATTACCGTAAAGGTCACCGACAGCATCAACGCACACCTGGACCTCAACTGGGGTAAGGTCAATTCCTTCAATCCCAGTGACAATTTCGGCTCCGACAGTGGAGTGCTGGGGAACGACAATCCCTACTTGCTCGCCGCGGGCGGAGCCGCCGCGTGGGGGCCCGGCGGGACAGCCTATGGAACCGGTCCCACGGCCGCCCCGGCGGCGTTCTTTCAGAAGGACTTCAGTCAACAGATTAATTTTGGCCAGATCAACGACACCACCCTGAAGCAGGTTGCCCTAGGTTTCGATGGCAAGATCGGCGAGAGTTCCTGGACCTGGGATGCCCACGCCCGGTACGGCCAGACCGTGAACCTGGAAGCGGGACAGCAATTCGGCATATTGACCACCAGCATGGCGGTCGATGCCGTGACCGGTGCAAACGGTGCGCCGGAATGCCGTGTGGCAGGCGGCCTTCCCGGCGCCTCGGCCTCGTCGGTGGCGGCCTACGGAGGTGGCGGCCTTGGCGGGGGCGCGTACCCCACCTACATTCAGCAGTACAATGCCATCGCGGGTGGAGGATTCGACCCGACGAGCCCGGTCTCGGGGCTGACGGCGTTGCAGACCTTGCAGGTCCTGTCGCAGGGTTGTCTGCCCCTGAACGCGATCGGCAATTCGCCAATTTCAAGCGCGACTGCCAATTACTCCGCCAGTCCTCTGGCCCTGTTGCTGCATCAGAATCTGACGGCATTCAGCCTCAATGCCACCGGTGATTTCTGGAGCGGGTTCGGCGCAGGCGCTTTCTCGGTAGCCGCCGGCTACGAGTGGCACAGGCAGCTCACACACAACGATTTCTCGGACTGCCCGGGAGCGAAAAATTCGCTGAGCAATTCCTATCTCGACACTACGCAGGAGGATTGCCTGGCCGTCGCCTCGGACTTCGCCTACCAGTACGGCAACGACTACGGCGGCTCGACCACCATGAACGAGGTCTACGCCGAGTTCAATCTGCCGCTGCTCAAGAACATGCCGTTCGCGAAGTCGCTGTCGCTCGACATTGCGGGCCGTGAAACGTTCTACGTGAACGAGGCCCTGTACGGTGTGGATGTCGTGCCGGGGACCCAGAACACGGGATCACTGCCCACCTGGAAGGCCGCGCTGGTCTGGGAGCCCATTGATGGAATCCGGTTCCGCGGTTCGCAATCGCACGACTCGCGCGATCCGGATCCGCGAGACCTGTACTACTCCCAGACCTTCGTCGCCGGAAATCCCGCGTTCAAGGGCATTTTTGACGCGGGCTATTGCGAGGACGGCGCATCGACCACCACGGTGCAGGAGAGCCTGTGCACCACCGATCTGCTGGGTAACATCAAGTTGCGGCCGGAAACGTCCAACACCACAGACCTGGGGGTGGTGTTCACGCCGCCGTGGCTGCCGGGTTTGCAGGCCTCGGCCGACTGGTTCCATGTCCGCCTCCTGAATGGCATCGAAGGTGCGAACCTCACGGGTCGCACGGCTTGCTATGCCGCTATCCAGAATGTCGGCGCGGCCTCCGCGTTCGCGAACAACAACTACTGCCAGGGTCTGGTGTTCAACAACCAGTACTACAACTCCGCCGGTGACGTGGTTCCGGCAGGCACACCCGGGGCTGTGACGGGAGCGAATGCCTTTGCCTTGGGTAACGTGGCCAATATCACCCAGGAGAACACGCAGGCCTACAACGGCGGGAGTTTTGATGAGCGTGGCATCGACTTCTCGCTCGCTTACGGCATGGCGCTGCCGGGCTCGGCCGGTACCCTGACCGCGCGTGCCCTGACCACCTGGGTGGGTGAGCAGATGGTCGTGGATACACCGGGAAACCAGCCTGTCAGTGTGCTGGGTGAGACCGGCGCAAACGCCCTCTTCCTGCCTAACTACCAGCCGGCAGCGCGCTGGCGCGGCAACATGTCGATCACCTGGAACGTGCAGAACTTCAGCCTGACACCCAATCTCAGTTGGGTCGGCCAGGGCATCATCGGCACCAATGACATCAGCTGCACCACCGCTGATTACAGCGTCGCGGGTTCACTGTGTCAGTTGGCGAGTAATGGAGTCGCTACTGGCACCGCAGCCCAAAGGGCGTATTACAATTCCGCCTCGGCTATCGCCCCGCTCACCATCCTGCCGGTCGGCGTCGCCAACCACGTTCCGTCATACTTCCTGGTCGGCTTGAATGCCTCCTACGTCTTCACGACGATTCCGGGCCTGAAGGGCCTGCAGCTGTGGGGGCAGGTCAACAACCTGCTGAACAAGGCCCCGCCGAACGCGGACTCCCTCACCAGCAACCCGGTCTTCTTCGACCAGCTGGGTCAGGCCTATCGCGTCGGCTTTCGCATGACGTTCTGAGTCGAGCACCGGCCGCCCACGGCGGTGGCCGGTTCGTTTCACCGGCCGCGCTCATCGTAGAGCGCGGCCTTTTTTATGGCCAACCGGCCAACGTCATGTCACGCGCGCAGTCACAACCAGGCGAATCAGCCCCCGCAATGCAGGCAATGCCGCGCGCGGAACGAGCAGCGGTCGATCACGGTCAGTGCGCCGCATAGTTCGCAGTTGGCCAGCTGCAGTTCCTCACCGGCCGCAAGCGCGAACACGAGGAACACCAGGTGCTCGAAGCTGATGTGAGGGTCGGCTACCACGTCGTGGTACACCTCGAAGGCCTGGCATAGCAGTTCGCCGCGACCAATGTTGGCCAGTGCTTGCCGGTTGACCGGCGAATCGGTGCGCGGCAGCAGGCCGAGCAGACTGCAGACACTGGCCAGCAGTGAGCTCTCCTGCTTCAGTTCCGGTGAGCGTGTGAAGTAGGCGCTCTGCTGCGGTGACTTGCCACGCGGCCGTGATACGGCAAAGCCGGGCTCATTCAAGTAACTGCGATAGAGCTTGCGGATCCTGTCGTCGGACAGTCCGGTCCAGGCTCTGATTGTTTGCGTCCGGGCTTCATGACGGATGAAGCGCAATGCGAGATCGAGACGCGATCGGTCACGGCTGTAGCGATTGTCGGAAATGCGCATGGGGGGTACCTGCCTGATTTTTCGGTGGGGGATACGCCTTGGAACTTTTGTGATAAAAATCGCGATATTGTCTTTGACGTACCCACCTTGGAAAATCGTAGAAGGGAGCGCCGGTCCATTGGCCTATGGAATACGCCGACGCTCCCTCTACCCTGCGCAGACTTATATCGTCGTTACCTGATTTAATAGCGCGGCATTTGCTGCTTCCACCGCTTGCCGACGAATGAATTGGGATAAGAGAGGGACAGCCAACATGTATTTTCCGAAACGGTTCTTGTAGACCAATTCGTGATTGCACAACGCACCGAGCATTAGGTTGGCATTGCTGGGCTTGAAATGTTTTCCAGGCGGAAGCGATGTTTTAGAGGCGTTAACTACATCAGCGGCGCTGAATTCGCTGTCGCAATTGGGGAGTGTGGACACCAATTGCAGTAGTTCCTTCTGGCGGTCAGTTGCCCTGTTCCAGCGAGATTGAAAGAAATTGTTGTCAAGCTTCTGAAGAATTTCCGTGCTGGGCACTGAAGGGACAGCGCCCTTACCAAGTCTTGAAATCCAAGCGTCGTAAACCTCTCGGCAAATAAATTGAATGAAATATGGA
>DATHMT010000030.1:0-2250 GCA_035486855.1 Steroidobacteraceae bacterium
GCGGAGATCAAACAAGTGCTGGGCGTAAAGATTATATTCACGGTCGCTATCATCAATCTGATGTTCCTGGGTTTTGAAGTCGCCATGAACGTGATCCGCACCGCTCTTAGCTGAAGAGGACCAAACCATGTGGGCGCAAACCGGATTCTCGTTTGCTCGGGCCAGCGTACAGCAGGAAGTTGCGTTCGTCGGCTTTGCGATCTTTACCATCGGGTTCTTTATCTGGCTCGCTCTGCTGGCGCGCAGGAAATAGCGCACCGTCACCTGCCTTCCCCGGCGGTGGGCGTTTTGTCGGAGAAGATCGGCCATGACCTATTACGCGCTGCTCTTCGTCGCCGGCTTCGCGGGCAGCTTTCATTGCATCGGTATGTGCGGAGGTTTCGCCTGCGCCTTGGGTCCTGATGGGCGCGGCGCCGGCGCGACCTCGCTCCGTCACCTGCTCTACAACACGGGCAGGTTGTCCACCTACTGTTTCCTCGGGGGTCTGGCCGGCGCGCTGGGCCAGGTGATTTGCACTGCTCTGGCACCAGGCACGCGACGCGCAGCGCCGCTCCTGAGTGCATCGCTCGACTTCGGGCAGCGTGCGCTGGCCGTGATGGCCGGCCTGTTGATGATCATCATGGCGTTGAGCTTCTTCGGCCTGCGGGGCCGGTACCGCGTTGCGAGTGGATTCGGCGGCTCGACGCTGGTCGTCTCGCTGCGCAGCCTCCTCGGCCGGCGCGGCTTCGCGACGCCGCTCGCCCTCGGTGTTCTCAATGGCTTTCTGCCGTGTCCGCTTGTCTACGCCATGATCGCCCAGTCCGCGAGCACCTTTGACGTGCTATCGGGCTGTCTCACCATGGCGGCCTTCGGCCTGGGAACGTTCCCGGCCATGCTCGCCATGGGCGGCGTCGGCCGTCTGCTTGCGCCGAGCTGGCGACAGCGCGGTGTCCGGCTGGCCGGCGGTTTCATCCTGGTACTGGGGCTGGTCACACTCAGCCGGGGCATCATGCCGATGATGGCCGGTCATGGCCTGCACCATCTGTGGCATTTCGCATGACGCCGTCCCCCAACACCCTGTGCCGCCACTGCCTGTTGGCGGTCGGCCGGCGGGGTTTCATGCGTGCCGTGAACGGGGAGGGATGCGAGTTCTGCTGCTATGGCTGCTGCATCGCTTACCAGGTCAAGAGCGGCAGCGGCGATGCGTCGGAAGCCGCGTGGTTCCTGGTGCGTCTGGGCGTGGGCAGCTTTCTGTCCATGAACATCATGCTGTTCAGTCTGCTGGTGTACTCGGGAGCGTTCACCGGTGCCGACCGGTCGGTGCTGCCCACGATTCATCTGCTGCTCTGGGGGCTCGCGACGCCCGCGGTGCTGATCCTGGGCCAACCGTTCCTGCGCGAAACCTGGTCGCAGGCCCGACGCGGGCGTTTGAGCTCCTCGGCGCTCATCGTCCTCGGCAGTCTTGCCGCCTATGCCTACTCCACGCTGGCTGTATTCCAGCGGGGCGGCCACCTGTATTTCGATACCGCCTCGATGGTGCTGATGCTGTTCACGCTCGGCCGGTATCTCGAGGCTGCCGGGCGCGCCCGGGCGTCGCGCGATCTGGCGCCGTTGCTGGCCGCGGAAAGTGAATTGGCGACCGTGCTCGAAGGCGGCCAGGAGCAACGCCGCCCGGTGCGCGAGGTGCGTGCCGGAATGCTGATCCGGGTCAGGCCGGGCGAGCGCATCCCGATCGACGGTGTGATCGTAGAGGGTCGCGCGCATTGCGATGACTCGGTGATTACCGGCGAGAGCCGACAGATCGAGAAAGCGGTCGGCGCCACTGTGCTCGCGGGCAGTATCAATCTCGACGGTCCGTTGCTGATCGAGAGCAGCGGTTCCGGAGGCGAGAGCCGCTGGGCACAGATCTGCGGCTCGGTCCGTGAGGCGTTACGACAGTCGAGCCGCACGCAGCGTATCGCGGACCGATTGGTGGGTGCCTTCGTGCCGATCGTGCTCGCCATGGCGTCTGTGACCTTGATCTACTGGTCACAGCGTCTGCCACTCGATCAGGCTCTGCTCACTGCGCTCTCGGTGCTGGTGGTGGCCTGTCCCTGTGCGGTCGGCCTCGCCGCGCCGATGGCACACTCGCTCGGCATCGGGCAATTGGCGCGGCATGGCTGCCTGGTGCGCAGCCCCGGCGCGCTCGAGGCGCTGGCCGGCACTCGCCTGATCGCCTTCGACAAGACCGGCACGCTCACTATGGGCCGGCCGCAGTTGATCGATGTTGCC
>DATHMT010000031.1:0-2736 GCA_035486855.1 Steroidobacteraceae bacterium
CGGCGCTCACACTGCCGCAGAGATTCTATCAGCGGGCGCTCTCGGGAGACTCCCACGAGGTCCTCGTCACGGCGCGGGCCTATCTGAAAGACCATTCCCTGGCCGCCTACTGCGATGATGTGGTGATTCCCGCGCTTCACATTGGTCTTCTCGATCGCCAGCTGGGCGCGATCTCAGCGGATCAGCAGATGAAGCTGCGCAACGTCATGGTGACCGTTTTCTCCACCTTGGGCGGCGGCAATCCCTGGAGCTCCCGACCGCGTCGGCGCAGTTCGGTTCTCGATCATGCAGCGCCCGGTCAGAGGCTGCGCGAGGAGCGCGAACAGCTGATGGGGAAGTGGCAGGGTCCGGTGGCAGTGCCGCCCGGGTCCGTCATGCTCTGTCTGGGTCCGGGCTCGTATGCCGATGATCTCGCCGCCGAACTGCTGGCGCGCATCCTGCGGGAGCAGAAGGTGGATGCCCGGCATTTTTCGGTCGAGGACACGCAGGAGGGTCCGCCTCCCGGCGCGACGCCCGGCGGCGTCGCCATTGTCTACCTCGTGAGCGCAGTCCCTGGCGTCGAGCGCCAGCGCTGCGGTCCCGTAGCCGAGCGACTGCGCCAGCGACTTCCGCAGGCGCTTTTCGTGAATGTGTTCTTTCCCGGCGTCACACTCCAGCTGGATCCGGTTGCCGAGAGTGGCCACGCGGATCTCACCGTCACCTCTTTTACCCAGGCGGTGCAGATCTGCCTGGAGCGGCGCGAGACGAGACTGGCACTGGCCGCCCCGTAGGTTCAACCCTCGATGCTTATCCTGGACGTTCGATGGCGACGGCTGTCAGCAGGAGCTTCTGGCCGCGGCGTAAACAGACGACTTCGCAGGATCGGCCGATGCGGGTCGAGTCGAGGATCTGCTGCAGCCGATCGATGCTGGTGACGACCTCATTGTCGTAGGCAATGATCAGGTCGCCGGACTCCAGTCCCGCTGCGTCCGCGGGACCACCCCGTTCGACGCTTTGCACCCGCACGCCCGAATCAGTGTCCAAGCTATGGTGTAGCGCGAGACGGCGGTTCACCGGCGTGTTGCTGCCGGTCATGCCCAGCCACGCGCGCAGCACCCGTCCATGCTTGAGGATCTGCGCGAGCACCCACTGCGCGGTGTCGCTTGCGGTCGCGAAGCAGATGCCCTGCGCCCCGGCAATGATTGCCGTATTCACCCCGATGACTGCGCCGTGCGAATCGACCAGCGGCCCACCGGAGTTTCCCGGATTCAGCGCCGCATCCGTCTGAATCACGTTCTCGATCAGCCGACCGGTCCCGGACCGCAGACTTCGACCGAGCGCACTGATGACGCCCGCGGTCACCGTGTACTCGAAACCCAGCGGATTGCCGATGGCGATTGCCAGCTGCCCGATCTGCAGCGCCGCCGAACTGCCGAAAGCGGCATGCGCTACGACCCCTACGCTCACCCGCAGCACCGCAAGATCCGAATCCGGGTCATCGCCGACGATGTCCGCGGCATATCGATCACCGTCCTGAGTGGAGACGCGAATGTCCTTCGCGTGATGCACCACATGACTGTTGGTGAGCAGAAGTCCGTCCGGGGTGAAGAAAAAGCCCGAGCCGGTGCCGCGGCGCGCACCCTGTCGACCCTCGGTCTGCGCCTCCAGGTGCACCACGCAGGGCGCCGCGACGCGTGCCGCGGCAATGACCGCATTGGAATAGGCATCCAGCAGATGGGCGTCATGGCCAGCTTGCGGAGAGGGCGTCGCGCTTGAGTTCATCACGGCCCTGTGTGGGCGGCGTGCGGGAATTCAAGGCCGGCCCCCCCGCGCTCAGGGCGGTAAGGGGACCCCCGACACTTCGGCGCAGATGCCGAGCAGGCGATCCTGGAGCGCGGCATTGCCGGTCTGCGGATTGGGCGCGAGCGTCCGCAGGTGGTAGAAGTAGCGGCCGGTCTTGCGGGCTTCGGGTTCATCGCTGACGGCGAGCCACGCCTGGGTGAGATGCGCCTGATCGAGGTCATCGGGCGCCCCGGCTCCGCCCATCTTGGTAGGTACCCATCCCGGCTCGAGCGAGTTTGACAACACGTCCGGCCAACGGCGCGCCACGGCGCAGGCCAGGATGGCATCGTGCAGTTTGCTCTCGGCATAGGCGGTCGACCCGTTCCAACTGCGCTTGCGCCACAGAATGTCGTCCAGGTTTGCATCGGCATGGTGGTGCATGCCGGAACTGAGATAGATGAGCCGGTGTGGCCGCTCGATCAGCGCGGTGAGGATATAGCTCGCCAGGGTGTTGATCGCGAAGACATGAGGCAGGCCATCGGCCGTCAGGCGATGGCCCTCGCGGTAGCCAACGGCAGCGTTGTGGATCACCGCGTCGAAGCGGCCCAGCCCATTGACGCGCGCGGCCACTTGCTTCGCGCCGGCAATGGTATCGAGGTTGCCTTCGATGATCGCCTCGGCCCCGGGCAGCGCCTGCCGGGCATCCTCTGCCCGGGCCGAGTTGCGCGCGTGCAGCACCACCTGGTGACCCTGCTTCACGAGCAGTTCGCCGGCCATCAGGCCGAGTCCGGTTGATGAGCCGGTGATGAATATGCGAGCCATGACAAGTCTCCTGTGTTGAAGCGTGCCGACGATCAGGACGCAGAGTGGCGGGCGGTGACGATGAGCGCGGCACCCAGAACCGCACTGATCGCGCCGAGCAGGTACACGGCCGCGTAGCCGAACAGTCCCGCGATCAGTCCGGCCGCGGGTCCG
>DATHMT010000032.1:0-13428 GCA_035486855.1 Steroidobacteraceae bacterium
CGGCCGTCCGGGCGCCCCGCCGTTCTTCGTCGAGGCGGTGGCGGACGCGCACTATCAGATTCCCAATTTTTACGTCACGGGCCTGAACAAGGACCTGGGCGTGCGCTTCGGATTCTGGCGCTCGGTCAACCACTCGCACAATCCGTTCATGATGGAGGGCTTCATCGATGAACTCGCGCGCGCCGCCGGCAAGGATCCGTACCAGTTCCGGCGCGCGATGCTGCAGCACGACGACGAAGGCGCCCGACGCCAGCTGGCGGTTCTGGATCTCATGGCCGAAAAGGCCGATTGGCCGCATCCGCCCGCCGGGCATTCTTTCGGCATCTCGGCGTTCGAGGCCTTCGGGAGCTTCATCGGAACCATCGTTGAGGTAGAGGTCAAGGACCGCTTCGTCACCGTACATCGAGTGGTGCAGGCCATCGATTGTGGCGTGGCCGTGCACCCGGACAACATCAGGGCGCAGCTCGAAGGGGGTATGGCGTTCGGCCTGACGGCGGCGGTGCGCGGCGAGATCACGCTCAAGAACGGCGCCGTCATGCAGTCGAACTTCAACGACTATCCGGCGCTGGCACTACCCGAAATGCCTACGGTCGAGACCTACATCGTGCCGAGCACGGCTGCCCCCGGCGGTGTCGGCGAGCCGGGCACCGGACCCATTGCTCCCTCACTGGGCAATGCCATTTACGCCGCGACGGGGCAGCGTTTGCGATCGCTGCCGCTGTCCAAGCATCAACTTTCACTCAAGGTCGCAAGGACCTGAACATGGTTACTCTCAACGTCAACGGCACGGATCACAGCGTCGATATCGAGGCCGATACCCCGCTGCTGTGGGTATTGCGCGATGAAATTGCGCTGACCGGGACGAAGTTCGGTTGCGGCCTGGGACTGTGTGGCGCCTGCACGGTACTGTTGAACGGGCGGCCCACACGCAGCTGCGTCGTACCGGTCAGCGCGGTGAGCGGTCAATCCATTGTCACCATAGAAGGGCTGTCGAAGGACAAGAGTCATCCCGTCCAGCGTGCCTGGATCGAGGAGAACGTGCCTCAGTGCGGCTACTGCCAGTCAGGCATGATTCTCGCGACCGTGGCGCTGCTGAAAAATAAGCCGAACCCCACCGACCACGACATCGATACAGCCGTGACCAACATCTGCCGCTGCGGCACTTACAATCGCGTTCGCAAGGCGATCCACCGCGCCGCGCGGATGCAGGAAAAAGAGATCGCAGGCAGCAGCTCCACGGCATGACCGGCAAGCGCATCGGAATCATCGCCGGCAGCATCGTGCTCGCTGGTCTCGCGGTGTTGGCCTGGGCTGCCGTACGGCCCGGTCCGATGGCCTTCGCCGGTGGCAAGCACGTCATGCTCGCCGAGTACCGCGGCGCCCCGACGGGCGTACCGGCGGACTTTGCGCAAACCGATGCGCTGGCGCGGGCCAGGTACCTGACCGAAGCAGCCGACTGCGAGGCCTGCCACACCGCAGAAGGTGGCAAGCCGTTTGCCGGCGGCGTTGCGTTCCAGACCGAGTTTGGAACGATCTACTCGCCCAACATCACACCCGATCTGAAGACCGGTATCGGAACCTGGACTGACGCGGACTTTCTCAAAGCCATGCACCAGGGCGTCAGCAAGGACAGGGGTTGGCTCTATCCGGCCTTTCCCTATGCCGCGTATACCTATTTGACAGATGCCGACGTGCTGGCAATCAAGGCCTACCTGTTCGGTCTGCCGCCGCAGAGCAATGTTCCCCCGCCGACGAAACTGCGGTTTCCTTACAACCAACGCTGGCTGATGGCAATCTGGTCGCGGCTGTATGACCCGAACTCGCGTTTCCAGCCCGTTGCGGACCGTCCGCTGTCCTGGAACCGCGGAGCCTATCTGGTTGAAGCGCTGGGACATTGCGGCGACTGCCATACGCCGCGCACGGCGCTGCAGTCCCTCGACAACCGCCACAAGTTTGCCGGCGGCCTGTCCGAAGGCTGGCGGGCGTACAACCTTACGAGCGACGCTGATTCGGGGATCGGCGGCTGGAGCCGCCAGGACCTCGAGGGGTATCTGAAGACCGGCAATTCGCTCGATCGCGGCACCGCATTCGGCCCGATGGCGCAGGCCGTCCATCTGAGCTTCCAGAAGCTGACGGCTACGGATGTGAGCGCGATCGCCGAGTACGTGCGCAGTGTTCCACCCATTCCCAAGCCGGATTTGCCGGCCCCCAGGCTCAAGGCCGCCTCCGAGGATCCCGCACAGGGCCTCGCTGCGGGCTCGAATCCCAGAGGCGAAGCGCTGTTCGCGAGCATGTGCGCGGGATGTCACACATGGACTGGCACGAACCGCTTCGTGCCGCATGCGACACTCACGGGAACTCGCGCGGTGAATGACCCAACCGCAACCAATGTGGCGCTGGCGGTGCTGCGAGGTGCGACGGCATTGCCGCCTTCGGGCGACATCGCCACCATGCCGGCGTTTGGTCCCGCCTGGTCGGACGAAGATGTTGCCGCGGTGTCAAACTATGTGGTGGCGCGATTTGGCGCCAGGGCCTCCGCGATCACAGGCGCCGAAGTCCGGCAGTTGCGGGAAACTAAATAAAGGCCTGCTTCGTGGCGGGTAGAACTGCAGGAACTCGTACGGTCCCTTGCGTGGTCTAGTGCACGGGCGCGGGCGATGCCCGGTCCACGAATAATCCATCACTCGCTCTTTCTGCGCGGCGCCGAGTTGCGGCAGACACGCGTGTTGCCACACAGGACCGTCCCTCAAGGCTCTTTATTTCACCGGCTGTTCAGCGCGAGTCAGTCAGCGCATCTGTGATCGCGGCCCCCCGTCGCGAAGAACCAATTGTCAGTGCCGCGGTACGTACCGCAGTCGACAATCTTTAAATCATGGAGAGCAGCAATGGATCGCGTCATCAGCAGAGAAGCCCTGGCGGGCGCTGCGGTCGCAGTAGTGTGTACCTTCGCCCTCGTCGCCTGCGGAGGCGGGAGTGGCACCAGTGTGAGCATGTCCCCCACAACCGTGGAATCCGATCCGCCCGCAACCACTTCTTTTACTGATACGACCTTGGTATCAAACCGCATGGGAGTGGTCGCAACCGCCACCACGATCGACGCCAATCTGTCAAACCCCTGGGGCATCGCCGTCGGGCCCGGCCTCCCGTTCTGGATCGCCGACAACAACAGCAATCTATCGACGCTGTACAGCGGTGCCGGCGAAGTGGAGACACAGCAGATTACCGGATCGACCGATGTCGGCATTGCCATTCCGCCCTCAGCGGCGGGTGTGCAGTCCAACCCCACCGGCCAGGTCTACAACGCCAGCGGCGGCTTTCTCATCAGTACGCCGAACGGTCAGGAGACCGCACTGTTCATATTTGACGGCGAGGGTGGAACGATCGCTGGCTGGGCGAAAGACAGCGGCGCTGCGGCAGTCACCGCATATGATGACGGTGTGGCCAACGGCACCAATCATGCGGTTTACAAGGGATTGGCGATCGGCACCGTAAATGGCGCGACCTACCTCTATGCAACGGACCTGCACAACAACAAGGTTGACGTTTTCGACACCACTTTCGCCAAACCGGCCGCCATGCAGGGGAAATTCATCGACCCGAACCTGCCCACAGGTTTCGTACCATTCGGCATCGCCGCAGTAGGCAATGAACTCTACGTTACCTACGCGAAGCAGGACCCGGCGATGCACGATGAGATCACCGGTGCTGGCCTCGGCTACGTCGACGCCTTTGACTTGAACGGTAACCTTCTCAACCGCTTCGCGTCCGCCGGCGTCCTCAATGCACCATGGGGAATTGCGGTTGCGCCGACTGGATTCGGTTCATTGGCCGGGGACGTGCTGATAGGCAACTTTGGGGATGGCACTATCAACATATTCACTCCGAACGGGACTTCTTTGGCAACGTCGGTGGGTGCACTGATGATGAGTAACGGCGGGACGCTCTCCATTCCGGGACTGTGGTCGCTGGCATTTGGGAACGGTGATTCGGATAAGCCCATCACGACCTTGTTCTACACGGCCGGATTCGCTGACCAGACTGACGGTGTATTTGGCAGTATCTCCTCGATGGACACAACGAGCGCCAGCCCCAGTCCGAGTCCCAGTCCCTACTGATCCATAGACCACAGCGCTGGCCTCATGGCGGGTGGTGTGCCGCTGCCTTGCGGCGCCCCACCCGCGCACTCATTAAGTGTTCTCGGTCGATCGTGATGCGGCGCCGCCGGCCTTCATTGCATGGATGGCCACGAGAGCGGCGAGAAAGCCTGACGCCGCGCCCACGCCGAGAGACCAGCGTGGACCCGGATGGTCGGCCACCCAACCCACAATCGGCGCCCCGATTGGAGTGCATCCGAGGGCGATACCGATGCGCAGAGCCATGACGCGTCCGCGCATGGCCGGCTCTGTCGACAGCTGCATCAGGCTGTTGGTCGCATTGCTGAAGGTGAGGGCGGCGATGCCGATGATGATCAGCGCCATGGCGAACAGCCAGTAGTTCGGGGCCAGTGCGGCCAAGGTGCAGCCCAGACCGAAGATCGCAGCACCGACCAGCAACGACGCGAAGCGCGGCTTGTCGCGGCCTGCAGCCAGCAGCGCACCCGAAGTCGTGCCGATGGCCATGATGGATGACAGCACGCCATAGCCGCGAGCGTCCGTGTGGAAGATGCGGACGGCCATGGTCGAGATGAAGATCGGGAAGTTCAGGCCAAAGGTGCCGATCAGGAAAAGCATGACCAGGATCGCCTTGAGGTCCGGTCGGGACCATACGTAGCGAAATCCTTCCATGAGGCCTCCCGGCACGCGGGGCGCCCGCGCCTTCACGTGCAAATCGGCAGTGCGCAAGACGGTCAGGGAGATCAGCACGGCGATGAATGAAAGGCCGTTGAATACGAACGCCCAGCCGGTGCCAATCGCCGCAATGGTAAGGCCAGCCACGCCGGGCCCGATCATTCGGGCGGCGTTGAAGGAGGTCGAGTTGAGCGCGACGGCGTTCGACAGATCGGCGTCGCCGACCAGTTCCGCCACAAAGGTCTGGCGCACGGGCGCATCGAATGCCGAGGCACAGCCGAACAGAAAGGCCAGGAGGTAGACGTGCCAGAGCTGGACGACGCCCGTGACGGTGAGCAGACCCAGCGCCAGCGAAAGCGCCCCCATCGCCGCCTGGGTGATGATCAGAAGCTTGCGCTGGTTGTAGTGGTCGGCCGCAAAGCCCGTCCAGGGCAACAGCAGGAGTTGCGGCCCGAATTGTAATGCCATGACCGTACCCACGGCCGAGGCGTTCTGATGCGTGAGCTGGGTGAGGACCAGCCAGTCCTGAGCGGTCCGCTGCATCCACGTCCCGACGTTGGAAACCAGCGCGCCGGCCGCCCAGACACGATAGTTGAATACACACAGTGAACGAAAGACGCCACTCGCCGCCATGCTTACCGCCGACTTGGCGCGAGGCCTCCGTGAAACCGTCCAAAGTGCCGTGCCGCGAACAGACTCATCGCCAGCATGCCAATTCCGACGGCGAGGACGTCGGCGACGTCTTTTATGGCGAAATCGCCGATCTGGCAGATGAGCGCGTAGCCGACGGCCAGGTTCGCAAACCCCCAGAGCACATTCACCGTGGATGAGGAGAGTCCTATCCCCGGCGGCTTCGCAAAGGGGCTCTGGAAGGGTTCACCTCTGCTGCCGCTGACGAAATGCGGCACGGCGTTGGCGAGAAAAGTACCGCCGAAGAACCAGGCGACAAGATGCGGCCATGCCATGTCAGACTCTCCTCATTGCGGGTAAATCGATAACGTCCCGGGCCGCAACGGTTTCACCCAGATGCGGGAAGACGCTCCGGATGCTGTAGTCGTGCATTTCCGGGCGTAAGTCGGTCATGGCATCGAGTGCCAGCGTCACGTTGAACCCTTGCTCATAGGCCTGGCGTGCCGTTGATTCAGAACTCGGCGATCCGCTGCAGCAGCTTTACCGCGGACGCCAGTTCGGCCTGCTCCCGAAGCGACAGTTGCGATTGCACGGCACGCAGCAACCAGTCCTCCTTCACGGCCCGGTTGGCGTTGAGTGCCTTGCGGAAGGCGGGAGTCAGGTCGATGAGCGTTTGCCGCCCGTCAGAAGGGTCGGGTCTGCCACAGGCGGCTCCCGCCGCCTCCAGGCCTGCCACGGTGACTCGCATCGACTGCGGCCGGACGCTCTCGGCCCGCGCAAGTGCTGAAACGGTTGCGGGTCCATCGCGATCGAGGCGCAGAAGAACGGATTTCTGAGAGTCGGTGAAGTCGTTCGGGCGGGCCTGTTCCCGCAGCCGTCGCTTGAGCTTGCCCAGCGCAATTCGCAGCTCGCCCGCCAGCGTGGCCAAGGATGTTTCGGAGCGTTGCGATTGCGTGATCAAGCATCAAACCTACCATAAGTACAGTACAACTGTACAGGTAAACTGTATTGATGGTGAGCATGCCACGCGCAAAGTCAACTGTTTTCACTTAAGCCGCACGGAGCGGAGAACTCTTTGCGGTGCTCGACGTACATACGTGGGACAGCACAGGTCAGACACGAGGGAAAACAATGTCGCGCGCGATATCACGCCGTCACTTGCTACAAAGGGTCCTGGCAACCGGCGCGCTCATCCCCGCGCTCAACTGCGTGGCAATTGGATCCCAGGCAGAGGATCTCAGGCCGCTGGATACCAAGGATTCGGCAGCGTCCGCATTGGGTTTCGTCACCGACGCCTCCAATGCAGGTTCCAATCCCCTCTACCGGAAGGGTCAGCGCTGCGCCTCGTGTGTCCATTTTCTTGGGCAGACATCGGATGCGACTGCCGGGTGCAACATCTATGCCGGCCGCTCCGTTCCTGCCAATGGCTGGTGCGTCGTTTGGTCACAGCGCTCCGGCTGAACCATCGACCGCGCAACGCCCGGGGGCGGTGTAGTTCTGAACCCATATCGGTTGCCCCGGTACTAACGGTCTGTGGAATTCGAGGATGCCGGCCGGCGCTACAGTGGCTCGCAGAATCTCAAGCGAGGGGAACAGAGCCATGACCGAGGCCTTCATCAACCGGATCGCAACCGCCCTGCCGCCCCACGACGTTCACGAGGGGTTCCTCGACTTCGGGCGCCGGATGCTCAGGAGTGATGGTCGCCGCCTCGCATTGTTCAACCGCATGGCGGAGCGCTCGGGCATCGCACACCGTTATTCCATTTTCGAGCCTGAGGGCGACGGCGATGTCGCGCATTTCTACCGCCCCGGCGCCTTTCCGGACACCAGCGCGCGCATGAAACTGTTCGAGAGTTTCGCGCCCGGGCTCGCCTGCGAAGCAGCAGAACGACTGCTGGCCGGCGGGGACCGTAGCCGGATCACCCATCTGATCGTGACCTGCTGTACCGGGTTGTTCGCACCGGGCATCGACCTGAAGCTGGTCGAGTGCTGTGGACTGAATCCCGATATCGAGCGCACCTTCGTCGGTTTCATGGGATGTTACGCCGCAATCAACGCATTGAAGTTGGCGCGTCACATCGTGCGCTCGGAACCGGCGGCGCGGGTGTTGGCGATCAACCTGGAACTGTGCACCTTGCATCTGCATGAGACCACGAATCTTGAGGAAATCCTGTCCTTCCTGCTTTTCGGTGACGGCTGCGCCGCGGCGCTGGTCTCCGCTGATCCGGTTGGTGTACGCATCGACTCGTTCAAGGCGGCGCTGCTTCCGCACACGGCGGAGCTGATCCGCTGGAATATTCGCGAGCAGGGTTTCGACATGGTGCTGTCGGGCGGGGTGCCCGGCGCCATCCGCGCCGGCCTGGCGCGAGCGCGCTCCAGCTTTCTCGATGAGTCGCGGATCGACCTGTGGGCAGTGCACCCGGGGGGACGCACGGTGCTGGACGCGGTGGAAGCAGCGCTGGAACTGCCCCCGTCCGCATTGGCGGTGTCACGCGGCGTGCTCAGTGATTTCGGCAACATGTCCTCGAGCACCGTGATGTTCGTGCTCGAGCGACTGATGCGCGATGCCGCGCCCGGCAGCAGTGGCTGCGCCATGGCTTTCGGGCCGGGCCTGGTGGCGGAGACGATGCGGTTCCGCATGGCGGCGTGAGTGACCTTTTCGCGCACGCTGGAACCGGAATGGCTGGACCTGCTGGCGGCGGATGATCCGCGGGCCCGCAGCTCCCGCCGTGACCTCGTCCGAATCAACTTCGTGATGCGCCAGCAGGCGATCATGGCGAGGCTGCTGCGTCCGCTCGCGGCGCCGCGGCGGCTGGCGGACTTCGGTTCGGGAGACGGCCGCTTCCTGCTCGGGGTGGCGCGGCGAATGGCGCCGCACTGGCCGCGGGTGACCGCGTTGATCCTGGATCGCCAGGACCTCGTGAGTTCGCGGACGCGTCGCGGCTTTGCCGCTTTGGGCTGGAGCTGCGAGAGCATCACCGGCGACATATTCGAGACGCTGCCGCCTCTGGAGGCGGACATCGTCACGGCGAACCTGTTCCTGCATCACTTGGATGAGCCGGCGTTGGCACGGTTGCTGAGACTGACGGCGCAGAAGGCAGCCGCCTTCATCGCCTGCGAGCCGCGGCGATCAGCGGCGGCCCTGCTGGCCAGCCGTATGGTGTTGGGGCTCGCCTGCAATGCCGTGACTCGGCACGATGCGGTCGCGAGCGTGCGGGCCGGCTTTGCCGCACGTGAGCTCTCGTGCCTGTGGCCGGATGCGGGCTGGCGCCTGCACGAAGGACCGGCATTGCCATTCACCCATGTTTTCGCGGCGCAGCGTGATGCGATTTGACGCCGCGGTCATCGGCAGTGGCCCGGCGGGTGCCACCGCGGCCCGGCTGCTGGCCCGGGCCGGATGGTCCGTAGCGCTGATTGAGCGGGCCGCATTTCCCCGCAGCAAGGTATGCGGTGAATTCATTTCAGCGGCTACCTTGCCCCTGTTGCAGGCTTGTGGCATTGGCGAGGATCTCGCGGTGCGCGCGGGACCGCTGGTACGTGAGGTCGCCGCCTATTCAGGTGAGACGGCGGTCGCGGCGCCGATGCCCCGCGCCACGGCCGGTTGGGGGCGGGCGCTGGGACGGGAACTGCTGGACGTATTGCTGCGCGATGCGGCCGTCGCGGCGGGTGCGACGCTGATTCAGCCCGCCGAAGTCATCGCGCTGGACAGGCGACCCGACGGACATCGGGTCGCGCTGCGGCGCCCGGCTGCCGCCGATACGATTCTGGCGCGGGTGATGATTGCGGCGTGCGGTTCGTGGAACACCCGCGGCATGTTCGCCATCCGCGGCGAGTCCCGGCCATGCGACCTATTTGCCTTCAAGGCACACCTGCGGGGCGCGGCACTGGGGCCGGGCACGATGCCACTGCTGGCCTTTCCCGGCGGTTACGGCGGCATGGTTCACAGCGGTGAGGACCGGGTCACGCTGTCCTGCTGCATCCGACGCGATGTGCTGGCGCAGGTTCGCGCCTTTCACGGCCCCAAGGCGGGCGAGGCCGTGTTTCGGCATATCCAGGCCAGCACCGCCGGCGTGCGTCACGCGCTGCAGGACACAACGGTCGAGGGCGCCATCCTTGCCACCGGTCCGATCCGCCCCGGCATCCGGCCCCGCTACCGGGATGGCATATTTTTCGTGGGCAACGCGGCGGGGGAGGCCCATCCGATCATCGCCGAAGGTATCAGCATGGCGATTCAGTCTTCGTGGCTGCTTGCGCAGCGCCTGCTCAACGAGGGACCTGCCGCTGGCCCGACGTATGCACGCGCCTGGAAACAGCAGTTCGCTCCCCGGTTGCGTGCCGCTTCGGTGTTCGCGTGGCTGGCGATGAACGATCACAGCCGCGCCGCCGTGACGCAACTCGTCGGGGCGTTTCCGACGATCCTCGCGTGGGGTGCGCAGCTGAGCGGCAAGGCTGATGTCCGCCATAACGCCGCCTGAGGCACCAGCGCCGAATTCCCTGCGCCGCTGGCTCGGGTTTGGCGCAATGTGCTTCGGGATGTTCATGGCCATACTGGACATCCAGGTCGTGGCAAGCTCGCTCACCGCGATTGCCGATGCACTCGAGCTTTCCGACTCACAGTTGGGCTGGATCCAGACCAGCTATCTGATGGCGGAGGTGATCGCAATTCCGCTGACCGCGCTTCTGACCCGTGCTTTTTCCTTGCGCGGGATGTTCGCCGCGGCTACGTTCGCCTTCACCCTGGCCAGCATTGGCTGCGGCACCAGTGGCTCCCTCGCAGCGCTGATCGCGTTCCGTGTCGCACAGGGGTTCTTCGGCGGCATGTTGATTCCGGCGGTGTTCTCAGCCGTCTTCACCCTGATTCCCGAAGTTCAGCGGCTCCGTGCCACCACGATAGCCGGCGTGTTCGCGCTCCTGGCTCCGACCTTGGGTCCGATAGTGGGCGGCTATCTGACGCAGACCCACGCCTGGAACTGGATCTTCCTGATCAACGTGGTGCCCGGACTCGCCGTGACGGCGCTGGTCACGATTTACGTTCGCCGCGACGCGCCGGACCCCTCGGTCCTGCGGCGGCTGGACTTGGCCGGACTGGTGTCCTTTGCCAGTGCGCTGACGCTGCTGGAACTGCTGCTCAATGAGGGCCCGCGACGTCACTGGCAGGGAGCGTTTGTCGTCGCCACCCTGTCGGCCTGCCTCGTCGGTGGCGTATTTGGCATCTGGCGCTGCCTGACGGCGGCGCACCCCTTCATTGATCTGAAGCGGCTGCGCAATGCCGCTTTCGCGACGGGATGCCTCTTCAGCTTCGTGCTGGGACTGGGGTTGTACGGTTCGATATTCGTCATGTCACTGTTCCTCGGCCTCGTGCGCGAGCATGCGCCCTTGGTCATCGGCGAAATTCTGATGGTCACGGGTGTCGCCCAGTTGCTGACGGCGCCGGTTTCGGCTTGGACGGAAACGCGCGCGCCACCCAGGCTGTTGACGCTACTCGGTTTCGGTTTGTTTGGCGCGGGGCTTCTGGCCAATGGTTTCATGACACCACAGAGTGATTATCCGGCTCTGTTCTGGCCACAGGTGATGCGGGGCGGGGCGTTGATGCTGTGCCTGCTGCCGACGACGCGGCTCGCGCTCGACCTGTGGCCCGAAGCACAGGTTCCGGACGCCAGCGCCCTGTTCAATCTCATCCGCAACCTCGGGGGCGCCATCGGCATTGCGCTGATCAGTACCCTGGTGGAGCAACGCGCGGCCGGGCACGTCGCGCGCCTGGTTGCGAGGCTTCAGGCCGGCGACCCTGCCACCGCAGGCTTTGTGGGCCTGCCGGTGCGGTTGTTCCACAACCGGCCGATGGGACCGGTCGACGAAATGACCCGGATGCTGATCACGCCATTGATCCGGCGCGCGGCCCTCACCCAGGTTCTGAACGAGGCCTGGATTGTGCTCGGAATTCTGTTCGGCCTGACGCTGCTGGCGCTGCCACTGATGAGACGCGGGTCTTTTAAGACGCGTTAAGTGTTCAATTGGGTCCCTCGACCGGCCTACTGATCACCGGAGCGAAGTCGGGATTCGGGCGCATCAACGAAAGCGGCTGAGGATCTTGTCCAATTCCTTCGAACCGGGAGAGAGCTTCTCGTAGGGCACACTGTTCAAGGGTTCGTCGGGAGTGTCGTTGAGCTCGTGAAACTCGCCTCGCGCGGGTTCCACGTGCAGTAGCCCGGTCAAGTACTCACCCTGTTTCATATGCTCTTGAATCGAGGCACTGGCGGCCGCCCGGTCTGTGGGATCGTAGCTGGCGCGGCACTTGCGCAAAACGATTCGGCTGCCGTCGTGCAGTACCATCGGCAGCGCCTCACCCTCACGGTAGCTCACCTGAATGTCACGCTCGAACGGAACGAAATCGGAGTGTACCGCCGGCTCATAGTGCTCGCGGGTGTAGGCGTAGCTCTTGGTGGATCCTTCATGATCATTGAACGTGACGCAGGGCGAGATAACATCGATAAGCGCGAAGCCGTTGTATTTGAGTCCTGCCTGAATCAGCGGCACCAGTTGCTCTTTGTCTCCCGAGAAGCTTCGAGCGACGAACGATGCGCCCAAAGTCATCGCCAGCAGCACCGGGTCCATGGGTGGCTGGAGGTTGGCCTCGCCCTTCTTCGCTGTGGAGCCGATATCGGCCGAAGCCGAGAATTGGCCCTTCGTGAGGCCGTATACACCGTTGTTCTCGATGATATAGAGCATGTTGAGATTGCGTCGTATGGCATGGCAGAACTGCCCGAGGCCGATGGAGAGTGTGTCGCCGTCGCCTGACACGCCGAGGTAATGCAGCCGTCGGTTGGCGGCATTGGCGCCCATGGCAATCGAGGGCATGCGGCCGTGAACCGAGTTGAACCCGTGGCCACCGCTGACGAAGTAGGCGGTGGTCTTGGAGGAGCAGCCAATGCCCGAGAGCTTCACCAGGTTCTGCGGCTCGATGGACAAACTCCAGCACGCTTCAACGATCGCGGCGGTGATCGAGTCATGCCCGCAGCCAGCGCACAACGTCGACATCGCCCCCTCGTAGTCGCGGCGGGTCAAGCCGAGCTCGTTGGCAGGCAGCGAGGGGTGAGCGACCTTGGGCTTGGGGAAGAATGTCATTAAGGCTCCTAACCGAGCGCGACGCCCTGGCCCTTCCGCAGCGGCCGCACCTGCGCCAGAATGCCTTCCACAATGAACCCGGAGGAAATCGGCAGGCCACTATAATGTAACAGCGAGCGCAATTTCGACTTCTCGACCGCGCTTTCCAACGTCAGCAGGGACTTGAACTGTGCGTCCCGATTCTGCTCCACCACGAACAACACCCGGTGGGCGGCAAGAAACTGCTCCACTTCCTCGCCGAACGGGAATCCCCGCACACGCATATAATCGACGCCGACCCCGTTCGCCTTGAGCACATCCATTGCTTCGCGAACGGCGCCCTCGCAGCTGCCGAGCGACACGACGCCGATATCACCGCCGGCTGTGGCTTCGATGACGGCGCGCGGCACAAGCCCTTTGGCCGTTTCCCATTTCTTCAGCAGCCGATCCAGGACGATCTGGTACTCGACCGAGTCCTCGGTGTAAGTCCCGTACTGTGTGTGTCCGGAGCCCCGCGTGAAGTAAGCGGCCTTCGGATGAACTCCAGGCAGTGACCGGGCCGCAATCCCGTCGCCATCCTTGTCGAAGTAGCGATAAAACTTATCGAGTTTCTCGACATCTGAGCGATCAAGCACCTTGCCGCGATCGGGCCGATAGCTGTCATCCCACTTCAGATCGCGGCACATCCAGTCGTTCATGCCGATATCAAGATCCGACAGCATGAACACCGGAGTCTGCAGGCGCTCCGCCAAATCGAAAGCCTGTGCGGCCATGTAGAAGCACTCTTCGGGATTGGCCGGATACAGACACACATGACGCGTGTCACCGTGCGAGGCGTAAGCACATTCCATGATGTCGCATTGCTGTGTGCGAGTCGGCATGCCGGTGGATGGTCCGACCCGCTGGATGT
>DATHMT010000033.1:0-8097 GCA_035486855.1 Steroidobacteraceae bacterium
CATGCCAAGCGCTTGGGGGCGGCGGCCTTCGTCGTCAAGAACGGCGATATCGAGGCGCTGCTCACCGCCATCCACACCGTTTGACCCGCCCGCGAGCCCTCAAGTTTGAATTGTAGGGAGTCTCCTACCGCAGGAACACGCAGCGAGCCGGCTGGCGCGCGCCGCCTTAGGGCCTAGCATACGCCCAGGATGCAGATGGACTTAAGGAGAGACGCAGTGAACAGATTACTGGTGACGATCGCGAGCTGTGTGGCCTGCAACGTCGCCCTGGCGCAGGTCGGGACGACGGTCACGGAAGGCGCCAAAGCCACTTCCCAGAAGGCCCAGCAGATCGGGGATCAGGCCAAGGCTTCCGTGGAGGGCCAGCCGGACAAGACGATCGACAAGACGAAAGCCCAGGTGCACAAGGCCAAGGCGCGTCATCATGCCAAGAAGGCCAAGAAGGCCGCAGAAGACACGACCAAGTAACCACTCGGCGAACCATGACCTCGAGCCCGTGCGCGGCCTATAATCGGCCCTCACGGAGGTCTTGGTCGTGGCGCACGCCGACTCGGAAAAGGTAGCCACCGAAGCCGCGATCTGGCTGGCGCGGATGGAGCGCGGCCTGCAGTCGCAGGAAGGAGCGGCGCTGCGCCAATGGCTGCAGCAGCCTGCAAACCGCACCGCCATCGTCGATGCCGCTAAGTTGTGGCACGGGCCCGATATCGTCGCGGTGCTGGCGCAGCTCATGCCGGTCGGATTCGGCAATCCACCGCCGCGCAAAGCCAGGCGCCTGCGTCCCTTTCATCTGGTCGTTGGGCTTGTCGTGGGTCTGCCGACCGCCTTCGTCGTCCTGGGCCTGATGCCCGGCATGGGCTTCCATCACACCAACACGGCCGAACGCGACGTTCCCTGGGGACAGACCATTTACCACACCAGGGCCGGCGAAACCCGCGCGGTGACGCTGCTGGATGGCAGTCGCGTCACGCTGAACAGCCACACCGAGCTGGGCGTGCTGTTTGCGGCCGGCAGGCGCCTGGCCACGTTGAATTACGGCGAGGCCATCTTTCAGATCACGAGCCAGCTGAGCCACCCGTTCGAAGTCATCGCCGCCGGACGGCATCTGCAGACGCCCACTGCCAAAACCAATTCCCGCTTCGACGTTCGGGTCATCGATCCGCAGTCGGTGGAGCTGACGGTGCTGGATGGCGGGGTGACGGTGCAGGGCCTGCCGTGGCGCTGGCCCAATTCGCCATCCGCCAAGCGCCTGTTTGATCCGGCGGCGTTCCGCGACGCGAACGTCGGGCCGCTGCAGTCGGTGCTGCTGCAGGACGAAGGGATCTATCACTATGACATCACCGCCGAGAACGCCAGCGCGCGGCTGCGCTGGGAACCGGAGCAGATCATCTACGTCACCCCGTGACCACGCTGGCGCCGGTTGCGAAATGGCGTAGCTCCTCCGCCACGAAGGACAGGTCGGTGGCCTCCTGGATCGCCAGTCGCATCTGCAGTTCCAGGACATCCTGTGGAATCGCGCTCTGATATCCCACCAGGCAGCGCCCCAGGGCCGCGGCGGGCGCAACATTCTCGGTGCGCGACACGCGGTAGGCTTTGACCACCAGCGCCTCGGCGGCGCCCGGGGTCATCATGGTCGGAATCTGCGGCAGCAGGTCGCCGAACTCACGCTCGGTCACCTTGAGCTCGTAGCGCCGGGCGAGGGCTGCGATCAGACCGCAGCTTTGCTCGCGCGTCGCCGTCGGCAGGATGGGCACCTTCAGGTCGATGCGTCCGGGACGTTTGAGGTCCACCTCGATCAGATCGGGCCGGGAGGAGCCGAGTACCCACACGACATTGCCGCGGTTGTCGGTGTCGGCCATTTCCTGGGCGATCATCGAATACAGCCGACCGGACAGACCACTGTCGGAGATCCCCGAATCGCGCCGGCCCAGTGTCTGGTCCGCTTCATCGACGAACACGATGCAGCGACCGAGCGCGTGGATCAGGCGAAAGATCTTCTCCAGGTTGGCCTCACTCGATCCGATCCACTTGTCGCGGAAATTCTTCAGTTTCAGGACCGGCACGCCGGCTTCGCCCGCGAGGCACTCGACCAGAAAGGTCTTGCCGGTGCCGACCGGTCCGCACAGCAGATAGCCCATCGGCAGCGCCTTGATATCGTTGATCCGCCACAGCGCGATGTCCTGCCGCAGCCAGTTCTTCAGCGCTTCCTGGCCGAAATAGTCATCCAGAGTGCGGCTGGACTCGACGAATTCCACCAGTCCCGGTGCATCGCGTTCGACCATCTCTTTTTTCAGCGCCGCGAAATCATGCGATTGCAGCGACTGGCCATTGTGGGCGCGCACCTTGGTGATCTGCTGCAGGGTATTCACGGAAAGGCCGGTGATGGCCGCGGCGAGCGCCGCAAAGTTGGTATCGGCGGGAATGGTCTTCGGATGCTCCCGATGCAGCACCCGCAGGGAAAGCTCCAGATCCGCGGCGCTCGGCAGCGGAATGCGGACCGTCTTCGATTGCGGAGCGAACACGATCAACGGATCCAGATCGGTCAGATTGTCCGCCAGCAGAAAGCTGTAGAACGGCAGCTGGGCGAAGGGACTGCTCATGCCCCAGTCGCGGACCAGGCAGGTGAGGCTGCCATGCTGCAGACCCTGGCCATCCGCGGGCAGCAGCTGGTCGGCGCCGCGGACTACGATTGCGACGCTCGGAATCTCGTGTCGCTGCACGGCCTTGAGGTTGGCCAGATAGCGGGCGTAACGATTGATGAAACGCACCGCTTCGAGCGGCTCGAGCGGCAGGTTGCGCAGCGAAGAGGGCACCCACTGCGCCAGATGCTCCTCACCGCGCTCGACGGTCAGACCGTTTCCCAGGTCATAGGCCAGCACCACCGTGACCGAAGCCAGCAGTGTGTCCTGCAGGTAGCGATCGATGCTGATCAGTCGATCCCCCACCGCCAGCCGGTCGTGCACGTTGCCATAGAGCACGCATTGGCCGCTGGCGCCGCTGCGAAATGCGACTTCGAGTTCCGAGGCCCAGGACGGAGTAGGCTTGAGCATCCGGCGCTTATACCACGGGGACTTGGCCTTGATCACTGCCATCGACCCGGCCACCCTGAAGGCCTACCAGGAGAGCGAATATCGGGTGCTCGGCGACGCGCCGGCTGTGCTGCACGTCGGGGTGCCCTGCGCAGGCCTCGCGCTGCTGCATGAGCGTTACCAGACTCACTGCAGCGCCTTCCTCAGCGCCTGCAATCCCTTGGGTGAGGTCGTGGATGCCGCGGTGAATGCCCGGCGTCAGGAGGCGCTGGCGGCGGAGGTGTCGCGCCAGGGCTTGCCGGCCCTCACGGGGATCGGGCAGCACCCCACCAATACCTGGCCGGGTGAACCCAGTGTGCTGGTGCTCGGGTTGACGCGCGCGGCCGCGCAGGAGTTGGGCCGACAGTTCGAACAGAACGCCATCATCTGGGCCGGAGCCGATGCCGTTCCCGAACTGGTGCTGCTCAGATAATCATCTGCGGCTACTTCGCTTCCTTGTAGTTGCCGGCGAAGGCCGGATCGCACTCATACGGGAAAACATGCTGACCCGCCTGGCGGCTCCAGGCGATGAAGCGCACGCCGCGATTTTCGATCGTCGCGGGGTCCTCATATTCCTGCGTCGCCATCAGTACCCGGCCGTCGGGGCTCAAACGGAACCGTTCCGTCACTTTGATATTGTCCGAATGGTCGAGGCCATTGTTGGTGATGGTCGCGGCCTCCAGATGCGTCGTATCCACGACCAGCGTCGAGCCGTCCCAATGTCCGCTTGAAAACCCGGTCATCGAATGCGGATAGTCCGTCTCGGGCTTGCGGCCGTCCAGAAAGATGAGTCGTACCATGTCGTAGTACTCGAGCTTCATCACGATGAACTTATCGCTCTGAAAGATCTCGATCGGAAAGGGGCCCTGCAGCGCATACACGATCGACGGTGGTCGGCAGGCGTTTTCCGGTTTCAGTTGATCGCGTGGGCTCCACTTCCTGATCGCCGCCTGGGCCGCCGGCGTGGGGATCAGGCCGCCGTAGACGCCGGCCGGAAACTCCACCGGTCCCGTATCGTCCATGAAGACCGTATTCGGCGGCACCAGGGTCATGAGCTGCGGGTCCCTGGGCACCTTCATGTCGAGATTCCAGAATCCCGAAAAGTCCGGATGAACCGCGGCGGCGGGCACGGGCGCGGACGCAGTTGCGACCACGGTACCCCGAGGGGCGCAGGCGCCAAACATCAGCAGCGCCGGCGCCAGGACTCCCAGGGCAAGGCGGGTCACGGTGCGCATTTCAGCCCAGGGGTTGGCCGACTGCCCGGCCGTCCGAGTAGTGCGCGGACTTGAGGCGCATGTAGCGGGTGCCATCGCGCGCCGGCCAGCCCTCGAGGGTGACGGTGTCGCCGACATGCAGACTGTCCGTAGCCCACCCGCGGCGCCGCAGGATCGACGGAGAATTCGTCTCGGCGCGCCAGGTGATCTGTTCCTTGCCCTTGGGCACGGCCAGCGTGATCACCCCATGGGGATTTCGGAACTGAAAGTCACGTACCACGCCCGTGACGGACACCAGCTTGGCGTCGGTATCGAAGAAAACGGCAAAGGAATGATGCGCGCCGGCGGTTCCCGCCCCCATCAGCGCCACGGCCACCACGGCGGCCATTCGCCCGCATCGACCCACTATCGCCCCCTCGCCTTACCTGCCGACGGCTGTGCTCATTCTAGTGCATGCCGGGATAGTGTGTCAGGGCGGGTCCGAGTGCAGATGCCAGGGGCGCGAGCCAGGGCTCGAAGTGCTTCCAGTGCTCAAGCGAGTCGCGATAGATGGGCGGGCGCAGGCAGGCGGGTTCGAACTCAAGGCCGCAGTGGTCGAGGAGGCGGCGCACTTCGGCCTCGGTATCATCCACCAGCCGCTCATAGATCACCCGATGCACGCGCCCCGGCAGCACCTGGTCAAAGTGAGTCATCAGATCGACGTAGTCGCGGTAGTAGGCGCCGAGATCCGTCAGGGAATACGAGAAGCCCTGGCCACGCGCGAACAGATGTTTGAAATTGGCGAAGCAACAGGCCATGGGGTGGCGCCGCGCATCGATGATGCGGGCATTCGGCAGGATCAGATGGATGAGACCCAGATGCAGCCAGTTATTGGGCATCCGGTCGATGAAAATGGGCGCGGAGGTGCGCCGCTGCGCGCGCGCCGAGGAGAGGAAACGCTCGCCCAGTCGGCGCAGCATCACCGGCGCGAACTGCGTGAGCACCTCCGGGTACAACCCGCCGCAGGCCTGGCCGGGTCGGCCGGACAGATCGCGTGCGATGGCCGGAATGTCGGGCAATTCCAGGGTGCCCTCGACCTGGGAGTGATGGGCAAGGATCTGCTCGATGAGGGTCGAGCCCGAGCGTGGCAGCCCGAGAATGAAGATGGGATCCTTCGCCATACAGCCACTGTTGCCGTGCCGGGCGAGGAACTGCCGCGTGTACAGCGACTGCGCACGGCGCACGAAACCGGTGGTTGCGTCGGCGCGATAGGGGCGCAGCTGCAGACGCTGCGCATTGCCCTCACGGTAGTGACGGAAGGCGGCCTCAAACCTGCGCTCATCCTCGAGCGCCTTGCCCAGCGCGAAATCAAAATGCAGACGGTCCAGCGGCGACAGATCCAGGCGCGCGAGACGCGTGCGCATGGTCTCGATATCATCGCTGCCGAAGCGGAAGGCCTTGAGATTCGCGAGATTCCAATAGGCCGCGCCGAGGGTCGGTTCGAGTACAATCGCGTGACGGTAGGCGGCCGCGCTGTCCGCCGGGCGTTCTGCCGCCTTCAGGGCCTGTCCGTAGGTCATCCACAGGCGCGGTTGATGCGCATCGATGCGCAGCGCCGCTTCCAATACCGCGATGGCGCGCACGTAGTCACCGAGGCTGACCAGTATCGCGACCTGCAGGGTGCGATAGCTGAGATTGCCGGGTTCACGGCCCAACAACCGCTCGATTTCCGGCAGCGCCGCCACCGACTTGGCCTGGCGCTGCAGCACCAGCGCGTAGGTGTGACGGGCGGCCTCAAATCCTGGCGCGAGCTCCAGGCAGCGTTCCAGAATCCGCTGTGCATCCGCGTAGTGCCGCAGACGCGCGACGACTTCCGCGAGCATGCGCAGCGCAGCCACGTCGGTAGGGTGTGCCGTCAGGTGGATCCGCAACGCCGCTTCGGCCTGCGGCAGGTCATTGGCGACGAGACTGGTCGCGGCACCCGCCAGCGCCGGATCACTGTTGGCCGCACGCAGAAAGTGGGCGCGGGCGGCATCGCTGCCGTCCTCATCGCCCAGCAGATCCAGTGACTCGGCCAATTTGCGCCAGGCCTCCGGCCAGCCCGGTTTGAGGGCGGCTGCCATGCGCAGGGCACTGGCCGCGCGGGTAACGTCTCCGGCATTGGCCAGCGCGATGCCCAGTTCGAAATGGACGATGGCGGAGCGCGGCTGCTCGCGGGCGAGGGTGGAGAGGGTTTCGACAGCGGCCGCGCCCTGGCCCATCAATCCTTGGGCGCTGCCGAGAATCAGGCGCGCGCCGGGATGGGCTGGCGCGACCTTGAGCACCTCGGAGGCCTGTTCGGCAGCGGCCAGCGGACTGCTCGGCAGCAGGCGCTGCGCCTGGGCCAACGCGATATCCACCGAGCCACTCGCCATCGCTGTTCCCCCGCAGCTGACTGTGTGACGCCAGCGTGAAGGCATCGCGCCGCGGGCGTCAATGCTGCGCCCTGAGATGGGGCAACTTTTCACCGCTTTGCACGGTCTTGGCGCGTTCTTGTGGACTGGGGCGTCGCCAGATAGCGGAGGCTTCACGCGAGAGAATTTGACGCCCGCAGGGGTTTCGCAGTGAGATTGGCGGCATGCAAGTGAGAAAACGTTCCAGTGCGCACGCCATGCCCTTCCAACTGTCGCTGCATGTCCGGCATCCCTCGGTGGATCCGCGGGAAATCTCGGGCGAGTTCGGTTTGGAAGCCATCGAATCATTTCGCGCCGGGGAGCCGCGACAGTCGCGCAGCGGTGTCGCCGCGACCGCGGTTCATGTTGAAACCTACTGGGTGGCCGTGCTCGACCCCGTCGTCTGGTCGGCGCCGGTGGCGGGCGCGAAAGGCCTGTCGCGCCCGGCGCAGTTGCCCGGGGAGGCGAAGGTGCTGCGCGCGCGCTTTGGATTGGAGGAAGGCGAACCGCCGGTCCCCGGCAGCCTGGGTTGGGGCATCGTCCTGGTCTGTCATTGTTTGATGGTGCGCCATGGTCGATTTCTGGCGCGCCTTCGGGAACAGGGCGGTTCGATCACGCTGTTCGCCGCCGTTGAGTCCGAGGCGCTGGTCGGCTTGCGGATCACGCCCGAAATGGGTCGTCAGCTGCACGACCTGGGACTGACGGTCAAGATCGAGGTCCCTAACAGCCGCGATTTCAGTCCCGATCTGAACTGAACCTGCGCCGTACGTCGGGAACCTTGCGGCATTGCGATAGCTCTAAGCCGCTTTGTCCGTAGAATGATCCCATGAAGTTCGGTCTCGCACTTTTTCTGCCGGTCCTGGCGTTGCTGCTGTGCGCGGGGGCGGTTTGGGCCGACAACGCACCCTTCGATCTCGCCGGCCCTGACCTGCGGGTCACGATCACGCGTGGCACACACACCCTGCCGGTCAGCGAGGTGCCGAATCTGAGCGTCGGCGACCGTCTGGCGATCAAGGCCGACTGGCCTGCCAGCCAGGCCGCCCGCTATCTGCTGATCGTGGCGTTCCTGCGCGGGGCCACCAATCCGCCGCCCGAAGAGTGGTTCTACCGCTGCGAGACCTGGTCCCGAAAATGTGCGGATGGACTCACCGTCACCGTGCCGACGGGTGCGCAACAGGTGCTGGTGTTCCTGGCGCCCAGCACCAACGGGGACTTCGGCACGCTGCGCGATGCCGTGCGCGGCCGTCCCGGCGCCTTCGTGCGTGCCTCGCAGGATCTGAATCAGGCGAGTCTTGATCGTGCGCGCCTCGAGAGCTATCTGCAGGCGGTTCGTGCGTTGAGCGAAGCGGATCCGGCGAGACTTTCGGCCGCGGCTCCCTTGCTGGCGCGCAGTCTCGCCATCAAGGT
>DATHMT010000034.1:0-36654 GCA_035486855.1 Steroidobacteraceae bacterium
ATGATCTGGCTCTGTAATATCCCCGCCACGTCATACTCAAAGCCAATGCCAGCCAAACAAGTACTGATCGTCGAGGATGAACGGCCGATTCGCGAGATGATCGCCTTCAGCCTCAAGCGGGGCGGGTTCGAGGTGCGGGAGGCTGAGGATTGTCGCGCCGCCCGCGCTTTACTCGCTGACCGCAGACCTGACCTGGTCCTGGTGGACTGGATGCTGCCGGACATGAGCGGGCTGGAGCTCACGCGGGCGCTGAAGCGCGACCGGGAAACGCGCGAGCTGCCCATCATCATGCTCACGGCCCGGTCCGAGGAGGGCGACAAGATCGCAGGTCTGGAGGGGGGGGCCGATGATTACGTCACCAAGCCCTTCTCGCCGCGCGAACTGCTGGCCCGGATCAACGCCGTATTGCGCCGCATCGGGCCGGCCGGCGAGGGCGAGCGCATCGACTTCGAAGGGCTCGCGCTCGATCAGGCGAGTCACCGGGTGCTGGTGGGTGAGATGACGGTGCCGCTCGGTCCCACCGAGTACCGCATGCTGGAGTTCTTCATGACCCATCCGGAGCGGGTCTACACCCGTGATCAGCTCCTCGATCGGATCTGGGGTGGCAACGTGTACGTCGAGGAGCGCACCATCGACGTGCACATCCGGCGGCTGCGCAAGGCACTCGAGGAATTCGGGTACGATCGCTTCATTCAGACCGTACGCGGTTCGGGGTACCGATTCTCAGCCCGTACGGCCTGACAGCTTCTTAGGTGCCGCCTGCGTATGTCGAGTGGCTTTCAAGTCGGTCTGTTCATCGTCCTGCGCCTGCTCGCGGTGGCCGCGGTGGGCCTGCTGCTGGGTTGGCCGCTCGGCAGTCCCTGGGCGGGCCTGAGTCTCGCCACCGGCCTCTATCTGCTCTGGCAGCTGGTCACGCTGTTTCGGGTCGAATGGTGGGTGCGCCATCGCGGCTTCGCCGAGCCGCCGGATATCGGCGGACCCTGGGGCGAGGTGATCACGCAGATCGTACGGCTGCATCGGCGCAAACGCTTCCATAAGCAGCGCTTCGTGCAGCTGTTTCGCCAGATCCAGCGCTCCACCGCGGCCCTGCCGGACGGGGTCGTCATTCTCAATGACCTGCGCGAGATCGTCTGGTTCAACCGCATGGCGGGTCAGCTGTTGTTTCTGCGCCGACCGGCCGATCTGGGCCTGCGCATCGACAACCTCGTGCGCCAGCCCGATTTCGTGCGCTACCTGAATACCGGGCAATATTCCAATCCGGTGATCGTGCGCGGCGGCAAGGCCGATCACCTCTATCTGTCGCTGCAGGTCGTGCCCTATGGGGAGGGACAGCAGCTGCTGCTGGTGCGCGACGTCTCGCGGCAGATGCGCCTCGAGGCCATGCGCAAGGACTTCGTGGCGAATGCTTCGCATGAGTTGCGCTCGCCCCTGACGGTGATCTCAGGGTACCTGGAGACCTTGAGCCAGGACCCGGTCCTGGATCAGGACCTGCAGGGCCCCGTCGGGGAGATGCGCCGCCAGGCCGAGCGCATGACCACCATCATCACGGAGCTTCTGGAACTCTCAAGGCTGGAAGCGGCGCAGGATGAGATCGATACCACCCCGGTGGATGTCGCCGCGCTGATGGCCATGCTGCGCAAGGACGTGCTGGCACGCCCCGAACATCCCGGTGAAGTGCGGCTGCGAGTCGAATCGGATGCGATGCTCACCGGCAATGAATCCGAGATTCACTCGGCCTTCTCGAATCTGGTCGACAATGCCGCAAAATATACGCCCAGCACCGGGTCCATCGAGATCGGCTGGAGCGTCGATGAGGAAGGCGGCCATTTTTCGGTGACGGACACCGGAATCGGCATCCACGCCGACCATATCCCGCGGCTGACCGAGCGCTTCTATCGGGTGGATGCCGGACGCGCCCGCAATACCGGTGGGTCCGGCCTGGGTCTGGCGATCGTCAAACACGTCCTGCAGCGGCACGGCGCGACGCTGGATATTGCGAGCGTGCAGGGACGCGGCAGCACCTTCACCTGTCACTTCCCGCCGGAGCGACTGGGCGCGGCACGGCGCGACACGCTCGCGCAGATCGACCGCTCCGCCACGGCCTGAAGGTCGATTCGCGGCCCTTCAGAAAACCTTCGCCTCGCTGTCACACAACGGACACGGCGATCTTCGATGCTGACAATCAACTGTAGGTCAGCACCGGAGATATATGAGCAGCAACGGAAAGGACCGCCGCCTACGGGTGCGAACCCTGTTCCTGTCTGACATCCATCTCGGGTTCAAGCGCTCACGGACCCGGGAGCTGCTCGCCTTTTTGCGCGGCGTCGACGCCGACACTATTGTCCTGGGCGGCGACATCGTCGATGTGATGAGTCTCGCCAAGCGCTTCTTCTGGACGGACGAGCACTCGCAGGTGCTGCGCCTGCTGCTGGCGAGGCGGCGCGCCGGGACGCGCCTGGTGTACCTGCCCGGCAACCACGATGCGGGAGTCTCCATGTTCGTGCAGATGCTGCAGGGACAGATCGAGGTGCATCGCGAGTGGATGTACCAGACCAGCCGCGGCGAGCGCTATCTGGTGCTGCACGGTGACCAGTTCGATGAGGAGGTCAACTGTCCGGCCTGGCTCTACTGGATCGGCGATCTGCTCTACGAGAGCACGCTGCTGTACAACCACCGCGTGAATGACCTGCGGCACCTGTTCGGCCTGCCGTATCGGCCGCAGACCGAGAAGTTGAAGGGTTCGGTGGCGGCGAGCGTTCGCTATATCCGCCGCTTCGAGACGATCGCGGCGGGCCAGGCGCGGCAGCAGGGCTACGACGGGGTGATCTGCGGACATATCCACCGCGCCAACCTGTGCACCATCGAGGGCACCGTCTATGCCAACACCGGTGACTGGGTGGAATCCTGCTCGGCGCTGGTGGAGACCCGCAGCGGTGAAATGCAGCTGCTGCGCTGGCCCCACGGCGCCGTGGCGAGCGTCGGCTCGAGGTCGCTGATCGCCGACGCCGCCTAGGTCCGCGGGTTGGGCTATGATGCCATGATGGAAACCGCCGACCTTTCCCACCACATCTCCCGGCGCTTCAATGAAGACCTGGAGCGAGTCCGCAATCGGGTGCTCGCCATGGGTGGCTTCGTCGAACAGCAGTTGCAGAAGGCCGTCGCGGCGCTGGTCGAGGGCGACAGCTCCCTCGGCGAAGCGGTGGCCATGGATGATTTCAAGGTCAACAACATGGAGGTGTCCATCGACGAGGAGTGCAGCCGCATCCTCGCGACGCGGGCGCCCGCGGCCGGTGATCTGCGGGTCATCGTCGCCATCATCAAGACCATCACCGACCTGGAGCGCATCGGCGATGAGGGGGAGAAGATCGGCTATATCGCCTCCCGCCTCGCCACCATGGAACGTCCCGCGGACAAGTACCGCGAGATCAAGCACCTCGGCCGGGTCGTGCAGGACATGGTGCACAGCGCCCTCGATGCCTTCGCGCGCATGGATGTCGAGTCGGCGTTGCAGGTCGCGCGCCAGGACATCGCGGTGGACGAGGAGTACGAGTCCATCCAGCGTCAGACCATCACCTTCATGCTCGAGGATCCGCGCACCATCCGGCGGCACCTCGATGTGATGTGGGTGGTGCGCTCACTCGAGCGCATCGGCGATCATGCCAAGAACATCGGCGAGTACGTCATCTACATGGTGCACGGCCGTGATGTGCGGCATACCGACCTTGCGGACGTGGAGCGTGAATTGCGGGGCGAAAAAGGTCCTGCCGGCGGAGCGGGTCCCAACTGAGGCGAGCCGCGTATATCATTCGCCTCATGCTTGATCGCAGGCTGATCAATTTTGCCGGTGCGGCCGCTTGCTTGGCGATGCTGGCGTTCGCCCTTTATACCCAATACTTCCAGAACCTCGAGCCATGCCCGCTGTGCATGTTCCAGCGCTTCACGGTGCTGGCGCTGGGGATCGTGTTCCTGGTAGCCGCCATCCACCATCCGCGGCGGCGCGGGGCCTGGGTTTATGTGGGACTGATTGCCGTGGCGGCACTGGCCACCATCGGGGTCTCCGCGCGCCATGTCTACATACAAAGTCAGCCGCCGGGCAGCTTCGCGGCCTGCGGCGCCCCCCTCGATGTGCTGTTCCAGATGTTCCATGTCTGGCAGGTCGTCGCGAAAGTGCTGCACGCCGGCGGCGAATGCGCGGTCGTCAACTGGACCTTCTGGGGACTGAGCATGCCGGCCTGGGTGCTGTTCTGTGCCCTGATTCTCGGCGGCGCCGGCGTCATCGCCAATATTCCGCGCCGCCCGCCCGCGCTGCGGTTTACCTAGCTCAAGAGCCGCTCCAGCACTCCGACATAGATCCGGTGCAGGCCGTCGATATCGGCGGTGCGCACCTGCTCATTGACCTTGTGAATGCTGGCGTTGATGACGCCCAGTTCCACGATCTGCGCCCCGAGGGTCGCGATGAATCGACCGTCCGAGGTGCCCCCGCCGGTGGAGAGCTTCGGCGGCTGGCCGGCGATGCCGGCGACGGCCGCGCACACCGCCGCCGACAGCGGCCCTTCGGGGGTGTAGAAGGGCTCCCCGGACACGTACCACTCCAGGGTGAAGTTGACCTGATGTCGGCGCAGGATGTCCTCGACCGTGCGCTTGAGGGACTCGATGGTCTGTACCGGCGAGTAACGCAGATTGAAGCGGGCCTTGAGCTCCCCCGGGATGACGTTCGGCGCACCGGTGCCCGCGTTCAGGTTCGACACCTGGAAGGTCGTGGGCTGGAAGTGCTCATTGCCCTGATCCCATTCGCGGCTGGTGAGTTCGGCGAGCGCCGGCGCCAGCGCGTGGATCGGATTGACCGCCAGGTGCGGGTAGGCGATATGCCCCTGGACACCGTGGACCGTGAGCCGCCCGGAGAGTGAGCCACGGCGACCGATCTTGATGGTGTCGCCCAGAATCGATTCGCTGGAGGGTTCGCCGACGATGCACCAGTCGATGCGCTCGCCCCGCCCCTGCAGCGTTTCGACCACACGCTTGGTGCCATCGACACTGGGTCCTTCCTCGTCACTGGTGATCAGGAAGGCGATCGTCCCGCGATGCCTTGGATGCGCCGTCACGAACTCCTCGGCGGCGGTCACCATGGCAGCGAGCCCGCTCTTCATGTCCGCCGCACCCCGCCCGTAGAGCACGCCATCGCGCACCGTGGGCTCAAAGGGTTTGGTGCGCCACTCATCGAGCGGTCCGGTCGGGACCACATCGGTATGCCCGGCGAAGCACAGCACCGGCCCTGCGGTACCCCGCCGCGCCCAGAAATTCTCGACATTGCCGTAGTTGAGCTTTTCAACCTCGAATCCCACCGCGGCGAGACGGGCAATCATCAGCTCCTGGCAGCCCTCATCGGCCGGCGTCACCGAGGCGCGGCCCATCAGATCGATCGTCAGTTCAAGTGTTCGCGACATGGCTTTTGGTGCAAAAAACTTCAGGATTTCGAGGGGTTGTCATACGCATGACATCGGTCGGCACCCACAATGAGCGCCTCCGGCGTAAGCGTCCCGACAGGTGTCATGTGATCGTCACAATACTGTCATGTAATGCCTGGTTCGCGCTTGGCCACGGTCGAATCCGCGAATTTTCATGAAGAACTCAGGAGCAGATAATGAGCCTTGCAAGTGTACAACGCGTGATGGTGGCCGCGGCCGCCGTTGCGCTCACGGGGATGGTGCAGGCCGCCGACATTTCCGGCGCCGGCGCCACGTTCCCGTATCCGATTTATTCCAAGTGGGCCGAAGCCTATAAGTCCACGACCGGCAACGGCCTCAACTACCAGTCGATCGGCTCCGGTGGCGGCATCAAGCAGATCAAGGCCAAGACCGTGACCTTCGGTGCCTCGGACATGCCACTGAAGCCGGATGAACTGAAGGCCTCGGGGCTGGTGCAGTTCCCGATGATCATCGGGGGCGTGGTGCCGGTGGTGAACGTGAAGGGCGTTGGCGCGGGCCAGATCATTCTCGATGGGCCGACGCTTGCGGCCATTTACCTGGGCGACATCAAGACCTGGAACGATCCTGCGATCAGGAAGCTCAATCCAAAGCTGACGCTGCCGGCGACGGCGATTGCGCCGATCTATCGCTCGGACGGTTCGGGCACCAACTTCCTGTTCACGGACTATCTGTCCAAGCAGAGCCCGAAGTTCAAGGACAACATCGGCGCGGCGACGTCGGTGCAGTGGCCGGTCGGTATCGGTGCCAAAGGCAACGAGGGTCTGGCCAATCAGACCACCCAGACCGACGGTGCCATAGGCTACGTCGAGTTCGCCTATGCGAAGCAGAACAAGATGGCCAACGTGCTGCTCATCAATCAGTCGCACCACCCGATTGCCCCGAGCGCCGCCTCGTTCCAGGCGGCTGCGGCCAATGGCGATTGGACCCACGCGGAGGGTTACTACCTGATCCTGACCGACCAGGCGGGGGCCAACAGCTGGCCGATCACCGGCGCGAGCTTCATCCTCGTTTATGCCAATCCTCCGGATCCCGCGGCCACCGGTGAAGCGCTCAAGTTCTTTAACTGGGCCTATCAGAATGGCACGCAGATGGCGGCCGATCTGGATTACGTACCGCTGCCGGCCGCGCTGATCAAGCAGGTACAGACCACCTGGAAGACATCCATCAAGGCCAACGGCGCCCCCGTCTGGAAGTAGGTTTAAGCTTCGCGTCCGCTTTGAAATGCGCAGCAACTGAAGCTCGGCGCCTGAAGCGCCGGGCGTTCTTTAGGAAATAATGGACCAGGCATCGGCGTTCGTCATCGAGCCGCGGCACGCGGCTCGTCAACGTCTCGGAGAGCGCATCTTCCGGGGCGCGACCGTCGCTGCCGCGGTGCTGGTGTTGGTTTTGCTCGGTGGCGTCACGATCGCTCTGATCAAGGGCGCGTGGCCCGCGCTCTCGCATTTCAAGCTTGAATTCCTGACCCGACAGATCTGGAACCCGGTGACCGAGAAATTCGGGGCGCTGGCGGCGATCTACGGCACCCTGGTCACCTCGCTGATCGCGATGGCGGTCGCCATCCCCTTGAGCTTCGGGATTTCGATTTTTCTGACCGAACTGTGCCCTGCGTGGTTGAAACGTCCGGTCGGCGTGGCCGTGGAACTGCTGGCCGCGGTCCCCAGCATCATCTTCGGCATCTGGGGACTGTTCGTGTTCGCGCCAATCCTGCAGCGGCACGTGCAGCCGTGGCTGATCGACACCCTCGGGCCCCTGCCGGGTGTCGGTGCGCTGTTTCAAGGGCCGCCCTTCGGCATCGGCATCCTGACCGCGGCGCTGGTGCTCGCCATCATGGTGCTGCCCTTCATCGCCTCGGTGATGCGCGATGTCTTCGAGACGGTTCCGGATGTGCTGCGCGAGTCCGCGTATGGCCTGGGGGCCACGACCTGGGAAGTCATCTGGCAGGTGGTGCTGCCGTACTCGCGCACCGGTGTCGTCGGCGGCATCATGCTGGGACTCGGCCGCGCGCTGGGTGAGACCATGGCGGTCACCTTCGTGATCGGCAACGCGCATCGCGTCAGCACTTCGCTGCTGGCTCCCGGCACGACGATCTCGGCGTCCATTGCCAATGAGTTCACCGAAGCCGTCGGTGACCTGTACACCTCGTCGCTGATCGCGCTGGGGGTGCTGCTGTTCCTGATCACCTTCGCGGTCATCGCCGCGGCGCGCCTGATGTTGCGGCGCCTGGACCGCAAGGCGCTGACATCCGTATGAGTCGTCGCCTCACCCGCAAGTCTGCGAATATCGTGGCGCTGGCACTGTCGGTGGGTGCGACCGCGGTGGGTCTGCTGTTCCTCGGTGCGATTCTCTGGACGCTGCTGAAGAACGGCCTTGCGGGAATGTCGGTTCATCTGTTCACCCAGATGACGCCGCCACCGGGTTCGGCCGGCGGGTTGCTCAATGCGATCTTCGGCAGTGCCGTGATGACCGTGATCGGCATCGCGATCGGCGCGCCGGTCGGTGTGCTGGCGGGGACTTTCCTCGCCGAGTACGGCGGTAATTCGCGAATGGCCACCGTGATCCGCTTCGTCAACGACGTTCTGCTGAGCGCGCCATCGATCATCGTCGGCCTGTTCGTGTACCAGGTGGTGGTGGTCCCGATGGGTCACTTCTCGGCCATTGCCGGCGCGCTCGCGCTCGCCGTGATCGCGATTCCGGTGACCGTGCGCACGACCGAGGACATGCTGCGACTCGTGCCGCAGGGCATGAAGGATGCATCGACGGCCCTGGGCGCGTATCCCTGGCGCACCACGCTCAGCGTCATCTATCCGGCGGCGCGCAGCGGCATCCTGACGGGCCTGCTGCTCGCCATTGCGCGCGTCAGCGGTGAGACCGCGCCGCTGCTGTTCACGGCCCTGAACGATCAGTTCTGGAGCCAGAACCTGAACGCTCCGATGGCGAATCTGCCGGTGGTCATCTACCTCTTCGCACAAAGTCCGTATCCGGAGTGGCAGCAACTGGCCTGGTCGGGCGCGCTATTGATCACTCTGACCATCCTCACGCTGAGCATCTCGGCGCGCGTGGTGGTCTCGGCCCTGCAGCCGACGAGGCGCACGTGAGCCTTGGCCATCTCACCACTGCCACGAATGCTGCCGCCAGCCGCGCCGGTGGCGAGGCGGCCGGGGCGCAGGCCGCAGGCGCGGTGCCCAAGGTGTCGGTGCGCAATCTGCAGTTTTACTACGGCACCTCGCAGGCTCTGAAGGGCATCAACCTGGATCTTGCCGATCGCAGCATCACGGCCTTCATCGGTCCTTCCGGCTGCGGCAAGTCGACGCTGCTGCGGGTTCTGAACCGCATGTACGCGCTGTATCCCGGCCATCGCGCGGAAGGCGAGGTGCTGCTCGATGGTGCCAATATTCTCGAACCCACCGTGGATGTGGCGGACCTGCGTTTTCGCGTCGGCATGGTGTTCCAGAAGCCCACGCCCTTTCCGATGTCGATCTTCGACAACGTTGCCTTTGGCATCCGGCTGGCGCAGCGCATCTCGCGGCGCGATCTGGCCGAGCGTGTCGAGGGGGCCTTGCGGGATGCGGCCATGTGGGAAGAAGTGAAGGACAAGCTGCACGAGGATGGGCGCGGCCTCTCCGGGGGTCAGCAGCAGCGGCTGTGCATCGCACGCACGATTGCGGTGCGTCCCGAGGTCATCCTGTTCGATGAGCCAACGGCCGCGCTCGATCCGATATCGACACTGCGGGTCGAGGAAACTCTGCAATCGCTGCGCGAAAAGTACTGCATTGCGATCGTCACACACAACCTGCAGCAGGCCGCGCGCGTTTCGAACATGACGGCCTTCATGTACCTCGGCGAACTGGTGGAAGTGGGGCCTGCGGAACAGATCTTCACCGCCCCCAAGGACCGCCGCACAGATGATTACGTGACCGGAAGATTCGGTTAGCGGAGCCAAACCATGAATGAATCGCAACAGACCTTCGCGGCCCCCAGCCCCCCCCTGGGGCACCATCCCGACGCCGGTTTGAATCTGCGGCCTGCGGCCGGTCGCGGCGGCCCCGCCTCGCGCCTGGACGGCGCCAGCATCGGCCAGACCATCGGCACGGTGACCGTGATCGATCCGGTGTTTTCCTGCCGGGACGTCAATGTGTACTACGGCGCCAAGCAGGCTCTCAAGGGCGTGAGCCTCGATGTGGGCAAGAAACAGGTGCTGGCCATGATCGGCCCGTCCGGCTGTGGCAAGTCGACTTTCCTGCGCTGCCTGAACCGGATGAACGACACCATCGCCGGTGCGCGCGTCACCGGCCAGATACTGCTGGATGGCCAGGACATCCAGGATCAATCGCGCGATGTCGTACAGCTGCGCGCCCGCGTCGGCATGGTGTTCCAGAAGCCCAATCCGTTTCCGAAGTCGATCTATGACAACGTGGCCTTCGGACCGCGATTGCATGGCCTGGTCCGCAGCCGCGCCGACCTCGATGAACTGGTGTGCACCAGCCTGCAGCGCGCCGGCCTGTGGGATGAGGTCAAGGACCGACTCACGCAGTCCGGCACTGGTCTGTCCGGAGGTCAGCAGCAGCGGCTGTGCATCGCGCGCACCATCGCGGTCAAGCCGCACGTCATTCTGATGGACGAGCCGTGTTCCGCGCTCGACCCGATCGCCACGGCGCGCATCGAGGACCTGATCGATGAGCTCAAGGAGTCCTTCGCGATCGCGATCGTGACCCACTCCATGCAGCAGGCGGCCCGCGTCTCCCAGCGCACGGCGTATTTTCACTTAGGATCGCTGGTGGAAGTCGGTGAGACCGACCGGATCTTCACCAATCCGCGACACCGGCTCACCGAGGACTACATTACCGGCCGATTTGGCTGATCCGAACGGCATCTGCGCGCGCGGTCCGGCATGCTCGAAGGTCACATCAGCAAATCGTTCGATGGCGAACTTGCCGGGCTGCACATTCGTGTGCTGGAAATGGGTGGTCTGGCGCTGGACCAGGTGCGGGCCGCCGCGCGCGGCTACGCCGAATGGGACGTGGTCAATGCCCAGCACGTCATCGATCGCGAGGGCATCCTCAAGACGCTCGGCGGGCGCATCTACGATGATCAACTGACCCTGATTGCGCTGCGCAATCCCGTGGCGAGCGACCTGCGCGCCATCATCGCGTTGGCAAAAATTGCCGCTGAGCTGGATCGGGTCGGTGCCGAGGCCTGCAAGATCGCCCGCACGGTGCTGCAGCAAAGTGGGCGTCCCGGGCGCGGGACCTCGAGCGATGCGCGCCATCTCGCCAACCTCGCCACCGCACTGCTGCGCCTGTCGCTGGAGGCCCTGGATCAGGTCGACGCGGAACTCGCCGATCAGGTGATCGACCGTGACCGGGATCTGGATGCGGAATACGCGGCCGGGTTGCGGCGCCTGCTGACGCGCGCGCTGGAGAACCCGGCGCAAGTGGAAGTGACGGTGGAGGCCGCCTTTGCGCTGAAGGCCCTGGAGCGCATCGGCGACCACGCCCGCAATGTCTCCGAGCACATTGCGGGCATGGCGGCCCACGTCGTCAGGACGACACGAACTCCTTAGGAAAGATCAGAACGTGAAGCGACCGCCGATGGTCGGCGCGGTGTTGTTGTTGTGGTAGTACGGTACGCCCGGACCATGCGGAATGGCGATCGCGAGGCCACCGCTCACATCCGAATAGGCAGCGCCCGCATAGACGTCGAAGCGCTTGGTGAAGTGGTGATCCAGATACAGTGACACCTCGTTCAAGGTGCCCGCGCAGGAACTGCGGAAGCCGGCGGTGGCGGAGCAGGTCGAGGGAATGCGGAAGTCATTCTGCAGCTGGTGATACCAGGCCCCGGTGATCTCGGTGTGCGCGCCGAGCGAGAATTTCACGCCCGTCCACCAGATCTGGACGACCTTGGGCGAGTCAAGGTTGTTGTCTTCGACGCCGCTCAGGAAATAACCGCCCTGATCCGAGGCGCCCACGCCCAGGGGATTGGCCGGATTGTCCTGATGGATGTGCTCATAGCCGGCAAAGAACCTCAGCGGGTCCCAGGTGTATCGGAGAGCCAGCATCAGTGCGCTGTTGTCGGTGACGATGCCGTACAGGGTGTTGTCGGGACTGATCAGATTCGGCCCGCTGATCTGGTTGGTATTGATGCTGTTGACGGCCGACTGATAGGGCTGGGTCGGGCTCTGGGGTCCGAGCAGGGGATTCAAAACGCTGATCGCATCGTTGTAATGCTGGTACACCAGATCGGCGGCGAAGTTGGCAATCTCACCGCCGAAGTCGACGCCGTAGGCGGTGTTGTGCGCCGACTCGGGCGTGCAGGTGGTCGCGCTCCAGGTCCCGGAGGCGGAATAGCAACCGCCGGAGCCGTCGGCCATTTTGTACATCACCCCGAAGTGCACCGGACCATAGGCGATGCGGTATTTCGCGGCATCGTCCCAGCGGGTGTCCTCGGTGTCGCCACCGCCGGCCATCGTGCCGTTGTAGCCGATGTACGAGAAGGCATAGGAGCCGCCGGCCGGATCGTACTGGAGCATCACATCGGTGCCCAAGGCGCGCTGGCGACCGAAGGTGAGGGTGCCGAACAGGTCGGAGGAGACGCCGCCGAAGTATTCGTCATTGAAGGGTTGCCCGGCGCGCGCGCCGTCGATGGCTTCCGAATAGCTGCCGCGGGGCAGGCCGTTGTTCGCGATGTCGGTGGCGGAGGCATTGGCCATCTGGCCGGAGTTGGGATTGATGCCGGTCGAGGCATTGAACACCACGTACCAGCCGTCCAAGAACTCCTCCTTGCCGCGGATCCCCAGACCCGTCTGCGACAGGTTGTTCGGGGTAATCAGCCAGCGCGAGCCCGTGGCGTTGCGGTTGACCAGCGACTCACCTTCGTAGTTGTTGGGGTTGGTCGGCAGGCCATGGCTGACCCAGCCGAAGCCCGCGTCATAGGTGCCGAAAATGGTGATGCCGTGCCAGGTCAAAGGACAGCTGGTGGTGGCGAACTCCTTGAAGCTGCCACAGGCCTCGATGCCGGCGGCGGCGGGATCCGGCGCCGCCGGCGCAGTCTGCGCCAGAGCTGTGCCGGAGATCATTGTGGCGACAAAGATACAAACATAACCGAAACGCATGGAAGAGCCCCTCTGTATTCCAACAGATATAGCGTGAGGCATATTCCTTGCGATAACAAGGCAGGAACGATGTTACATAAGAAAAATGACGGCCTGGGTTTCGGGAAGCTAACGAGGGTGGGCGCTTTGTAGCGCTGCAACTACAAAACGAAGCGCTGCCAGCCGCCCGGGTGATCCGGACGACTGGCAGCAAAGGTGCAGGATTACTTCTGGTAGGGGTAGATGCGGAACGAGGCCATGCCCTGGAACATTCCAGCCTCGGGCGAGCCGCCGGTACCGACGAAGAGCACGCGGTCGATGTGCGCCAGCTGCAGGCCGAACTGGGCGTTGCCCAGCGGGCCGCGGTAGAACTTCCACCAGAAACCGGCGGTCTCTTCATCCACCTTCTGGTTCTGGCCGGCGCAGGTGCCTGCCAGCGTGTAGCAGCCGGTGTTGTTCAGATTGGGAATGCCCAGACCGTAGTAGTAGGGTCCCACGGTCGCCGTGCTGTACTGGTACAGCGTGCGCGACTGTTCTTCACGACCGGCATACAGGTAGGCCTGGAATGCCGGGGTGGGCGTGAGGATCAGGCCAGCCATCGCCTGGTAGGCGGCGACCGGCTCCAGCTGACCATTGGGCTTGACGACCGTATCGTTCAGGGAGGCCGAACCATACCGGCCGATACCGTGGCCGACGAGGCCGCTCAATTGGAAGCTCAGGATATCCGGCACCACGGGCAGGATCATGCCCGCGCCGACGCCACCGCCCATGGTGGTCTGGGAGGAGGTGGCGATGGCCGAACGGAACCAGCGCCCGAGTCCATACACTTCGTAGTGGCCAAAGCCCGGGTCGGCGGCGATCTTGGCCACGATATCCGGCGCCACATCGGTCGAGAAGCTGGTGCCGGTGATGGCGCAGGTCGTGGCGGAGGTCGACGTAGAGGTCGAAGTGCCAGTCGTGTCGGTGGTCGTGGTGGTGGTGGTCGTGGTCGCGGTGCAGGTGCCACCGCCATTGCCCAATTGACCGGTGCCGGCGAATCCGGTGGTCGGGGAGGTCGGCAACGTTCCCTTCACGCCGCCCGGGGCGAGCGAGTTGGTGTTGATGATGCCGGTGTTCTGCGGGCTCTCCAGCGAGAGGCCGAACCACAGGCCATCGGTGATCTTGTCGACGAGTCGAACCTGCGGGTTGCGGGTCCACTGGAAGCCCGACACGTACTGCGCGTCGATGGTCAGCGGGACGTTTTCATCGCGCGGGTCCATGCCTTTCTTTTCGAGGGTCACGAGACTCCAGTTCTGGCCCCCCAGGATGTACCAGCCGGCGTCGCTGCTGAAGCGGCCGTAGATATTGCGCATGCGCGGCTGGTAGCTGTTGCTCTCGTTGGAGTTTGCGGTCGGTGCGGCGCCCAAGAAGTCCATCTCGAAATAGGTCTCGGCCTTGTAACCGTTGAGATCCTGGGTCTGAGCCAGGATCGAGAGGCGGCTCTGGCGCGCGGTTTCACGGAACTCGGAGACGTGGCCCTGCTCGCTGCTGGCGAAGGGGACGCCGTTGAAGCTCGAGCCCACATCGGCGCTCTCGTTCTTGTCGCGATAGATGGTCGCCAATTCGGTGAAGCCTCCGAACAGCACATTGACCGGGCCCGCCTGAATGGTCGGGTTGGTGGCGGACGACGGCGATGCCGAGGTGTCGGGAGCGCTTTGCGCCAGCACCGCCGGTGCGCAGGCGGCGCTCAGAACCAGCGCGACGGCCGCGGCGACATGGGACTTAGACAATGTCATGGGTCGGTTTCCTTCCTCACCTAATGTTTTGCAGACGCTGAGCACATCCTTGTGGCGGATCGTCTCAGCGCCGCAACTGTGATTCATCTGTATGACATCAGGATTGCGCGAATGTGACGGTTCTGTTGCAGCGCTGCTGCGCCGCAGGGAAATACAGTGTTCGCTGAGGCCGGTGCGGGCGTGGCGCCGCTTTATTCAGCGGCCGATTGACGGCGGTATTCGGCGAATCCCTGCCTTGTTGTTTTTTTGCAGCGGATTGACCGGGAGCGACGCGCGCGTCAGTCGGGGTGCACCAGGCGCCGGAAGGCCGCGATGATCGCGGGCTGAGGGCGACGGATATCGGGAAGCTGCTGGTAGTGCTGCCAGCCGCCACCCAGGCTGCGGTACAGCGCGACGAACTGGTCATCGACCGTCGTTTGCGCCTCGACGTATTCGGTCTGGATGTCATACCCCGCGCGCTGCGCCTCGACGACATTGAGATAGTCGGTCAGGCCGCGGTCGTAGCGTTCCTGCGCCAGGGTGATGGCGCGCTGACTGGCGGTGACCGCAAGCGTCAATTGTTCCAACCGGGACTGCTCGGCGCTGTAACGCGCCAGAGCGGTGTCCACTTCGCTGACCGCGGACTGAATGCGCTTGCGATACTCCACCAGCAACGCCCGCGTACGCAGGTCGGCGATGTCCACCTGGGCGTCGAGCGTGCCGAAGTCCAGCAGCGGCCACAGGACCGCCGGTCCCGCCGACCAGATGTGTTGGCCCACGGCCGGATCCGTGCCCAGGCCCTGGCGCTGGAAGCCGATGGCCCCCGTGAGCGCCAGATCGGGAAACAAGTCGGCGGTGGCGACCCCGATCCGGGCCGAGGAGGCCGCCAGCTCCCGTTCCGCCTGTTGGATATCGGGCCGTTGTCGCAGCAACTGCAGCGGCAGACCCGTCGGTGCGAGTTGCGGGGTGGCCGGAATCATGCCGACGGGGGTGAGCTCCGCTACCAGGTCCTCCGGGAAGTCCCCCAGCAGCGTGGCCAGGACGAACTGACCGGCGCTCACCTGCGCCTGCAGGGGCGCCAGTTGTGCCTGAGTGTCGGCGAGTTCGCGATCCGCCAGGGTCACGTCCAGTTCGTTGGTGATGCCGCGCTGATAGCGAATGTGGACCAGGCGCTGCGACTCCTGCAGCGCCTGGATGGTCGCCTGCAGCGTCGCGACGTGCAATTGTGCCCCGCGCAATTCGATGTAGGCTCGCGCGACATCGGAGATCACCGCCACCAGCACGCCATCGCGCGCTGCGGCCAGCGCCTGGGCATCGGCATGCGCGGCCTGGATTTCGCGTCGGTACTTGCCGAAGAGGTCCAGCTCCCACACCGAGTCGAAGCCGCCGATTTCGTTGATGTGCTTGAGGCCCGTGGTGTTATCCGCGGAGACCAGCGTCTGCGAGGCCCGCCCGCGCGCCAGATCGCTGCCGGTGCCACGCGCGGCGGCGGCGCTGCCCTCGAGGTCGGGCAGTACCGTGCTCAGCATCCCGGCTTCATAGGTGCGGGCCGCCTGCAGATGATCGAGCGCTATCTTGATGTCCGGATTCGCCGTGATCGCCCGGTCGATCAGCGAATCCAGCTCCGGGTCCTTCAGGGCGCGCCACCAGGCGGCGAGCTCGATGGCGGAGTTGTCCATCGCCGGCGGCGCGGCGGCGTAGTGGTCCGGCAGCTGCACCTGCGGTGGGTGGTAATTCGGCCCGACCGCACAGGCGGTGAGCAGCAGCGTCAGGCAGGCGGCGAGGAGGGCGCGCGTGCTCATGGCTGCCTCGCGACCTCGACCACATCACCGCCGTTGATCTCGCTGCTGAGATTGAGGATCAGTCGCTCGCCCGGCTTCACGCCCGAGCCCAGTTCCACCTGGTTGCCGTCGTCACGGGCAATCGTGACATCGCGCATCGTGACGCGGCCCTGATTGTCGACGCTCGCGACCTGCGTGCCGGTGGCGCGGAACAGCAGCGCGGCGGCCGGTACCTGCACCAGCCCGCGGGGCGGCAGATCGAAACTGGCCGTGACATACATACCCGGTACCCACTTCCCGGAAGCGTTGGGTATGTCCACTTCGACCTGCAGCGTGCGCGCCTGTGCGTTCAACGCCTGCGCGGTGCGCGTGACCTTGCCCGAGTAGATCAGCGCCTGGCCGCCCCCCGTGCCGCTCACGGTGACCGGCAGCTCGCCCTGCATCAGATCGGTTGCGGCACTTTGGGGTACCTCGACCATCACCCGCATCGGGTCATTCTGGGTCATGACGTAGAGGGATGTCGTGGCGGAGGTGCTGCCGGCGGTGACCAGATTGCCGATATCGATATTGCGCTGGGTGATGGTGCCGTCAAAGGGTGCGCGGACCTGTTTATAGTCCGAGAGCGCCGAGTACTGATCCACGCGCGCCTGATCCAGCGCCACCTGTGCATCGGCCTGCTGCAGTTGGGCGGTCGCCGTGGCAAACGCCGCCTGCTTCTCGTCGGTTTCCTGAGCCGAGACGACGCCGTTGGGAGAATCGTGCCAGCGTTCGTAGGTCGTCTTGCTGAAGGCTGCCTCGGCCTTGCGCACCTGAACCTGCGCTTCGGCCGCCTTCAATTCGGCGCGCGCCGCCGACAGCTGCGCGTCAAGTTCCGGCGTATCGATGGTGGCCATGATCTCCCCGGTGTGCACGTGATCGCCGATGTCGACGAACCACTTCGCGACATAGCCATTGACCCGGGCGTAGATGGTGCTCGAGTGCCAGGCTGCGGTTTGTCCGGGCAGGGCGAAATGCTGCGCGGCCCCGACGGGCGCCGCGGTGATGACATCCACCGTGCGCGGGGCAGAGGCGGCGGTGCGCGCCTCCCCGGCCAGTGCGTGCTCGTGGAAAAACCCGACGAGGCGCACCAGCAGCAGCGCCGCGATCAGCACGCAGGCCACCACGATGCCGCCCTTGCGCAGTCGCCGTGAGGTATCGGGTGAGTAGGCCGTCGATACCGTGTGCGTGGCCGCCTGCTGATCATCGCGGGAGAGTTCATCCTCGTAGTCCGTTTCCTTGACGGATTTGTCGTGGTCGGAATTACGCGTTTGCATGTGCGCCTCGTGCGAGTGGTGCGGCACTCTCGGTGGGGACCCGCCGCATCAGCCGATACATGGTCGGAACGAAAATCAGGGTGGCGAAGGTCGCGAACAGCAGTCCGCCGATGACCGCGCGCGCCAGCGGGGCGTTCTGTTCACCGCCTTCACCGACGCCCAAGGCCATCGGCACCATGCCCAGCATCATGGCCCCGGCGGTCATCAGCACCGGCCGCAGCCGGGTATAGCCGGCAGTCGCTGCGGCGACCAGCGGCGAGTCGCCGGCCTCGAGACGCTGATTCGCGAAGCTGACGACCAGAATGCTGTTGGCGGTGGTCAGGCCGATGCACATGAGGGTGCCCATCAGCGCCGGTACCGACAGATGCGTTTGGGTGAGCAGCAGCATCCAGATCACCCCGCCCAGGGCGAAGGGCACCGCGAGCAACACGATCAGCGGATCGATCCAACTCTGGAAGTTCACGACCAGGAACAGATAGACAAGGATGATCGCCAGTGCGATTCCGGAGAACAGGCCGGTGTAGCTGCTGCGCATGGTCTCGACCTGGCCACCGAGGCTTACCGTGATCCCCGAACTGAGCGGCGGCCGGTTGGCGTCGATGAGCCGCTCGATGTCGCGCGCTGCGCCATAGAGGTCGCGACCCTGCACGTCGGCGTGAACATCGAAGACCGGCCGGATGTTGAGCTGCGACATCACCAGGGGAATCGTGCCGCGTCCCATCGAGGAGATGTTCATGAGCAGCGGCGTGCTGCCCAGTTCCAGGCCGGTCAGCGGGGTCGTCAGCAGATTGCCGGTGTTGTCGAAGCTGTAGGTGGGTTGCTGCACGACCAGCGGATAGCTGACGCCATTGCGCGGATCGACCCAGAAGTTGGGCGCCGACTGGGCGCTCGAGTTGGTCGTGACCAGCACGTTCTCGGACGCGGAGCGCTGCGAGGTGCCCAGCTGCAGCGCCTGCGCCCGGTCGACATCGACACTGAGCGAGGGCGCATCTGGCACCTGGAACACGTGCGAGTCCACCACCCCGGCGATGCCATTCAGCTTGCGCGCGAAGGACAGCGCAGTGGCATAGGTGGTATCGGCGTCGGAGCCCAGGACCCGAACGTCGATGGGCGCGGGGACGCCAAAGTTCAATACCTGATCGACGATGTCCGCCGGCTGGAAGAAGAAAGTGAGCTGCGGGAAGCGCCGCGGCAGTTCCCGGCGCAGCATCGCGGTCAGCCCCGCGGTCGCACTGTGTTTGCGGTTCAGGGAGATGAGGATCTCCCCATCCATCGGTCCGACCGTCGCCGTGTCGCTCAGCGACAGATTGATGCCGCTGTACGGCAGACCGATGTTGTCGAGGATCACGCTGATCTGCTCGGCGCCCACCAGTTTGCGGATGGTGCTTTCGACCTGCGCAAAGTACTGCTGAGTGCTCTCCAGGCGCGTGCCGGGGGGTGCGCGCACATGCAGGCGCATCTGACCGGCGTCCACCTGCGGAAAGAAGTCCCGCCCCAGCAGCGTAAACAGCAGCAGTGAAACCACCATCAGTCCGAGGAATGCGGCGCCGGCGTATTTCGGGAAGGCGAGACACCAGGAGAGCGTGTTGCGATAGGCCTCACGCAGACTGCCGAAGCCCTCCTCGAAGCGGTGATGGATGCGGGCGAATACGTGCCGGGGCGCGGCACTGTGTTCACTGGTGTGCCCGACGCCGCGCATCAGGAAGTTGAACAGCACCGGCACCAGGGTGAAGGACAGCACCAGACTCGCCAGCAGCGCGGTGATCACCGATACCGAGAGCGGGGAGAACAGGTAGCGGGCGGTGCCCTCCAGCAGGAACACCGGCACGAACACGATGCAGATGCACAGTGTCGAGAGGAACGTCGGCGTTCCGACCTCGCCCGCGCCGCGGATGATCGCCTCGCGCATGTTCTGGTCGAGTGCGGCGTGGCGCTCGATGTTCTCGATGACCACGGTGCCGTTGTCGACCAGGATGCCGACCGCCAGCGCGAAACCACCGAGGGTCATGGTGTTGAGGGTCTCACCGGCCGTGCCCATGCACAGCACGGCGGTCAGGATCGACAGTGGAATCGAGGCCAGGATGATCAGTGTCAGGCGCCAATTGCCGAGGAACAGCAGAATCATCAGCGCCGTGAGACCCGCGGCCATGCAGCCGCCCATCACGACGCTGTTCAACGCCGCCTTCACGAATACGGACTGATCGAAGATCGGTTTGATGCTGACCGTGCTCGGCACCAGGCGCTCGATTTCGGGTAGCGCGGCGCGAATGCCGTTGATGACCGCGAGGGTCGAGACGCCGCCGGTGTTGCGGATGGACATCAGGGCACCGGGCACGCCGTTCACGGTGACTGAGTTGGTCTGCACCTGAAAGCCGTCGTGCACGTGCGCCACATCGTGCACGAATATCGTGCGTCCGCCGACCTGTTTGACCGGAAAGTTGTTGATGTCATCGAGCACGTTCGGGCTGTTGTTCATCGTCAGGGTGTAGTCCTGCGTGCCGATCTTCACGTCGCCGGCGGGCAGGATCACGTTCTGTGCCTGCAGCGCGTTGCTCACATCGTTGGCGGTGAGTCCGCGCGCTTCGAGCGCCTTCGGATCCAGGTCCGCCATGATCACGCGCGGCTTGCCTCCGTAGGGGTAGGGCACCTCGGCACCGTGCACCACCGCGAGCGCCGGGCGAATGATGTTTTGTCCCAGATCGTTCAGTCGGGTATCGGGAAGGGAATTGCTGGACAGGCTCAGCTGAATGATGGGTACGTCCGTGGCACCGTAGCGCAGCACCAGCGGCGGGGTGATGTTGGGCGGCATGTACTTGAGCACGTACAGCGCGCTGCTGGCCAGCTGCGAGATGGCGCGGGTCACATCCGCGCCCTCATGCAGATAGACCTTCTCCACGCCGACGCCCTGGTAGCTGGTGGACTCGATGCGCGCGATGTCATCCACGAGTGATGCGAGCTGCCGCTCGTGCAGGGTGAGAATGCGGTTCTGGATGTCAGGCGCGCTCATGCCGGCATACGTCCACACGACGCTGACCACCGGAATATCGATGCTCGGAAAGATGTCCACCGGCATTCTCAGGCCTTCGCCGATGGCGAGCAGGCTGACGAGAATCAGGACCGCGGCAACGGTATAAGGCTTACCGAGGACGTATCGGACGAAGGACATCAGCTTCAGCCTGGTGAATCGTGAGGCTGCATGATGCCGTGCCTCGCATCAGGACGAGGCTGGAATTTGCACCGTTCGGTATCGTGCCGCTGTCAGCGAAACACTCAGTTACACAAAAGCAGCCAGAAAGGTTGCCGGAAGGAAGATGTGCACGTTCAGACCGTGAGGCTCACGGTCACGCAGTTCAATGGTGCCCCCATGCGCAAGAATGATCGAGCGCGCGATCGACAGCCCCAGCCCCATCCCCTGGCGATCCGATTCGCGCGCCTCATCGGTGCGATAGAAAGGCTCGAAGACCTTGGCTTTTTCGCCATCGGGAATCCCCGGACCATCATCCTGGATTTCAATCACAAACCCGCCATCTGCGAGCTGCTGCAGGGATACGCGCGCGCGCAGGCCGTACTTCGCGGCATTGGTGACGACATTGGTGAGTGCCCGCAGCATGGCCTGGGGCTTACAGCAGTAGTTGCTGCGCCGCGGAGCGCCGTAAGTGACCTCCCCGCCCAGGTCCGAGACGAGGTCGCAGACCGTCTGCAGCAGCGAGTCCAGGTCGACCACCTCGCGCGGCTCGGCATCATCCACGCCGCGCACGAACGACAGCGCCGAGGTCAGCATGATCTGCATGGCTTCGATGTCCGCGAGCATTTTCGCCTTGTCATCCGCCCGATCCGTTTCCACGCGCAGCCGCAGCCGTGTCAGCGGCGTACCGAGATCGTGACTGATCGCCCCGAGCATCAAGGTCCGATCGGTGAGCAGACGCTGCAGGCGCACCTGCATTTCATTGAAGGCGCGGATGGCGCGCTGCAACTGCAGCGGGCCATGCACGGCGAGCGGGGGCGAGTGCACGTCCACCCCCACCCGCTCGGCGGCGCGCGCGAAGCGATCGAGCGGCGCATTCACGGTCCACGTCAGCCAGAACCACAGACCGACCATCGCCAGGATCAGGAACACCACGGTCGCCAGCTGCTCCAGCAGTCCGACCCGCGTCTCAAAGCCGATCGGGGCCGCGATCTGCAGCGCACCGCCGCCCCGCAGCAGTACCCGGATCATCTTGGCATTCGCATCCGCCGCAGCGGGTTGCGCGCTGACCTCAACGTCCGCGGAGTCGCGCTCGAGTTTGGCAGCCAGTTGCGCGCGCAGCGAGGCATCGGTGTCCCGGGGCGGCAATGGCAGCACGCCCACGGTCGGTTCGTAGCGCACCTGGAACTGCGCTTCGTCCCACAGTTTCGCGAACGCCGCCCGCTGCGGGGCGGGCACGGCTTCCAGCAGCTTCACCACCATGGCCACCTTGGTGACGGCCAGGTCCGGGCGCAGCACCCGCTGCCATTGCGGCAGCGAGACCACATAGAGCACGCCCGCCAGCACCTGCGAGAGCACCACACCCAGAATCAGTATGGCGGCAACCTGCCCGCGAAAGCCGGCCGGCACCAGCCAGCGCAGCAGTCGTTTCAAGCAGCGGTGACCTCGGCGGTGAAGATATAGCCTCCCGAGCGCACCGTCTGAATGAGCACGGGCTCCCGCGGATCGGCTTCTATCTTACGTCGCAGGCGGCTGACCTGGATATCGATGCTGCGATCGAACAGCGCCGGACTGCGGCCACGCGTGAGATCCAGCAGCTGATCGCGGGTCAGCACCCGGTTCGGCCGTTCGCAGAAGGCCGCCAGCAACTCGAATTCGCCACCGGTGAGGGGGACATGGGCGCCGTCGGCGGCGGTCAGACGCCGGGCACCCAGATCCACCGTCCAGCCGGCGAACCGCAGCACCGAACGCTGCCGCTCCTGCGGGGTGCGCGCGACGGATTGCGCGCGCCGCAGCAGCGCGCGGATTCGCGCCAGCAGCTCATGGGTGCCGAAGGGCTTGGTGAGGTAATCGTCAGCGCCGATTTCCAGACCCACCACCCGATCGACCTCGGTGCCGCGGGCGGTCAGCATGATGATCGGCACATTGCTGCCGGCGCGCACCCGGCGGCACAGCGACAGGCCGTCTTCCTTCGGCAGCATGATGTCGAGGATCAGCAGATCGATGCGACTGACACCCAGCACCCGGTCCATGTCGCGACCGTCCTTGGCTACGCTCAACCTATAGCCGTTGCGCTCCAGGAAGTCCGCCACCATGCCGCGGATATCAGGATCGTCCTCGACAAACAGGATGTGTGGCGATGGCTCCATGGGTGCCGAGTATTCCAGCACCGCGCACGAGTTCGGCAGCTTTTTTGTAACGAACGGCAACAGACCCGGGTGCCAGCCATAGTTTGCAAATCTAGAACTTGAAGCGTGCTCCGATGGTCGGGTTGATGTTGGTGCTGAAGAGGTAGCCGTTGGCCAGACCGTCGTGGACGCTGCTGTACATGGCGCCACCGTAGATGTCGAAGCGCACATTGAACCGGTAGTCGGCATCGAACGACAGGGCCTGCAGATTGCCGCTGCAGGTGCTGTGCGCAATGGTGTCGCAGCCCACGGTTGCGGCGGTGGCGGCGTACGAGCTTTGATGCACCAGGTAGTACGCAGCGGTGAGATCCAGGTGCGGCGTGAGCGAATAGCGCAGGCCGGTCCAGGCCACCTGGATGATCTTGGGTTCCGTGTAGGCCTTGTCGTTGACGTAGGCAAGTACGTAGCCGCCGATGTCCAGGGAGCCGGCGCTCAAGGGATTCTTCGGATTGGCGTACTTGATGTTCTCGTAGCCGGCGAAGAACTTCAGCGGATCGAACTGGTACAGCCCCATGAGCGAATAGGTGGTGTTATCGGACACCGTGGCTGCCAGGGAGTCCGATAACGCATCGCCCACGGGCAGCGTCGTGACCTGCGCGGCCGTCAGCGAGTTGCCCGTGATGGCGCTGTTGATCTTGGAGTAGTAGGCATCGACCGAGGCGCCGGCGAAGCTGCTGCCGACATCCGCCTGCACGGCGGTCTGTCCGGAGCCATTGGATTCGTTGAATTGATACAGAGCGGCGATGTGGAACAGGTCATTCAGCTTCCACAGATACTTCGCGGTCGAGTTCAACCGGTTGGTCTCGCTGCTGCCCGCACCGGAATAGGTGTTGGAGGCCCCCAGCAGGCCAAAGGCCGTGGCGTTGTAGTTCGGGTCATACTTGATCGTGCCCTCGGACACGAGGGTGACCTGACGGCCAAAGGTCAGGGTGCCGAACTGCTCGGACTCCAGGCCCACAAAAGCGGTCTGAAAGGCCTGGCCCGCCGAACTGCCGTCGACTCCGATGCTCTGGCTGGTGACCGCTTTGCCGTTGTTGGCGGTCAGGGAGCGCAGCGAGTCGGCGATCTGGCCGGACTGCGGATTGAAGAAGGTCTCGATCTGAAAGACGGCCTTCAGGCCCTCGATCAGTGGCTCGTTGCCCTGCAGGCCGACCCGTGACTGGCCCATATTGCTTGGCGTCACGCCGAACGCCGACTGGTAATCGTTCGAACGCACGATGTTGCCGCTGGCAGATGGCCGATAGGGGGTGAACGGTGCGCTGTGGGTGTCGTACTGGAGGCCGACGTCGATGACACCGTAGAGCGTGATGCCCTGCCACGTCAGACTGTCATCGGCTGGAACGCCCGGACCCGTCTTCTGCTGCGCCGCCACCGGCAATGCGACGAGGACGGCCAATAGGGCGATTATTCTTATACGCATCGACTCGAAACTCCCTTGTAACCTGGGAGTAACAGTCTCGGGCTTTGCGGTTATGCCGTCAGTCGTCGCCCGGTGACAAAACGGTCGCCGGTTATACCTTTAGGGAATGTCGCCCATGCCGCCGATTAGGCCCGCAGCAGCTCATTGATGGAGGTCTTCGCCCGGGTCTGGGCATCGACTCGCTTCACGATGACCGCGCAATAAAGAGAGTAGCGGCCATCGGGGGAAGGGAGGCTGCCGGAAACCACGACCGATCCGGCGGGCACCCGCCCCTGTAGGATCTGGCCGGTGGTGCGGTCGTAGATCCTGGTGCTCTGGCTGATGAAGACACCCATGGCAATCACCGACCCGGCTTCGACGATGACCCCCTCGACGATTTCCGAACGGGCGCCGATGAAGCAGTCATCTTCGATGATAGTCGGGTTCGCCTGCAGGGGCTCGAGGACGCCACCGATGCCGACCCCGCCCGACAGGTGCACGTTCTTGCCGATCTGCGCGCACGAGCCCACCGTCACCCAGGTGTCCACCATCGATCCGGAGTCCACGTAGGCGCCGATGTTGACGTAACTGGGCATCAGCACGGCATTGCTGCCGATATGAGCGCCGCGACGCACCACCGCGAGCGGCACCACTCGCGTGCCATCTTCACGGAACTGCGCGGCCGAATAGTTTGCGTACTTGAGGGGCACCTTGTCGTAGAACTTGGTATGTCCCGCATCGATGACCTCATTCTCATGGCTGCGGAAGTACAGCAGTACGGCCTTCTTCAGCCACTGGTGGACGATCCAGTCGCCACCGCGCTTCTCGGCCACACGTAGTTTGCCGCTGTCGAGCAGGCCGATGGTGGTCTCGATGGCATCGAAAAGTTCGCGGGAGACGGTCTTGGGGGTGATCTCGGCGCGCCGGTCGAAAGCGGCGTCGATCATGGCCTGAAGTTTCTGTGGGTCGCTCATAAGGGTGTCATGGTGCCAGAAAGTTGCGGATGCGCGTCGCGGCAGTCACGCAGTCCTCGACGCTCGCGGTCAGCGACAGGCGGATGTGACCGGCGCCGGGATTGCCCTGCTCGGTGGTGCGGCCGAGGTAGCTGCCCGGCAGCACCGCCACATTCTGCGCCGCAAACAAATCGCGCGTGAAGCGCTCGTCGTCGCCGTCGACGTCGAGCCACAGATAGAAGGCGCCCTCGGGTTTGCGCGCCGTCAGGACCGGGGAGAGGATCGGCAGCACCCGATCGAATTTCTCGCGATACAGCTGACGATTGACCCGGACATGGGCGTCATCGTCCCAGGCCGCGGCGCTCGCCATCTGCACCATGGGCGACATCGCGCCGCCGTGATAGGTGCGGTACAGCAGGAATTTGCGCAGCAGCTCCGGATCACCGGCCACGAATCCCGAGCGCAGCCCCGGTACGCTCGATCGTTTGGAGAGACTGTGGAACACGATGCAGCGCTGGAAGCGGTCGCGGCCCGTTTCCTGCGCCACCTCCAGCAGGCTCGGCGGCGGTGCTGCCTCATCGGGAAAAATCTCCGCGTAGCACTCATCGGCCGCGACGATGAAGTTGTGGCGCTCGGCCAGATCCAGCGCCCGCGCCAGATAGTTCTGGTGCAGTACCGCGCCGGTCGGGTTACCGGGACTGCACAGGAACAGCACCTGCGTTCGATCCAGCACCGCCTTCGGTATCGAATCCAGGTCCGGCGCGAAGTGGCTGGCGGCCGTGGCATTCAGATAGAAGGGCGTCGCCCCGGCCAGCAGCGCCGCACCCTCATAGATCTGATAGAAAGGATTCGGCGTGATCACGACCGGCATGTCGCTTGGGTCCACGACCGTCTGCACCAGCGCGAACAGTGCCTCGCGGGTGCCGTTGACCGGCAGCACCATGGTCGCAGGATCGACACTGCCGGCGCGCAAACTGAAACGCCGCTCGAGCCAGCGCGCGGCGCTGGTGCGCAGCTCGAGCGTCCCGGCAGTGAGCGGATAGCTGCCGAGGCGGTTGACGCCCTGGCGCAGGGCCTCGAGCACCAAGGCCGGCGGCTCGTGCTGGGGTTCGCCGATATAGAGCGGTATGGGGGGCAGCTGCGCGGGTGGGAGCGCGCCGGCCAGCAGTTTGTTCAGCTTCTCGAAGGGGTAGGTGTGCAGGGACCCGAGGCGCGGATTCATGCGGGCGGCCGTTGATCCAGCGCCTGCAGCAGATGTTCCTTCAGGCGCTGCGCCACCGGCTCGCTCAAGGGCCGGTGCTGCAGGTCGGTCACATAGAACACGTCTTCGGCGCGTTCTCCGACCGTCATGATCTTCGCCTTGCGCAGTTCGATGTGCTGCTGCAACAGGACTTTACCGACATCGCACAACAGGCCCGGACGATCGCCCGCCACCAGCTCCAGCACCGAGCGCTGGTTGCGGTCATCGACCGTGATGGTGACCTGGGTTGCGGTGTTGAACATGCGCGCCTGGCGCGGCGCGCGGCGTGAGACCACCGGCATGCTCGAATCGGCGCTCAGCAGCGCGCGCAGCACCCGGTTCTCGATCTCCGTCTGCCGGTCCTGATCGGTGATCGGCGCACCATCATCCTCGAGGATGTGGTACAGACCCAGGGTGAAGCCATCGTCCGTGGGCGAAACGCGTGCATCGACGATATTGAGTCCGAGCTGATCCAGCACCGCGGTGGTACGTGCGAAACCCTGGATGCCTTCGGGCATGAAGGCAAGTACGGCGGTGGTGCCGCGCACGCTGCGCGGCTCGATGGCCACGAGCGTCTCGCCGGGCCCGGGCTGACGCTCGATGAGCAGGCGCGTATGCCAGGCGACCTCCTCGGGCGTGTACTGCAGGAAGTACTGCGCCGAGAACCGTCGCCACAGTCGTTCGATATCCTGCGCCGATATCCCGTGCCCGATCAGCAGCTGCCGCGCCGCCTCCTGGGTTTCGCGAATGAGTTCTTCCTGATCGATGGGACTTTCCAGTCCGCGGCGCAGCGCGCGTTTGACGCGTTCGTAGAATTCGTGGAACAGCGAAGCCTTCCAGGAATTCCACAGTTTGGGGTTGGTCCCGCGCACATCGGCACAGGTCAGCACGTACAGGTGATCCAGGTGGGTCTCATCGCCCACCTTGCGGGCGAAGGCGCTGATCACTTCCGGGTCGGTGATGTCCTGCTTCTGCGCCGTGACCGACAGTTCCAGATGGTTGCGTACCAGCCAGGCGACCAGGCGCGCATCGTAGCGTGACAGACCCTGCTCGAGGCAGAAAGCCTCGGCATCGACCGAGCCGAGTTCGGAGTGATCACCGCCGCGCCCCTTGGCGATGTCATGGAAGAGTGCCGCGAGATAGGCGACTTCGGGCTTCGGCAACTGCTGCATCAGGCGCGACAGCGTCGGCATTTCGTGGTCGTAGCGCGGAATCGCCCAGCGCCGCAGATTGCTCAGCACGAACAGCGTGTGGGCGTCGACCGTGTAGGCGTGGAACAGGTCGTACTGCATGCGTCCGACGATGCGGCCGAAGGCCGGGATGTAGCGCCCGAGCACCTCATAGGTATTCATGCGGCGCAGCTCGTGAGTCACGCCGACCGGGGCGCGCAGGATGTCCATGAACAGACGGTGATGGCGCGGGTTTTGCCGGAACTCCTCATCGATCAGCCACAGACTGCGGGTCACCGCACGCATGGTCGAGGCGCGCACGCCTTTGATGTCGGGGTTCTGCTGCAGCAGCACGAACAGCTCGAGCAGCGCCGAGGGCGTGCGCGCAAACACATCATCGCGCCGCGCCTCGAGCGAGCCGTTGTGCACCTGGAAGCGCGCATTGAGCGGGCGAATGTCTTCTGCGTTGCTGAGGATGGCCTCGCTGAACAGCTGCAGCAGCAGTTCATTCAGCAGGCTGGCATCCATCACGGTGCGGTAGTAGCGCTGCATGAACTGCTCGACCGCCAGCGTATAGGAGGCATCCTCGTAGCCGAAGGTCTGCGCCAGCTTCAGCTGATGATCGAACAGCAGCCGGTCCTCGCGCCGTCCGGTCACGATGTGCAGCCCGAAGCGCACCTTCCACAGGAAGGACTGCGCCTGTTTGAGGCGCCGCAGTTCGCTGGCGGTGATGAATCCGCGGCGCGCCAGGCCATCGAGGGATTCGGCGCCGAAGTGGCGCTTGGCCACCCAGCCGATGGTCTGGATGTCGCGCAGGCCCCCCGGGCCGGTCTTGACGTTGGGCTCGAGGTTGTAGGCCGTGTCATTGGCCTTCAGGTGCCGGTCCGCCTGTTCTTTGAGCTTCGCCTCGAAGAATTCCTTCTCCGGCCAGATGCCGGGCGGACTGAGCGCGGCATTCATGGCCGCGAGCAACGCGGCATCCCCATGCAGCAGGCGCGCCTCGAGCAGCGTCGTCATGACGCTGACATCGGCGGCGCTTTCCTGCACGCATTCGGCGACGGTGCGGACGCTGTGCCCGACCTCCAGTCCGATGTCCCACAGAAATGTGATCAGCCGTTCGACCTGGGAGCGTTCGGCCTCGTTGGGCGCCTGAGCGACCAGCAGCAGGATGTCGATATCCGAGCAGGGATGCAGTTCGCCGCGCCCGTAGCCCCCCACCGCCACCAGGGCCCAGTGCCGCACCCCATTGCCGAGGTGCTCGAACCAGGCCTGGCGCAGCACGGTGTCAATGAGCAGGGCGCGGGCGTGGACCAGGATCTCGACCGGCTCCTCGGCCAGGAACCGGGACTTCAGGTCCTCGTGGGCGAGGCCCAGCTGCCGGCGATATTCCTCGCGTGAGCCGGGGTGGGCGGCCAGCACCGCCGGCAGGCGCGCGAGCAGCGGCCAGGGCGGTGCGGTCAGCGCCTCGGGCAGCAGTTCCTCGAGGGACTCATTACCGGCCATGTACGCATCCGTGTGGGGTCGGCGCCGCGCTCAATGGCGGTCCGCCGCGCCCAGGGTCAAGACATCCACCCCGGTCTCCGTGACCAGGCAGGTATGTTCCCATTGGGCCGACAGGGAGTGGTCCTTGGTCACCACGGTCCAGCCGTCGGGCAGCAGGCGCACATGGCGTTTGCCGGCGTTGACCATCGGTTCCACTGTAAAAGTCATTCCCCGCTGCAGCTCAAGTCCGGTGCCGGACTCCCCATAGTGCAGGATCTGCGGATCCTCGTGGTAGATGCGTCCGATGCCATGGCCGCAGTATTCGCGAACCACCGAGAAATTCAGGGATTCGACGTATTCCTGGATGGCATGGCCGATATCGCCCAGGCGCGTGCCGGGCTTGACCGTGCGGATCCCGCGCCACATGGCCTCGAAGCACACCTCGGTCAGCCGTTGGGCGGCGACCGGGGGCTTGCCGACGTAGTACATGCGGCTGGTATCCCCGTGGAAGCCATCCTTGATGACGGTCACATCGATATTGATGATGTCGCCGGATTTCAGCTTCCGGTCGTTGGGGATGCCATGGCAGACCACGTGATTGACCGAGGAGCAGATCGTCTTGGGGAAACCCCGATAATTGAGGTTCGCGGGGATCGTGCCCTGGACGTTGACGATGTGCTCGTAGCACAGCCGGTCCAGCTCCTCGGTGGTGACGCCGGGCACCACATGGGCGCCGATCATGTCGAGCACTTCGGCGGCCAGCCGGCCGGCCTCGCGCATCTTCTGCTGTTCTTCAGGGGACTTGATGGTGATGTGCATTATCGGTATAGCTGGGTAACCCGTAAGACGTTGTTCCTACGGGACGTTCATGGTATAAAGCGCCGCCCTCGTTGGCAACGACGAGAAATTCCATACGCGTCTCATTAACCCGGTGGCTGGGTGCTCAGGACAGTTGATGTCCGGGTGGCCACCAGGGATACGCGCAAGGATCAACCCTACAGTCAGGAGTTCGTATGACCGGCGTGTCCATGAGACAGATGCTGGAAGCGGGTGTCCATTTCGGACACCAGACCCGCTTCTGGAACCCGAAGATGGCCCCCTATATCTTCGGCGAGCGTAACAAGATCCATATCATCAACCTCGAGAAGACCCAGCCGCTGTACGCGCAGGCCTCGGCGTTCATCAAGGGCACCGTCGGCGACGGTGGCAAGGTCCTGTTCGTGGGCACCAAGCGCTCCGCGCGTGATGCCGTCCAGAAGGAGGCCACCCGCAGCGGAATGCCCTATGTCAACCAGCGTTGGCTGGGGGGCATGCTGACCAATTTCAAGACCATCCGGCAGTCGATCAAGCGGCTGGCGGAGATCACCGAGCTGCAGGCCAGCGGCGCGCTGGACAAGCGCGGCAAGAAGGAAGCCACGCAGCTGCGTCGCGAAATGGACAAGCTCGAGCGCAGCTTGGGCGGCATCAAGAACATGGAATCGCTGCCCGATGTGATGTTCGTGATCGACGTCGGTCACGAAAAGATCGCGATTCACGAAGCGAAGAAGCTCGGCATTCCGGTGGTGGCCGTCGTGGACACCAACTGCAGCCCCGATGGCATCGACTATGTGATCCCGGGCAATGATGACGCCATGCGCGCCATCATGTTGTACGCCTCGGGGATCGCCGACTCGGTGCTCGAGGGCAAGGCTTCGGTGCCCCAGGTGGCCGTGGGCGAAGATGAGTTCGTCGAACTCGACGAGGCGGGTCAGCCCCGCCGCAAGACCGGCAAGGCCCGTCCGAAGCCGCAGGCCCCGGTGCGCAGCAAGAAGCCGCCGGCCCGGCGTCGCCTGCCCGTGAAGGCGCCCGAAGGCACTGATGATGCGGCCGCTGACCTCGATGATCTGGACGATGCGGTCGAGGCGCCGCTCGCTGCGGCGCCGGCCGAGGCCGCCGCGCCCACGGGCCGGGGCGGTGTGGTCCGCCGCCGTCCGCAGGCGGGCAGCGCCGAGGCGCCGCCGCCGAACGTGGCGGCCGGCCAAGGTGAGGTCGGCTGACTCCTATGAACATCGCAGCAGATGCAGTGAAGCAGCTCCGTGAGCGCACCGGCGCCGGATTCATGGAGTGCAAGAAGGCGCTGGTGGAGACCCAGGGCAATATGGACGCCGCCGCCGAACTGATGCGCAAGCAGGGGCTCGCGAAGGCCGACAAGAAGGCCGGTCGCGTTGCCGCCGAAGGCGTCATCGTGATCGAGCGCTCGGCCGACGGCCACGCGGCCGCCATGGTCGAAGTGAACTGCGAGACCGACTTCGTGGCCCGCGGCGCCGACTTCGGTGCCTTTTCGCAGGCGGTGGCCGCCAAGGCCCTGCAGGGGCGGCCGGACACGCTCGAGGCGCTGCTCAAGGAGCGCCTGGACGGCGGTGAGACCATCGACGAGCGCTGTCGCGCCCTGGTCGCCAAGATCGGCGAGAAGATCAGCGTGCGGCGCTTCGCCGTGCTCAGCTCCGCCGGGCACGTGAGCGCCTATGTGCATGGTACGCGCATCGGCTCGCTGGTGGCCGTCGAAGGCGGTGATCCGGTGCTGGCGCACGATGTGGCGATGCATGTCGCCGCGAGCAATCCGAAGTACGTGACCATGGCCGATGTTCCGGCCGATGTCGTGGCCAAGGAGCGCGCGTTCCTCACGGACCAGGCGCAGGGCGAGGGCAAGCCACCGGAGATCGTCGCCAAAATGGTCGAAGGCCGTCTACGCAAGTCCCTGGGTGAGATCACCTTGTCGGGCCAGGCGTTCGTGAAGGATCCCGATCAGACGGTCGAGAAGCTGCTGAAGTCCGCCAAGGCGAGCGTGAAGGCCTTCGAGCGCTTCGAAGTGGGAGCCGGGATCGAGAAGAAGCAGGATGACTTCGTCGCCGAGGTCATGGCGCAGGTCAAGAGTTTCGATCCAGATCCGAAGAAGTAAGGCTTCGAAGGAAGACCCCGCCTCGGCGGGGTTTTCTTCATGTACGAGGGTGAAGACCACATGAGTGACAGCGCGCGGTCCCGATATTCCCGCATTCTGGTGAAACTGTCCGGCGAGGCCCTGATGGGCGGCGGCGACTACGGCATCGACCCGGCGATGCTCAAGCGCATTGCCGGGGAGATCCAGGAAATCGTCCAGATGGGCACGCAGGTCGCGGTGGTGATCGGCGGCGGCAATATCTTCCGCGGGGCGGGGCTGGCGCGCGCGGGCATGGATCGGGTCACGGCCGATCATATGGGCATGCTGGCCACGGTCATGAATGCGGTCGCCATGCAGGATGCGCTCGAGAGTTCCGGGATGCAGTCGCGCGTGATGTCCGCCATCCGCATCAACCAGGTGTGTGAGGACTACATCCGGCGCCGCGCCATCCGCCACCTCGAGAAGGGGCGGGTCGTGATCTTCGCGGCCGGCACCGGCAACCCGTTCTTCACCACCGATACCGCCGCCTCGCTGCGCGCCATCGAGATCAACGCCGATGTGCTGCTGAAGGCCACCAAGGTCAACGGCGTCTACTCGGATGATCCGGTGCGCAACCCGGCCGCGCAGCGCTATACGCAGCTGACCTTCGACAAGGTGCTGCAGGATCGGCTGAACGTCATGGATGCCACGGCCATCGTCATGTGCCGTGACAATCGCCTGCCGCTGCGAGTGTTCAACCTGAACAATCCCGGTGACCTGACCCGCATTGCGCGCGGTGAGGAAGTCGGGACGGCTGTCACGTTCGAATAGGGGTCACCATGCTCGACGACATCAGAAAGGACGCAACGACCCGTATGGGCAAGTGCGTGACCCAGTTCCAGGCTGATCTGAAGAAGATGCGCACCGGCCGTGCGCATCCGAGCCTGATCGAACATCTGAAGGTCGACTACTACGGTTCGGATGTGCCGCTGCAGCAGGTCGCGAGCATCGCGGTCGAGGACGGGCGCACCCTGGTGGTCTCGCCCTGGGAAAAGAGCATGGTGCAGCCGATCGAGAAGGCGATCCACAAATCCGATCTCGGCCTGAATCCGATGACCGCCGGGACGATCATCCGCATTCCGATGCCGCCGCTCACCGAGGAGCGCCGCCGCGAGTTCACCAAGGTGATTCGCCAGGATGCCGAGGGCGCACGCGTCGCGGTCCGCAACGTGCGGCGCGATGTGATGTCGGACATCAAGGAAGCGCTGAAGGAAAAACTCATCTCCCAGGACGATGAGCGGCGGGCGGAGACGGATGTTCAGAAGCTGACGGACAAGCACGTCGCCGACATCGATCAGCTGCTGGCGGCGAAGGAAAAGGAGATCATGCAGGTCTGACCGGCCTGCATGAGCGTGAATCTTCCCCGTCATGTGGCGATCATCATGGACGGCAACGGCCGCTGGGCCGCTGCGCGGAAACTGCCGCGGCATGCGGGTCACAAGGCCGGCATCAGCGCGTTGCGCGCTTGTGTGCAAACGTGCACGGCCCGCGGTATCGGGGCGCTCACGGTCTTTGCATTCTCCAGTGAAAACTGGGCGCGCCCGGCGGAAGAGGTGTCATTGCTGATGGGCCTGTTCGTCGATGCGCTCGACAGCCAGGTCGATGAGCTGCACGCCAATGGCGTGCGGCTGCGCTTCATCGGCGATCGCCAGCGGCTCGCGGTGCGCCTTCAGTCCTATCTCGCCGCCGCCGAAGCGCGCACCGCGCGCAACCAGAAGCTCGCGTTGAATGTCGCCATGAGTTACGGCGGCCGCTGGGATATCACCGGGGCGGTGCGCGCGCTCGCCGCGAAATGCGCGGGCGGAGGGCTGCGCCCGGCCGATATCACCGAGGAGCAGGTGGCGGCGGCGCTGCAGCTGGCTGACCTGCCGGACCCGGACCTGTTCATCCGCACCGGGGGTGAACATCGCATCAGTAATTTCCTGCTGTGGAATATTGCCTATACCGAACTGTATTTCACCGACTGCCTGTGGCCGGACTTCGACGCCGGGCAATTGGATGCCGCGTTGGCTTTCTTCGGTGCGCGCGAGCGGCGCTTCGGGCGTACCTCGGAGCAGGCGCGGAGCCCCGCGAGTGCTTAAGACCCGGATCATCACCGCTGCCGTCCTGATCGCACTGCTGCTGGTCGTGCTGCTGTGGCTGCCCCCCTTCGCCACCATGATCGCGATGACCGCGGCGGTGCTGGCCGGCGCCTGGGAGTGGTCGGCGTTCCTGCGCCTGCAGTCGGTAGCCGGGCGGATCGTCTATGTTCTGGCGATCGCCGCCTGCCTGCCGGTGCTGTGGCAGCTCACGCTGGCGGAGCCGGCGCGGCTGATGGTGCTGGTCGTGGCACTGATCTGGTGGGTCGTGGCGCTGCTGTGGGTGGTGTTCGCGCCGCGGCGCGCGGCGGCCTGGTCGGCAGCCTGCGCCGGGATTCTGGCATTGGTCCCGGCCTGGGTCGCGATGGTGCGGCTGCGGGTGGACGTGCCGCGCGGTGAGCAATGGGTGCTCTTTGCCCTGTGCCTGGTGTGGGCCGCCGATGTCGGCGCCTATTTCGCCGGACGCAGTTTCGGGCGGGTGAAGCTTGCGCCGCAGGTCTCGCCCGGCAAGACCTGGGAGGGTGTGCTCGGCGGCCTGCTGCTGGCCGCCTTGGTTGCCCTATTCGGCAGCCGGTGGTTTGCTGTGCCGGTGCTGCAGCTCGTGCCGCTGTGTCTGGCCGTCGTCGCCTTCTCGATCGTCGGTGACCTTACCGAGAGCCTGCTCAAGCGCTTCGCCGGTCTCAAGGACAGCGGCACTTTGTTTCCCGGCCACGGTGGAGTGATGGATCGAATCGACAGTGTGACCAGCGCCATGCCGATACTGCTGCTGGGGCTCGTGGTGCTCGGAGTCGCGCAGTGAAGGGTATCGCGGTGCTCGGCGCGACCGGGTCGGTCGGGGTCAATACCCTGGATGTCGCGGCCCGGCATCCGGATCGCTACCGGGTGGTGGCCCTGGGCGCGCACCGCAATGTCGACGGACTGTTCAGGCAGATCCAGGAATTTCGGCCGGCCATGGCCGCCCTGACCGATCCGGCGGCGGCCCGGGTGCTCGAGCAGCAGGTGCAGAACGCGGGCATCCCGACCCGGGTGCTGAGCGGCCCTGAGTCACTCGAAACCCTCGCGACCCTGCCGGAGGTCGACCAGGTGATGGCGGCGGTGGTCGGTGCCGCCGGCCTGCGCTCGACGCTGGCAGCGGCCCGCGCGGGCAAACGGCTGCTGCTCGCCAACAAGGAGTCCCTGGTCATGGCCGGGCCGCTGCTGTTGGCGGCGGTGCGCGCGGGGGGCAGTGAGATTCTGCCCATCGACAGCGAACACAATGCGATATTTCAATGTCTGCCGCATGGCGCGAGCGCGGGTGTCCGACCGAAGGGAGTGCGCCGCATCCTGCTGACCGCCTCCGGCGGGCCGTTCCGGGACTGGAGCCTGGAGGCCATCGCCAGCGCCACACCCGATCAGGCCTGCAAGCACCCCAACTGGGTCATGGGCCGCAAGATTTCCGTCGATTCCGCCTCGCTCATGAACAAGGGCCTGGAGCTCATCGAAGCCTGTTTCATGTTCGGTCTGCCGCCGTCGCAGGTGGAGATCGTCGTGCATCCGCAAAGTGTCGTGCACTCCCTGGTGGAGTACATCGACGGCTCGCTGCTGGCGCAGCTGGCCTGCCCGGACATGCGCACCCCGATCGCCTACGGCATGGCCTGGCCCGAGCGCATCGAGGCCGGCACCGACTTCCTCGACCTGATCCGCACCCGGCAGCTGGACTTCCTGGCACCGGATGCGACCCGGTTCCCGTGTCTTGCCCTGGCTCGAGCGGTAGCGGACACTGGCGGGCTGGCCCCTGCCATTCTGAATGCGGCGAATGAAGTCGCTGTCACTGCCTTCCTGGAGCGCCGATTGAACTTTCCGGACATTCCCGCGGTCATTGAATGTGTTCTTGCAAAGGCCGATGGGGCCAAAGCTGCCGGGGGGGAAATCCGCAGCATCGACGATGTCTTACAAGCCGATGCCGAAGCTCGTGAGTTGGCCTTGGAGTTCTGCCGCACCCGCGGCGGACTGACGAGACCGATTCATGCGTAGGCGGACCCAGAAGCGCCACGCACGACGGCATTCCACACAAACTTCCAACAACACGCGGGCCGGCAATCTGTTCATGAAGCGATTTGGATTGGTGACCACCCTCGCCTTGTGCGCGGGTTCAGCAGTATGTTCGGCCCAGACACCGGCACCCGCGGCGGCGGCCCAGGGCCCGGTCCCGGCACCGGTCGCGCCACCCCCGGCCGATGACGCTGGGCCGGCGCCTCCGCCAACGCCGGTGCTCTCGAACACGGAAGTGGTCCAGGACAGCTCCCAGGCCAATTTCACCGTCACCGATATCAAGATCGAGGGCTTGCAGCGCATCTCCGAGGGCACGGTCTACAACTACCTGCCCGTGAACATCGGCGACCACGTCACGCCGGCGCGTATCCGCGAGGCCGTTCGGTCCCTGTACAACACCGGCTTCTTCCGCGACGTGCAGCTGCGACGCGACGGCAACACGCTGGTGGTGCTGATCGTCGAGCGCCCGGCGATCGAGAGTTTCGAGATCACCGGCAACAAGGACATCAAGACCGAGGATCTGCAGAAGTCACTGCGCAACGTGGGTCTGGC
>DATHMT010000035.1:0-63479 GCA_035486855.1 Steroidobacteraceae bacterium
CACTACACGCGCGAGGCGGGCGTGCGCAATTTCGAGCGCGAAATCGCCAAGATCGGCCGCAAGTCCGTGAAGCAGCTGCTGCTGGAGGACAAGGAGCAGAAGGCCATCAGCGTCACGCCGCGCAACCTGGAAAAGTACCTGGGCGTAAAGCGCTTCCGCTATGGCAAGGCCGAGGACAGCGATCGCATCGGCCAGGTGACGGGACTGGCATGGACCGAAGTGGGCGGCGAACTGCTGACCATCGAAGCGGCGATCGTGCCGGGTAAGGGCAAGCTGCAGCACACCGGCCATTTGGGCGAGGTGATGCAGGAGTCCATCCAGGCCGCCATGACGGTGGTGCGCAGCCGCAGCCAGGTGTTGGGGCTCGAGCAGGATTTCTACCAGAAGAACGATATCCATCTGCACATGCCGGAAGGCGCGACGCCGAAGGACGGTCCGAGCGCCGGGGTGGGCATGTGCACGGCGCTGGTGTCGGCGCTGACCCGCATTCCGGTGAAGTCGGATGTGGCGATGACCGGTGAGATCACGCTGCGCGGCGAGGTGCTGCCCATCGGCGGACTGAAGGAGAAGCTGTTGGCCGCGCATCGCGGTGGGATCAAGACCGTGCTCATCCCCGATGAGAACGTGAAGGATCTGACCGAGATCCCGGACAACATCAAGGGCAACCTCACCATCAAACCGGTGAAATGGATTGATGAGGTGCTGCAGATCGCCCTGGTGAGTCAGCCGGTGCCGTTGACGGTTCCGGCTGCGCCGGTCGAAGCCAAACCGGCGCGCCGCAGCGGGCGTCGGACCCTGAAGCCCTCATCGGCGCACTAGCTACAGGCCCGCCGCTGAAGCACTTCGACGCCGTCATATTCGACATGGATGGCACCCTGCTCGACACCGAGCGTGTCGCGCAGGAGGCGTTCTGCACCGCCTGCGATGAACTGCACGTCGCGCCCCGCATGGATCTGCTGCTGCGCTGTGTCGGCGCCGCCGAACCCATTGCCCGCCGTATCATTGGCGCGGGTTATGGTGCGGGACTTGACTGCGACGCTTTCTTCGCCGCCTGGAACCGTCACTTCAGGCAGCTGAGCCAGCAGACGCCCGCGCCCTTGAAGGAGGGCGCCGCGGCGCTGCTCGACGCCGTGGCGGGCCTGGGTCTGCCAATGGCGATCGCCACTTCGTCGCGGACCGAACACGCCGTGGAAAAACTGCGCCAGGCGGGCCTGCTTAAGCGCTTCCGGACGGTCATCGGCGCCGACCAGGTGCAACGGCCCAAGCCGGATCCGGAGGTCTATCTGAAGGCCGCCGCGTACCTCGCAGTCGACCCGAAAGCCTGTCTGGCCGTGGAGGACTCGGAATACGGCGTGCGGGCAGCGCACGCGGCGGGCATGACCGTGATCCAGGTGCCGGACATGACGCAGCCCAGCTCGGACCTGCGCTCGCTGGGCCATATCATCCTGAACTCACTCAAGGAAGTTGCCGCTTACCCCTTTTCCACGGAAAACACCCATGGCTGAAGTTGAGATCCACACCTCCCACGAAGGCGGCGGCGATGCATTCACCAAGGGCGTGAGCGTCATGGTGGGCGTGATCGGCATCGTGCTGGCCTTCGTCACGATTGCCTCGCATCGCGCGCACACCGCGGCCGTCATCCATCGCACCGAGGCCAATGACCAGTGGTCGTTCTACGAGGCCAAGAAGGAACGCGAGCATCTGATGGACGTGGCGGCGGGACTGCTCGGTGTGGTGCAGCTCGCGCAGCCCGAGAAAGCCCAGGCACTGGGCGCGCAGTACGCCAAGGAGCGTGACCGCTACGCCTCTGATGCCACCCAGATTCAAAGCGAGGCCCAGGGGCGTGAGGCCGAGAGCCGCCGCGAGGAGGCCCGCGGCCTGCGGCTGGATCTGGGGGAGGGGCTGCTCGAGCTGGGACTGGTGCTCACCTCGCTGTATTTCCTGGCGCGCAGGCGCCTGTTCCCCGTCATCGGGGTGTTTGCGGCGATCGCCGGCGCCATCGTCGCGGCCACGAACTTCCTGGCCTAAGAGCCCGTTCTGGCGCCGGCCTCCTCGATGACCAGGTCCGAGAGCGGATGGCTGCAGCAGATGAGGATGAGGCCGCGGTCGATCTCACGCTGGCGGATGCCGCCCTTGTGATTCATCTGCACCTGCCCTGACACCAGTTTCGATTTACAGGTGCCGCAGGCGCCCTCGCGGCAGGAGTACGGCAGGGCGACACCGGCCGTCTCGCCCGCGTTCAGAATGAACTCATCCGGGCGGCATTGGGTGGTGACGCCGGCCCGCGCAAAGGTCACGGCGAAGGTCGTTGCACTCATGAGGCCGCCAGTCCCTCGCCCAGGCGCCCGATGTACCACTCGACGATCTTCTCCACCAGGCCTTCCGTAAACGGCGAATAGGGACCGGGCTGATAGGCGGGACTCTCCACACCCGTTTGGGCGCGCGCCACCAGGGCGCCATCCTGATGATTGGTGGCGATCCAGACGGAAGTCAGACGGTGCATGTCGTAATCCACGCCTTCCTGCGCATCCTTGTGCACCAGCCAGGTCGTCCGCAGCATCGTGCGGTTGGGTGCCAGCGGCAACACCGAGAAGGTGATGACGTGATCGCTCATGAAGTGATGCCAGGAGTTGGGCTGGGTCCAGAACGACAGACCGCCCAGATCCGCGCGCGGCAGAGCCCCGAGCAGGCGGGTCGATGCCACCTTGGTGTCCGGCGTCTGCGACTCGCCCGCGCGGGCGATCGGCAGCCGCACGGTGCGGAAACCGGTCACTCGCTCGAGCAGGTCGAGCTCCCGCGACGCCAGGCCATAGCCCTCCCAGCGCACGTGCTCGCGGGCCAGGAGATCATCGAAGTTCTGCAGCGCCTGCGCATTTTCCGGTGAGGCCTGGTAACCGAATCCGAATTCGAGCAGCGGCACCAGCAACTCGGGGTGGTTCGCGGTGCAGTGGTAGCACTCGCGATTGTTCTCCATGGTGAGCTTCCAGTTGCCGTGTTCGATCAGTTCGGTCTGGTGCGCGACCTTGGTGTTCAGAAGGTCGTGGGGCTTCAGATACGGTTCCATGGCTGCCTGCATCTCATCGAAGCCGGGCGCCGGCTCTTCGGACAGGCAGATGTAGAGCAGTCCGGCGAGGCTGCGCACGTGCACGGGCTTGAGTCCGAAGTCGCGACGGTCGAAACCCTCGCCCATGTGTTTGCAGCGCGTGAGCTCTCCGGTCAGGTTGTAGGTCCACTGGTGATAGGGGCAGACGATGTTGCTGAGCACGCCGTTGCGCGCCGATTGCAGCCGTGCGCCACGATGCCGGCAGACATTGTGAAAGGCGCGCAGCTGCTCATCGTCATCGCGCAGGATGATGATCGAGTCGGTGCCGATCGCCACGGTGAGGAAGTCGCCGGCCTCCGGGATTTCCGGCTCCGTGCCGACGAATATCCAGTGGCGACCGAATATCAGTCGCAGGTCCTGCTCATAGACTTCCTGACTCTGGTAGAACGCCGCCGGCAGTGTGTAGCCGGGGCGGCGGTTGGCCGTGAGGGCTGCGAGCTCGAGAGGCGTAATCATAGTCGTATCCTCGTGAAGGTCTGCCGGTGGCTCAACGATCAATGAGCCCATGCCGGCGCATGTAAGCCAGGATGGCGCGCGCCTGATCGCGGCTCGTGCCATCGGTGATGACCTGCCCGCCGCGCGCCACGGGCGCGACGGCGGCCGTCATGCGCTCATGGCCTGAACGCAGGTCGGCGCCCTTGAGCCGCAGCGGCTGACGCGGCTGCGCTTCGAGCTGCCAGTCGGTCGGGGTTGCTGCCCCGCCGGCGAGCAGGGGCGGCCCCGCCAGCGTCACCCGCCGCGATTCGATCACGCCCGTCAGGCGCCGTGCGTAAGCGTAGCGCGGCGTGGCCGGCGCCAGCGGATGAATCGCGAGCACCGCCGGGCACGGCAAATCGACCCGGCGGCGCCGTCCGCGCGGCAGGAATTGTACCGCCGTCAATCCCTGCGGCTGCGGCAGAACCTCGAGGACATCCGTCAGCACCGGGCAGCCCAAGCTCTGCGCCAGTTCAAAGGGCAACAGCCCCGACGCCGCGCCGGATTCGGCCCGGCAACCGCACAGGATCACCGCCGCGTCCGCGAGTTCCGTCGCCAGTGCCTGCGCCATCGGCAGGTGCGGATCGGGTGGCAGTACCAAAATCCGGGCGGCACCGAAGGCCAGATAATCCTGCAGCGCCGGATCCAGGCAATCCCCGTAGTGCAGGGCGTGTGGCGGCCCCAGGCCAAGCGCGCGTGCGACCTGCAGCGCCACGACATCATTGTGCGCGGCGCAGGCGACGCCGCTTTCGGGATGGCGGGCGCTGGACAGCAGCACGGCGGCTCGTCGTACCTCGCTCATTCCGCACCCTCAACAGGCGCGGATTCGAGCAGCGCCAAAAGCTCCGTCATGACATTTTGTGCATCGCCGATCGCGCTTAAGTCGGCGCGCTGGATCATGGGCGCGCCGGCATCCTTGTTGATGGCGATGACATGCCGGCAGTCCTTGATGCCCTGCAGGTGCTGCACGGCGCCGGAGATGCCGATCGCCAGGTAGAGGTTCGCGCTGACCGTGGTGCCGGTCGCGCCGATCTGCCGATCACGGCTGAAGCGACCGTCATCGACCGCCACGCGACTCGCGCCGGTAGCGGCACCCAAGGCGCGCGCCAGTCGCGAAAACAGCGCGACATCGGTGACACCGTTGCCGGCGGCGGCGATGACATCGGCCTCCTCGAGCCGCAGCTGGGAGGAATCCAATCGCGTCAGACCGTGATCGTGATAGCGGCTCGGAGCCTGCGTGGGCAGCGGCACCGCAGTGAGCTCGCCCCGGCCCACGAAGGGCAGACGGCTGTCCGCGGCATCAGGCTCGAGCAGCAGGATATCGGGCAAGGGTCGGCACACGCTCAGGCGCCGGGTTCGCATGCCGGCATCGGGTACGTAGCGGGCGACGTGAGCACCATCCAGCTCCACGACGTGCGTGGCAATGCTGCTGCCCAGCTGCACCGCGAGCCGTCGGCCCAGATCGCCCAGGCCGGGGCCCTCGGGGAGGAGCAGATGTTCCGGTCGGAAGCGCTCGATCAGTGCGCTGATCTGCGCCAGTTCGTGCTCCGGGCGCAAATCGCCCGCACTACCCGCAAGTGTGACGACCAGGTCGGCGCCGCAGAGCCCCAGATCCTCCTTGATCTCCCCCAGCACGGCGGCCACCACGGCGGTATCGGCCGTGGCGATGAGCGCGGCTGCGGCGATGCACTGCTGCCCCCTGGCGTCGATGGCCCCGGCCTCACTGCGCACCAGCACCAACAGGTGCCGCGCGGCCGGTTCAGTGGTGCGCAGCGCCGTGCCTGCGGGCAGCGACCGGGCGCTATCGGGCGCACCAGACGCATCGGTCAGCGGCGCGGCACCCTCCGTCATGATGATCCGCCGAAGGCCGGCGCTCGTCATCACGAACGGGCGCCTCGGGTCGCGGCGAGTGATGGTCTTCATCGCTCAGGCCTGGACTGATGCGGCGAGGATTTCGGCCACGTCCAGTATTTCCGGTCGCCGACCGATAACGCCTTCCAGCATGGCCGTGCACCCCGGACAGGCGACCGCGATCACGGGGGCCCGTGTCTGACGCGCATCGTCGACCCGCATGTCCGGTATGCGCCGCTTGCCGGGGATATCCGTGAGCGGTGCGCCGCCGCCACCGCCGCAGCACCGCGCGCGCAGGCCCGAGCGCTGCATTTCGCGCAGCTCAACACCGATGCCCCGCAGCAGCTCCCGCGGCGCCTCGGTCTCACCGTTGTAGCGTCCCAGGTAGCACGGATCGTGGTAGGTGACTGCCATCGTCGAGGCCGGCGATTGCGGCGCCAGTTTTCGCGTGCGCACCAGTTCCGCCAACAGCGTCGTGTGATGCACGACCTCGTAGTGGCCACCCAGCGCGGGATACTCATTTCGCAGGCAGTGCAGCACATGCGGATCGGCAGTGAGCAGGCGCTTGAACGGGTAGGAGGCGAGCAGGCGGATATTGGCGCGTGCGAGCGCATCGAATGTGGCCTCATCGCCCAAGCGGCGGGCCAGGTCCCCGCAGTCGCGTTCCGCCTCACCCAAAATCGCGAAGTCCACCTGCGCCCGCTGCAGCAAACGAATGATCGCGCGCAGCGTTCGCTGGTAGCGCGGCTCGTAGCTGCCTTCCCCCGCAAGCAGCAGATACTCGACGCGCTCCCGCGGGCGCAGCACCCGCAGCTCCAGGTCGAGCGCCCAGGCAAAGCGATCAGCCGCCGCAAAACCACCCTGGGATCCCGTCAGTCGCAACTGCTGCAGACTCTGCGCGGCCGTCGCCGGCACGTCCCCCACGGTCAATGTCTGGAAGCGGCGCAAATCGACCACGGCATCCACATGTTCGATGAGCATCGGACACTCCTGCACGCAGGCGCGGCAGGTGGTGCAGGCCCACAGGGTCTGAGGGTCGATGAGCCCGGGCAGGAGGGGCTGGTCGGGTGCGCCGCGGCTCATACCGCGCACCAGGTTCTGGATCAGCTGCTTCGGGTTCAGTGGTTGTTCGGCGGCGTAGGCCGGGCACGCCGCTTCACATTTGCCGCACTGGACGCAGGCATCGAACGCCAGTAACTGGTTCCAGCGAAAGTCGGCCGGTCGTTGCACGCCCAGGCGCACCGAGCCGTCGGCTTCAGGCTGCGGTGCCAACTGCAGCGGCAGGAGCGCCGTGGCGTGGCGGCCGCCAAAGCGCTCGGGCCGCGGATGGAAGGCCAGATGCAGGAGACCTGCGGTGGCATGCTTCATCGGACCGCCAAAGGCGGGGGCCCAGGTCAGCTCCAGGGAGCCCACGAGCACCAGCAACAGCGTGAACAATGCGATGACCGGGCCGGCCGCGGCCAGCGGCACGAGGCCCACCAGCAGCAGCCCCGTGGCGCAGGCCGCCAGCGTCCAGGGTAGCCGCATCCACGGCCCGCGCGACAGCCGCGGCGGAGGCGAGAGACGACGGAGGGCGACCGCGGCCGTACCCGCCAGCATCCCCAGCGCCGCCAGTGCGATCAGCGAATCCAGCACATGCGCATACAGCGCCAGGCCGTAGTTGAGTGCCACCAGGCCCAGCAGTGCCACGGCGCCACCGGCCGTGGCCATGTGCGCGCGGGCGATGTAAGGGTCACGCGCGACGATGCGGTGCAGGTCGACGAAGTAGCGTTGCGGGATGCTGAGCAGGGCCGGCCAGTGCAGCGGCGCGGACCGACCCGTGGCCCAGAGTCGGGCGCGGCGGCCCAAGGCGATGCTGAACGCGATCGCCTGCACCCAGAACAACGCGGTCAGCCAGTGGTCCGCGGCCATGGCGCTAAAAGTCCTTGCACAGCCGTAGCGCATCGTAGATGGCCGCGTGAATATTGTGCGGCGAGATGCAGTCTCCGACTCGGAACAGCGCATAGCGGCCGCCGCCCAGGTCCTGCGACAGGACCGGCTGGGGCAGGCTTTCAAACAGAGTCGGCAAGTCGGTCTCCCCGCCATTCACCGCCGCGCCACGGAGTTGCCAGTACAGTGCGTCATTGGGGGTACTGCCATTCTCGATCACGACCTGATCGACCAGGCGCTCCTCGAGGCGATCGGTGTACTCGTTGCGCAGCACGGCCACCCGGCGCTCGCCCTCCGCATACACCCGCTCCAGCCACCAGTTCGGCGTCAGCACGACATCGAGCGCGTACAGGCGGCGATAGAAGATGGGGAAGGTCGTGCCGCCCACATCGTCGGCGACTTTCACATCGGGCGTGACGATCTCGACGCTGCTGCCGCGACTGGCGAGGAAGTCGGCGACCCCCGCCCCGGCGTGCGAGCTGACCCCGTCGTAGACGAGAACGCTGTGGCGTGGCGCGAGAGTGCCATTGAGGATGTCCCAGGAACTCACCGCGAGTCCCGCGGCGACACCCCAGGCCGGCACTTCCAGACTGTGCGCGCGTCCGCCGGTCGCGAGCACGATGATGTCCGGCGACTCGGCCAGAATGGTGCTGGCATCGGCCTCGACGCCAAAGCGACAGTCGACTCCAAGGCGCCTGATCTCCAGCTCGAACCAGCGCACGATGCCCGCCATCTGCTCGCGCTGTGGCGGCATGGCGGCGAGTCGAACCTGGCCACCGGGTGCTGGCTCGCGCTCGAACAGCACGACCTCGTGACCGCGCTCGCGCGCCACCCGCGCGGCCTCAAGACCCGCTGGACCGGCCCCGACCACCACCACCCGGCGCCGTTGCCCACTACTGGGTGTGAGGAGATGCGGCATGGTCCGCTCGCGCGAGGTCGCGGCATTCTGAATGCACAACACGTCCTGTCCCAGGTACTGCCGGTCGATGCAGTAATTGGCGCCGACGCATTGACGGATGCGATCTTCCTGGCCATCGCGGATCTTCGTCGCAAGGTACGGATCGGCGATCATCGCCCGGGTCATGCCGACCAGGTCCATCACGCCCTGGGCGAGCAGGCGCTCGGCCTGTGCGGCATCGCGGATACCTTGTGCATGCATGACGGGCACCGTGCAGTGCGCCTTGATGCCGGCAGCTAGGTGGGCGAAGGGCTCCGGCGGCAGTGCCATGGGCGGCATGCAGTTGGCGAGCGTGTTGTGCGTGTCGGCGCCGGAGCCGATGACGCTGATGAAATCGATCAGCCCGCTCCCGGACATGGACTGAGCGATCTCACACAGCGTCGCATGATCCAGCCCGTCCTCATGGAATTCATCCCCGCACATCCGCAGGCCCACGCAAAAATCGGCGCCCACGGCCTCACGCACCGCGGTCAGTACCTCGATGCCGAAGCGCAGGCGATTGCCGAGGGAGCCGCCATACTCATCGGTGCGATGATTGGTCCGCGGGCTCCAGAACTGATCGATCAGGTGCTGATGCGCCGCCGAGATTTCGATGCCGTCCATGCCGGCTTGCTGAACGCGCACCGCTGCTGCGGCGAAATCGCGCACGATGCGACGCATGTCGTGCCGTTCGATGATCTTGGCGTAGCCGCGGTGCACCGGTTCGCGCACCCCGCTCGGGGACACCAGGTGTGGCCAGCGCTCGCCGAAATAGCTGGAGCGCCGCCCCATGTGGGTGGCCTGGATCAGGATCTTCGCGCCGTGGCGATGCATCACCTGGGCGAGCCTGCCGAGCGGCTCAATGATGCGGTCCGTGGTCAGATTCACCGAGCGCCACCAGCTTTGAGGACTGTCGAGCGAGACCGGACTGGAGCCTCCGCAGATCGCGAGCGCCAGGCCGCCCTTGGCCTTCTCCTCGTAGTAGCGAAGGTAGCGTTCGCCGGGCAGACCGCCTTCCTCGGCATACACTTCCGCATGCGCCGTGCTGACGATGCGATTGCGCAACGCCAGTTTGTTGAGCGTGAAGGGCGCGAGCAGATGCGGATAGCGCATGGCAATCAGCCGCGCGGGCGGACGCTGAAGACACAGTGCGCGTGGCCTTCGGCCGCGCACTGCGATTCGTGCGAGTGCGTGCGCAAGGGGGAGTGGGCCTGTTCCAGCACCCAGTCCATCGCGCCTGCGAACCAGCCGGCGAACATGTAGCACAACCGTCCCGCTGCGCCGGGCCGCGCCAGCACGAACGCGGAATGATCCAGACGAATCCGGGCGAGACCGCTGCCGGCGTCTCGGCTCTCAAAGGCAAAGCGTCCCCAGCCGCGCTGGGACAGCCGCCGCAGGTAATGCTCGAAGACCGCAAGACCCTCGAGGCCGTGCGTGGCCGCCTCACTCGCGCACCAGTAGTGAGCCGAGCGATAGCCCGCGTCATACAGAATCGGGGCATAGCGTTCGGCGCCGAGGGCCGCTTCGATGGCGGTGTGATTGTTGACGAAGAAGTGGCGCGGCACGTACAGCATGGGCAGGCCGTCGGTGCTCCACACACCGGTGGCCGCATCCACATCGATCGGAAGCTGCGGCTGCATGACTACGCTCCCCAGACCTCGTGGAAGACCCGCAACCAGTTCTGTCCGATGATCTTGTCGATGCGGCCGGCCTTCCAGCCGCCGCGCTCCATGGCCGCGATCAGGTTCGGACTCTCGCCAATGGTGCGGATGCCCTGCGGGTTCAGTACCGTGCCGAAGTCGGTGAGGCGACGATGACGTCCCTTGTCATGCGTGATCCGGTCGAAGAACTCCTGGCCGTAGCCTTGGGTGAAGTCCGTGCCATAGCCGACGCAGTCCTCCCCGACCAGGTTGATGACGTAGTCGATGGCCTCGACGTAGTCATCCACCGTCGCTTCGGTGCCGCGCTTCAGGAACGGCGGAAACATCGTTACGCCGATGAAGCCGCCATGGTCGGCGATGAAGCGCAGTTGCTCATCGCTCTTGTTGCGGGGGTGTTGCTTGAGCCCCGCCGGCAGGCAGTGCGAATAGCACACGGGTTTCCTCGAGGCGAGGATGGCATCGGTCGAGGTCTGAGCCCCGACATGGGACAGGTCCACCATGATGCCGACGCGATTCATTTCCGCGATGACCTCCTGGCCGTAGCCGGACAGTCCGCCATCGCGCTCATAGCAGCCGGTGCCGATCAGGTTCTGGGTGTTGTAGCAGATCTGTACGACCCGTACGCCCATGTCGGCAAATGCCTCGATGGTGCCGAGATCATCCTCGAAGGCCTGCGCGTTCTGGAATCCCAGGATGATGCCGGTCTTGCCGGCGCGGTGGGCTGCGCCGATATCGGCCGTGGTCCGCACCAGGGTCAACAGATCGCTGTGCTCGCGGATCAGCCGTTTCATCTGCGCGATGTTGGCCACGGTGTCCTTGAATCCTTCCCACACCGAGACCGTACAGTTCGCGGCGCTGAGCCCGCCCCTGCGCATGTCTTCGAACACGCTGCGATCCCAGCGCGAGATGATCAGGCCGTCGATGACCAGACGTGGTGTGCGCGGTGACATGAGCTCAGACCTCACTGGCGGCTTGCGCCAGCAGTTGTGTGACATACATGGCGAAGGAACGCCACACCTCGACATGGAAGATATCCGGAGCGATGCGCCAGAGCACGACCTCGGCCTTGCCGAAGACCGTGCGCGTGCAGGCGCCGACCGTGAAGACCTCCACATCCAGATCGAGCGGACAGGCGGCATTCAGGGCCAGCCTCGCGGCACCCGAGACGGTGAAGGCCGTCTGCCGCTGACTCACCTCGACCAGCGAATGCGGCAGGGGTGCGAGCGCCGCCTGCAGCACCGGCAGCTGCGGTGGATCGAGCAGCAGGAACTCCTCGGGGCCCAGCCACAGTGCAGCGTGCTCGTGATCGCCGGCGGCACGACCCTGCGACGGTAGGGGCCAATCGAGAAGGGCGCCCGCGGCGGCGTGCACCGCCGCGCCGCCGCGCAGCAGCCAGCGTCCCCGCGGCGGCAGCGGCTCCAGGCCCGAGCAGGTGGCCAGCCGGGGCGGCCGGGGTATGGCCTGACTAGACATTCAAGCGCTCGCCTTTGACATCGTGGAAGACGCTCGAACTCACCTGCACGGCTACTTCCCCTGCGGCGAGTCGAACATAAAGCGTTTCTCCCAGACGCGCCCGGCCACCCGCAACCAGGGCCAAAGCGATCGAGCGACCCAGCGTGGGGCTTGAGTAGGCGGAACTCACGAAGCCCAGCGGGCGAGACGGCGGCAGCAGTCCCGCGGCCGCCATGACCTGGGCTCCCTCGGGCAGCACGATGCCGGGATCCTGGGTCAGCAGGCCCACCAGCTGGCGACGCTGCGGATCACTCATGGCGGCGCGGCGCAGCGCACCTTTGCCGAGGAAGTCGGGCTTGGTCTTGCTGATGGCCCAGGACAGGCCGGCATCATCGGGGGTCACGGTGCCGTCCGTGTCCTGCCCGATGATGATGTAACCCTTCTCCGCGCGCAGCACGTGCATGGCTTCCGTGCCGTAGGGGCAAATGCCGTGGGCGCGACCGGCTGCCGCGATCGCTTCCCACACGGCCATGGCAAAATCGGCGGCCACATTCACCTCGTAACCCAGCTCGCCGGTGAAGCTGACCCGCATCAACATCAAGGGAACGCCGCAGATGCGTCCCTGCGCGACGCCCATGTGCGGCAGCGCAAGCGGATCGAGGTCAATTCCTTCAACCAGCGCTTCGAGCACGCGCCGGGACTGCGGTCCCTGCACGGCGATGACCGCCCATTGCTCGGTGGTGGAGGTCAGCCACACCTGAAGCTGCGGCCACTCGGTCTGCAGGTAGTCCTCCATCAGTGCCAGGACGCGCGCGGCGCCGCCGGTCGTGGTCGTGACGTGGAAGCGGTCCGCGGCCAGTCGCGCGACGACGCCGTCGTCATAGATGAAGCCATCATCGCGCAGCAGAATGCCGTAGCGACAGCGGCCCACGGCGAGGTTCGACCAGTTGTTCACATACATGCGCTCGAGGAACGCCGCGGCATCAGGGCCCGCCACCTCGATCTTGCCGAGGGTCGAGGCATCGAACAGCCCGCAGGCCTGGCGGACCGCGCGGCACTCGCGTGCGACCGCGGCATGCAGGTCCTCGCCGGCGCGTGGAAAGTAACGGGCGCGCTTCCACAGTCCCACATCCTCGAATACCGCCCCCTGCGAGGCGGCCCAGTCATGGAGGGCGGTGGTGCGCACCGGATCAAGCAGCTCACCGCGGGCGAAGCCGGCCAGCGTGCCGAAAGTCACGGGCGTGTAGGGGGGACGGAATGTCGTCAGGCCCACCTGCGGCAACGGTTCGCGCAGCAGGCCCGCGACCACGCCCAGCGCGTTCAGGTTCGAGGTCTTGCCCTGATCGGTCGCCATGCCCGTGGTGGTGTAGCGTTTGACGTGTTCGACCGAACGGAAGCCCTCGCGGGTGGCCAGCTGCAGGTCGAAGGTCGTGACATCATTCTGCCAGTCCACGAATGCCTTGCCGCGCGGGTGACCGGCCGGTTGCGGCAGCGCTCCGACGTACCCCGCCATGGCGGGGTCGGTCGCCGCTTGCGTGAAGGTGCGGATCGAGTGGGTATGGGGCTGCCGGGCAGCGTGTGCCGCCTGTTCGCCGGCCTGCCGTCCGTCACGGTTCGCGCAGTCCAGGCTGAAAAGGCCACGGCAGGCCCCGGCCGGTCGCACCCGCTCGATGGACGAGCCGGGGACGTAGGCACCGAGCCCGTCATCCCAGGCAAGCTTGCCGCGCGCCTGGGAGAAGAGGCTCACATTCGGTGTGAAGCCTGCGGACATCAATACCAGATCACAGGCGTAGCGCTGGGTCTGCGCGCCGACCACGCCGTCGCCCGCGACCGACGCGACTTCGATCGCGCTGACGCGCAGACGGCCGCGCGTGCCGCTGACGGTCACCCCGGTGCGCAGCGGCAGCCCGGCCGCGCGTGCCGCTTGCGGCAGTGAGCCATGCGCTGCGGTGCGCGTGTCGGCGATGACCGCGATTGCGGCGCCCGCGGCCTGCAATTCCAGCGCCGCACGATAGGCGTCATCGCAGGCGGTCACGATCGCGATGCGCGTTCCCGGCAGCACACCGTAACGATTCAGGAACGTGCGCGCGGCTGAACACAGCATCACGCCCGGTCGATCATTGCCCGGGAAGACCAGCGGTCGCTCGATCGCGCCGGTCGCGAACACGATCTCGCGCGCGCGCACCTGCCACAGCCGCTCACGCGGCTGCCCGGCGGGTGGCGCGGCCAGGTGGTCGCTCAGGCGTTCGCACAGGCCGACCAGATTGTGTGGATAGCAACCGAACGCAGTGGTTCGACGCAGCAGGCGCAGGCGTGGCTGTTGGGCCAATGCGGCCAACTGCTGCTCCAGCCACGGGCGCGCCGCCAGCTGCTCGACCTGTTCGCCCTGGGCGGCGGCGGCCTCAGTGAGCAGGAAGCCGCCGGGCTCGCCCTGTTCATCGCACAGGATGACACGCGCGCCCGCGCGTGCCGCGGCCAGTGCGGCTGATAGGCCCGCGGCGCCGGCGCCCACCACCAGCACATCGCAATGGGCGTAGCGCTGCGAATACCGGTCGGGGTCGGGGAGGCTGGGTGCGCGTCCCAGGCCCGCGGCCGCGCGGATGTAGGGTTCGTACAGACTTCGCCACGCGCCGCGCGGCCACATGAAGGTCTTGTAGTAAAACCCGGCTGGAATGAAAGGCGCGATCAGCGAAGCCGCGGCGCCGACATCAAACGTAAGGCTGGGCCAGCGGTTCTGGCTCTCGGCGCTGAGACCCTCATAGAGCTCCACGGTCGTGGCGCACTGGTTGGGTGTATGGCGCGCACCGTCGCGGCGCACCGTCACCAGCGCATTGGGCTCCTCGACGCCGGCACTGAGGATGCCCCGTGGCCGGTGGTATTTGAAGGAGCGGCCGACGAGGTGCACGCCGTTGGCGAGCAGCGCCGAGGCCAGAGTATCGCCCGCGAAGCCGCCCATCTCGCGCCCATCGAAAGTGAAGCGCAGCGGCTTGCCGCGATCGATGCGGGCGCCGGCCGTGCGGGCGGGCGCACTCACCGTGCCTCCGGAGGCGGCTCGCCGATGCGGTAGACGGCGACAAAATGATCGGTCGTGGTATCCCGCAGGGCGTTGAAAAACCGCCCGCACCCATGGGTGTGCCGCCAACGCTCCGCGTGGATGCCGCGGGCATTGTCGCGCTGGTACAGAAACCGGGCCCACTCAACCGGCCCGGCCGCAGCTTGCGGGCGCGCCACATGCGCCTGACCGCCGTATACGAATTCCGGCTCGGGGCGCTCGCCGCAGTAGGGGCAGGTGATGAGCAGCACCGGCGCGCCTTCAGTGCGCCACGGCGGCGGCGGCGGCCTCATCGATGAGGTGGCCGTCGCGGAAGCGTTCAACGGTGAAGGGCGCGTTGATGGGATGCGGCGCATCGTGTGCCATGGTCCAGGCGAACACATGTGCCGAGCCCGGAGTAGCCTTGAAGCCGCCGGTTCCCCAGCCGCAATTGACGTACAGCCCCGGCACTTCGGTCTTGGCGATGATCGGCGAGCGGTCGGGAGTCACATCGACGATGCCGCCCCAGCTGCGCAGCATTCGCAGGCGCCTGAAGATCGGGAACAGTTCGCAGATCGCTTCCAGCGCGTGGGTGCTGATGTGCAGGCCGCCGCGCTGGGTGTAGGAGGTATAGGCGTCGGTGCCCGCGCCGATCACCAGCTCGCCCTTGTCCGACTGGCTGATGTAGGCGTGCACGGTGTTCGACATCACGACGCACGGAAAAATCGGCTTGACCGGCTCCGAGACCAGGGCCTGCAGCGGATAGCTCTCCAGCGGCAGCGTGATGTCCGCCATGCGCATGATGGGGCTGGTGTTGCCCGCGGCGACGACGCCGAGTTTGGGCGTGCGGATCGGTCCGCGGCTGGTGTCCACGCCCGCGATCGCGCCGGCCGCATCGCGCCTGATGCCCGTGACTTCGCAGTTCTCGATGATGTCCACGCCCAGCGCGTCGGCCGCACGGGCGTATCCCCAGGCCACAGCGTCGTGGCGCGCGGTGCCGCCGCGCCGCTGGAGAGCGCCGCCAAGGACCGGATAACGCATGTCGCGTATGTTCAGCGGCGGGCAGAAGGCCTGGGCGCCCGCGGCGCTCAGCCATTCATTGTCGACGCCGTTGGCACGATTGGCATGAATGTGGCGTTGGAACACCTGCATGTCATGCACCGTGTGGGCGAGCATCAGCACGCCGCGGGGCGAGAACATGACATTGTAGTTGAGGACCTGCGACAGGTTCTCCCACAACTTCAGCGCGTGGTCGTAGAGCGCGGCGCTTTCGTCGAACAGATAGTTGGAGCGGATGATGGTCGTGTTGCGACCGGTGTTGCCGCCGCCGATCCAGCTTTTCTCCAGCACCGCGATGCGTCGCAGTCCATGCTCGGCGGCGAGGTAGTACGCGGTGCCCAGCCCGTGTCCGCCGCCGCCGCAGATCACAGCGTCATAGCTGTCCCGGGGCGCGGCACGACGCCACTGCGGTGTCCAGTCGCGGTGCCCGGACAGACCGCGCCGCAAGAGCGAGAACGCCGAAAAGGGTTGCATTGGGGGATTTGCTGAAGGGCAGGAGGCGAGTGAAAGTGCGTCCTATGATGCCCACGGTGCGCCAAGCGGGGCCAGCACCGGGTCGGCGTTGGGCTTGAACGTACACGACATCACGCGCCGCCCCCGCCCTTGATGACGGCATTGGGGTTCACATGCCGCACGAACTCCGCGACATAGTCGTTGGCCGGCTCCGTCACGATCTGCGCCGCGGTGCCCGTCTGGATGATGCGGCCGCCCTCGAGGATGCTGATCTGGTCGCCGAGCTTCAACGCCTCATCGAGGTCGTGGCTCACGAACAGGATGGTCTTGCGCAACCGCGCCTGCAACGCGAGCAGTTCATCCTGCAGCTTGCGCCGAATCAGCGGATCGAGCGCCGAGAACGGCTCGTCCATCAGCAGGATGTCGGCGTTCGTGGCAAAGGCGCGTGCCAGCCCGACGCGCTGCTGCATGCCGCCCGACAACTCGTGGCAGTAGCGCTCCGCCCATTGCGTGAGACCCACCAGCTGCAGCTGTTCCTCGACCACCTCGTGCCGGCGGGCCTTGGTTTCACCCCGCAGCTCCAGGCCGAAGCCGACATTTTCCCGTACCGTTCGCCAAGGCAGCAGTGCGAACTGCTGGAACACCATCGCAATGTGACGACGGCGCACCCGGCGCAGCGTGCGTGCGTCACACGCCGCAACGTCGATCACACTCTGTCCGTCATGAACCAGCACCTTGCCGCGCGTCACCGGCGTGAGCGCATTGGCCGCCCGCAGCAGCGTCGACTTGCCGGAGCCCGACAGGCCCATCAGCACGCAGATCGATCCCTGCGGCACGTTCAGATTCGCATTGGCAACCCCGACCACCACGCCGGTTCGTTCGCTGATCTGCGCACGCGAATGACCCGCATCCAGCGCGCTCAAGGCTTCGGTCATGGCGGTGCGCGCGCGGCGTCCGTGCCCCTGCTCGAAGAGGATGTCCACGTTGCAGAATTGCACCGCGTGGTTCATGAGCGCGGCGCCTTCTGCGCCGGTCTGGTGATGCGATCGAGAATGATTGCCAGCAGCACGATCACGAAGCCCGCCTCGAAGCCCATGCCGATCTGTACGGTATTGAGCGCGCGGACGACCGGAACACCCAGCCCGCCGGCCCCCACGAGGGCGGCAATCACGACCATCGAGAGGCTGAGCATGATGCACTGGCTGATGCCGGCGATGATGGTCGGGGCGGCGCTGGGCAGTTCGATTCGCAGCAACATCTGCAGCGGGGTCGCGCCAAAGGCGGAACCCGCTTCCAACAGCGGCTGTGGCACGGCGGCGATGCCCAGCTGCGTCAGCCGGATCGGCGCCGGCAGCGCAAAGATGATGGTCGAGATCAGTCCTGGTACAACGCCCAGGCCAAACAGCACCAAGGTCGGGATCAGATAGACGAAGGTGGGCAGCGTCTGCATCAGATCCAGCACCGGACGCAGCGTGGCGGCCAGCCGCGGCCGGTGGGCGGCGGCGATGCCGATGGGGACGCCGATCAGCATGCACACCAGCACGGCCACGATTACCAGGGACAACGTCTCAAGCGTTGCCGTCCAGTAACCCTGGTTCATGATGAAGAGCAGGGCGGCGCCGATGAAGATGCAGGGCAGCAGCCTGCGCCGCAGGCCCCAGGTCAGGGCGATGATCCCGACCAGCAACGCGGGTGCCGGAATTGCCTCGAGCAATGAGGTGAGGCCATCGACGCTGCCCCGACACACGCCGGAGATGCCATCGAAAAAGAGACGGCCGTGGGTCTTCACCTGATCGATCAACAGGGTGACCCAGTCGCCCACCGGGATCTTGTGGCCACTGATCCAGCCTTCAAAGCCCGCGGCATGCAGGTCGCCGTGTTTGGCGGTGGCGGCAAGCGCGGAATGGCCATCGAAGGTGGTGACGCCCGTCAGCCACTGCGCGACCGTGTCCTGGTGAGTCGCGAGCCAGGCGCGCGCCGCCGCATCGGGGGATTCGTGGCGGTCGAGGATGCCCGCCATGACCTCGCTCTCGGCGCGCGGCGAGAACTGCAGATTGCGCAGCAGCCGACCGATGTTGGGGCACTGTGCCGAGTAGCCCGCGCGAGTGTTGGTATAGACCGCCGCGCCACCGAAGTTGGGGCCGAATACGGCGTCCCCGCCATTGAGGTAGCGCAGGTCGAAGCGCGTGTTCATGGGATGCGGGTCCCAGGCCAGAAACACGATCGGGGCCCGCAGGCGATAGGCACGCTCGACTTCGGCCAGCATGCCCTGTTCGCTGGATTCAACCAGTTTGAAATCCTGCAGCCCAAAGAGGTTCTGCTTGATCATGCCGAGCAGCAGGCGATTGCCGTCGTTGCCGGGCTCAATGCCGTAGATCGAGTGTTCCAGCTGCGGTGCGAAGCGCTGGATGTCGTTGAAGTCCTTCAGGCCCTGGGCGTAGGTATAGGCGGGGACCGCGAGGGTGTACTTGGCACCGGTGAGGTTGGCGCGGATCACTTCCACCGAACCCTCCGCGATGAATTTGTCGCGGTCGGCCGCCATCGAGGGCATCCAATTGCCGAGGAAGACATCGATGTCCTTGTTCTTCATCGAGGCGTAGGTGACCGGAACCGACAGCACCGTCACCGCCGGTTGATACCCCAGATCCCGTGCCACCGCGCTGAAGAGCGCGGTGGTCGCCGTGACATCGCTCCAGCCGATGTCCGAGAGCCGAATGGTGCGGCATTCGGGAGCGTCAGCGGCTGCCGCGGCACGCGCGCCCACACCCGCCGTGAGGATCACGGCGAGCAAGGCAATCGAAGCCCGGAAGGAGTCCATTGCTGCGACCTTTGGGGCTTGACCCCGGCGCGATCTCCGCGACATCATCCAAATCCAATCGATGCATTGAATAGCCGTTTAACAGGCGGACTGTCAAGCTCTGAGTTCCTACCAAGTTGCTGATACTGAAAGGGCATTGTCATTGAACAGACAATCAAAGGTCCGGTCGGAACTCGAGGAGCCCCGGCGCCGCCAGCTCATCGACGTGACCATCGATGCCCTCGCCGAAGTCGGCTTCGTGGGCACCACCCTGGCCGAGATCGCAAGTCGCGCCAGTGTATCCCCGGGACTGGTCGCCCATTACTTCGGCGACAAGGATGCGCTCCTGATGGAGGCCTTTCGTGCCCTCGCGCGCCGGCCCATGGCGAGCCTGCAGGCCCGCATCCGTGTGGCAACCGGTCCCCGGCAGCGCATCCAGGCCGTGATCGACACCAATCTGGCGCCGGAGGAATTCGACAAGCGCACCGGAACCGCCTGGCTCGCCTTCTGGGGGCAGGTGCTGCACGCGGGCGGCCTGCGCCGGGTACAGAATGCCTATCAAAGACGGATGCTCTCGAACCTGCGCCACGCGCTCAATGCGCTGGTGCCTCCCGAGGAGGCGCGCAGCCTCGCGGCGATGATCGCGGCGATGATCGACGGTGTGTGGCTGCGGGCCGCGCTGTCGGATTGGCGCGAGGCGGACAGCGAGCGCGCGCGCTCGCTGTTGACCGCGTTTGTCGATGCGCGGCTCACGGTGCATGCGATGGCGGCGCCGGCCGTGCCGGGCGCCAGCACCGACTCCGAATCGTTGGTCACGCTCAATCCGGCGACCGGCGCCGTGCTGGCGCGGGTGGCCGTAGCCGGAGCGCGCGAGGTCGACGCGGCGGTCAATCGGGCGCTGACCGCGCAGGCGCAATGGGCCCAGCTCACCGGCGCCGAGCGCGGACGGATTCTGCGCCGCGTGGCCGACCTGCTGCGCAGTCACAACGAGGAGCTGGCGACGCTGGAGACCCGGGACACCGGCAAACCCATTCAGGAAACCCGCGTCGTCGACGTGCTCTCCGGCGCCGAGTGCTTCGAGTACTACGCGGGGCTCGCGGCGGGCCTCGCGGGCGAACATCTGGATCTGGGCCCGAAGGCCTTCGGCTACACCCGCCGGGAGCCCCTGGGAGTGGTGGCGGGGATCGGTGCCTGGAACTATCCGCTGCAGATCGCCTGCTGGAAGTCGGCGCCGGCGCTGGCCTGCGGCAATGCCATGATCTTCAAGCCCGCGGAACTCACACCGCTGTCGGCCGTCAAGCTCGCCGAGCTGATGGAACGGGCGGGGGTGCCGGCGGGTATCTTTCAAGTGGTCCAGGGACGCGCGCCGACCGGCCGTCTGCTCACCCGCCATCCACAGATCCGCAAAATCTCCCTGACCGGAGAAGTATCAACCGGCAAGGCGGTGATGGCGGATGCAGCCGCGACGCTCAAATCGGTCACGCTCGAATTGGGCGGCAAGTCGCCGCTGATCATTTTCGATGATGCCAGTCTTGAGAATGCGGTTGCCGGCGCGCTGCTCGGTAATTTCTATTCGGCCGGGGAAGTGTGCTCGAACGGGACGCGGGTGTTCGTCCATCGCACTATCAAGTCTGCGTTCCTCGAACGCGTGCGGGAGCGGGCCGGGGCGCTGCGCGTCGGTGACCCGCTGGACCCCAGCACACAGGTCGGTGCGCTGATCAGCGAGGAACACATGAACAAAGTGCTCGGCTACATCGCGCGTGGCCGGGCCGAGGGCGCCCGCCTGCTCGTCGGCGGGCAGCGCGTCACGACGGGTGCGCTCGCACAGGGCTATTTCGTGCAGCCGACGGTGTTCGATGGCTGTCGGGACGACATGGCCATTGCGCGCGAGGAGATCTTTGGTCCGGTCATGTCGGTGCTGGAATTCGAGGATGAGGAGGAGGTCATCGCCCGCGCGAACGCGACTCCGTTTGGGCTCGCGGCCGCAGTCTTCACCCGCGATCTGGCGCGCGCGCACCGGGTCATTGCACGTCTGCAGGCCGGCACCTGCTGGATCAATCACTACAACATCACGCCCATCGAGCTGCCCTTCGGCGGGGTGAAACTCTCGGGCCTCGGCCGTGAAAACGGCCGCGCGGCGCTCGAACATTATACGCAACTGAAGAGCGTGTACGTCGCTTTGGCCGATGTCGAGTCGCCGTACTGAGAGCGCGCAATGCCGGAAATCTTTGACTACGTCATCGTCGGCGCCGGCTCGGCCGGCTGCGTGCTGGCGGATCGCCTCAGCGCCAGCGGCGAACAGCGCGTGCTGGTGCTGGAGTACGGCGGCTCTGACCGATCGGTTTGGATCCAGATGCCGGCGGCGCTGTCGATCCCGATGAACATGGACCGCTACAACTGGGGTTATCACACCGAGCCGGAGCCCGGCTTGGGCGGGCGGCGTCTGCATACCCCGCGCGGCAAGGTGCTCGGGGGCTCCTCTTCCATCAACGGCCTGGTGTACGTGCGGGGCAACGCACTGGATTTTGAGAGCTGGGAACAGCACGGTGCGCGCGGCTGGAGCTACGCGCAGGTGCTGCCGTACTTTCGCCGCGCCGAGCGTCGTGCGGCGGGTCCGGATGCCTATCGCGGCGGCGACGGTCCGCTGCAGACGCGTCAGGGCCTCCTCACCAATCCCCTGAACGATGCGTGGCTGCAGGCGGGGCAGCAGGCCGGCTATCCGCTATCGGCCGACATGAACGGCTTTCAGCAAGAAGGCGTTGCGCGCATGGACATGACCGTCGGCGCCGACGGTCGTCGCTGCAGCGCCGCCAACGCCTATCTGCGGCCGGCCCTGCGGCGTGCCAATGTAAAGGTGCTCACCCACGCGTTGGCCACTCGGGTCGAGTTCGAGGGCACGCGCGCGGTGGCGGTGCGCTATCGCCGGGGCGGTACTGAATATGTGGCGCGGGCCGCGCGCGAGGTGATCCTGTGCGGTGGCGCGATCAACTCGCCGCAACTCCTGAAGCTCTCGGGCGTTGGCCCGGCGGCGGAGCTGCGCGAGTTCGGCATCGGTGTCGTGCGTGACCTGCCAGGCGTGGGGGAGAATCTGCAGGACCACCTGGAGTTCTACTTCCAGGTGGCGAGCCGCGAGCCGATCACGCTGTATTCGCACATGTCGCCGCTGCGCCGGGCGGCGATCGGGATCCGCTGGCTGCTGCGTCGCGATGGCCTGGGCGCCACCAATCATTTTGAAACCGGTGGCTTCATTCGCAGCCGCGCCGGCGTCAGCCATGTCGACCTGCAGTTCCATTTTCTGCCGATGGCGGTGAACTATGACGGCTCCTCGCTGGCGCAGGAGCACGGCTTCCAGGCGCACGTGGGGCCGATGCGCTCGAAAAGCCGTGGCTGGGTGCGACTGGCGTCGAAGGAGCCGCTCACTGCGCCGCGGATCTTCTTCAACTACATGTCCCATCCGGAGGACTGGGCCGAAATGCGGGCCTGCGTACGGCTGACGCGGGAGATCTTCAGCCAACCGGCATTCGATCGCTTTCGTGCACGGGAGATTCAGCCGGGTGCCGAGGTCACGAGCGATGCGCAGATCGATGAATTCATACGCCGCAAAGTGGAGACCGCTTATCACCCCTCATGCTCCTGCCGCATGGGCGATCCGGCCGATCCCCTGACCGTGGTTGATCCGCATTTGCGGGTGGTGGGGCTCCAGGGGCTGCGCGTGGTGGATGCTTCGATCATGCCCACCATCACCACCGGCAACCTCAACGCACCGACGATCATGATCGCCGAAAAAGCCGCCGACCACATCCTGGAGCGGCCGCTGCTGGCGAAGTCGCAGGCCCCGTTCTACGTAGCCCCCAATCGCGACTCGGCGCAGCGCTGACCCCGGCTCGCAGCTAGTCGCGGTAACGAGTCAGAGCATCGCCCAGCGCATCGCGTAACGGGGCCAGCCACGGTTCGAACTGCCGCCACTGGTCCAGACCGTCACGATAGATCGGCTGGCGCACCTGCTCGGAGCTCGCGGTGCGGACACTGCGCTGCGTGCGATGGAATTGCAGACAGGCCGGATCGAAGGGCAGGCCGCAGTGATCGAGGATGCGGCGGACCTGTCCTTCCAGGTCTTCGACGACGTCCTCGTGATGCACCCGCAGCACGCGCCCCGGCAGCACCGTGTCCCAGTGCCGCATGAGTTCGAGGTAGTTGCGGTAGTAGCGGGCGATGTCCTCCATGCCGTAGGTGAACTCCTGGCCCTGCGCGAACAGCTGCTTGAAGTTGCCGAAGCAACAGGCCATGGGCTCGCGCCGCGCGTCGATGACGACGGCGTCGGGCAGGATGCGATGGATCAGCGCGACGTGCCGGAAGTTGTTCGGCATTTTGTCGATGAAGCGCGGCCGGTTGGTGCGGTAGACGCGGGTGTCCTCGATGTATTGAGCCCCGAGACGGAGCGCGGCGGCGGCCTCGAGCCGCGCCAGCGCCAGCGGGTAAGGCAGGTCTTCCTCCTGCAGGCCGGCGGCGGTGCGCGGAATGTTCGCCAGCTCCTGGGTGCCTTCGACCTGCGGGTGCGAGGCCAGGATCTGCTCGATCAGCGTCGAGCCGGAACGCGGCAGACCGACGATGAAGATCGGGTCGTTGGCCCGGTGGCCCTCGCCGCGATGGCGGGCGAAGAAGGTGGCGGTGCACTCGTGCCTCAGCAGGCGGCCTTCCAGCTCGATGGTTTCCGGGCGGTAGTGGCCGGCGGCGCGCTTGAGGGCATTGCCGCGCCTGTAGTAGTCGAATGAGCCGGAATAGTCACCCCGGTCCTCCAGCGCCTTGCCCAGCGCAAAGCACAGGTGCCAACGGTCGTCCGCGGCAGTCGATTCGGTCGCTTCGGCCGCCGCCATGCGCTCGATCTCGGCTGGCGCGAAGCGATAGGTCTTGAGGTTCGCCAGACTCCACCAGGCATCGCCATAATCGCCCCGCAGCGCCGCGGCCGTGCGGTATTCGTCGATGGCTGCCGCCTGCCTTCCCAGGGTCTTGTGCGAATGAGCAATGGACAGGTGCAGTTCCCCCGGCTGGGTCGCTCCCTCCAGCAGCTGCCGGTACACCTCGATGGCCTCCTCGTGCCGGCCCAGACCCACGAGCGCCGCCGCATGCAGCGTTCGCCAGGCGCGGTTCTCGGGCTGCGCCTGCAGCAGCCGCTGCGTCTGTTCCAGGGCGGGCGCATGCAGGTGCCGCTTGATCAGCAGCTGGGCGTAGTCGTAGCGGGCGGCGTGGTACTGCGGTTCCAGGTCCAGCACCCCCTCGAACAGCAGCTGGGCATCCTGGTAGGCGTCGCGTTCGACACCGATGCGCGCCAGCAGCCGCATGGCCTCGAGGTGGTGGCCATGGCGCGCGAGGAAGCTGCGGGTGAGGGATTCCGCCTCGGTGAGATCGCCGTCCGCAAACAGCGCATTGGCCGTGACCAGCTCTGGCGGCTGCGTCGCCAGCGTCGCGACCTGCGCCTCGGCGTTGCGCTGCTCTTGCTCCTGCCGCGTCATGCGGAACAGGCCGACCAGCATGTCCCAGCTCACCGGCAGTGCGCTGTTGAGATTCACCGCGCGCACCAGCGCAGCGATGGCCTCGGGCGCCTGCTTCAGTTGCACGTGGCACAACCCCCGTTCCTGGAACAGGCGGCTGAACCGGGGTTGCAGCCGCTCGAGTTCCTCGAGGGTCAGGAGCGCGGCGCGGGCCTCGCCCCGCTGGCGCTGCTCGTAGGCGCGCCGGTACAGGAGGTCACGCTGCCTCCGGAGGTCGGGTTCCACCCGTGCGACGCTACTTGAACTTGTAGTTGATGTCGATTCCGACCACCCGCGGCCGCAGTGGCGTCTGCTGGACGATGAACTGATCGGTGCTGACGAAAGTGCTGGCGTTCGAGTCGGCGAGGTTTTCGCCGTAGACCGTCACCGTCCAGGCATCCTTGCTCACGCCCGCCGAGGCTTCGACCTGTGAGTACGCCGGATTCTCGAAGCGCAGGCGGCCGGTGCTGATGAGTCCGGTGGTGTCGAGGTTCGGATTGGCGCCAGCCTGGGTATAGGAGTGGCCCTGGTGCGTCACACCCGCCTGGACGAAGGGCGAATAGTTGCCGATGCTCCACTCGTAGCGCGCGCGGATGGCGAACTGCAGCGGCGGGGCATCGGCGCTGGGCGATCCCTGCGTGCCGTACGGATTGATCGCGCCCGGAATGGGCTTGCCGTAATTGTCGCTGTACGGATTGTTGTCGATCAGCTGCGGGGCATTGGTCTGCTCACTCTGGTTCCACGAGGCGGAGTACTGCAGGGTCAGGCCACGCATCGGCCGCGCCACCAGCGAGGTTTCGACCCCCCTGATCCGGAAGTTCTGACCGTTGATGTTGAAGAAGACGTTGCCGAGATCCGCGGCCGGACTGAAGAAGGCGGTCTGGACGTTGTCCCAGTTCTCCTGATAGACGGCCCCGTTCCACTGCAGTCGGTGGTCGAAGAATTCGGTCTTCCAGCCGACCTCGTTGTTGGTCAGCTTGTCCGAGGAATACGACTTGGGTACGACGTACTGCGGCAGGCCATCCGCACCCGGCAGGTGGCCGACGCCCGCGACCTGATTGAAGCCGCCCGGGCGAAAGCCCTGGGAATAGGTGTAGTACAGCATGGCATCTGATGTGATGTGCCAGGTCAGGTTGGCGCGGCTCTTGAAGCCGGATTCCGTATCCCGCAGGTTCTCGGAGTTGAGGTTGTAGTTGTTGATGAGCGTGTTGGCGAACGTCGTGGCATCGCTGTAGTAGGCCGTGGTGGGCACGAAGGTGTCCAGGCAGCTCGCGCCCGCGTCGTGGCAGTAGAAGCTCGAGGAGACATTCCCGACGTAGGAATTCTTGAACTGGTACCAGCGAGTGCCGGCGGTGAGCGTCAGGACCTTGGGGAGGAGGTCGTAGTCGACCGAGGCGAACACCGCGGTCTGTTTGGTGTCGCGCAGCGTGTCCTGATAGAACGACGTGGACGGCTCTATCAAGCTGGGACTCTGGACCGAGGCGCCGGGCGCAATGCCGATGGGCGTGAAACAGTAGGCGGTGACCGTGTCGGAACAGTTCTGCTCGGTCTTGTAGTTCCAGGCCGTCTGGTCGTACAGCTTATCGTCTTCCCAGTACAACCCGCCGATGGCGCGCAGCCGCCAATCATCCGGCGTGCTGACGCGAAACTCATGCTGCATGTGTTCGTTCTTGTCCTTCGTGTGCCAGGTTGCACTCGGGGAGGCGCAAGTGCCCTGGGCATTGGCCGCATAACACTGGTAGTAGTCGGCGTAGATGCCGCGGGCGTAATTGGTGTAGTCGCCCACCTGATCGACGTTGCGGATCAGGTAGCCGCCGGTGTAGACCGCCTTGAGGGCGCCGAACTTGCCGTTCACGGTCCAGGCGGTGCTCTCGAACTTGTCGTCATCGTAGGAGGGATTGAACGTGGTGACCTGCAGTGGTCCGAGCGGGGCGCCGTCGGAGGCGTTGGGCTGCTGATAGAAGACGCCATCGGCGTCCATCTTCTGGTAGGACTGGGTGACGAGCAGGTCCCAGTCGTCGTTGATCTGGTACAACGCCTCGCCGCGGATGCCCTGGTAGGTGACGGGGTTGATGTTTTTGCCGGCGGTGGCGGGCACTGGGCAGCCGCTGGGGCCGCCGAAGTTGTTGATCGCACAGCTGCCGGGCGGCACACCGCCGGTCGCGTAGTAGGCGTAGTGAATGCCGAAGTCGGTGTCCTTGCGGGTGAAGGTGGCCGGCACGTTGTCGATGTAGCCGCCGCGCCGGTCGTAGTAGATGACCGCGCGCACCGCGAACTTGTCGGTCACGAGCGGAATGTTTATCACCGCGTTGCCCTTGCCGTTCGGATCGCCGTGCGCTGTGGCACCGCCCCCCGCCGTGAACTCCGCGCTCCATTCATTGAGCTTCGGCTGGTTGGTGATGTAGCGCACCGCGCCGGCCTCCGCGCCGGAACCGAACAGCGTGCCCTGCGGACCCTCCAGTACCTCGATGCGTTCGAGGTCGACCGCGTAGACGTCGAGGTTGCGGTTGGGCAGCTGGCCGGACTGGTTGTCGAGGTAGAGCGCCACGTTGGGCCACAGGCCGGTGGAACCGCTGCCCTGGCTCGGCTGGGTGCCGGCGGACAGGCCGCGCATGTAGATCTCGCTCTGTCCCGGGCCGTTGCTGGCCGTGGTGACGTTGGGCAGGAACTTGATGTAGTCGTCCAACGTCGAAATGTTCAGCTGCTGCAGCGACTGCGCCGTGAGTGCCTGCATGGAGATCGGCACATTCTGCATGTTCTCGCTGCGGCGCTGGGCCGTGACCGTGACCTCCTGCAGCGCGTCCGATTCACTATCGGCCGGCGCAACGGCCGCCGGCGCCGGCGTGGTCTGGTCCGCGGCGTGCGCCGCGAGTGACGCGCTGCTCAGGATCGCTGCTACGGCATATGAGACTTTAGAGTTCATTGTTGTCCCTTCCTGTCAGGCGCCCCAGAACACCTGCCAACGACAATATCGACGCATCCGGCAGTTCGATTGAATGGATGCGTCATCCGGCTGTTATCATTTCACCTACTCAAAGACCCGCGCGCCGGCCGCATCGCCAAAGCCCCGACCGGCCTGTGGGCGGCGTGAGGAGGGCGAGCGACCATAGGCGTCCTTGAACTGGCGCGAGAAATGCGCGCAGTCCGCAAACCCCGCCTCGATCGCGATGTCCGTGACCGACCGGTCCGTGTTTTCGATCAGCCAGTGCGCGTAGTGCAATCGCAGGCGGCGGTACTGCGAGGCGGGGCTCATGCCCAGCTGTTCCTGGCACAGCCGCTCGAACTGGCGCACCGAAAGACCCAGCTGCCCCGCGATGGCGTTCACCTGGATCGGTCGGCTCAGATTCTGCTCCATCAGCAGCAGCGCACGGCGCACCCGCGGATCGGTCGCGGTCGCGGCGAGTGGGGGATGCGGCTGGGCCTCGCTGCCGGAGCGCTGCCGATCGAACAGCAGCACCTGGCTCGCTTTCTGCGCGACGGCGCTGCCGAGATGTCGTTCGATGAGGTGGGTCGCCAGCGCACCGGTGCCGGCTCCGCCGGCGCAGGTGATGCGCGGGCCGTCGGTCAGAAACAGCCGGTCCGCCACGACCTCGTGATCGGGGAAGGCTTCGCGGAAATCCTGATAGTGATACCAGCTGACGCAGGAGCGCCGTCCCTGCATCAGACCGATGCGGCAGAGAATGAAGCTCCCGGTGCAGATGCCGATGAGCGGCGTGCCGTAGGCAGCCATCTCGCGCAGATAGCGCGCCGTCACCTCATCGATCTGTGGTCCGGCGTGCAGGATGCCGCCGATCACGACCAGATAGTCCAGTTCGCTCCCCGGCAAGAGGCCACTGGTCGGCTCGATCATCACATCGCAGCTGGCGCGGATCGCCTCCGGGCGATGGGACATGATCGACCAGGAGATATGCAGCGGCCGACTGCGATCACCTTCATCGGCCGCCAGCCGCAGGTGATCGATGAAAACCGCGAACGCGGACAGCGTGAAGTGATCGGCGAGGATGACTCCGATGCGCAGTGCGGGCTGACCTTGCCGCTCCGTGTGCGCGCCACGCGCCTGGGGTATTGAATGATCACTCAATGACCGATCCCCTTATTATGTCGATATATTCCCACAGCGGCAGTGCATACGCCATGCCGTCGCACAGGTAGCAAAAAATGTCAGCTATTTTATATAGTTAGCCCGTGATGGGCACCCGTGGCGCCCTGCTGAATGTGCACCCTCGTTGTGCAGCGGCCATTGAATGACTGTTCAATGTGGTGCTTGCCGAGCGGTAAGCGACCGCCGATGGGGCGCTCGAGCGAGGCGGCTGGGTGGGGACATGCTAGATTATTGTCGCAGTCGGACGGGTGCTTAGCTCAGCTGGTAGAGCGTCGCCTTTACACGGCGAATGTCGGCGGTTCGATCCCGTCAGCACCCACCATGAAATCACACGAACCTACTCGGTCACGTTGTCGGCCAGACGCGTTTGCTGTTTCTCAAGCTTGATGCGGGCCGGTGTTCGCATCGACAGCGTGCCGTGCAGTGGATCGGCATATTGCATCAGCAGCAGCTCGTTGCGATCGCCGTCGCGCCACACACCAATCCACCGGGTTAATTTCTGCCCGCTACGCGGGTCACAGAACTCACCCCTGACTGTTGTAATCGCAGCCCAGCTTTGCCTAAGGCGCCGCCCAATCGGGCTCCCGGGGCGGTGCTAGACTCGCAAAAAAGGAAAAATTCCTGATGTCTCGAAGAGACCCTTTGGCCGCGTTCAGGGCAGCCCCGGATTGGATCTGGCGCAGCATCATCTTTCTGCTGGCGCTCGGTGTGCTGCTGCTGATTACGACCCGCTGGCGCACCTGGGAGACGAATGCCACGCGCCAGAGCACCGACGACGCCTATCTGCAGTCCGATCTCACGCCGATCGCCGCCCATGTCGGCGGGTACATCCGCGACATGCCGGTGCAGGACTTCGAGCGCGTACACAAGGGCCAGCTCATCGCTCAGCTGGTCGACGACGACTACAAGGCCACGGTCGCCCAGCTGGCGGCCGGCGTCGGCGCAGCGGCCGCGCAGATCGGCACCATTACGGCGCAGCACGGGCTGCAGGGATCGAACGTACAGGCGGCGCAGGCCGCGATTACCGCGGTGCTGGCCAATATCGAACAGAACAAGCGGGACCTGGCGCGTCAGCAGAAGCTGCTGAGTACCGGCTCCTCCACCGCGGAGGCCGGGGAGCGGCTGAAGACCACCTCCGAGCAGCTGGCCGCGCAGCTGCAGCAGGCGCGCGCGCAGGCGAGCGCGGCGGAACACCAGCTGGCGGTGCTCGACGCGCAGAAGACCCAGGCGCAGGCCGCGCTCGGCGCGCAGCAGGCCGCGCTGGAAGTGGCCCGGATCAATCTCGGCTACACACAAATCCTCGCGCCCGAGGATGGGGTGCTGGGCCAGCGGCAGCTGAAGCCCGGACAGTTGGTCGGGGTGGGGGGTCAGATCACCTCCCTCACGCCGTTGCCGCGCATCTGGGTGCTGGCCAACTACAAGGAGACCCAGCTGACGCACATGGACGTGGGAGCCCCGGCGACCATCTCGGTTGATGCCTTCCCGGGCCACACGCTGCGCGGCAAGGTGCTGGCGTTCGCACCCGGGGCCGGCTCGCAGTTCGCACTGCTGCCGCCGGACAATGCCACGGGCAATTTCACCAAGGTCGTGCAGCGCGTGGCGGTGAAGATCTCGGTCGATGATGCCGATGGACTGATCGATCGGTTACGGCCCGGTATGTCGGTAGTCGCAACGGTGGATACCGGCGGCCGCAAAAAATGAGTTCGACGCCACCGCTGCCCGCCGCAACGCCCGCGCCGATTCCCTGGTTGGGACTCGCGGCCGTGCTGCTGGGCGCCTTCGTGTCCACCCTGAATGGACGGCTCTCCAGTTTCGGCCTGGCCGACATTCGCGGGGCGGTGCACGCGAGTTTCGATGAGGGGGCCTGGATCACGACGGCCCAATCGGTCGCGCAGATGCTGATTGCGCCGGCGGCGATGTGGCTGGGGGGTGTCTACGGCAGCCGGCGCGTGCTGATGGAAGCCGCGGCGGTGTTCGCGCTGGTGTGTCTCATTCAGCCGTATTCGCCCAACATTCAAACCATGCTGGCGCTGCAGTTCGTCGGTGGCCTCGCGTCGGGCTTCTTCATTCCGCTGACCCTGGGATTCGTCCTGCGCAACATGCCGCCCCGGGTATGGGCCTACGGCATTGCGTTATACGCATTGAATCTGGAAGTGTCGTTGAATGTGTCGGCCTCGCTCGAGGACTGGTACATCCAGCACCTCTCGTGGCGCTGGATATTCTGGCAGAATGTGCCCCTGGCGCTGGGCATGTGGTTCTGCCTGAAGGTCGGAACGGCTCCGGAGCCGGTCAATACGGCCCATCCCAAGCCTGATTGGTTCGGGTTATTGGCCGGCGGTGGCGGCCTGGCGCTGGTCTATGCGGCCCTGGATCAGGGCAATCGCCTGGACTGGCTGAATTCGGGACTGGTGTGGGGCCTGCTGTCGGCTGCGGCGGTGCTGCTGGTGGCGTTCTTGATCAACGAACGCCTGTCATCCAATCCCGGATTGAATCTGCGGGTCGCCTTCGCTGCGCCCCTGCCGCGCCTCTTGCTGCTGGTCGCGTTCCTGCGTCTGACGATTCTGTCCACCGCGTACCTGATTCCGCAGTTCCTGATTACGGTGCGGGGCTATCGTTCGCTCGAGGTCGGACAAACCCTGATCTGGCTGGCCGTGCCACAGCTGGTGATTTGTCTGATCGCCGGCTACAGCATGCGGCGCATGGATCCGCGCTTCGTCGCCTCCTGCGGCTTCATCCTGATCTGCGTGGGTTGCCTGCTGGTGGCGCATGGCCTCACCCCCTATTGGGGGACGGATCAGTTCCTGCCCTCGCAAATGCTGCAGGCCGTCGGCCAGAGCTTCGCGCTGTCCGGAACGGTTTTCTTCGCAGTCCTGCATTTGCGCCCCCAGGACGCACTCACCTTCGGCGCGGCAATTCAGACCGCGCGCATCATGGGAGGGGAGGTGGGCCTCGCCTTCGTCACCACCTTCCTGCGAGTGCGGGGTCAGATCGCCTCGAATCTTTTGGGACAGCACGTGCAGATCGGTGATGCGCAGGTCCTGGAGCGCATTCAGACCTACGGCGCCGCGACCGCGCAAGCGGGCAATCCCGCGGGGGCCGCCGCCCGCGGCACGGCGATTCTCAACAGCATCGTGCACGCGACTTCGATCACGCAGGGAATCCTGGACGCTTTCGTGGTGCTGGCCGCGGCCACGGCCATCACGGTGATGCTGGTCGTGACGCGCCGTGCCGCGCCGCCCGGGCCCGCGTCGCATGTGCCGATTTTTGGCCGGCGTACGGTGCCGACGCCATGAGCTTCGCAGGGCGCGCGCTCGGCTTTGCGGTCGTGTGGTTGGCCGGCTGCACGGTGGGTCCCGACTATCATGCCCCCGCGCCGCTGCCGGGCACTCAGGCGCCACTGCTCGGAACCAGCGCGGCGCAGGCCGTGAGCACCGAGCCGCCGGCGCAATGGTGGCAGTTGTATCAGGATCCGGCGCTGAATGAGCTGGTGCAGGAAGCCTTTCGCGCCAACACGGATCTGGCGGTTGCGGCGGCGAATCTGGCGGCGGCCCGATCGGCATTGGAAGGCGCGCGGGTCGGGCTGTATCCCCAGACGAAGCTGGATGTGGCGACCGAACGGGGGCGCGATCCGACGACGGATGAGATCCTAGAGCTCACCGGCCGGCGTCCCGAAACGTTCTGGTTTTACGATGCCCTGCTCGATGTGTCCTATGAAGTGGATCTATTCGGGCACGTACGCCGGGCGATTGAGGCGGCGCGCGCCGACACCGACGCGGCGATCGCAGCTCGCGACACCATAAAAATCACGGTGGCCGCGGAAACGACGCGCGCGTATGCGCAGGTGTGCGCGCTGGGTGAGGCCATCGATGTCGCGCGGCATTCGATTGAAGTCGTCACGCACGAGCAACAGATCACCAGCGATCGGCGCGACGCTGGCGCGGCCGCAGACTTCGATGTGGTGCGCGCGCAGGCGCTGGTGGCCCAGGTGCGCGCCGCGCTGCCACCGCTTCAGGGGCAGCGCCAGTCGGCGCTGTTCCAACTGGCGCAGCTTTTGGGACGGCCGCCGGGCGGGGCGCCGCAAAGTGCACAGGACTGCGTGCGGCCGCCGACCCTCAAGGCGCTGATCCCGGTCGGCGATGGCGCCTCCTTGCTGGCGCGCCGGCCTGATGTGCGACAGGCCGAACGGCACGTGGCCGGCGCGACGGCGCGCATCGGTGTGGCGACCGCGGATCTGTATCCGCGCATTTCGCTCATCGGCAGCTACGGCGGCGTCGCGACTCAAGTGAGCCAGGTACCCCAGAATGTCGGCTTGGCCTGGGGCATCGGCCCCAGCATCAGCTGGAGCTTCCCCAATCAATCCTCGGTGCGGGCGCGTATCCATCAGGCGCGTGCCGCGGAGCAGGCGGCGGTCGCCAGCTTTGATGGTGTGGTGCTGCAGGCCCTGAAGGAAACCGATCAGTCGCTGGCGACATATGGCGCCGAGCTGGCACACCGTCAGGAGCTGCTGATCGCTCGCGATCGGGCGCGGCAGGCTTTCGACATGGCCAATGATCAGTTTCTCGCCGGCGCGACCAGCACCCTTGATTTGCTCAACGCCGAAGTGACGGTGGTGGGCGCGGACCAGGCCGTGGCGGCATCCGACGGTGCCCTGGCGCAGGACCAGATCGGCGTATTCAAGGCGCTCGGCGGTGGCTGGCAGCCGTAGGACAAAAGTTGCGTGGCATCCGGCAAATTTGCCCTGTACAATCCCGCTCCCCTAAAGCTGGAGCGGTAGTTCAGCTGGTTAGAATACCGGCCTGTCACGCCGGGGGTCGCGGGTTCGAGTCCCGTCCGCTCCGCCATCTTCAAGACCCGAAGTGATGCTGCAACAAATCGGTGACAGCCTGAAGGGCCACAAGTGGCTCACGTACACGGTGTTCGGTGCCCTGGCACTGATCTTCGCGGCGTGGGGCGCGTATGGCATTGCCAACCTCAACATTGGCAGCAGTAGTTATGTGGCCAAGGTCAACGGCCACACAATTCCTTACGAGGACGTTCGCAGCGCCTGGCAGCGCGAACAGAACCAATGGCAGCAGCGTTTCGGCGGGGACATTCCGGCCGGGGAGCGCGCCTTGCTGCAGAACCAGCTGCTCGAGTCGGTGGTGCGCAATACCCTGCTCACCGATCGCGCCAAGGATCTGGGCTATCGCGTCACGCAGGAACAGCTGGAGCGCGCGGTGCGCACCGAGCCCGCGTTCCAGCTGGACGGCAAGTACAACGCCGAAGTCGCGAAGTCGCGCCTGGCGCAGGCTGGCCTCACCGAGGAGCAGTTCGCCAATGATCTGAGGGATGAGCTGGAGCGGCGCCAGCTTCAGGATGGGGTACAGCTGTCCCAGTTCATCACGCCGGCGGAAGCGGAACGTCTGCACGCGCTGAATGACCAGGAGCGCCAGATCCGCTACGTGCTGCTGCCGCTCGACAAGTATGCGGCTTCCGTCCCGGTCACGGATGCGGCAATCCAGGCCTACTACGAGGCACACAAGGCGCAGTTCATGACGCCCGAGTCGGTCAATCTGCAGTACGCGCAGCTGACCCTGGCGCAGGTGACCCAGCAGACCGTCGTGTCCGATACCGATCTGCAGGACTACTACACCAAGAACAAGGAACGCTACATCTCCACCGAACAGCGTCATGCACACCACATCCTGGTGGCGGTGAGCGACAAGGTGGACGCGGCCGCGGCATTGAAGAAGGCCCAGGACATCGAGGCCAAACTGAAGGCGGGCGGGAATTTCGAGGCGCTGGCCAAACAGTATTCCGACGATGCGGGCTCGGCTGCGCAGGGGGGTGATCTGGGACTTGCGGAGCGCGGCAGCCTCGAAGGTCCCTTCGGTGATGCATTGTTCGCGATGAGGCCCGGCGATGTGAGCCCACCGGTCCTGACCAAGTTCGGTTATCACATCATCCGCCTCGATGACATTGCGCCGGCGCGGGGCAAGTCCTTTGATGAGGCGCGCAGCGAGGTTCTGGATCAGCTCAAACACGATCGGGCTGCGGACCGATTCGGTGACCTGCAGGAACAGATCCAGCAGAAGGTCGATCAGTCCGGGGAGACGATGGAGACGCTGGCGAAGGAGTTTGGCCTGACCCTCGGCAACGTTCCCATGTATCTCAAGGGTGCCGGCGGCGGCGACCTGGGCTCATCCAAGGAACTGCAGTCCCTGGTCTTCGGCGACACGGTGCTCACCGAGCACAAGATCGGCGGCCCGCTGCTCGTGGGCGATGATCGACTGGTGCTGGTCAAGGACCTGTCGCACGCGCTGCCGACTCCCAAGCCAATTGCGGCCGTGCACGATGAGATCGTGGCCGAGCTGCGCAGGCAGTCGGGCGGCCAGGCGGCCCTGGCTGCGGCGCAGGCCGCCGTGAAGAGCCTGCAGTCCGGCAAGGATTTTGATGCGGTCGCCAAGGAACTGGGGGTCAGCTCGGCTCCTGCTCGCTTCGTGGGTCGCCAGGACCCCTCGGTGCCCGCGCCAGTGCGGGAGGCGGCCTACAAGGCGCCGAAGCCCGGCGAGCACAGCTCCGTGTTTGAGGCTCTCGCCCAGCCGGATGGGGGTGCGCTGATTCTCGGCGTGACGGCGGTACGGGTCGATGCCGCACCGGTCGATAAACAGCAGATGACTTCTGAGATGCACGATCTCGTCCTGCAATATGGCGAGGACGACACCAATGCCTATCTTGAACAGGCGCGCAAGGCCGCGAAGGTGCAGAAGAACATCGAGCTCTTCGACCAGCAGTAGACTTTAGTCGAACGCCTCGTCCGCGGGAAAACTCATGTCCACGGTGTTGAAGCCCGCGTCCACGTGGGTGATTTCGCCCGTGATGCCCGCGGCCGCCAGCGGCTTCACGGGGCGGCCCGAAATGCCGTTGACGCGAATGCCACGCGGTCCCAGATCGGCCGCCAGGGCGCGCACGTTGGCTTGGAGGCTGGCCTGGCCAGTCCCATGACGCGTAGGAGAGGGCGAGTCTCGCGCTTTCGCGGCCCATGGCCGGCGCGATGCCCCGGCGCTGGAGCGGTCGGGCTTCAGTGTGCGGACTGGTGGATGATCAGCTTCTGACCGGGCACCAGCGTGGTCTTGCTGAGGCGATTCCAGCTGGCGACCTGCGCGACACTGACGTGATATTCCTGGGCGACATGAAACAGCGTGTCGCCGGCGTGCACGGTGTGTGTCAGTTCGCCGCCGCCGCGTGCGGCTTCCTCGTCGGCGACACTGATATTGGCGCTGCCCGAGGCCGTGCCCAGTCGCAACCGCTGGCCGGTGCGCAGCACGGTGTTGGGTTGCATGCCGTTCATCAGCGCCAGGGCATTCACATCGACACCATGCTTGCGTGCGATGGCCCACAGGGTCTCACCCCGCCGTACGACGATACGTGATCGCTGCCGGCGCGAACGGTGCTCGCGGCCGTCGACCAGTGCTGCCGCCCGCAGCGCCTTGGCGGGCAACTCATTGGACTCCGACGGCACCTTCAGTGCCGAGCCCACCACCAGCGCGCCCTTGGCGGGCAGGCCGTTCAGATCACGCAGTTCCTGGGCGGAGCTGTGAAAGCGGCGGGCGACGACGTTCATGCTGTCGCCGCGGCGGACCACGTACGCCTTCACATTGAGGCGCTGCTCATCGGTCAGCTGAATCACGCTGGTGCGGAAGGCCTCGGCGGTGTCTGCAGGGACCAGCAGCGTGTAGGGGCCGGCCGGATCGGTGGCCCAGCGGTGATAGGCCGGGTTCAGCTCATACAGTTCCGCATCGTTGAGGCCGGCGATCTCGGCCGCAACGTGCATCGAGATCTGCCCCTGGGTGTCGACCTTCGCAAAATAGGGCTGATTGGGAATCTTGTTGAACGACAGGCCGTAGCGCTCCGGATGCGCGACCACCCGTCCCATGGCCAACAGCTTCGGCACGTACGCGCGGGTCTCGGTCGGCAGCTTCAGATTCCAGAAATCCGTGGGCAGTCCAGCGGCCTGGTTGCGCGCGATCGCATGCTCGACGTTCATCTCACCGCAGTTGTAGGCGGCGATCGCCAGCAGCCAGTCACCGTTGAATTCGGTGTTCAGGGCCTGCAGGTAGTCGAGCGCGGCGCGGGTAGACTCCAGGACGTCACGGCGCCCGTCGTACCACCAGTCCTGCTTGAGGTTGTAGCGCGAACCGGTGCCGGGAATGAACTGCCATAGCCCTGAGGCACTTGATTTCGAATAGGCGTAGGGCTCGAAGGCGCTTTCCACCACCGGCAGCAGCGCCAGTTCCAGCGGCATGCCGCGCGCTTCGAGTTCGGTGACGATGTGGTACAGGTACAGGTCCGCGCGGCTGAAGGCCCGCCCCAGGTAGTCGGGATTGCCGGCATACCAGTCCAGCTCCCGGTCGATGGCGGGGTGATCCGAATCCGGCAGCTTGAAGCCGGCGCGCATGCGATCAAACAGGTCGCTGTAGTCGGCCGCTTTCAGCGTCGGAGTGGCGGCCAGCTGTGCTATGGCCTCATTGGTCGCGCTGGTAGCGTTGGCCGCAGCGCTCGCGGACAGTTGGGCCTGATCCGATTCACCCAGCTGGGTCACGGGTACGATGGCGACGGCCTGCAGCGGGATGGGTTGCGGGGGGACCACCGGCGGGGTCGAACAGGCGGCCAGGGTGAGTAAGGCGCCAGCCAGCAAGGTCTCAAGCGTTCGGCGCGGTACTGTCGAAGTCAATGTCCGGTCCCTCACGAGGCGGATGGCAAAGTCATCGGGCAACCAGCGAGGGTCTTGCGGACGCTGGTACGCTAAAGTACTAAGTTCGAATGAACTGCCGGTCGACCGTGGGAGTTGCCCCCGGGACACGAACATACGTATTTCTGGACTGGACTGTAACTGGTAGTTTCACACAATGGCTAGCGTTTTATTTGGCCGACTTCACACTACTCGCTGATACCGAAATATGCCCGATCGTTACACCGCCCTGCGCGCCTTCTGGCAAATGCCGCTGGGGAAATCCCTGCTTACGGCTGAGGCACAGCTTCTCGGCGAGGCGCTCGAAGACGTATTTGGCTGGGAATTCCTGCAGGTCGGAGCGTGGGGCGAGGGCCGTGAACTGCTCACCGGATGCCGGACACGACGTAAAATCGTGGTGGCGCCCGGGGCCTTCAGCGGCGGCGCCGATATCATTGCCCGCCCGTCTGCGTTGCCGGTCGCACGCGACAGCGTCGATGCGGTGCTGCTGCCTCACACGCTCGAGTTCGCCTCCGACCCCTATGCCATCGTCCGCGAGGTCGACCGGGTCCTCTCCGGGGAGGGCCAACTGGTCGTGCTCGGGTTCCAGCCGTTCAGCCTCTGGGGCATCCGCGCGCGCAGCTCGCAGGCGGGATTTCCGCCGGGCATGCGCCGCATCCTCTCCGCAGGGCGCGTGCGCGAGTGGCTGGTGCTGCTGGGCTATGAGGTCGTCGCCACCCGCGCCTATCTGTACTGCACGCCCTGGGGCAGCGGGGCCGCCGAGGTCGCCGCAACCGCCGATCATTCGCCCCTGCTGCGCCGCACCTGGTTCAATCCGCTGCCGGCCGGGGCGTGGATGCTGAAGGCGCGCAAGCGCATCCGCGCCCTGACGCCCATCAGGCCGCGACTGCGCGAGAAGCAACCCGCGGTCATCGGCCAGCTGGTGAAGCCGACGACCCGGCAGCAGCCTTAGATGGCGGGCGGGGAACTGATCATTCATACGGATGGCGCCTGTCGCGGCAACCCCGGACCGGGCGGCTGGGGCGTGCTGCTCAGCTGGAATGGCACCCAGAAGGAACTGTCGGGGTCGGAACCGGCGACGACCAACAATCGCATGGAACTGATGGCGGCCATCATGGGACTGACCGCCCTGAAACGCCCCTCGGTCGCGACCGTCCAGACCGACTCGCAGTACGTGATCAAGGGCATTACCGAGTGGTTACCCTCCTGGAAGGCGCGTGCCTGGCGCACCTCGGACCGCAAGCCGGTCAAGAATCAGGACCTGTGGCAACGCCTCGACCAGCTGGCCGGCGCGCATACCCTGACCTGGCAGTGGGTCAAGGGCCACTCGGGTGATCCGGGCAACGAGCGCGTCGATATGCTCGCCAATCTGGCCATCGATGCCATGTTGGCCGATCCGCAACAGTCAAAGTCGGTGTAAACGAATGCGCCAGATCATTCTCGATACGGAAACCACCGGCCTGGAGGCCGGGCAGAATCATCGCATCATCGAAATCGGCGCGCTGGAACTGGTCAGTCGCAGGCCGACGGGCCGGCACTTCCACCAGTATCTGAATCCCGAGCGCGACATCGATGAGGGGGCCCTGGAGGTTCACGGCATCAGTCGCGCACGCCTGGAGTCGGAGCCCAAGTTTGCGCAGATCGCGGCGCAGCTGATCGAGTTTCTGCGGGGCGCCGAACTCATCATTCACAATGCCGCCTTCGATGTGGCCTTCCTTGATGCGGAATTCGCGCGCCTGCCGGGCGAACCGGTGACGGTCGCCTCGATGTGCGCGGTGGTGGACTCGCTGGCGCTGGCGCGGCAGATGCATCCGGGCCAGCGCAATAGCCTCGATGCCCTGTGCAAGCGCTATAGCGTCGACCATTCGGGGCGGCAGCTGCACGGCGCCCTGCTCGACGCGCAGCTCCTGGGCGAGGTGTATCTGGCCATGACCGGCGGCCAGGTTGCGCTGCGACTGGGCGAGAGCGGCACGGCGCCGGCGCACGAGGCCGGTGCGGCGCCCCGGCCGCTGATTCGCGCGCACACTGCCCTGCGGGTGGTGAGCGCGACGCCGGAGGAGGAGCTCGCCCACGAGGCCTTCCTGGAACTCATCGGCAAGTCCAGCAAGGGACGCTGCCTGTGGCAGCAGCTGGAGGCCCCGAACACGGCAACGGCAGTGTGAAGCGGGGGCCAGTCGATTAGACTTGGCGCCTCGATTTGCCACCGTGACCACGATGTCCACTTTGCACGTCCCCCTGCTGGATCTGAAACCGCAGTACGCCAGCTTGAAGTCCGAGGCCCTCGCGGCCATCGAACGGGTCTGCGCCAGCCAGCACTTCATCCTCGGGTCCGAGGTCACCAAACTCGAAAAGGACATCGCCGCCTACAGCCACTGCAGGTTCGGCATCGGGGTCTCCTCGGGAACCGATGCGCTGCTGCTGGCCCTGATGGCGCTGGATATCGGCGCCGGCCATGAGGTCATCACCACCCCGTACACCTTCTTTGCCACGGCCGGCACCATTGCGCGCACGGGCGCGCGGCCGACCTTCTGCGACATCGATCCGCAGACCTTCAACCTGGACCCCGCGGCCGTCGAGACCTTCCTGACGCAGGGGTGTGAGGTCCGACAGGGAGCGCTGGTGAACCGGGCAACGGGCGGCATCATCAAGGCGCTGATGCCCGTGCATCTCTACGGCCAGGTCACGGACCTTGCGCCGCTGGTGGCGCTGGCCCGGCGGCATGGTCTCAAGGTCATCGAGGATGCGGCCCAGGCCATCGGCGCGGCGGATGCACAGGGGCACCGGGCCTGCAGTCTCGGCGACATCGGCTGCCTGTCGTTCTTCCCGACCAAGAATCTCGGCGCCTTCGGCGATGCCGGCATGTGCGTGACGCAGGATGCTGAACTCGCCGAACGCATGACGGTGCTGCGCGTGCACGGGGGCAAACCCAAGTACTACCACTCGATGATCGGCGGCAATTTCCGCATCGATGAGCTGCAGGCAGCGGTGCTCAATGTCAAGCTGCCGCACCTCGACGCCTGGACCGCTGCCCGGCAACGCAATGCCGCGTACTACGATGACGCCTTCGCGAAGGCTAAACTGGGCGCGGCCGTGCGTACCCCGCATGCGGCCCCGGGCGGCCGACACATCTACAACCAGTATGTGATCCGGGTGCGCGATCGGGACGCACTGCGGCAGCAGCTTGGGGAACTCAAGGTGGGCACGGAGATCTACTACCCTGTGCCGCTGCATCTGCAGCAATGCTTCGCATATCTGGGCCATGCGGCGGGTGACTTTCCCCACGCAGAAGCTGCAGCGCTGGAGACGGTGGCGCTGCCTATCTACCCGGAACTGATTCCCGAACAACTGCAATACGTGGTCGACAGCATTGCGCGGTTCTACGTTTGACACGCTCCCGAGCCTGCACCGGCCCGGTCGCGCCCCTGAGGTAACGAAATGACAGATACTCCCGGACCCCTGACGCCGATCTGGGGCGAAATCCGCGCTCATGAGTCCCGCCTGAGCGCCGTGCACACCCGAGACCTGTTCGTGCGAGACCCGGGCCGCTACGCGCGCTTTTCGCGCTCGGCGGTGGGCCTGTCGATGGACTTCTCGCGCCAGCGGATCGATCAGGAAGCACTCTACAAACTTTATGCGCTGGCTGACTACGTGCACCTGCGCGATCACATTGAAGGTATGTTTCGCGGCGAGCACATCAATCGAACCGAGGATCGCGCCGTGCTGCATGTCGCGCTGCGCCAGCCGCGTGGCGCCTCGATCGGTGGCAAGGACATCGCCGCGCAGGTCATCACCGAGCGCGATCGCATGCTGGATTTCGCGACCTCCATTCGCGACGGCCGCATAGTCGGCAGTGCCGGAAAGCCCTTCACGCTCGTCATCAACATCGGCATCGGGGGCTCGGACCTGGGTCCTGCGATGGCGGTGCTCGCCCTGGAGCAGTACACAGCGGGTGGACCGCAGGTGAAGTTCGTATCGAACGTGGACGGCTGCCATTTGTACGATGTGCTCAAGAATGCGGATCCCGCGACCACCCTCTTCATCATCTCCTCCAAGACCTTCACCACTCTTGAGACCCTGACGAATGCGAAGACGGCGCGGGCGTGGCTGGTTGGCAAGCTCGGCGAGAGCGTTGTGACGCAGCATTTCGCCGCAGTGTCGACCAACCACAAAGCGATGGATGCCTTTGGGGTGCATAAGGACTACCGGTTCGTCATGTGGGACTGGGTGGGCGGCCGTTATTCCATGTGGTCCTCGATAGGGGTGGCACTGGCCATTGCCATCGGCAAAGCAAACTTCGAACAGTTCCTCGCCGGGGCGAATGCCATGGATGAACACTTCCGCACCACTGAGTGGGCGGACAACCTGCCGGTGCTGATGGGACTGATCGGAGTCTGGAACATCAATTTCCGCAAGCTGCCAACGCTGGCAGTACTCCCCTACGACGACCGGCTCAAGCGCCTTTCGGCGTACATGCAGCAGCTCGAGATGGAGAGCAATGGTAAGTCGGTGACCCAGGATGGTGAGCGCACTGCGTGGGAGACGGCCGCGGTCATCTGGGGCGAGCCGGGCAGCAATGCCCAGCATTCGTTCTTCCAGTTGCTGCACCAGGGCACCATGCGCGCCGCGCTCGACTTCATTGCACCCGTGAACTCCTCCTGCGGTGACCAGCTTCACCAGAATCTGGCGCTGGCCAACTGTCTGGCACAGGCCGAAGCCCTCATGAACGGTCAGTCCGAAGCGACGGTGCGCGCCGATCTGGCGCATCAGGGCATGCCCGCGGCGCGCATCGATCAGGTCGCCCCGCACAAAGTGCACGTCGGCGATCGTCCGAGCACACTGATTCTCTTCAGCCGTCTGGATCCCGTCACGCTGGGCAAGCTCGTGGTGCTGTATGAACACAAGGTGTTTACGCAGGGCGTAATCTGGGGAATCAACAGTTTCGACCAATGGGGCGTCGAGCTGGGTAAGAAGTTGGCCGAGTCACTGGTGCCCTTGGTTGAGAATCCGGCCCTGGCGAAAGATGCGAGTGCCGGCGTACAAGGCGCACTGGCGCGTATCTCTCAATGGCGGGACAAATAAGAGAATGTTCATGCGAATGAAGCGATGCGGGGGGCGCGGTGCGGTGATGCTGGCGTCGATGCTGATCGGTGTGGCCACCGCCTATGCGCAGAGCACGGCAACTGGAATCGATCCGACCCAGATGCTGCAGGGCATGACCCCGGATCAGCAACAGCAGATTTTGCAGCGCCTGAGTGGTATGGGGAGCGGCACCAGCACCAGCACCGGCCAGCTCGGCACGACCACGAACCCGGACCAGGAAAGCCGCGCCAACCAGTCGGGACAGAACGGAAACCAGAGTCAGACGCGGAAACGTGAGGGCGACGAGGAGGAGCCAACCACGGGACCGCCGGTTTTCAAGGCGGAGGACTCCGTGGTGGTGGAGGTGGATACCCGGCAGCTAAAGCCGCGTCCCATCGATACATTTTCCGCTGCGGCGGCCAGCGGCTACAACGGTCAGCTGCAGGCTGGCCAGCTCCAACAATTGCAGCAGATGCAACAGCTTCAAGCGCTGCAGCAGACGCAGATTTTGCCACCCCTGATTCAAAATCAAGGCCAGGATCAGGACCAGAGCCAACCTCAGACGCAAACTCAGAGTCCGAGTCAGAGCATCAACTCGATCCAGGACCAGCCGCCGCCGCTTACGGACCAACAAAGGCAGCGGCTGACGACGCTCGTGAGCTTGATCCGTCTGCACGATCCTTACCAGCTGTCGCGGCTGGGTGTCCTCGAATTGCCCGGGGTGGCAGGGATCCCGCTCGCTGGCCTCACGGAGCTGCAGGCGACGCTGCGGCTGGAAGTAGACCCTATGTTGCAGGGGTTGCACTTCCGCCTAACGCGTCTGCCACTGAAGAAAGTAGGCCTGGAGGGGCTGAAGCCATTCGGCTATGACCTCTTCGATCACTCACTGTCGACATTCGCGCCTGTTACCAATATTCCGGTTCCGGCCGACTATGTGATTGGAGCCGGTGACGAGCTGGAGGTACAGCTCTACGGCAATCAGAACCGTAGCTTCCGCCTCTCGGTCGATCGCGACGGCCGGGTCGTCTTTCCAGAGCTGGGCCCCATCAGTGTAGCGGGGCAGCGCTTCGCCAACGTCAAAAACGAATTGGAGGAGGTCGTGGCCCGCCAGATGATTGGCGTGAAGGCCAGCGTCGCCATGGCCGATACCCGGGCAATTCGGGTTTTTGTGCTGGGCGCGGCACAGGTGCCGGGCTCCTACACGATCAGCGGGCTGGGTACGATCATCTCAGCGCTGTATGCGGCCGGGGGCATCAAGCCGATCGGTTCGCTGCGCGATATCCAGCTCAAGCGACAGGGCGTGGTGGTACAGCACCTGGATCTCTACGATCTCCTGATCCGCGGCGATACCGCCGGTGACGCCAAGCTGCTGCCCGGAGATGTGGTCTTCGTGCCACCTATCGGGGAGACGGCCAGCGCCGACGGTGAGGTCAGACGGCCGGCCATCTATGAAATTCATCACGGCGCGACGGTCGAAGACCTGGTGCAGCTGGCCGGTGGCCTGACTCCGGATGCGGATGTCCGGGGCGCCATGCTGAATCGCATCGAGGACAACGGTACGCGGCGCGTGGTGGCGGTCGATCTGAATTCCAAACAAGCCACTGGCCGGCCCCTGAGCAACGGCGATCTGCTGCGCGTTACCCGCCTGCGGCCGACGCTCGATTCCGCCGTGCACATCCAGGGCTACGTGTTCACCGCGGGCGCCGTCGCCTTCCAGCCGGGGATGAGGCTGCTTGATGTGTTGCCGAGCGTGGATGCACTGCGGCCAGGTGCGGATCTGCACTATGTGCTGATCCGCCGTGAAGTCCCGCCCGATCTGCATATCGAGGTAGTCTCGGCCGATTTTGCCGCCGCGGTGACCGAGCCGAACTCGGCCGCCAACCTGCCACTCGCCGCGCGCGATGAAATCACGGTGTTCGACCTGCAGTCCGGCCGCGATCGCATCATCCGGCCGTTGATGGACGAGCTGCGGTTGCAGTCCAGTATCAGCTCGCCCGCCCACGTGGTGCGCGTCGACGGCCGGGTAAGGGTGCCGGGCCAATATCCCCTGGAACAGGGGATGCGGGTCAGCGATCTCATTCGCGCTGGCGGCAGTCTCTCGGATTCCGCGTTTGGTGGGGAGGCCGAGCTGGCTCGCTACGCGATCATCAATGGCGAGTCGCGCCAGACTGAGCTCATTCCCATAGATCTTGCGGCGGTGTTGCGCGGAGATCCCAAGGCTAACATTCCGCTTCAGCCTTTTGACAGTCTCTCCATCAAGGAGATTTCACTATGGGGTGAGCAGGAGCAGGTCGTGCTCGACGGTCAGGTGAAGTTCCCCGGTACCTACTCCATCAAACACGGTGAGACACTGAAATCTCTGCTGGAGCGTGCCGGCGGCTTGACGCAATACGCGTTCCCAGAGGGCAGCGTGTTCACGCGCGTCGAGCTACAGCAGCGCGAGCAGGACCAGCTGAACTTCCTGGGACAGCGGATGCAGACGGACATCGCCACCATGGCCTTGCAGGTGACGGCCGGCGCGCAGCTCAGCCAAGGTAGCCAGGGCGGTTCTGGTGCCGCCGGGGCGCTGGCAATTGGACAGACGCTCCTGAGCCAACTTAGGAACACTCGAGCCGTGGGCCGCCTGGTCATCGACCTGCCACGCCTGATGCAAGAGCCCCAGGGGTCGGAGGATGACGTGGTGATGCGTAATGGTGATCATCTGATCGTGCCGCGCTACCAGCAGGAGGTCACAGTGATCGGCGAAGTGCAGAGCGTAACTTCGCATCTGTTCCGAGCGAATCTGACGCGTAGCGATTACATCGCCCTGAGCGGAGGCACGACCAGTCACGCGGATTCCGGCAGGATCTACGTGGTCCGCGCTAACGGCAGCGTGGTAGCCAACTCGGGCCGCTTCTTCCGGACAAATAGCGAAGCCATGAAGATTCATCCCGGAGACACGATCGTGGTGCCGCTGAATACTGAGCAGCTGCCACCGCTGCCGATGTGGGAGGCCATTACGACGATTCTGTACAACATCGCTGTGTCGGTTGCGGCGGTGCATTCATTGTCGATATAGCAACAGGCTTGGCGACTGAAGTTCGACGGTGCTTGGATGGATCACGGTGGTTGCATTGTGTGAAATCGGCTTCAAGTGCGTCGAAAAGTTCGGATACTGCACATCCCGATGGGAACTTGGGGGTTTTCTCAGGTCATGAGTGGCAACAGATCAAACGGGTGCAGTTGATGAAAGTGCCATCCTTTTTGAGAGCCTGTGCACGCAGTGGCCGTTTCCTATTCCGAAGGGGCGTAATCTGGCTAGTCAACGTTACTGCAATGCCGACAGATATTCTTTGGATGCAGACAATCCGCAGGGGGTTACTTCGGCTCGTTGGGGTGAGAATTGGTGCCAGGAGTCAACTGTCGGAGTCGCTCTATATTTTCGATGGTAGAAGAGTCTGCTGTGGTTCTGGAACACGCCTTGGATCATTCTGCAGAATTTGGGACTTCCACGAGATTAGGATTGGTCGGGACCTCCTGGCGTCTCATGGATTGACATTGATCGCAGGCACTCACGATGTTGATTTCAGTCGGAGTTCACGGCCGGGGGAAATAGTCGTTGGTGACAACGTCTGGATCGGCATTAACGTCACTATAGTTGGTCCTGCCGTCATTGGAGACAACGTGGTCATCGGTGCTAATTCGTTCGTCACGGGTGAGTTGGCGCCAAATGCTATCTACGCAGGCTCGCCGGCGCGCTTCATACGTAGCTATGTAACCAAAGGTCAGAGTGAGGCGGATGATGCAGGAGTGGTATGAATCCTTGAGCGAGCTGCGAGGCATTGCCACCGCAGCAGATGTACAGAAGCTCACCGAGCAATATCGCCTTGGGTATGCCCGACTGTTGGATAAAGCGCTTCCAGCCGACAAGGGCGCGGCTATTTACGACGTTGGGTGCGGTCCTGGCCTTACTCTCAATATTCTCAGATCACTAGGATATGCCAAGTTGGAGGGCACTGACTTGTCTGAGCGCGCAATCCAGATTGCGCGGTCTTTGACATTGGAAGTGAGACCCGCAAACTCAATCCGCGATCTGGAGGCTAAGGCGGACGCAAGCTACGACTGCATTTTTGCTGTAGATGTGATCGAACATCTGCAGAAAACGGATCTCATGAAACTTCTGGAGGTTGTGCGCCTAAAGCTCAGGCCGTCTGGCGCGCTCATCTTGAGGTTTCCAAATGGAGACAGCCCGCTTGTTGGACGCCATCTTTTCAATGATATATCACATGTCTGGACATATACGCCTGTAGCGTTGACAGGATTGCTTGCGATGGCTGGATTCCAAAAGGCGAAATTCCTCGATGAGGCTATCCCCTTCGCTAACGGAAAAAGATTCCTAAAGGTACCGGTCCGCCACCTTGGCCAATGCTTGATACGCCTCGTGATTCGAGCTTCTTTGGGGGAACATGTCGATTGCCTCTCTCCGTCGGTCTGGGCGGTTGCTCGAGCTTGAGAGCGAGTGGGTCAAGGGGAACCGGTTCCGACCCGCGGTTTCTCGTTTATTTGGAGGCCGGCCCGGTAAGAAATGAAGTAGTTGCCACGGGGCTCAATCGAGCGGCTGTGCCATTGCTCAAGTCGATCGAGGACCTAATCGATCGGATAGTTATCTATCCGACGCAACAGTGGTATCCAAATTGCGATTTTGACCCTTCCATTGCGACGCGGTGTATCAGTCTGGGTCCGTTTTGGACGCGCTTCTACAGACTGATGGGTCGGCTCCACTGCACAGCCCCTATAATAGCCGACAGTCCTCCCGCGGCTATGGCCGCCGCGATTAGCGGAACATCGCCTGCCGGGATGGTGCTTTCCTTTGTCGGTTCGGATGTGGGCGCGGTTTTCCGTACCGAGAAGCTCGCAAGGTACCTGAACAAACCGTACGCGCTATACCTCGTAGATGATTTCATATTGCCGATGGAGCTGATGGGCCGATCGGCGCGGATTATTCGCGAAGCTAGCCTGCGCGCAGGGCGTGTGATTCGTAAGGCCAGCCGCGTGCTGACGATTACAGACAGCTTAGGGGATCTAATTCGCATGCGGTACGGAGTCGAGTCGGAAACCCTGGCCCTTGCATTTGAAACGGTCCCGAGGCCAAATTGCCCTGAGAAGCTGGAAATCACCTTTGTTGGCAACGTATCGTTTTTGTACGCGGATGGCCTCCGGTGTCTGTTCGATGTGGTTCGCAAAGTACGGGCTGACTTAGCGGTGGATTTGCGCGTTCGTCTGACGGCAAGCGAATCATCTGCAACCAGAGAACTAGGGGAATTGCCTTCGTTTGTCCTGGCGCAGGCCGCAGACGGTGCGCGGGGACTTTCCGAGGTAATTGCCTCCAGTCTGTTCGCGTTCTTGCCGTATACATTTGACGCAAAATACCGGCGGATGGTCGAAACATCATTTCCATCGAAGTGTTTGGAGTATTTCGCGTTTGCGAAAAGCATCGTGGTGCTGGGGCCGGAGTACGGTACCTCTGTGAAATATTTTAAGGCATTGAATCTTTCGACGACTTGCGACGGGGCGGCCGCACTTGAGACTGCGATAAGGGACCATCTGAGAGAGCATCGCGACTACGGCGACCGCTATTTGGAAGCGTTGCAGGCGCGGCACTCTTTGGCGGGGGCTCGTCGGACTTTGACCGAAAGTCTTGTAAGCGAGTGATAGTTAGATTGAAGACCTGGTGGTCGCCGAGAGTGCCAAATCGCAGAGTTTTGGCGTCTTGGGCTTATCTTTCGGTAACCAGTATTGGTGGTGCGCTGACCGTCGCAGCGGCAGCTCGACTGCTTCCGGCGGCGGATGCGGGTATGTGGTTCACGCTGCAATCTCTCACAAGTTTTACCCCTTTGGCGGAGATGGGGACGCAAGTGTCGGGGGCCAGGCAGTTCGCGCATAGTTTCGCTGCTCAAGCGGGCGCCGATGGAGAGTGGATCAGCGCGCCGGGCATGATCCAAACGCGTGCAGGATTGGCTGGTGTAAGCGACACAATGGCTGCTCTGCGCTACTTGCGTCGCTTTATGTATCCATTGTTTGTGTCGTTGGCAGTCGCCCTTGGGGCAATCGTGTACTACAGCGCTGCCAAAGCCGAAGTGTCCACAGGCATTGCGCTACTGGCGTGGGTGTTTCTCTCACTTGCTGCCATGGCTCAGATGGAAGGATATCGATATCAGTCGGCGCTGGACGGAGTGGGTCGGATAGATCTGGAAAGGGGAACTGCCGCGATTGCGTACGCTCTGGCATCGATAGGCGTATTTTTCGCCATGCTGCTCGTTGGCAGCATAACCTTAATGGCCACCGTGTGGGCGATCGGCATGGTGGCGGCACTATTCGCATACAGGTTTGCACTGGCCCGGTGGGTGGGTCGCCTGCCCCGGCCAGAAATTGACAGGCGCGCGGGTGCACGCGGCTTGCTGAGAGTTTCATCTAGGATTTGGCTTCTCAATCTGGGAGCCATAGCCACACGCTCTGCCCAAGTGCCGGCAGTCTCGATGCTGGTGGGTGCGGCGAGCGTTCCAGGATATTTTCTCAGTTTCAAGATGCTCAACATCGTCGCGCTTGTGGTGGCCGCTGTGCCTCAGGCGGAGCGTTCCCTTTTTACACAAGACCTGGCGGCGGGAAGGAAAAAGGAGGCACGGACCCGCATGCTGAGAGCCTTAATCCCCCAAGTCGTTGGCGCCGCTGCCACAATCATCGCATTCTCATTGGCCGGCCATTGGTTTATTACCCTTTGGCTGCGCAACCCAAGGGCGATTAACTATTCGACTGTGTACGTGATGGCGTTTGATACTGCTATATCAATGGTGCCCGGCGCCGTGGGACAGTTTGTTCTCGCCAGCGGTCGTAATCCATTTGTCGTATCAACATTAGCGGCGGGGATTGCGACAGTCGGGCTCCTCTTTGCCTTGGTACCGCACTACGGGGTTTTGGGGGCCGCATTGGCGCCGCTACTGGCCGGGTTATTGACCAACTACTGGTACAGTCTTTATCAAGGTTTCGTGCTGCTTCGCACCTTGGACTGAGGCGGGTAAATTTGTCGGCCAATTCAAAACAGCTGAACGCAGTGAGCAATTGCATAGTGTGCGATACGCCTGGTGCGGAGTCGACGCGGATCCGCGGCGAAGAGTTGCGGGCCGCATTAGGCAAATACTTCGGCTCGGCGGTTCCAGATGAGGTTTCAATTCGGGATTACGATCTGGCAACGTGCCACGCGTGTGGTCTGGGCTTCAGCGTACCGATGATCGCGGGCGAGGGAGCATTCTATAGTTGGATTACTCGCCAAGCAGGTTATTACCCGGCATTCAGATGGGAGTGGGGGATAGTGCTAGATCGGATTCGCCGAATGGCAGCGAATCAGACTGTGTCCGTTTTGGATGTCGGCTGTGGCAGTGGCGATTTCCTGTCGATGTTCGGCAGCATTCCAGGAGTGGATGCCCGAGGGATCGATACTACGGATTCATCCGTGCGCGCTGGACGCGAGCGTGGATTGAATGTCGTTTGTGCGGACATGGAGCAATATAAGCTCGAGAATCCGGAGATTTGGTTTGATGTAGTGACGAGTTTTCACTGTATCGAGCATGTTGGCAATCCGAAAGCTTTCTTGTCGCAAATCGTTGCCCTTCTGAAACCGGACCGCGGCGTAGCGCTTGTCAGTGCGCCGCTGAGCCCAATGAGCTTTGAAACCGGTTGGTTCGACCCATTGAACCACCCCCCGCACCACCTGACGCGCTGGTCGCTGAGTGCGTTGAAGGAGTTGTCCAAGTCCCTCGGACTTGAATCATCGATCACGACCAGTCCAGCCGGGTCTAATATCGTTCGCGCCCTGGAGGCACTTGAACTTGAGCACCAGGGGGCTTTGAATTCTGGAAGACGCCGACGCCAGATCCTGGGAGCCTTGAGTGATGTGCCCGGGTTCCTTCGTGAGTACGCCGTACAAAGCAGGCGACCCAAGACAGGCGGTAGAGCACTTGGCAACACCTTCCTCGCGGCCTTTTACCACCCTCGTATCTAGAGTTCGACCCTGAAATTGCGGGGCGACTGGGTGGCCGAGATGTCCCTTTTAGCAGCAGAAAATCTCATGCACGAGCAGGTGACGCTGATCACTTACGCGACGAAGCCGTACTATCATCAACAACGTTTGCTGGCTGCCTCGGCCCGCCGGGTGGGCATATCTAAACATGCACTGTGGACTGACTCACGGCTGAAGCAGACGGAATTTCATCGTAATAACCAGGAGATCCTGAATAGTCCACGGGGAGCAGGATACTGGGCATGGAAGCCATATCTAATCAAAGTGGAGTTGGAGGCGGCCAGTTCTGGCGACTTCGTGTTCTATTATGATGTCGGCCACGCTCGGTGGCCGCATCGCGTTACGGAATCATTGGTCTCGATCCTGAAGTGGTGCGAAGTTGAAAATGGTGGCCTATTTCCCGGAATTTACGTCCCTGAAAATGGGCGCAATGCACGATGGACAAAGCGGGAATGCTTCGTGCAAATGAACTGCGATAACCCCACCTATTGGAACCACCCGCAGATACAGGCGACATTTTCCATTTGGCAGAAGAACCCAGAGTCCATCCGAATCGTCGACGAATGGCTAAAATGGTGCATCACACCGGGCGTGATTACAGATGCCGTTTCATCTTCATCTGTTGAAAACTTTCCCGATTTCGTCGACCACAGACATGATCAGTCGATCCTGACAAATATCCTAATTCGTAATGGAATTAGGTGCTACGGAAGGCCGGATGTTCCCATCGTCGAAACCAAAGATATCAGGGCCTCTAAGGACATCAATCTAGTAGCGAATGTTGTCGCAGGAAACTTCCAACGAGTTGGGGCGCTTCTATTCCGCCGGGCCCTGATGGGGTTCTTTCGCAAGGTCATATGGAAGATCAGGGAAGTTCTCCCGTCGAGGCAACCAACATGATATTCAAGAGAAGAATCTGCATGCAACAGATCCTAGTCAAGGCTGTCTATGATGCCGGCGAGTCTGAGTCGCAGTGGGTACCAGACGCGCCGCCGTAGTTTTCGGCGGAATTTACTGGTAAAGGCATGGTTACACTGCAAGGAGGGCGACGACTCCGCGACCCGTCACGGTTGTCGAAGCCGCTCGTGTCAATAGTTGTGGTTATTTACAATGCTGCAGAGCCTCTCGAAGTACTGCTGACCGGCCTGGTGCCGCACCTGGGGAGCGAACTTGAGATTGTCGTGATCGACGGCGGATCAAAGGACCGAACTCTTGCATGCATTGAAAGGCATGAGCGCCACATAGATTACTGGCGAAGCGAAAGAGACCAAGGTATTTACGATGCGATGAATAAGGGAATAGCGTGTGCCACGGGAAGCTACATACTGCATCTGAACGCGGGAGATCGTTTGCTCGAAGTTCCTTATGCGGAGCTCGAAGACTGTCTGGCAAACGCTGTGGATGTCGCGTGTTTCGCAGTGCTATTGAGTAGCGGCATCACGTTTCGTCCGAGAGATGGTCTTCGGCTGAGACTTGATAATACCTGGCACCACCAAGGAACATTTTATTTACGTAGGTCACATCCCGGATATGATCTCAGATTCCCTGTTTATGCCGATTTTGATGCAAATCAGAAGTTGCAATTGCGCCGGGCGCGCGTGCGGAGCTTCTCTAAGGTTGTTGCGGAATTCTCACTGGATGGCGCGTCAACAGTTATGGGATCCCATAGAGAGCGCTACCGGGTGATTCGTAAGAACTTTGGAGCCCTTTGGGTATGTCTGGCCTTCGTCCGTTTTACTTTGAACGTCCTTCGGGCGCAATTGCGGGGCTGGCGAAAGAAGCGAGCGCCCGCCATCCTGTGACCGAATCTTAGATGTCTGGCGGATGGCTGGAGCTTGATGGTAGGAAATAAGATGAGATCGTTCTGGAATCCTTTCACGGCATATAGCGCGGCGTGCGTGCTGGTCGTTCTCGTCTATTCACTTGGATTTTCCGATCTTTATCCCGACCTCAGCGTCGGCATGATCGTGTTTCTGTCGTTCTCGGTAATCTCCGCAATGTTTTTCTCTGGCTTGGTATCGGGCATCCCCTTAAACCATGAAGCAATCACCTTCAAATTTACTAAAGATTGGATGTTGGCGAGTGTATTCATTGCCGGATTTGCCGCCGAATTCGCATATTTCGGGGGAGTGCCTCTCCTTCAAGGATTGTCTGGTGCCGGCGTTGACTACGTTGGATTTGGAATTCCGACCTTCCATGTTTTCCTGAGTGGAATTAGTTCGTTCTACTGCGTCTATTGGTGGGATTGCTATCTGAGATCGAAGGACATTCGGTTCTTATTGATCGCTTCAATTGCCGTGATCGCGAGCTTGATGATGCTCAGTCGTGGTGCAGTGCTGATACATATCGTCGCCTTCCTCTTCGCATACGGAAACAGGCGCGGCTTCAGGCACAGAGCAATCCTCATTGGTGGCTTGGCTGCGGCCATTGTTTTCGGGTTCGGCTACCTCGGACAGATCAGGGTGGCTTCCACTACGGCTGAGAACTTTATTCTAATGATCGGCGGCGCAAACGAAAGGTTTTTGAATTCCAAACTGCCCGACACAACCTTTTGGTTCTATCTATATGTCTCATCCCCGTTGGCGAATTTCCAGTACAGCGAATTGCACAGAACACCGGACGTGATCCAATGGATAGGACTTGTTGTCGATGGATTGCCGGACTTCGTATCGAAATATTTCATTTCGCAGGATGATTTGGAGGCGATAGCTCCACTGCGCATCGCCAAGGAACTAACTGTGGGGACAGCGTACGCACGCCCGATATTGACGCTCGGCTGGGCGGGGCCTTATGCGCTTCACTCCATGTTCCTGATCTTCTCGTACTGCACGATACAACTTTCGCGCAAATCCACATTCTATGCGGCCGTGTTAGCGCTTCTATGCGCGCAGGGAAGTCTTATGTTTTTCGACAATATGCTTACGTTTGCAGGCGCCCTGACGCCCATCCTGGTGGGTCTGGTGCTGGTATTTACACAGCGATTGCGCCTTAGAGGGGACGTGAAAGACTTGGCTATTGCGTAGTCGGCGCGTGATCTTTACCGTAGCAGAAGTAATGCCGAATGCGAACGAGGGGAGTGGAGGCCATTGTTCTTTTGGAGCGGACCGGGAGCGAAGCCTCAATGAGGGAACTCGGCACCGGCAGTCGGGTTGTGTGGATCCACGCTTCAAGTGTGTTGATTCGAGCTTGAATGTCTTGCCTGATGAGCTCCGGCGACGGCGTTGCTCACGTGCGGACGTGCAATGAAGTTAACTATTTGCCTCGCGACGCACAATGGTGCGCAATTCGTCGAGGAGTTGTTGAGGAGCATCGTGGTTCAGTTGAGCGAGGGGGACGAGATCCTGGTCGCCGACGATGCCTCCACAGATGATACGGCCGCGTTAGCCCGTAAGTTCGGGCCTGCGGTGAGAATACTGACGGTGGAGCGCGCCGGTGGCGTGGTGCCAAATTTTGAACGGGTGATTGCGGCTGCCACGGGTGAGGCAATTGCCCTCTGTGATCAAGATGACGTCTGGTTACCAGGTCGAGTTGAGCTAATCCGCGAGCGACTCCAAGCTGCCGACCTCCTGGTGCTGAACGGCCAAGTTGTGAATGAGCGCCTTGAGCCGATGGGAGTTTCGATTTTCGACTTCGTGGGCGTGCGCGCAGGGTTCTTTGGCAATTTGATGCATAATAGTTTTGTGGGCTGTTGTATGGCATTCCGACGGTCACTCGGCGAGAGAGTGATTCCGTTTCCTGCAGGAGTGCCTTGGCACGACTGGTATATCGGGCTCGTGGCCAGTCTGATTGGTCAGGTTCAGTTCGTAGACAGGAATACCCTGCTGTACCGACGCCATTCCGGTAACGCTTCTTTTACGGGGGAGACATCTCGGAACTCACTGTGGAAAAAGGTGTCGATCAGGGTGGGTGTTCTGCGAGCGGTGCTGGCAGCAAGCGCACGCCGGACAGTGGGGGTCCGCGTTTCAAAGTGATGCGGCGCGTGTCAATCTGATGATTCAATGAGTGACACTTGGATTTGGATTGTGGGTATTAGAGATGCAATCGTCTGAACAAGATATCGACCTAAGCGGAATACTCCGGACACTCTGGCATAGGCGCTGGTGGGTTCTTGTGGGCGTTCTCCTGGGCGCGATCATCGGCGTCGTCCTCGCACTTGAGGCAACCCCGATGTATCGCGCCGAAGTACTCCTCCTCCCCGTGAAAAAGGCGGGTGGGGGCTCCGGCCTCGAGTCCCTCGCCGGTCAATTCGGGGGCCTCGCGAGCCTGGCGGGTATTGACGTTGGCGGTAGCGACGATGCGGCAGTGGCGGTGGCCACCCTGAAGTCGCATCGGGTTACCAGCGCATACATAGAGAAAATGAAACTGCTGCCAATATTGTATGCCGCGCGCTGGGATGCCCAACTGGGCAGATGGAAGAGTTCAGATCCGAAGAAGATTCCGACGGTGTGGTCGGCAGAACGGTTTTTCAATGCAAAAATCAGAAAGATTGCCGAGAATCGTACAACCGGTCTCGTGACCATGACAATTGAATGGAGCGATCCGAATTCCGCGGCGCAATGGGCCCATGATCTGGTAATGGAGGCGGACAATCTCCTGCGCACGGAAGCCCACGACACCGCGCAACGAAACATAGATTTTCTGGAAAAGCAGCTCCAGGCCACCAATATCGTCGAAGTGCGGCAGACATTGAACCACTTGTTGGAAGAACAATGGAACAAGCTAATGCTGGCCCAAGGTGATTCTGACTACGCGTTTCGGGTCATAGACCCCGCCGTAGTTCCGAAAACAAAAAGCAACCTGCCAAGAAGCTACGTAGTTGTAATCTGGACAGCTGTTGGCTTTATATTGAGTTGCGCGATCGCGATTGCGGGGCAACTGGTCTGGAGCCGGAAGAGTGGGGATGTAAACGGGTGAAATGCGCTCGCTACCTGTCGAGCCAATGAGTGCAACGGACGCCGCAATTGCGATGATCGGCACGGATGCCGTATTGAAATCTGATGGATGAGAACCTATTGGGGCCTCAGAGCGTCGACCGCTTGGTTACGGTGTTGATGCCGGTCTACAACGGCGCAAAGTACTTGCGGCAACAGCTTGACACCATTCTCAGCGATCCTCTGGCTGATCCAATAATCATCTGCGACGATGCGTCGACCGACGATTCATTCGAACTTTTGAAGTCCATGGCGACAAGCCCGCGGGTGATTCTGCTTAGAAATGATGCGAATCGCGGAGTAATATCGACCATCGAGTACTTGCTGGGAATGGTCCGCAGCCCGTTTTTTGCGCTTGCTGATCAGGACGACATTTGGAATCCCGGCAGGTTGGGCAAGTGCGTCAATGTTCTCACTCAAACTGGCGCGCTGCTGGTCTATTCCGATCTTGAAGTAGTGCGCGACGATTTGACGTTGATCAGCCGTTCGCGTTGGCGCCTATCAAATCAGCGCCCTTTGCGGGGCCGGTGCGTCGAACCGTTGATAATCAAGTCCCCTGTTAATGGATGTACCGTGGTCGCCAGGCAACGGCTGTTGAATCATTGTCTGCCGTTCCCGACGGATATCCCGATGCACGATACCTGGTTGGCGGCAGTATCTGCAGCGCTTGGCGGGCTGGAATTCCTTAATGAGCAAACGGTCTTGTATCGACAGCATAGTTCCAATGAATCGGGGGGTGCTTCGTCTTACAGCGTGAGTGGATTGATTCATCGAGTTAGAACGCACGCCGACGGCAGGCTTGGTGCCTATTCAAGGTTACGGCTGAATCATCGCATGGCACTACTGAATGGCCTGAAGCAAAAGGGGCTGATATCTCCCTTGCAGGAGAAACTATTTGTATATTATTCGTCTGACACCTCGCTTAGGGTCTTCCGCCTGCCATTCTATCTGTCCGTGTTGGTGCGGCGATGCATGCGCCTTGGTCTGAGGAATCTTGCGACGGATGTGGTGATGACTGTGATTCCGAATCGCCCTTGATTGCGGTGTGTCGGCTGTTTCGGCGGGTATCGCCGATGACTTGCTCACGCATGCGTTGCATCCGGGTTGACGCGATAGCGCTAAAGATGCTTCAGGGCAGTGCCTAAATGGCCCGGCAGGTGTTTTGATTGGAGTTTTTATGACGCAGGAACTTGAAGTCGACCTCGGCAAGTACTCATACAACGCATTCTCCCAGTGGGGAGAAGATGGCATCGTGGAGAAGCTCTTCAGTCTTGCGAAGGTTGAAAAAGGCTATTTTGTAGAATTCGGCGCTTGGGACGGGAAGTATCTCAGCAACACCTACAACCTTGTCGGGAAAGGATGGTCGGGACTGTACGTTGAGGCCGACAAAGCGAAATTTGGCGTCTTAGGGAAGATCATTACGTCGCCAGAGATTTCACTCGTTAATTGTTACGTGGAGGCCGACGGACCTAATAGTCTTGACAATATCCTTGATAGGGTTAGGGCGCCTCAGACAATTGATGTTCTCTCCATCGATGTTGATTCCATTGACCTGTCAATTTGGATTGGTCTGCGAGCACATCGTGCAAGGTGTGTAATCATCGAATATAACCCAACAATTCCCTTCGACACGGAATTCGTCTGTCCCAAGGGACGGCTGTGGGGAAATGGGGCGCTGTCAATCAAGAGGTTCGCCGAAGGTGCTGGCTACGCCTTGGTCGCAATCACAGGGACAAATTTGGTATTCGTCGATCGGACAATGGCACAGCAACTCTCACTTGTGGAAGTTGGTCTCGACACGCGTCACACCCAAAACGTTTATCGGTACTTCTGGGGATATGATGGGACAATGCTTTGCGTCGACCCTCAACTGACAGTTCCGAACCCGGAGACTTTTCCAATCCCGTGGCACCATTTTGTTATGGCGCAACCCATCCCAGCGTGGTGGCGAGTCTGGACGGGATCGGATAAGAACAAGACCAGGGAACGGCTCGGCAGCCTTTTTCAAATGCTGATCCTGCGCCCAATAACATTCGCTCGATTCATCCTGGCCCGACTTAACCAGTGAGATGAGTCGTGCAACCGATGGTCGCTTGACAAACCGACGGTTGTGCGGTGTTTGCCTATGGGCTGTGCGCTGCTGTTCAATGGGTCGAAAAGCGCCTGGATGTCGATGTGGCCTAATGCCAATTGGGACGCCCCACGGGATATCGGGGAATCATCATTAGTGCAATTGCAACGAAGTCCGCGCTCCCCCGCCCAAAAGTACTCGTGTTGCTTGCTGCCTATAATGGCGAGAAGTTCATTGGCGAACAAATTGAATCGATTTTGCGGCAGACCCTCGTCGATCTCCGTCTTGTGATCCGCGACGACGGTTCGTCTGATTCGACGGTACCGATAATAAGGCGCTTTGCCGAAGCGGATGCTCGCATTGTGTTGATCACGGCAGAGACGGCTTCCGGCTCTGCTGCCCAGAATTTCTTTTCGTTGATGCGCACAGTGCAGGTAGGGGACTTTGACTTTGTTGCGCTCTCCGATCAGGACGATATTTGGAACAACGACAAGCTGCGCCAGGCCGCCGATAAGCTCGCCGGATCGCAGGCATCCGGATATTCCAGTGCCGTCACCGCCGTTTGGCCGACGGGCAGAGAAAGGATATTGCGTCAGAACACATCCGAGACGGAATCGGATTTTCTGTTTGAGGGTGCAGGTCAGGGATGCACCTTCGTCCTAAAAGGGGACTTCTATGAGAAACTACGATCATTCCTAATCGAGTATGTGCGGCTGACTCCGGACATTCGCTTTCACGACTGGACCGTCTATGCACTCGCGCGAAATTGGAATCTCCGGTGGGCTTTCGACCAAACGCCGACCATGACCTATCGTCAGCACGCGGGCAATGATACCGGCGCGCGACTCAGCATTCTCGGAGTAATCCGACGGTTATCACGGATTCGGGAGGGTTGGTATCTTGCGCAGTTACAGGCCATAGCGACAATCTGCGCAGCTGCCGGCGCCGGATCATTTGTTGACCGTTGGCGAGAAATGCTTTTGGAGCCACGCAGTTGGAGCAGGCGGCTCAGGATTGTCGGTTTTTGCCTCAGGGGTGGGCGCCGGAGAGTCTCAGATAATGTTGTTCTCGTAATAGCCGCGCTAGCGGGGTGGATATAACACAATTTAGGGCGCCTCCTGCATTCGATGGTGCAACGGATCTGTCGCACTTTCTTTTTCGAATCGATGGCTCGCGACCTGGCCGACCGGTCTTTAGGCTGCTGCCCTCATGTTTTGCCGGATGATTGAGCAACGCGCCATCAGCATGTACGCCGCTTACTCCATTTGGTTGAGGTGATGTGCCGGTGTCTCGCTGCAGCCAACCAGCCAACATCAATACCGAGTGTCTGTCAAGGAGAGCCCGGACCAACAGCGTCCGGCGTTGGATCTCACGAATAATCCGCTCGAGCGGACCATTTAACATTCAACCGACACGAATTTAATGGTTCTCGGGTGCCACCTGGCCACAACAAGCTTGAGCTTGGGCGAACGCCGGGAAGTCTCCATCGCCAACGAAATTGCCAGCGGTAGCGCGAGTCTTCGGCCAGCGAGGTGGTTCGCTCCGTGCTGCGGTGCTCTGGAAGAACGCAAGACAAAGCTAGATATGCTGCGAGCGCACCCGGCTGAGGGGGCAGGGCAGGCGGCGCGCGGCGGCTAGTTCGCGCAGGGTTATTGGCTCGACACACTCATTGCCGAGGCGGATGCGGGGAATGAAGCCCTCGTCTTGGATCACGCCGCGGGCATACGACGATCTCTGGAACATCGCGCGATGTACCCGTCCGCCGTGAGGCAAGGACCAGCATGAGCGATACATGTGCGCACTGGATGAGCGATTCGAGCGGCTGGCCGAACGACCCTTGGCCGGCATGCACCGGCGTCGCGACTCGATGAGATCTGCGCAGTTTGCATTGCGGCAATCTGCGTTCACGCGCGCTGTATCTGCGTTTGTTAGTTTCATTCAGTTGAGACTCTGATAGACCTCAACTACCATCACTCACGCTGCGGATACGACGGATGCAGGAGTCATGAGATGAGATCGCAATGAAGTGGCACTTCTCCTTGGCGCTTTCCCTTATGGTGCTGGCGTCGATCACAACCGTAGGTACGATCCGCGCCCAAAACTTGAGCAGCTCGCCCTTCAACTACCCGAGCGTCGGCTTGGTACTAAGCCCACTCGTGCAGGGACCTAACAGCACTGTCTATGGTACGTCGGATATCGGCGGTGTCGGTAATGGCTCGGTCTTCCAAGTCGCGGTGCCGGCTGGCACAACTACCGAGATCTACGCATTTTGCAGTGTAAGTACCTGCACCGACGGAAAGTATCCGATTGGGGGGCTGGTGGTCGGGACAGACAACAATTTTTATGGCACCACCACTGCGGGCGCGAACGCCACACCGGGGACGACCGCTGCGGGAGGTACCGTTTTTAAGATCACCCCCTCGGGTACGCTCACCACGCTGTACCGCTTCTGCAGCAACATCGATCCGGTAAACGCGGCTATTTGTCTCGACGGAGCCGCACCGAATCAGTTGGTGCTCGGTAGCGACGGCGCCTTTTATGGCACGACACAGTATGGTGGCAGCACCAACAATGGTACGGTATTTAAGATAACCTCCGACGGAGTGCTCACGACCCTCTACAACTTGTGCACATTCTGCGCGGGCGGTGGCGTACCCACCCAAGGAATGGTGCAGGCGACGAATGGTGATTTTTATGGTTCAACCGTCGGCGGTGGAGCGCAAAACGTGGGCACTCTTTTCAAAATCACCCCCGCAGGCGTGTTCACCCCGCTCTACAGCTTTTGCAGTCAGCCCAACTGCGTCGACGGACAACAGGTGGCTGGTAGTCTCGTGCAGGGCAGCGACGGCAATTTCTATGGTGTGATGAATGATGGCGGTGCAAATCGGTACGGCTCAATCTTCAAGTTGAGCCAGACGGGAGAGTTTTCCACGATTTATGAATTCTGCGCTATATCCACATGCACGGACGGAAAATACCCGCAGGGTGGTTTGGTCCAAGCCGCCGACGGCAGCTTCTACGGGACGACCTCCGAAGGCGGCGCTAACAACTGGGGCACGCTGTATAAGATCACCGCCGACGGAACCTTTACCCTTCTCTACGGCTTTTGTTCCCAACCAGAGTGCAGTGATGGCGAGAGCCCGGACGCGGGCCTCTTAAAAGACTCGAATGGAAACCTCTACGGAACTACCACGTCCGGTGGGAGTACGGAGGACGGTACGATCTTTAGTTATCCCGTCGGTCGCGCCAAGGCGGACTCGACTGCGCTGTCGGCGCTGGTGAACTATTTTGGCCAAGATGAAACCAGTTACTCTGATTGGGTGGTCTGGCGACCATCAAGCGGTGAATGGTATATCCTCGATCCCAGCGGACCTTCGAAGAGTGTCCAGTGGGGTGTGCCGTCGGATATTCCTGTCGTCGGTGATTTCGACGGCGATGGCAAGAGCGATGTCACGGTTTGGCGTCCCTCGACGGGAACCTGGTATATCATTCAAAGCAGCAACAACGAAGTCATAACCCGACAATGGGGTGAAGCCTCCGATATACCCGTTGTCGGTGACTTCGATGGTGACGGCAAGAGTGATATCGCAGTCTGGCGGCCCTCGACCGGAACGTGGTACATCATTCAAAGCAGCAACAACGAAGTCATTACTCGACAGTGGGGTGATCCCACTGATGTGCCCGTATCCGGGGACTTCGACGGTGACGGCAAGACCGACATCGCAGTGTGGCGACCTTCCTCAGGAACGTGGTACATCATTCAAAGCAGCAATAACGAAGTCATTACCCGTCAATGGGGTGACCCCACTGACGTACCCGTATCCGGGGACTTCGACGGTGACGGCAAGACCGACATCGCAGTGTGGCGACCTTCCACCGGCACCTGGTATGTCATCCACAGCAGCGACAACGGAGTCCTTACCCAACAATGGGGTGTGCCGACCGATGTTCCGGTACCCCGTGACTATGACGGCGATGGTAAGACCGACATCGCGGTGTGGCGACCTTCCAGCGGCACCTGGTATGTCATCGCAAGCCGCAGCGGAGCCCAAACCGCAACTCAATGGGGAGCTTCGACCGACAAACCCATCAACGCGACGTCGGAGCCCTAGGGTCTGTTGACAGTAATGCTATCAATTCACTCATGCTCGACACAGCGGCGTTGGCGCGGCGGAATTGCCGCTACAGCCTCGCCCTCTCGAATGAAGCTCCCCAACTCGTCCGAGTCGCAGCCTTGGCGCAATGCAGCACAGCTCACACCGAGTCTCAAGCTGTCCGCTCTCATCTAACAGACTTGCGGATGACGGCTGATCAACGCCAACAAGCTGCCCAGAGCATCACTTTAATCTGGAAAAGCTAGTTGTTGCATCTCTTCGCGATTTGGGGCGCTTTGCGCATCAATGCCGAGTGTCCGTCAAGGAAAGCCCCGACCAAGAGCGTGCGTCTTCGGATACGCCACTGCGGACAATGGGTCGAGGGTTGCTCGCGCTGGCCGCAGGCGCAGGTTCAGCATCCCATAGAATGGTGCCGCTGCTCCTTCATGGGTGAAAGGCCTCAAGCGCTCCGGTCGCCATATTATAAGACGACCCGTTCCAAAGGTATCCACCAACCGCATAAAAGATCCCGTTGATAAATGCGCCTGCGAAGTCGGAGCGCGCTACGGTTGGAATAGCCAAGGTTGAGGAGCCTAAGACGCCAGTGCAGGCGTAGCAGTATAGCGTCGGAATCGCGGAGCTCGAAGCCAACAGATGTTGCTGCATGATGAGAATATTTCCTCCATCAATGTCGATGGCGGGCACTTGAATCGCCAAGGTCGTGTTTGGCTCGGAAAAAATAGTCTCCGAACTGGGGAAATAGAGGTACACCGTAAGTGGGTTGTCCGGCTCTGTTAGGCCCCCTCCTACGCAGCAGTAGCCGCCGAAGATGACCAGGTCAGAGCTTGCTGCGGTACCGTCCCACACCACGCCAGGACCCCAGGTCTCCGGAAATGCAGCACCGATACTCCAACTGTTCGTTGTTGGATTGTAGATTTGAATATTACTGCTCATGGTCAGGGAGCCGCTGTTTGCCCCTCCTACCAAGTAAGCATTGGTGCCATCAGTTGCCGCGCCCATGAACGTCAGCCCACCAGAAGGCATCATCGTCGAAGCTTGTGTCCAAGAGTCTGTTGCCGGATGGTAGATGTACACGTTTGCGCTGGCAGTCCCCGCGCCGCAGTTTTCGCCTCCAAACACATAGATGAGATTGTTAATGGCAACCGCGCTCATAGCCGATCCAGCAAACGGCAGCGGTGCCTTTGTTGTCCACTGATTGGTGCTTGGATCGTAGGCATCCACATTGTTGTAGCAGCTGCCTGTAGGGGTGCTTGAAACACCTCCGATCACGTAGAGGATATTGTTCACGACCGCTACTGCCACGTCACCTCTTGGAATCGGCATCGGAGAGAGGCTGCTCCATGTTCCTGCGCCGCAGGTGACTGAAACATTAGAAATGTCGGCTGTACCGATGGTTCCGGTCGCGCCTTGTGTAACAGCGCAGGTTGTTTCTGCAGGTTGCGTCGTCACCGACACCGTATACTCAGTGCCAGTGGGTAGTCGCGGAAAGGCGAATGTATAGGAGCAGAGACTGAAACCGCCGGGGCATATCTCTGTAGGCGACGCGGTGGCGGTGCCATTGCCTAGGACCAGCGCGCTGATTTGGTTGAAAGGCAACCCGCCGTTTACCGTTCCACCTACCGTATAACCTCCAGCGGAGCTAGAACCCGATGAGATTATTAAGGCTACGGCTGAGCCGCTAGCCACGCTGGTGGCCGCACCGGGACTCTCGCTGATCACGTTGCCGGAGGCGACCGTGTTGCTGAATTGCATGGTGATGATGCCTACCGTGAGCCCCGCGCCCGAGATTGCGGCAGTTGCTGCAGACTGCGTATCGCCGACCACATTAGGCACCGTTACAGTCGGGACACCGCCAGAACTCGACGAAGTACTGATGCTGTCGACCGCTATGTCGCCGCTCTCTCCCCACTGGCGCGAGACGACCTGCCCGTTGCTGCTTTGAATGACGTACCAGTAGCCATTGGAAGGGCGGAACACTGCTATGTCGGTCTTGCCATCGCCGTCGTAGTCTCCGGGGACCGGGATGTCGCCGCTCTCTCCCCACTGGCGCGAGACGACCTGCCCGTTGCTGCTTTGAATAACATACCAGTAGCCATTGGAAGGGCGGAACACTGCTATGTCG
>DATHMT010000036.1:0-36642 GCA_035486855.1 Steroidobacteraceae bacterium
CATCCATGAGGACTACCGCAAGATTCTGACGGGTCGCGACGATGGGCCGATGTCGGCGGCAGAGGCGGCGCTGTTTGGCGAGCCGGAGTCGAGCGTGGCCTGTCCGACTTTCGATGTGGATTCGGCGCTGCAGGGCCGGGAGGGCGTGGAGCTGGCACGCGGCGCGCTCGCCGAGGGACGACCCTACTCGGTCGCCTTCGTGGACATGCGAATGCCGCCCGGCTGGGACGGGCTTGAGACGATCGAAAATCTCTGGCGTGTCGACCCCGAGATCCAGGTCGTGGTCTGCTCGGCCTACAGCGATTACGACTGGATGGACCTCCTGGCGCGACTGGGGCGATCCGACAAGCTGATCGTCATCAAGAAGCCCTTCGAGCCCGTCGAAATCATGCAGGCTGCGAGTGCGCTCAGTCGCAAGTGGCAGAACGCAGGCGCACTCAGGCACCACGTCGAGAGCCTCGAGCAGGCCGTTACCGATCGCACTCGCGGCCTTGAGGCAGCGAACCGGCAGCTGCGGCACCTCGCCTCTCACGATTCGCTCACCGGGCTCCCCAACCGGCTGCTGCTCGAAGACCGCATCGCTCAGGCGATTGCTCAGGCGAAGCGTCAGTCGCATGAGTTCGCAGTCGCGGTGCTGGATCTCGACCGCTTCAAGCTCATCAACGACTCGTTCGGCCATCGTGCCGGCGATGAGCTCCTGTGCGAGGTTGCAGGGCGTCTCAAGGGAGCCATCCGCCCGGTCGATACCATCGCGCGGCTCGGGGGAGACGAGTTCGTGATCGTGTTCGACGGGCCGATGGCGCGCCCGGAAACACTGGAGATGGGCAAACGACTTCTGAAGGTGATGGAGCCGTCGATGCGACTGCTCGGCGTCGACGTGCATGTGTCGCCGAGCATCGGCATTGCGCTCTATCCGAGCGATGGCGCATCCGTCGATACGCTGCTGGCGCGCGCCGACGCCGCCATGTACCACGCCAAGGAACGCGGCCGTAACAATGCCCTGTGCTATACGCAGAGCATGGGCGCCGTCACGCAGGAGCGTGTGAAGCTCGAGAGTGAGCTGCACGATGCACTGCGCGACGGGCAATTCGAGCTGCATTACCAGCCCAAGGTCGACACCGCCTCGGGGCTGATCAACAGTGCCGAAGCGCTGATCCGCTGGCGCCATCCGCAACGCGGCCTGTTGCTGCCGGCGGAGTTCATTCCGGTCGCCGACGAGTGCGGCCTGCTCGATGCCATCGGCGAGTGGGTCCTGTGTGAGGCCTGTCGCCAAGGCAGGATCTGGCAGGAACACGGACCGCGCGCCGTGCGCGTGGCCGTCAACCTCGCCCCCTCGCAGTTTCGGCTGGTGGATCTGGCGGGCCAGATTAGGCGCGCGCTCGATGTTTCAGGGCTTGACCCGGCACTCCTGGAGGTAGAGCTCACCGAGACTGCCGTCATGAGCGATGCCGAGGAGTCCATCCAAATTCTGGAGACGATCAGCCGCATGGGTGTACTGGTCTCGGTCGATGACTTCGGCACCGGATACTCCAGTATGAGCTACCTGCGACGCTTTCCGATCGACAAGCTGAAGATCGATCGATGTTTCGTCGAGCAGATGGACACCCGTGCGGAGGATGCTTCCATCGTGCGCGCCATCATCTCGCTTGCCCATAGCCTGCACCTGAAGGTGATCGCGGAAGGGGTGGAAACCCCCAAACAGCTGCAACTGCTCGCCGAGCTCGGCTGCGACCAGTATCAGGGCTTTTTCTTCAGTCCGGCGCTGCTGCCCGCCAAATTCGAGGAGTTGCTGCAGGAGGAACCGCTGCTCACCGATGAGGAGGCGGCGCGAACTCACAGCAAACTTTCCTTCTTGAGAGGCTGAAGGCCCCGTTCACCGGCGCCCGCATCAGATCTGAAACGGCGCCACCGCTGTAGCGATGTCGCAGGTGAACCGGCGGCTCAATCCTCGAGTTCGTTGAACCCTCGGCCGCTGAGGATCATTGGTACACACCGCTGCGCCCGCGCTACGCGAGTCTTCGCCTGCTTCGCACCCGAGACATGAAAGATGTGGGACTTCCGCCTCCCGGGCGTGAGCGCGTCGAATGCCGCCCGCAGCTTCGGGGCCGCATCCAGGCTGGCCTGCAACTCCTCAGGCACCGCGTACTCCGAAGGCTTCTTGAGGGTGACCTTCTTCCCCGAGCGCTCGACCTTGATGGCTTCGTCGAGGTAGTTCCTCAGAATCGACTGCATGGCGTTGATTTCTTTGACGGAGGAAAATTTGACCCAGCGGGCCGCCTGGGTATGCTCCCCGACCTTTTGCAGGATGCGCTTGGGGTCGCTGAGCAGCGCGCCTTTGAAGAACGAGAGCGTGCAAACGTCCTTCAGCGGGATGATGATTGCCACATTCTTCGTCTGGTAAGTGAAGCAGGGCTTGCCCCACTTCACCTCCTCGCTCAGGCCACAATCGAGCGCAATCTTCCGCAGCCTGTCCGCTTCCTTCTGCCACTTTTCTGCGTAAGGTACCTTCACAGCTCCCCCCATGCATCACATCGGAGCCAACCGCGAGTGAAAATATCACCCATCCAGCATGGGGAACAGAGGTCCGCCGGTTCGACTATTGCGGCCCACCGCGTCGCTCGGCGGCACGCTTTACGGCCGCGACAATTTTCTCCGGAGATGTGGTTGCAGTTACCTCGAGCCGATAGTGGTACGCCCCATCCGGCTCTGTGAACTCGAGTATCGCCGGGCTTCCATCCTGCGCGATGACGCTGGGCCGCATTCCGATCTCGCCATCGCGGTAAATTCGGCAGTCAAGCAGTATCTGGCCCGCAGCCGGCATCGGAATGCCGCGGGCTTTCAGGCCACTCCAGTCGCTCGACTTTCCGGCCACGTCTGACAGGTACGGCGTGCACGCGACAAACCTGTCCGTCTTCTGCAGCGGAGTACCGTCATTGCGTGTGTCAGGGATCGATTCGCCGGAGTGGACGAGGTACTGTGTTGTCAGCTCGTTCAAATCGTGAGTTTGCGGATTCGTAATCTTGACGTCCAGATCAACCAGGATTGCTGGCCCCGCGGCGGAAGGGAACTCACTCGCCCAGGTTGCATAAGCCGCGGCCCCAGCCAAGGCAGTGATGAATGCAAGGCCGACGACTCGACGCGTTCGCGTTGGCGGTAGACGCTTGAGCATGGCAATTCTGTCCTTGAGTGGATGAATGGACTGCCAATGGCATCCTGTCGATAAACGCCACACGGATTCGGTGGCGAGTTGAGTTCTGAGTAGAGCTTCCGCGTATCGGCGCCGGGCATTGCCCCAGTGAGCCAGTACCAGCGCGTCGCAGGCCAGCTCCTGATCCATTCGCAGCCAGGCGACGGCGCGATACATCAGCGGATTGAACCAGTGCAGGCACAGCGCGAAGGACGCGAATGTGTTCGCAGCAACGTCGTGACGGGACGCGTGTGCGCGCTCATGAGCAAGGATCAGCTCGCACTCCTGCGCTGAGTAGCGGGACTCGAAATCCGCTGGCACTACTATCTTCTGGTGGCGCAGACCGACGAGCACTGGCGCGGCGACATTGCCGCGGTAGAACCCGCCCGGATCGGGCGTCAGCACTCCCAGTGTCTGCACAAATGACCGCTGTCTGATAGCCATCAGGAGCAGCATTCCGACGGCTCCAACGCTCCAGATGGCTATCGCCCAATGGGTCAGAAAGCCGCCGCGGGCCATGGGATGTCCCATGGTGACCGCCGCGAACGCCGAACTGACTTGCTCCGGCACGATGTTGGTGCTAACGAACAGGAATGCCGGCGGCGGCGGCAACAGGGCCGCTGCCAGCATGACAGGGGCAAGGAGCCACAGCCAATAGGCCACTCGTGCGCCGACGACAGCCTGCAGCGGTTTTCGCAGCAAACCGATGAGCACTATCGCGATGCTCACAGCAGTGACCGTGCTGGTCAGCACATGCATCATTTCAGCGCTCATCATCGATCTCCTTGATCAGGCGCTTGAGATCTTCTATGTCCCTCTTGCTGAGCTTCTTGTGGTGACTGAAGTACGACACGAGTGGCGCAACGCGACCACCAAACATGCGATCCAGGAACCCATGGCTCTCGATGGATAGCCACTCATCGCGAGTCAGCACGGGAGAATAGATATAGCGCCGATTGTCTTTGCGCGCGCGCAGTGCGCTCTTCTTCAACAACCGGTTCAGCAAGGTCTTGACCGTGGATCCCCGCCACTTTCCGTGACTCTCGAGTGCCTCGATCACATCCTCACTGGCGAGTGCACCGCGTGTCCAGAACACCTCCATCACAATGGATTCCGCCCGGCTGATAGGCATCGATTTTTTCGCTGTCACTGGCGCGCTCCCGCATGACTACACGTGTAATCCGATGACTACGATTACACATGTAAATTTCAAACGCAATAGCCGCACCTCAGTCGGGGAATCCGCCTGCAGGAGTGCCAGGCGCGTGCTCGATCTGTACGATGTGCGGTACCACGGAGCGGGATTCCGGAGTTGGGAATGGCGGCAGGCAAGACCAGGCGAGGGAAGGCGCAGTCCGCGAAAGCGCGCACGCCCTCACGCACCGCATACCGGCGGGCTCCGCTCGCGAGCCTTCGTGTGTTCGTTGCGGTCGCCGACCACAGGAGTTTCACCCGCGCCGCCCATGCTCTTGGCATCACGACCAGCGCTGCGAGCCTGCAGGTGCAGGCGCTGGAAGAATACCTGCGCGTCCCGGTATTGCGCCGCAACGGCAAGCAAGTCGAGCTGACGGAGGTGGGAGCGCGACTGCGCCCGAGAGTGGAGCAGGCGCTTGCTGAGTTGGAGCGGGCGATCGACGAAGCGCGCGCTGACCGCGGTTCGGGTCCTTTGCGTGTGACGACACTCGCCTTCTTCCTGGCGCAGTGGCTATTGCCTCGCCTGACGAAGTTCACATCGCAGCACGCGGGTATCGACGTACAGATCCATACCTCCGTGGCGCTCGCCGATTTTGTGGCAACGGGGATGGATGCCGGAATCCGTCTTGGCGGCGGCGTGTGGCCGCGCCTGCACAACGAAAAACTGTTTGATGAGTGGCTGGTTCCGGTGTGTACGCCAGCGCTGCTGCGACGTCACGGCCCCATAGCCGAGGCCCGCGATCTGAAGCGTTACAGGCTGCTCCACAGTCCGCATGAGCCGTGGACCGCGTGGGTGCTCGATGGAGGCCTTGACGAACAGTGGCCAAGCGCAGGCGCCGCGTTCGACGACGCAATCAGTATCGTGCGCGCCGCTGAGGCCGGCCAGGGACTTGCGCTCGCCATGTGGTCCTTAGTGGCGGACGCCGTCGCGCTCGGGCGCCTCGCAGTAGCGGGTCGCGCCGTGCGGTCCGAGCGTGGCTACTACTTTGTATGCCCGCCGGCCCATTTGACCCTCCACAAAGTGGCGGCCTTTCGGGAGTGGTTGGCGAGCGAAAGCCGCAGTTTTCCGGGGCCGCCTGACGCGTCATGACCGGGTGTGCGAAAGGGGTCGGCGGCAACATGCGGCTGACGGTCCTTCTTGTCTTGGCCGCATTCGTGGCCACGCCCGCCGGTTCCGCCGCGCCCGCTCCCATGCCTGAACAGGGGATGGCGCCTTACCTGATGCCCCAGAGTGTCGCGGACCTCGGAAAAGGACGCACGATCAATTTCGTCTGTCTCGGGCACGGGTCGCCGGCCGTCATTCTGTCGGCGGGCCTGGGAGGCTGGTCGTGGTGGTGGTGGTGGGTCCAGGGCCCGCTCGCAAAGCGAACGCGCGTATGCGCCTGGGATCGCGCGGGCTACGGCTTCAGCAGCCCCAGCTCGGAACCTCAGGACATCGTTCACACCACGAGCGACCTCGAGCGGGCACTGACGAGCGCTGGGATCCGAGCTCCCTATGTCATGGTAGGACACTCGATGGGCGCGTATGAGACGCTGCGGTTCACCGATCTGCACCGACGGGACGTCATCGGCATGGTTCTGGTCGACCCGGATATTCCCGGCCGCCCCGCGGTCGATGAAAGGCTCGCGCCGCAGTTCGCAGCCGTGTCGGATGCCCTGGGTGATCAGACCGTGAAGCAGCGGCGCGACTGCGTCGCGAGGCTGCGGAGCGGTACGCTGAAGAGGGGCACGCAGCAATTCGACCGGTGTACTGACTCCTCCGTGCCCGCCATGTTTCCAGAGCTGAAGGCGGCAATCGCCGGGCGCAACACCGATCCCGCGCGGCTGCTGACGCAAAGCTCGCTTGAGAACGAACACTATAATTCCTCACGCGAGGTGACCAACGCGCAGCGTCACTATGCTGACATGCCATTGGTCGTGCTGACCGCCGGACGCGACGAAGCATCCATTTTGGGCTCGCTGCGCGCGCTGCCGCCTGGCACGCCGGGCGTCGCCACACCCGAGGAGCTTGCGCATTTGCGCGAGCAGATTGGGCGCTTTCTCCGCGAGGGATGGGGTCCGGCGCATGAGGCCTACGCTGCCTTGTCGACGCGGGGCCGCCACCAGCTCGTAGCGGATTCCGGCCACAACATCATGGTTGATAAGCCTGATGCGGTGCTCTCCGCAGTCATGGACGTATTGAACGAGCACCAAGCAAACCGGAGCGATTGATGTTTGAGCCGTATATACGGCAAATTTGACTGCTGATCGATATATCGGTAATTTCGCTTGATGAAGCATTTTTTGAACGCCGTCACTACCACGACGACCCGCACTGGCGGGCCGTGGCGGTCGTTTATGCTCTAAGGATTTCTTGACGACTTTCACGAGGGCCCCGCCGGCGACGGACGGGGCCCTCTTGTTTTTGGGTGCCCTCCGCGCGATCAACCGCTTTGGAGGACACCATGGACAGTTACGATCATCGAGTTCTCGGACCACGGCTCGATCTTTTCCATCAACAGGAGGAAGCCCCGGGCGCGGCCTTTTGGCACCCGCGCGGGGCGACCCTTTACCGGTTGATCGAGAGCTACCTATTCAGCGAGATGCGTCGCGCCAACTTTCGCGAAGTCCGTACCCCGCAACTGTTATCGCGGTCATTATGGGAGCGTAGCGGTCACTGGGATAAGTTCGGCGCGAACATTTTTGTCTTCAATGATGAGGACCGAAGCTATGCATTGAAGCCAATGAGCTGCCCGGGGCACGTGCAGCTGTTTCGGCAGCAGATTCGGTCGTACCGGGATTTGCCGCTGCGCTACTGTGAGTTTGGCGCTTGCCACCGATACGAGCCGTCCGGTGCACTGCACGGACTGATGCGGGGCCGTGCCTTCACCCAAGACGACGCGCATGTGTTCTGCCTGCCGGTGCACGTTGAGGGCGAGGTCAGCCGATTTTGTGCGCTGCTGCGCCGCGTCTATGCCCGTTTCGGATTCCAGGATTTCGTCGTTGGATTCTCGACCAGGCCGTCGGTGCGAGCGGGCTCAGATGCGGCGTGGGACCGGGCGGAAGGCATGCTCGCGGCAGCCGCCCTGAGCGCCGCACTCGAGTTTCGACACCAGCCCGGCGAGGGGGCGTTCTACGGCCCCAAGCTCGAGTTCATCCTCGGGGACCGGGACGACAGGGAATGGCAGTGTGGGACGATACAGCTCGATCTGGTGCTTCCGGAGCGGCTCGATGCCGAAGTCATCGACGCATCCGGGGCGCCCGTACGCCCGATCATGCTCCACCAGGCAGTGTTGGGAAGTATCGAGCGATTCATGGCCATCCTGCTGGAGCATCACCGCGGTCAGCTACCGTTCTGGTTGGCTCCGGACCAGATCGCGGTTGCTCCCGTTTCAGCCGGCCAGTTCGATTTCGCGCGCACAGTTGCCGAGACTTTCGCGGCAGCAGGTCTTCGTTGTCAGATCTATGACGCGGATGAAACCCTCGCGCGACGGGTGTTGGCCGCGCATGACTGCGGTATCCCGATGTTCGTGACGGTAGGCGCAAAGGAGGCGTCCGAAGGCACGGTTTCGATTCGCGAACCGAACGGACGGCGCTGTGTTCGGACTCTTTCGGAAGCGACGGAGTGGTTCAAGGCAGAGACGCTTGCTGCGCCGCCGATGCGCGCACTTGGATCGATCCCGGGATTGGGCGATGATGTGCCGCGGTCAGGCACACAGTTTGGAGCAGATGCAGATGGCACTTGAGTCCGCGTTTCGCCGCCTTGCACTCCTCGCGATGATTGTTCCCGTCTTTGCCACGCTCGCCGCGGAGTCGCCGCCGCTGCATCGCGGCTACTATTCGGAGCCCGCGGTCCATGGCGAGACCATCGTCTTCACCTCGGAGGGTGACCTGTGGACCGTCGACATTCATGGCGGCGCCGCGCGGCGCCTCACCTCCGGCAGCGGCATAGAGCACAACGCGACCATTTCACCTGACGGCAAGACGGTCGCCTTCAGAGCCAACTACGAAGGTCCGTCGGAGGTCTATACCATGCCCATCGACGGCGGGCTTCCCCAGCGCCGAACGTGGGACGGTGTCTCTCAACCCGCGGGCTGGGGACCTGACGGCCGCCTGCTGGTGGCCACGGGGCGGGAGTCTACGCTGCCGGGCTCCCGGCTGGTGCTGATCGACGATCGCGGTGAGCGCGAGACGATTCCACTGGCGCAGGGCGCACAGGGGGTTTATGCCGGCGATGGGCACACGCTGATTTTTACCCGTTGGTTCAAGCAGGGGAGCTATACCAAACGCTACCAGGGCGGCACCGCTGAAAGCCTCTGGAGCTTCAACGGCGGAAGTGAAGCCGTTCCCCTGACCGCGGATTTTGCGGGCACCTCGACCAATCCAATGTTCTGGAATGGCCGGATCTACTTCCTCACCGACCGCGACGGCGTGATGAACGTATATTCCATGGACCCCCGGGGGCATGGCGTGCGCGCCGTCAGCCATCAGCGGGTCTTCGACGTCCGCTCCGCCGCGCAACACGATGGGCGCATCGTCTACGCTTCAGGGGCCGATCTGTGGCGGCTCGATCTGAGCACCGGCCATGAGGAAGTGATTCCGATCACCCTGGTCTCGGACTTTGACCAGTTGCGTGAGCACTGGGTGAAGAAGCCTCTCGACTACATCACCCAGGCGCACCTCTCTCCTGACGGTTCGCGGGCGGTCTTCACCGCGCGCGGTGAAATCTTCACGCTTCCCGCCGCCAAAGGCGGGCGCATCGTCAAGGTTGCCGGCGACTCCTCGGTCCGTTACCGCGAAGCTGCATTCCTCCCTGACGGCAAAAGCATCGTGGCGCTTTCCACGGCGGGCGGAGAAACGGAGTTCTGGAAATTCGGCGCCGACGGCGAGTCGGCGCCGGAACAGTGGACGCACGACGCCAAGGTGCTGCGCTGGGTCGGCGTGCCCTCACCCGACGGTCGATGGCTGGCTCACCACGACAAGGACCAGCAGCTGTGGATCTACGATATCCGGGCCAAGCAGGACAAACGCATCGCGCAGTCTCTGAATGCCGATTTTGGTGACCTCAGCTGGTCACCCGACAGTCACTGGCTCGCCTATGTCGAAACGGCCGACAACCTGTTCGTTCAGATCAAGGTGTTGAACCTCGATTCGGGGGCCGTCCAAACGCTGACCTCCGACCGCTATGACAGTGTGAATCCGGTGTGGAGCTCAGACGGCAAGTGGCTCTACTTCCTCTCCGACCGCAATCTGCAGACCACCATCCAGTCACCCTGGGGGCCGCGTCAGCCGGCGCCGCACTTCGATCGCACGCTGCGGATATACGAACTGGCGCTCACCCCTGGCCTGCGTTCACCCTTCCTGCCGGCGGACGAACTGCATCCGGACCCCGCTGACAGCAAGGAGGGCTCGAAGGATCCGCAAAAGCCCGACGCCGACAAGGACACGGACGCCGTCGCGACCGCCAAGAAGGCCAGCTCCGGGAAACAGGGCACGCCCGCCCAGAAAGGCGACAAAAAAAGCGGGCAGGAGCCACTTCCCGTACCCGTGAGGATCGACTTCACCGATCTTGCCTCGCGGCTGCGCGAAGTCCCCGCCCCTCCCGGCAACTATAGCGACCTGCAGGCCACCGCGAAGCGGCTGTGCTGGCTCAGTGCCAGCGACGAGGTCCAGAGAAAACTCGGCCTGCAATGCCTCGATATCGCCAACAAGGGTGACGAACTGGAGACCGTCCTGGCGGAAGTCAAGAGCTTCGAAATATCCTTGGATCGCAAGAAGCTGCTGATCTACAAGGGCGATAACTTCTACATCGTCGATTCCGCAGTGAAGACCGCTGCGCTGGCAGATCCGAAGGTTCTGCCCAAAGCCGCCATCGACCTGTCGCACTGGCAGATCTCGACCATTCCGCGCGAAGAGTATCGCGGCATTTTCCTGGACGCGTGGCGCCTGGAGCGCGACTACTTCTACGATCGCAACATGCATGGCGTGAATTGGGTGACGATGCGCGATCGCTACCTGCCGCTGGTCGATCGTGTGGCCAACCGCGACGAGTTGAACGATCTGATCGCGCAGATGGTCGGGGAGCTGTCCGCGCTTCACACCTTCGTGAGCGGCGGCGACGATCGCAAGCCGGCGGACGCGATTGGGATCGCCACACTGGGCGCGATTCTGCGCCGCGATGCAAAAGCCGGTGGCTTTGTGGTCGAACACGTCTATCGGCATGATCCGGACCTGCCCAACGAGGCGCCGCCTCTGGCGCGGCCCGAGTCTCGGGTGAGCGAGGGCGAAATCATTCTGAGTATCGACGGCAGGAGCCCGCTCGAGGTCGCCGATGAGCGCGAGCTGCTGCGCGGCAAGGCCGGTCAACAGGTGATGCTGCAGGTCAAATCCAGCCAAGGCGCGGTCCGGAGTGTGCTGGCACGGCCCGTCGACGCGGGAACCGATGGCGGCATGCGCTACGCGGAGTGGGAATACACGCGCCGGCTCAAGGTGGACGCCGCCTCACAGGGCGAGATCGGCTATGTTCACCTGCGCGCCATGGGGCCGAGTGACATCAACCAGTGGGCGCGGGACTACTACCCGGTCTTCAATCGTCCGGGCCTGATCATCGATGTGCGGAACAACCGCGGTGGCAACATCGACTCGTGGCTGCTCAACGATCTGCTGCGCAAGGCATGGTTCTACTGGCAGCCGCGGCTCGGAAACCCCAATTGGAACATGCAATACGCCTTCCGCGGCCATATCGTGGTCCTGTGCGATGAAGCGACCGGGTCGGACGGCGAGGCGTTTACGGAAGGGTTCAAGCGCCTGCAGATGGGCAAAGTGATCGGGACGCGGACCTGGGGCGGCGAGATCTGGCTCAGCAGCAGCAACACCCAGGCCGATAACGGCTTGGCGAGTGCGGGCGAAACCGGCGTCTACGATGCGCAGGGGAAGTGGGTCATCGAGGGGCACGGTGTGGATCCCGACATCGTGGTGGATAACCTGCCCCATGCAACGTTTGGCGGTTCGGACGCGCAGCTTCAGGCCGCCGTCGATCTGCTCAAGCAGCAGATCAAGGATGATCCGCGGCCGGTGCCTGCCCATCCTGCCTACCCGGACAAGTCCTTCAAGGGTGCGCCGTAATATTCCAGCACATGTTCGGTTTCAATACGGTGGCGGCCGATCAATCCTTCTGGACGTCATCCAGGTCGTCACACTCTGGCTTGCTGAGATCGGGTAGACGCAGACTGCCGATGTTGGTCTTGGGCGCGATCCATCGAGGAGATGCCGATGCAGAATTTTGACGCCAGAACCGTGTTTTTCGTCAAAGACGCCGAGCGCGCGCTGCGCTTCTACACGCAGACCCTGGGCTTCAAGCAGGACTGGATCCACCAGGAGGACGGACGGCCATTCGTGGTCCAGGTCAGCCTCTTCGGCTTCCCCATTATCCTGAATCAGGAGGAAGAATGGACGGCAGGCAGGGCTGGACACGGCCGAGTATTCTTCGCGATTTATGAAGATCAGCTTGAGTCATTCCAGCGGTATTTGAGTGAAAATCGCATAAAGACCACAGTCATCTACTGGGGTGCGCCGACTCTCGCGATTCGAGACTGCGATGGGAATGAACTGTTTACCTGGCTGCCCGAGAGCGAACGGGCGAGGCTGGAGGCGGAACTCCCAAGCGCTCATGCTCCAGCCTGATGCGCGTCGTGTCAGTGAGCTTCACTCATCGCCAAGGAATTCGAAAACCGACCTCCATGATTGTAAATTCGTGGATCGACATAGATTGAAACCGGCCGGGTGTCTGGTACCGAACATTGCCTACGAATCGAAGGGCCGCAGCATCGCACCGGGGATCCCCAAAGGATCGTACGAGGCCTGCCGAGGAGACGGCGTCCAGTGAACCCCGAAGGCAATTTTGAGTGTGAACTGGGCCTGCTTGGATTCGAACCAAGGACCAAGGGATTATGAGTTTCCCAGTCCTATCTATGATTCGACCCTGATTTTCACATTCTTGGTAGGCACCCATCAGGAATTGCTCGGTACTTCTCGGAGTCGGATTGTCCGGCGTTCGAGAATACCGGCTTTCAGTAGCCTGCTTATCGTTTCCCCCTCGTTTCCTCTGCCGCGGTCCGTCTGCTCGCCACCTGGGCCACCGTTTTGCGCTTGTGCACCCAAAGGCGACGCTCGCGACCAGCAGCTCTGGGCTAGTGAGAGCGGCAGATCCACCAAGCTTCTCTCGCAGTATTGACGATTGCGATCTACATATGTAGAGTTTAACCAATGGCCGTTAGCCGCAAGTGCTCTCGTCAGACTGTTGCCCTGCTGGCCGCTTTGCTCAAGCAGCCGCGATCATGGCAACACGGCTACGCGCTTTCAAAGGAAACCGGACTCAAGTCCGGGACGCTGTATCCAATCCTCATGCGTCTCGGTGATCAAGGTCTACTCACTTCGCGATGGAAGGACGCAGAGCAGCTAGGGCGGCCACCCCGACATGTCTACCGATTGACGACTACCGGACTGGCCTTCGCACGCGATCAGGCGGAAGGCTCAGTGGAGCCCGGGTCTGTCTATGGGCCAATCAAGGCGGGTGCGCGATGACTTCAACATCGGTTTGTCGATGGCTGGCAAGTCAAGCCGTTGGTCTCGCGATGCGTGTGTTGCCGCGCGAGCGTGAGGAGTGGGCGCAAGCGATGAGCAGAGAAGTAGACGAGATTCCAAGTGATCGAGAGGCCCTAAGGTGGGCGCTCGGCTGCCTCCAGACCAGTTGTTATGAGAGGTGGAAATCCATGAACCTGACTAGTCGGTTGCCCGTTCGGTTCGTTCGTTGGGGTATGGCGCTGTGGGTTGCAATCCTGGCAGTCGAAATGTTTGCTTTTGGAAGTATCATCGTTGACTACAAACTTGGGCTAGGGCTCTTCGGGCTCGCCCGTTATCCTCGGAACCCAATGCTAGACGCAACACCACTTTGGGAGCCGATCCTGGCCTTGGGTATGGGTGTGGCATTTCTTTCGGCGACTGTTCTTATATTGAAGCGCAGCCGGGTTGCGTTCTGGGTCACCGTGGCACCCTTTGCCTTCGTTCCATTGCTATTCACGGGCAGATTGAGGCTACCCTACCCAGGCATGCCGCAGAGCCTTAGCCCTGTGAACCAGAACTTGCTGTTCGAAATGATATTGCTGATCGCGGCTTTGGCGATCACGATTCGGATCTGCCGTGCACTGTGGCACGACAGGCAGACACCTGCACCTCGTAAGGCGTAGTTGCGAGGCGGCCGCGAATGGCAGGTCTTCGGCAGGCAGTTGCGCTCTCCCAATGACCGAGATTGGCCAGGGGCCTGCCAATTTGCCCCCCCCGGAGCTGCCAGTCGCGCGGCTGTGCAGATTGCAGCCTCAGACCTCGCCGCGCTCCATCGAGCCAATGCGTTAGACGAGATCGATTGCACCGCCGTAAACGACAAGGGCCTTGTCCGCCGTCACCAAACGCAATGGTTCGAGGAATGCTTGAGCAAGCAACAGGCGGTCGAATGGATCAGAGTGATGTAGAGGCAACTTTGCTACGGCTGCGGCGTGATTCGCCGTCACTGCCAGTTCTCGAAATCCACTAGCGTCAATCGCCGCCGCGAACGCCTCAGCTTCACCCGTCATTTTCCCAAGTCGGGTTTTAATCGCGATCTCCCAAATGGACGCCGCTGAGACGTAGACCACTTCGGCAGAGGCCAGCTGGCCGCGCGTTGCCGCTTTCAGCTGCCGGCTGTCCATCACCGACCAGATGAAGACGTGCGTGTCCAGAAGCAGGCGCATCAGCGGCCCTCAAATTCCGCCTGAACCTCCGCCGGCAGCGGCGCATCGAAATCTTTTGCCACTTTCACCTTGCCTTTCAAAACCCCGAAACGGATCTTGCGGGCCGGTGTTTCCAGACGCGTGAGGCGCGCCACAGGCTTGCCGCCGCGGGCGATCACAATGTCTTTGCCTGCCGCCGCTTGCTCTACAAGCTTCGAAAGCTGGGTCTTGGCTTCATAGATGTTAATCGTGCTCATTTCGGCCGTTTCCCGTTGACGAATTGTTGGCTTAGTCTAGTCTGGTCAAGTTGGCTTGTCGATTCCGCCGATGCTCCAGGTTTGGTCCAGTCCTAGGTGTGAGCTTTCGGGCTCATAGGTTACATATCATTCTGGCCGGTATGAACCATTACCCATCTGGCCAAAATGGACCGCGCTTGTTTTCTGGGCCTGCTTGGATTCGAACCAAGGACCAAGGGATTATGAGTCCCCTGCACTAACCGCTGTGCTACAGGCCCACCGAAAAGGTGCCAGACAATACCATTACCGCCGGCCCTCCCCAAGCCGGCTCGAAGGAAGATCACAAGTGCCCAAAATGTTGACCCATACAGCCGCAGCGCTGATCGTTCTGTTCGCAACCGGCGCCGGGGCTACGGCCGCTGCCGCAGAACCCGCACTCGCCTGGCAAGACTCGTACACCGCGCGGCTCGAGGCACTGGCGCTGCTGCAATCTCTCAATGCGGACCTGCTGTCGCATGACAGCGCGACACTCACTCTCGACCGCTGGTGCGCCGGGCATCATCTGGCGGACCCCGCGACTGTCACCGCGGAGCGAGTCCACGACATTGACAAGGCACCGTCCCCTGCTCAGCGGGAACTGCTGCACGTCAGTGCAACCGAGCCGATCGGATATCGCCGGGTCAAGCTGCATTGCGGCAGCCACGTGCTGTCCGAAGCGGATAACTGGTATGTGCCGTCCCGTCTGACCGCGGAGATGAACCGGGCGTTGGATCACAGCGATGTTGCCTTCGGTCGCGCCATTCAGGCGCTTCATTTCCAGCGTCACACGCTGAGCGCAACGCTGCTGTGGATGCCATTGCCGCAAGGCTGGGAGATGAATGTCGCAAAGCGCCCGACTCATGCGGGCAGCCTTGCGATTCCGGCCTACGTGCTGCAGCACACGGCCGTGCTCAGTTTGCCGGATGGAACCCCGCTCAGCGCCCTGACGGAGACTTATACCGCCGAAGTGCTGGCGTTTCCGCAACCCAAACCCTGAAAGTGCGCACTTCAGCGTTTCGTCCGCAGATACACCTGCATCAATAGGCTGACAAGAAGGGCCGCAAGCGCCAACGCACGCAGCAGTGCAATGGCCACAATGCCGATCCAGATCAAATGGAAGTGACGGGGCGGTTGCTCCACAATGGTGAATTCAACGCACAGGCCGAGCGTGACAACCGCAAAAACGAGTACCCAGGTTTGGCGTTCCAGGTGACGGAGCACGCGCGGTACCACCGTGGAGTGCCCGCTACCACGCAGTGCATAGGCGATGGCGCCGAGCACGATCAGCAGACCGACCAATGAGCTCAAACCCTGGAGGATATACGCGCCCGTCACCAGGTGGCCATGGACGAACAGCGGATCAGCGAGCTCCGGAAACATGCGCGCGCCCCGCGACTCCTCGTGAGTGAATGCGTCCCACACGAGATGAACCCCGGCACCCAGCAGCACGCCGCAGGCCGCCAGCACCCACTGCCGCAGGCTCGCCATTGAAGCCGGCGCCGCATACGGCTGCCAGCGCGCATACGCCTGGTCAGGTAGCACGCTCAGCAGGGGTGCCTTCATCAGTCGCTGAAAAACCCAGTACAGGAGCATCCCCATCGGCAGGCAGAAGGTCACGAGGGCGATTGCACTGTGTGTCTCGAACCTGGGCGGGTATTTGGGCAGCAGATAGCCAAAGTCGGGGACCATGCTGCCGATCACGACCGCAGATAGCATCCTGAACCGGGCGAGCAGCCGCGAAAATGGCACCACCGCGGCGACATGGGAAATGGTGTAAGGCATGCGCGCCCAAGCCGGCCTGCGCCGTCAGGTTTTGGCCGACTCGGTTTTTGCAAGGAACCCGCGACAGGTGGCATTGGCGGGATCGGACTTGGGAATCTGGCCGCAGATACCGTCCATACGCTGGCGCAGCGCCGCAATGGTCGCCGCATGATCGCCCTTGGCATTCCATTTTGTCAGCGCAGAATTCAGCCGATCGAGTCCCGCCCTGGTGCGCTGATAGATTCGATCCGGCCCATCCAGCTCGCCGAGCACGGCCAGGCCGGCGGTGCGGATGTCGGCATCATCCGCCGGCTTCATTCTGATCAAGCCCACCAGGTAGTGATAGCCCCATTGGAAACGGGTGGCCGTGCCCTGGGACTGGGAATAGGCCTGCGCCAGCCAGTTCACCGCCGAGTCGACATGGCCGTGCTTCTCATCCAGGTCCGCGAGATCCAGCATGTAGTAGTACGGGGTCTTGGATTGCGCCATCTGTTCGCGCGTGATCGCATAGGCGCGGTCGTCATCGCCCAGCACATCCAGGATGTTCTGCGCCGCATTCACCACGCTCGGGCGGGTATGCTCGTCGAGCTTGCCGGCAAGCGCCGCATCGATGCTCCGGTGCGCCTGGGCGGACAGTTCCGCGGGGACTTTATGACTGGGATCGAGCGCCTTGATCGCCTGCAGCTTTGCATAAAGGAAATAGAGGTGATCGGCCAGCGAGAAGCGCGGATCGAGTGCGGCCTGGTCCATCACGCTGCCGAAGCGCTCGCGCCAGCCCGGCGCATCCTGCGGCGCGGACTTCGCGACAGCCTTGAAAAAGGAGTCATCCAGGCCGCCGGTGGCATCGGCAATCTCCCCGGCCAGCGCCTGATTCTTCAATATGCCATCGACCTGCCCGATCAGTTGCACCAGCTGCCGGCCGGGTGCTTTGCCGGCGTCGAGTGCCTTGGCCTCACCGTCCGCCGCCATGTCCGCCGCCGCGAGAATGAGACGGGCTTTATCCGACTCAGTCGCCGCCGGACACTGCGCGGCCGCCTGCGACAGCGTCTGCGCCAAGGATGAGAACTTGGAGTTCACATCGTCGGTGAGATCCCAGCCGTAAAAGGCCAGGCGATGGCAATCATCGCGTGACAGCGGTTCGGCGCTCCCGGCTTTCAGTGCGGCCAGAATGGTGCTGACAGGCCGTACGTCGCCCAGCACCGAATCCAGGACTTCCGAGTATTGAGTCAGATCCATGCCGCCGGACAGCCGCGCCAGTTCGCTCTGATCGGCGCGCAGCACCAGCACCGTCGGATAGCCACTGACGCCAAACCTGTCGCCCCACTTCTGCGCACCGGGGTCATCGCCATCCAGATAGACGGGAATGAACAGCTTCAGCTTTTCGATGAAATCAGGACGTGAAAATACGGTCGCCTTCAACTCATGGCAGGGCGGACACCATTTCGCGCCCCAGTATAGAAAGACCGGCTTGTTCTGAGCGCGCGCCGCGGCAAATGCCGACTCGACGCTGCCGGCGTACCAGGCAATGGCGGGTTCGACCGATGCCGTGGACGGCGCACTGGCCGGCGCGCTCGCGGCAGCCATCGTGCCTGACGCGGCGGGCGAGGTCGCGGTATGCTGGCCGCATCCCGCACTAGTCAAACAGACCGTCAAAATGATTGGGTAGCGCGCAAACATGGTCACAACAAGCCCTGGAAGATCTCTATGACCCCATTCTACGCCGCGAACGGGTCCGCGACGAAGCGAGCCGCAGCGATTCTCGCAACGCTGGCTTATGGTGCCACCTGCGCCTGCACCTCCCTGCAGCCACCGCAGCTTCCGACCACCCAGCAGCAGTACCAGTTCATTCGCCCCGGCGCGCAGGGACCGTTCACCCTGCAGAAGGTCGAGGCCCCGGTGCCGCGACCCACCGAGCACCAGGTACTGATCCGGGTGCATGCGACCTCTCTCAACCGGCGCGACATCTTTGTGCTGCGTGGGCAATACCCCGTCGGTCCGCGTCAGGTCATCGTGCCGCTCTCCGATGGCGCGGGCGAAGTCGTCGCGCTGGGCTCCGCTGCAACCCGCTTTCACATCGGAGATCGCGTCGCTGGAACCTTCTTCCAGAAATGGACGAGCGGCAGTCCGCCCGCCGATGTGGCGCAAAGCGCCTTGGGCGGATCGGTCGACGGCATGCTGTCGCAGTATGTGGCACTGGATGAGTCCGGGGTCGTCAGAATTCCGACCACGCTCACATATGAAGAGGCCGCCACCCTGCCCTGCGCCGGGGTGACCGCCTGGAATGGCCTGTTCAGTCGCGGACAGATGCAGCCCGGCGACTATGTCCTGCTGGAAGGCACCGGCGGCGTGTCGCTGCTCGGTCTGTCACTGGCCGTGGCCGATGGCGCCAAACCCATCATCACCAGTTCACACGATGAGAAGCTCGCGCGCGCCAAGGCCCTCGGCGCCATTGGCGGCGTCAACTACCGCACGACCACGGACTGGGAGAAGCCGGTGCGGGCCATCACCGGTGCCGCCGGAGTCCAGCAGATCCTGGAGGTGGGCGGTAAGGACTCTTTGAGCCATGCCCTGGCGACACTCGGCGCCGGCGGCCATATCGCACTCATCGGTGGCCTGGGCGGATTCGGCGGGGACGTGCCGGTCATGATGCTGATGAACAGCAACATCACGGCCTCCGGAATCTACGTCGGCTCGCGCGCCGACTTCGAGGCCCTCAATGCCTTCATCGATGCCCATCACGTCAAGCCGGTCATCGACAAGGTGTATGAATTCCAGGATGCCGCCGCGGCGTTCGACGCCGTCGACAAGGGCGAGTCCTTCGGTAAGACCGTTATCCGGGTAGCCGCCCCTTGACGCACAGATGACGCTCGGTCAACTGGCTGACGCGCAGCGGTAGGCCGGCCGCCGCCAGCTGTGCGCGCAGCTCCTCCGCGGTAAACGCCGCGCACAGCGAATTGTAGAAATCGGTCTTGAGCAGCGGATGCTCGCCGCCCGAGACCCGTTCGACGATACCGCGTGCCTGCGCCGCTGTCGCCGGCCGGCTCAAATCCATCACGCAAACGGCGGCGCCCGGGCGCCCCAGGCGCCGCACCTCGCTCCACAAAACCTGTGGCTGCGGCAAGTGGTGCAGCATGTCCTTCGAGAGCACCAGATCGAAACTGCCATTGCTCAGCGCGACCCCGGGCAATCGACCTTCCACGAAGCTCACGCGACTCTCGAGTCCGGCGGACCGCAGTGCAGCGCGGGCAATCGCCAGCATGGCCGGGCTGCCATCGACGGCCGTGATCCGGGCGGCCGCGGCGGCGCGCGACAAGCGGATGGCGATGTCGCCCGGTCCGCAGCCCAGATCGAGGACCTTGCCCAGGTGGTCGGGAAAGCTACTGACCACGTCGACCACGTAGGCCTGATTCGAGTCGGAAAAGTCGGCGCGCGCATAGGCCTCGGCCTCCGCCTCACCATCCATGATTTCGGGTTCGAGTATTCTTTCCATTCGCCTATTATGGCCTTTCGTCGCCGTTCCGGCGCCGTTGGTCGCATTCAACCCAGGTCCTCAGACCCCGAGGCTAAGATCCCGCGCATGTACTCGCTTCGCGAACCACTGCCCTCGGAAGTCGCCGCCCATGCCGCCGGACCTTTTGGCGGATATCGCAGCTTTCCGGTGTTCAGTGCGTCCTGGTTGCGCGGCCGTTGCGTGATCTTCGTACCGCTTGGGGCGGGTCTGGGGCTGGTGCAGGCGATGCTCATCGGCATCGGTATTCAGGACACGAAACTCGGCTGGGAGACCGCCGCCGTCGGCGTCCCGATCTGGGTCGTCGTGGCGAGCGGCGGACCGGCGATGGCAACGTTTGCCCGTCACCATCTGCCACCGGCAAAGTTGACGGTGACCATTGCGATCGGATTGGGTCTCATCGTCAGCTACCTGGGCCAGCACCTCGCGGAGCTGTATCAACAGGCTACGATCCTGCCGCGCTACATGGCGCTGTTCAATTTCGATCCGTCGACGTGGCCCCATCCCTCCAGGGCGTTCATCTGGGGGATCCGCTGCTGGCAGTTTGTCGTCATTGCGTTCTTCGGTGGCGGCTTCGCGCTCATCGCTTTCTTTCGTGAGCAGCACTGGTGGCAGATCAACCGCCACCAACGCGAACTCGCCGCGTTGAATCAGGAAAAGGAAGAATCCGATCTGCGCCTCATGGTGTTGCAGGCCCAGGTCGAACCGCATTTTCTGTTCAATACCCTGGCCTCGGTCCACAGCCTGATCCGCCAGGATCCGGAGCGCGCGGAGGCGACCCTGGAGGCCCTCGTGGATCACCTGCGGGTGACGTTACCCAAGCTGCGCGCGGATGTCGGCAACACTCACTCGACCCTGGCCGAGCAGCTGGAGATCTGCCGCAGCTATCTGACCGTGATGAAAGTGCGCATGGGTCAGCGCTTCGGTTTTGTGATCGACGTGGACCCGGCCCTGCAACAACACTCTTTTCCACCGCTGCTGTTGATCTCACTGGTCGAGAACGCGATCAAGCACGGCATCGAGCGCACCAGCGGCAGCGGACAGATCATGGTCAATGCCGCCGTCGAATCGCGCACCGGGAGCCCGCAACTGGTGGTCAGCGTGGTCGACACCGGCGCCGGCCTGCGCGCTCCCGCCGCGGTTGGCATGGGCCTGAACAATATCCGCGATCAGCTGATCGCCCGCTATGGCCCGCGCGGATCACTCACGCTGCAGGATCGGACCGCCGGCGGTGTGATTGCGACGCTGCGCGTCCCCTACGAGGCAGCGGCATGAGCCGGCCCCGCGCACTCGTGGCCGAAGACGAGGCTCCGCAGCGACGCCGCCTGTGTGAACTGCTCGGCGAGCTGTGGCCGGAACTCGAGGTGGTGAGCGAGTGCGCCGATGGCCTCGCGGCGCTCGAGGCGCTGACCAGTCAGCAACCCGATGTCGCCTTTCTCGATATCCGCATGCCGGGCCTCACCGGCCTGGAAGTGGCGCGCGCCGCCGACACCACGCATGTGGTGTTCACGACGGCCTTCGAGAGCCATGCGCTCGATGCCTTCGACCATGCGGCCGTGGACTACCTGCTCAAACCGATCCGACGCGAGCGCCTGGCGCAGAGCATCGTGCGCCTGAAGCAGCGTCTGGCCGAGGCGCCCGATCTCAAGAAGTCGTTCGGCGTGAGCGCGGCCATGCGCTGGATCACGGGCAGTGCCGGTCATGTGACCCGGGTGCTCGGCATCAATGAGGTGCTGTTCTTCGCGGCGCAGGATAAGTACGTGCGCGTCGTGACCGCGGATGACGAGGTCCAGATCCGCACGCCGCTGCGCGAGCTGCTGGCGGCGCTGGATCCGGAGGTCTTCTGGCAGATCCATCGCAGTGTCATCGTGCGCGCCGGCGCCATCCATCGCATCGAGACCGGTACCGACGGTCGTATGAAACTCACCGTGAAGGGGCGCGCCGAAGAGCTGCCCGTGAGTCAGGCGTTTCAATTCCGCTTCAAGCCCATGTAAGAGGCAACCATGACAGCCGTTCTCGAACTGCAAGACGTCCGTAAGTCCTTCGGCGACAAGATCGCGATCGAATCGCTCGATCTGGCGATCCCGCAGGGTGCGACCTACGGCCTCATCGGACCGTCGGGCGCCGGCAAGACCACCGCCATCCGCATGATCATGTCGATACTGTTTCCGGACCGGGGTCGCATCAGTGTCCTGGGGCAGGCGTCGGCACTGGACGCCAAGGATCGTATCGGTTACCTGCCCGAGGAACGCGGCTCATACCGCAAGATGACCGTCGGCGCATTCCTCACCTACATGGGGTGCCTGAAGGGGCGTACGCGTGCACAGGCATTCGGGCGCGCCGACCGCTTGCTCGGCCGATTGGGTCTGCCCGATGTCGCTACCAAAAAATGCGAGGATCTCTCGAAGGGCATGCTGCAGCGGGTGCAGTTCGTCGCGGCGATCGTTAACGAGCCCGACCTTTTGATTCTGGATGAACCCTTCAGCGGTCTGGACCCGCTCAGCGTGCGATTGCTCAAGGAGGTCATCGCCGAGGAGCACCAGCGCGGTGCGACCATCATCTTCTCGACGCATGTGATGGCTCACGCCGAGGAGTTGTGTCAGCAGATCGTGATGATCCATCAGGGACGCAAGGTGCTGGACGAGCCTATCTCCGGGCTGCGGCGCCAGTACGACACGCGGCGCGTTCAGCTCGAACCGCTCGACCCGGACGCGAACCTGCTGGCGCTGCAGACGGTGCCCGGTGTCGAGAGCCTCAAGCTCAACAACGAAGGCTGCGAACTGCGCCTGGTGGCGGGGACGGATCCGGGCGCCGCCATTCGCGCCATTGCCACGGTCGTCGCTCCGGCCCGCATCGAACTCGTCCGCATCCGCCTCGAGGACGTGTTCATCCGCCTGGTCAGCCAGTCCGGCGCGACCGAGAATTCCACGGAGGCGTTGCGTACCCACCTGCAGGGCCTGTCCCAAACCGGAGTTGCCACATGAGCCTCTCGCTGCGTCGCATTGGCCTGGTCGCCGCGCGCGACTACAAGACCTCGATCGCCTCACGCGGGTTCCTCATCGGACTGCTGATCATGCCGGTGCTGCTGGTGATGCTCGTGGTACTCATTCCGCGCATCCTCAACTCGCACAGCCCGCAGGTCGCCGGCGAAGTCGCCGTCATCGATACCACCGGCAAGGTCACGGCGGAACTCGAGCGTGCGCTGCTGCCGACGGAAATCGTGAAGCGCAGAACCCTGGAGACCACCCAGAGCCCGGCCCCGTCCGGGGGAGCGCCGCGGCCCGCGAATGCAGCCGCACCACCGGTCCCGGAACTCACCGTGGTGGCGCTGCCGGCCGAGGTCGACGTGCAGTCCCGCAAGTCCTGGCTGGTCCAGTCGCGCGATGCGGCGCCACGACACCTGGCCATCGTGTCGATCCAGCCCAATGCCGTCGAGCGACGTCCGGGCGCCGAAGTATTCGGCAGCTACGACCTCTACGCCTCCTCGCATATCGACGATGGCACCGAGTCGACGCTGCGCGATGCGGTCCGCGCCGCGCTGATCGCGACCCGACTGCGCAGCGCCGGCCTGGATCCCCTGGCAATCGCCAAGGCCCAGCAGGTGTTCGAACCCGAGACCGTCGTCGTGGGCGCCGACGGCGATCACGTCGGCTCGCGCGGCGTCGCGCGCTTCCTGCCATTTGCCTGCGGCATTCTGATTTTCATCGGTGTCATGACGGGGGGCCAGATTCTGCTGACCTCCACGATCGAGGAGAAATCCAGCCGCGTCATCGAGGTGCTGCTGGCGGCGGTCTCGCCCATCGAGCTGATGTACGGCAAGCTCCTCGGTCAGCTGGGGCTGGGTCTGACCATGACGGCGGTCTACATCGTCATGTCGCTGTATGCGCTGGCGCAGTACTCCCTGGCGGGGCTGTTGGATCCGATACTGATCCTCTATGTTCTGGCCTTCTACGCCGTCACCTATCTGGTGTTCGGTTCGCTGATGCTCACCGTCGGCTCAGCGGTCAACCAGATGGCCGATGCTCAATCGCTGATGGGCCCGATCATGATTGTGCTGATCGCCGGATACAGTTTGACGGGTGTCATCGGTCAGGCACCGAATTCCAGTTTCAGCGTCGCCATGAGCTTCATCCCTCCGATCAACACGTTTGCGATGATCGCCCGAGTGGCTTCCTCCGCCCCGCCGCCCGCATGGGAGGTGTGGAGCACGCTCCTGATCAGCTGCGTCACGGCCATTCTCGTGGTGTGGTTTGCCGCCAAGGTGTTCAAGATTGCGCTGCTGATGCACGGCAAACCGCCCAGCATCGGGACGCTGATCCGGTGGGCGCGGATGGCCTGATCAGGCCCTGCGCCATTGCGGCGGCGATGCCGCACCGTGCGCATCGCTCGCCGGGTCAGGCGGCGGCAGACCGTTCGGCGCAGCGGCCCAGCTGGGGATCGGCAGGTCTTCGGGCGCTGTCAGGTTCTCCGGCGGCTCGCCCAGGGTCACCAGCAACGCCTGGCGAAGCTCGCTGGATTCGCAGCTCCAGAACAGCTGCGACAGCGCCGTACGTATCTGCGCCAATTCGCTGCGCAGCTGCTGCAGCTGGGTCAGCGCCGCAATGGTGTCGCGCGAGAGGTTGACGAGAGTCGCAGCCGGAGGCAGGTTGCCTTCGTCCTTGCCATGCCAGAGCATGAGTTCGCGCAGCCGCTGTGCCGACAGCGGTACCTCCTCGTCTCGCAGTTGCATTTGTTCCCGTTGCTCGTCTCCCCTCTCGAACCATGATCGCACGCCGCAGCGCGGGCGTCTGTCAGGGCTTCGGTTTTTTATCCGCAGGCCTTGCGCGCCGGGTGGGCTCGGCGACCGCGGGGTCCTCAGGCCAGTAGTGCCGGGGATAGCGACCGCGCATGTCCTTGCGCACATCGGCATAGGATCCCTGCCAGAAGGTCGCCAGATCGCGTGTGATCTGCACCGGTCGCTGCGCCGGGGAGAGCAACTTGAAGGTCACCGGCACCCGTCCGCCGGCCAACCTGGGCGAGCTCAGCACGCCGAACACCTCCTGTAATCGAACTGCAATGACGGGCGCGAGCTCGTCCCGGTAATCGATACGGATGCGCGAGCCGGTCGGTGCGATGAAATGAGTCGGCGCGAGATCCTCCAGCCGCGACTGCTGCTCGCGCGTCAAGACTCCCTTGAGAATCTGCGTCATCGGCAGACGCGCGAGATGCTGGGCGCGGGTCAGGCCCTCCAGCCAGGGCGCGAGCCAGCTTCCCGGATCGGCGGCCAGCGTGACATCGTCCACGGCCGGCCACGCGGACGTCACCGTGGCAGCGGCGCGGGTGCGGACAAATTCCATGCGGGCCTGCAGATCCCGACTCTCCTCGCTCCAAGGCAGCGCGGAGAGTCCCAGTCGTCTGATGCCCTCGAGCATGGCGGCGCTGGCCGCTGCCGCGGGGATATCAGGCAGCGGCCGCTCACTGATCTGCAATTCGAAAAGGCGCGTGACACGGCGGGCGACCACGGCCTGCTCGCGATCGTTCCATTCGACTTCGTCGGTCACCCGCAGCTGAGATGAAAAATATTCTTCCAGATCCGCGCGTGACAGCGGTGCCGCCAGTGTGATGCGCGCATCGCGATCCCGGTCGTCGGCGTCGATGGCGACGATGAAGTCCCGCTGCGCGAGGCTCTGGGGCGATGCGAACTCGGCGCCACGCCCATTGGCCAGTACGAAGCGGTGGTCAGCGCCGGCGCGCTTGCGGGCAATACGATCGGGATAGGCAAAGGCGAGCAGCACCCCTTCCAGGCCGGGCGCCCGATCGCCGGCCGCGCCTGAAGACTGCTGCACCAGATCCCTGGCCAGTCGCCGCGCACGTTGCAGGGCGCCGCGGTCGACACCGGCGGGTTCGGACTCGCCGTGGAGCAGCGACAGGCGGGCGCGGATGTCCGCATCGCCGAAGCCCCCCGCCGCACGCAGCAGGTCGCGCTCGGACAGCAGTGCCGCCAGATCCGCGGCCAATGGCACGCAGCGCAGTCCACGCGCCGCGACCAGCATATGCGCCAGACGCGGATGCAGCGGCAGGCGCGCCATCTCCCGGCCATGGGCCGTCACGCGACCCTTGTCATCCAGCGCATCAAGTCGCCGCAGCAGATCCCGCGCGCTGGCGAGGGTCGCGGCGGGCGGCGCATCGAGCCATACCAACGTCGCCGCATCGATCGTGCCCCACGCCGCCAATTCCAGCGCGAGACCCGTGAGGTCGGTCTGCAGGATCTCGGGTGGTGAAAATGGCGCGAGCGAGCGTTGCGCACCCTCGCTCCACGCCCGGTAGCAGACCCCGGGCTCGAGCCGGCCCGCCCGGCCCTGCCGCTGATCCGCCGAGGCGCGCGATATGCGCGCCGTATCCAGTCGCCCCATGCCGGTGACCGGATCGAACACCGCCCGACGTTCGAGCCCCGAATCAACCACGACCCGGATGCCCTCGATGGTGAGGCTGGTCTCGGCGATGTTCGTGGCCAGCACGATCTTGCGGGCGCCCGGGGCCGCGGGCGCCAGCGCGGCATCCTGCTCTTCTACACGCAGTTCGCCATACAGTGGCAACACCCGGGTACTCGCAGGCAGCGGGCCACTCTGAAGCTGCGACTGCACCCGGCGGATTTCGCGTGCACCGGGCAGGAACACCAGGACATCGCCGGGCTCCTCGGTGACTGCCCGGCGCACGATACGGGTCGTGAGCGCCTCCACTGTCTCGCCCTGCGCACCAGGGCCGGGCAGCAGCGGCGCGGAACTGGCGGCGTAGCGTGTGGCCACCGGCCAGGTACGGCCCGCGGACTGCACCAACGGGGCATCCTGCAGTTTCGCGGCGATGCCCGCGGCATCGAGCGTCGCCGACATCACCAGAAGCTTCAGCTCCGGCGCCAGATTCGCCTGGGCATCCAGCGCCAATGCCAGGCCCAGGTCGGCCTGCAGACTGCGTTCATGGAACTCATCGAAGATGACGAGGCCGACGCCCTCGAGCGCCGCATCCTGCTGCAACATGCGCGTGAGCACGCCTTCGGTGACCACTTCGATCCGCGTGTCACGCGACACGCGCGTGTCCATGCGCATGCGATGCCCGACGGTGCGCCCCACGGGCTCGCCGACCGCCCAGGCCATGCGCGCGGCGACGGCGCGCGCCGCCAGGCGTCGTGGCTCGAGCATGATGATGCGCCGTGCACCCAACCAGTCGCAGTCGAGCACGGCCAGCGGCACGATGGTGCTCTTGCCGGCGCCCGGCGGAGCCTGCAGCACCACGCGCGAAGCGGTGGCGAGCGCGGCGGTCAGTTCCGGAAGGACCGCCTCGATGGGCAATCCGGAGGGTCGCCGCCGGGCGATCAACCTGCGCGCCGTGAACGCCAGGAGGTGATGGCGAACATCACCCAGCCACCGATCAGGAGTATGCCGCCCAAGGGCGTCGTGAGCCCGACCACCAGCGGTGCGCCCAGCGTGATGTGAAAGGCGAGCAGGTAGAGGCTGCCGCAGAAGGTGACGATGCCGCCGATCAGCAGCAACGCCGCCGCGTGCAACCCATCGCTATAGCCCCCGCGGGCGACGGCGCCCAGTACCAGAAGGCCCAGCGCCTGAAAAAACTGGAAGCGCACGGCGGTGTCGTAGATCTCGAGCTGTCCGGGCGTGAGCTTCCCCGGCAAGGCATGCGCGCCGAGTGCGCCGCCGATGGTCGCGAGCGCCATGAACGCACCGCCCGTGGCCAGGACCCAGTTCGACGCGCGATTGTTCATCGTGCCGGCCGTTTCGCCTTGCCGCTGACTTTCGGCGTGTGCGGAAGGCCCGTGTGCTGGGTGCGAAACGGCCGGCTGGCATGGCGTTGACCCTCGGCTGCACCGCCGGTGTTGGCGGGTTGCCAGGCGGGAATGAGCTGCTGCCTGCCATTGCCGATCAGGTCGGCGCGACCCATGCGCCGCAGCGCCTCGCGCAGCAGCGGCCAGTTGTTGGCATCGTGATAGCGCAGGAAGGCCTTGTGCAGGCGGCGCACCTTCAGGCCCTTCGGAATCACGACCTCCTCGCTGTCATGACTGACGCGATGCAGAGGATTCTTGCCGCTGTGATACATCGCGGTCGCCGTCGCCATCGGCGACGGCAGAAATGCCTGGACCTGGTCGGCGCGAAAACCATTGGACTTCAGCCACAGGGCCAGTTCCAGCATGTCCTGATCCGTGGTCCCCGGATGCGCCGCGATGAAGTACGGAATCAGGTACTGCTCCTTGCCCGCCTCCTTCGAATAGCGGTCGAACAGTTCCTTGAACCGATGATAGGTGCCCACACCCGGCTTCATCATCTTCGACAGCGGGCCCTCACCGATCGCTTCGGGCGCGATCTTGAGATAGCCGCCGACGTGGTGCTGCGCCAGTTCCTTCACATACTCGGGCGACTCGGTCGCCAGGTCATAGCGCACGCCCGAGGCGATCAGCACCTTCTTGATGCCCGGCAATGCCCGTGCCCGCCGATAGAGTTTGATCAGCGGCGAATGATCGGTGTTCAGATTGGGACAGATCCCCGGGAACACGCAGGACGGGCGGCGGCAGGCGCTTTCGATCTCGCGTGACTTGCAGGCCAGGCGGTACATGTTGGCGGTCGGGCCGCCCAGATCCGAAATGACGCCGGTGAAGCCGGGCACGCTGTCACGCACGGCCTCCACTTCCCTGATGATCGAGTCCTCGGAGCGGCTCTGGATGATGCGACCTTCGTGTTCGGTGATGGAGCAGAAGGTGCAGCCGCCGAAGCAGCCCCGCTGGATTGAAATCGAGAAGCGGATCATCTTGTAGGCCGGAATGTTCGCCTCGCCATAGACCGGGTGCGGCTGGCGGCGATATTCGCGCTCGTAGACCCAGTCCATCTCCTTGGTGGTGAGCGGAATCGGCGGCGGGTTCAACCAGACATCCACATCGCCGTGCCGCTGCACCAGCGCGCGCGCATTGCCAGGATTGGCCTCCAGATGCAGGATGCGCGAGGCGTGCGCATAGAGCACCGGATCCGCCACCACCTGCTCGAAGGCCGGCAGACGGATGACGCTGTTCTCACGTTCCGCGCTCTTCACGCGCCGCACGAACCGCACCACCTGTTCGCGCGGCGCGCTGGCGGCCGTTGCGGTATCGGCGGGCGCCGGCGCGGCCGGCTCCATCGCATAGGGGTCCACGGGCGGATTCAAGGGACCCGGTGTATCCAGGTGCGCGGAGTTCACCTCCACCCAGCCCTCCGGCACGCTCTTGCGCGTGAAGGCCGTACCGCGGATGTCGGTGATCTGGCTGATCTGCTCGCCGGCGGCGAGGCGGTGCGCGATCTCGCAGATCTGCCGCTCGCCATTGCCATACACCAGCAGGTCGGCCTTCGCATCCAGCAGCACCGAGCGGCGGATCTTCTCCGACCAATAGTCGAAATGCGCGATGCGGCGCAGGGACGCCTCGATGCCGCCGATCACCAGCGGCACATCTTTGAACGCCTCGCGCACGCGCTGCGCGTAGACGATCACGGAGCGGTCCGGCCGTTTACCGCCGGCGCCCGCGGGCGTGTACGCATCGTCGCTGCGCACGCGCCGATCCGAGGTGTAACGGTTCACCATCGAATCCATGTTGCCGGCGGTCACGCCGAAGAACAGGTTGGGGCGGCCCAACGCCTGGAACGGCTCGCTGCTGTGCCAATCCGGTTGCGCGATGATGCCGACGCGAAAGCCCTGCGCCTCCAGCACCCGGCCGACAATGGCCATGCCGAAGCTCGGGTGATCGACATAGGCATCCCCCGTGACCACGATGACGTCGCAGGAATCCCAACCCAGCAGGTCCATTTCCGCCCGTGACATGGGCAGGAACGGCGCGGTGCCGAAGCGGGACGCCCAATAGCGGCGATAGGAGCTGATGTCGCGGGCAGTTTGCACAGCCGCCCATGATACCTGGAAGCCCGGGATGGCGTCTAAGGTGCTGATTTCACGGGTTTTCCGGGCAGCTATCAGGCCAGCGCGGCGTCGAGTTCCGCGATCAGATCGTCCACGTTCTCGATGCCGACCGACAGGCGCACCAGCCCATCGCTGATGCCCAGGTCGGCCCGCATCTGCGCCGGCAGGCCCGAGTGCGTCATGAGGCCGGGGTGTTCGATGAGGCTTTCGACGCCACCCAGGCTCTCCCCCAGCGAGAACAGATGGCAGCGCTCGAGGAAGCGCCGGGCCGTCGCCAGCTGCGTCGTGCCGGGGGCAGCCTTCAGTTCGGCCGCGATGATGCCGCCGAACCCACCGAGCATCTGCCGGCGCGCCAACTCGTGCTGCGGGTGACTGGGCAATCCCGGATAGCGCACCGACTGGATCGCCGGGTGTGACTCCAGGTGTCGGGCGATACGCAACCCATTGGCGCAGTGCCGCTCCAGGCGAATCGCGAGGGTCTTCAGGCCCCGCAGCAGCATGAAGCTGTCGAAGGCGCCCGAGATTGCGCCCAGTCCGTTCTGCAGGAACTTCAGCTGCTCGGCCAGGGCCGGGTCGCGCACGATGACCGCGCCCGACAGTACATCCGAATGGCCGTTCAGGTACTTGGTCGCCGAATGCATCACGATATCGACACCCAGATCGAGCGGCCGCTGGATAAAGGGTGTCGCGAAGGTGTTGTCGCACACGCTCAGGATGCCGCGTTTGCGGGCCAGTGCCGCGACGGCGGCGATGTCGATGACGTTCAGCATGGGATTGGTGGGGGACTCCATCCACACCATGCGGGTATTCGGGCGGATCGCCGCTTCAAAGGCGGTCGGCACCGACAGGTCCACGAAGCTCACGGCCAGTCCCGCCGAGCGCTTGCGGATCCTTTCAAACAACCGATAGCTGCCGCCGTAGAGGTCATGTGAGGCCACCAGATGCGAGTTCGCATCCAGCAGGTCGATCAGCGTCGAGGAGGCGGCCATCCCCGAGGCAAACGCAAACGCATCGGTGCCGTTTTCCAGGTTGGCGAGCGCCGCCTGCAGCGCATCGCGGGTCGGATTGCGCGTGCGTGCATAGTCGAAACCCTTGTGAACCCCGGGACTCTCCTGCACATAGGTCGAAGTCAGATAGATCGGGGTCATGACCGCGCCGGTCAACGGATCCGGACGCTGTCCGCCGTGAATCACCCGGGTGGCAAAGTCGAGCTTGCGCCCGTCGTTTGAATCGCTCACTTGTGTACTCCGAATATCATTCGCTGCGCATCCCCTAGAGGCGGCGGCGCAGCCAGTTCACCAGGTCAATGCGGGTGATGAGGCCCAGGAATTCGCCCTTGTCCACCACGATGGCCACCATGCCGCGCTTGAAGATCTCGAGCAGCTGCGGCAGCGGCGCATCGGGCGCCACGGTCACGAGACTGCTGGTCATGATCTGCGACACCGGACGGTTGAAGACCTCCCGCTGTTCGAACACCTTCAGCAGGATGTCCTCCTCGTCAATGATGCCGACGATCCGACCTTCGCGCATCACCGGCAGCTGGGAGACATCGTACAGCTTCATGCGGCCGTGGGCTGCAAGTGCCGTTTCGGTGGCATTGACGGTGACCGCGGCCTTTTCCCAGTGGCGCCGCGCGATCAGATCGCGCAGGTCCCCGAACTTGTCCCGCTGCAGGAAGCCCTGATCCAGCATCCAGTAATCGTTGTAGACCTTCGACAGATACTTGTTGCCACTGTCACAGACCAGGCTGACCACGCGTTTCGGGGCGGTCTGTTCGCGGCAATAGCGCAGGGCCGCTGCCAGGAGCGTGCCACTGGAGGTACCGGCGAGCAGCCCCTCGTGGTGAAGCAGCGCCCGGCAGGCCGTGAAGGCCTCGGCATCGGGAATCGTGTAGGCATGCTTGACCCGGGACAGATCGCACACTTCGGGTATGAAATCCTCGCCAATCCCCTCGACCAGCCAGGAGCGCGGCCGGGAACTCGCGACGCCGGTCTTGACGTAGTCGACCAGCATCGAGCCCTGGGGGTCGGCGAGCACGATGTCGACCGCGGGGGCGGTGCGCGCGAAGAAGCGCGACATGCCGGTGAGCGTGCCGCCGGTGCCAACGCCGCAGACGACGGCATCAAGCTTATGCTGCATCTGTTCCCAGATCTCCGGTGCGGTCGTTTCCTCATGCGCGCGCGGATTGGCCTGATTCGTGAACTGGTTGATATAGAACGCGCCCGGGGTCTCCTGGGCGATCCGCGCGGCCTTGTCCTGGTAGTAATCCGGATGACCCTTGACCACATCCGAGCGGGTCATCACCACTTCGGCGCCCATCGCCTTCAGGTGAAAGATCTTCTCCTGGCTCATTTTGTCGGGGATGACCAGCAGCAGGCGGTAGCCCTTGCGGGCCGCGACCAACGCCAGCCCCAGGCCGGTATTACCGGCCGTGGCTTCGATCAGCGTGGCCCCGGGCTTGATCCGCCCTTCGCGCTCGGCCGCCTCAATCATGTAGAGCCCGACGCGGTCCTTGATGGAACCGCTGGGATTTTGGTTCTCCAGCTTCAGGAACAGCTGGCAGGGGCCAGTGTCAAAGCCGCTCGTCGCCACCAGCGGCGTATTGCCGATCAGCGACAGAACATCGGGCTGAGCCTGTAAAGCCATAAGGTCAGTCCCCATACAGTACGAATATGAGCAGCATACTGTATGCACGGCGGGCCTGCGCGCGCGTCGCCCCTTCATTAATATAGGCAGAATGGGGCACTTCATTCGCATCCGCGGGGCGCGGCAGAACAATCTCAAGGGTCTGGACCTGGACATTCCCCTGAACGAACTCGTCGTGGTGACGGGTGTTTCGGGCTCGGGAAAGTCCTCGTTGGTATTCGACACCCTCTATGCCGAAGGACAGCGGCGCTATGTGGAGACCTTCTCTCCCTACGCCCGTCAGTTCCTCGATCGCATGGACAAGCCACAGCTGGATTCGATCAGCGGCATCCCGCCGGCCATCGCCATCGATCAGACGAACCCGGTGCGCACCTCGCGCTCCACCGTCGGCACCATGACCGAGCTCAACGATCACCTGAAGGTGCTGTTTGCCCGCGCCGGCAGCCTGTTCTGCGAGTGCTGCGGCAAACCCGTGCGCAGCGATACGGCCGAGAGCATCTTCCAGGACCTGCAGCGGCGCGCCCGCGAGGCCGGGGATCCGCGCCTGCTGTTGTGCTTTCCCGTGCCGGTGTTGCGCAACTTCACCGAGACCGAGGTGCGCGAACTGCTCGCACGCCAGGGTTACACACGCATTTTCGAGTCCGAGCCGAGCGCGGCACTCACGGCATCGCCCCCCGCAGCGGTCAAACTCCAGAAAAAGGCCAAGAAAGCCAAAGGCAGGGGGAAGGCCAAGGGCAGCAAAGCGGATGAGACGCCCATCGCCGTACTGCAGGTCATCCAGGATCGCTTCCGGCTGGCCAATGCCGAGCGCGGCCGGGTGCTCGAATCCCTCGAGGCCGCGCTGCGCGTGGGCCAGGGCCGCGTCATGGTGCAGGTCGTGGACGATGCCGATCCGCCGCGCAGTCTCGATGTCTGGCGCTATTCCGTGGGCCTGCATTGTCCGGACTGCGACCGCAGCTACAGCGCCCCGACTCCCAGTCGCTTCTCGTTCAACTCGCCCATCGGGGCCTGCGAAACCTGCCGCGGCTTCGGCCGGCGTATCGGCATCGACTATGGCCTGGTGATACCGGATGAGAACAAGACCCTGCGCGAAGGCGCCATCCGACCCTGGCAGACCGAGTCATACAAAGAGTGTCAGGAGGATCTGGAAAAGCATGCGAAAAAACGCGGCATCAACCTCGACCGCCCCTGGCGCGAACTCACTTCGGCCGAGCGCGCCTGGGTGATCGACGGCGAGGGTCCGTGGGAGAAGGGTTACTGGTATGGAATCAAGCGCTTTTTCGACTGGCTGGAGTCGCGCGCCTACAAGATGCACGTGCGCGTGCTGCTCTCGCGTTATCGCGCCTACACACCCTGCGATGTCTGCGGGGGCTCGCGGCTGCGCACCTATGGGGTGTTGTGGCGGGTCGGCAGTCACGCGCTCGCGCAAGGCACCCTGGCCGGAAGGCCGAGGTTCATGCCGCAGGGCGTGCAGTGGAGCCCCGAGACTCTCAACGCCATGCCGGGACTGTGCCTGCACGACCTGATGCTGCTGCCCGTTGATCGGGTGCTCGCCTTCTTCCGCGGCCTGCAGCTTCCGGCGCCGCTGGATAAGGCGGCGGAGCTGCTGCTGGATGAACTGCGCAGCCGCACAGCCTTCCTGGCCGACGTCGGGCTCGCCTATCTGACCCTGGATCGGCAGTCGCGCACGCTGTCCGGCGGTGAAGTACAGCGCATCAATCTCACGACCGCGCTGGGCACATCGTTGGTGAATACGCTGTTCGTGCTCGATGAGCCCTCGATCGGGCTGCACCCGCGCGACATGCAGCGGGTCATCGCCGTCATGAAGCGGCTGCGCGATGCGGGCAACTCGCTGCTGGTGGTCGAGCACGACCCGCAGATCATGCTGGAAGCGGATCGCATCATCGACATGGGGCCGGGTGCCGGCGAGCGCGGTGGGCAGATCGTCTTCAATGGCACGCCGACTCAGCTGCGGCATAACAAAGCTTCGCTGACGGCGGATTACCTGAGCGGTCGACGCACCCTGCCCGTCTCGAGCGAAGCGCCGCGACGCGCGGCCCGTGATCCATCCGGTGAGGTCGTGGCCGAGGCACGCACCAACCGCTGGCTGGAGATCCGCGGCATCCGCCATCACAACCTCAAGGGTATCGATGTGCGCATTCCGCTGAAGCGGCTGGCGTGCATCACCGGCGTCTCCGGATCCGGCAAGTCGACGGTCGTCGAGGATGTGCTGTATCCGGCGCTGCTCAAATACAAGGGTCGGCCCAGCGAGGCGCCCGGCGAGTTCGAGTCACTGCGTGGCGCGGAGCTCATCGATGATGTCGTGATGGTCGATCAGACGCCGATCGGCCGCACCACGCGCTCGAACCCGGCGAGCTATGTGGGTGCGTTCGATGTCATCCGCGAGCTCTTCGCCCAGGAACCGACGGCCGTGGAGCGCAAGTACACCGCCGGCACGTTCAGCTTCAACTCCGGCAATGGTCGCTGCCCGACCTGCAGCGGCAACGGTTTCGAGCACGTCGAGATGCAGTTCCTGTCGGACGTGTACCTGCGCTGTCCGGACTGCAACGGCACCCGCTATCGCGAGGAGGTGCTCGAAGTCAGGCGCGAGGGCAGTGACGGTCGTCGGGCGAGCATCGCCCAAGTCCTCGACATGACCGTCACGGAGGCGCTGGCCTTCTTCGGCGAATCCCGGGAACTGGCGACACGCCTGAAGCCGCTGGCGGATGTCGGCCTTGAATATGTGAAGCTCGGCCAACCGGTGCCCACCCTGTCCGGCGGCGAGGCACAACGCCTGAAGCTCGCCGGCCATCTCGCCGATGCCGCCGCGACGGCGGTCACGACCAGCGCCAATGGCAAGTTGTTCCTGTTCGATGAGCCGACGACCGGTCTGCACTTCGAGGATGTCGCCAAGCTGCTGCGGGCCTTCGCCAAGTTGCGGGCTGCGGGTCATTCGCTGCTGGTCATCGAACACAACCTGGACGTGATGCGCGCGAGCGACTGGATCATCGACCTCGGACCCGAGGGCGGCGATGGCGGCGGCAACATCGTCTTTGCCGGCACGCCCACCGCGCTGCGCGCGCATCCGGACTCGCATACCGGCCGCGCCATCCTCGCATACGAACACGCGCTGGCCACGGCCTTCGCCGCGCCCACCGCGGCGGTCGCAGAAGCCGCCGGCTCGTGGACCCGGGCGAACTTCGATGCCGCCGAGGAAATCGTCATTCACAATGCCCGCGAGCACAACCTCAAAGAGGTGGATGTGCGCATCCCGCGCAACAAATTCACGGTGATCACGGGCGTTTCCGGTTCCGGCAAATCCACCCTCGCCTTCGACATCCTGTTCAACGAGGGACAGCGTCGGTATCTCGAATCACTCAACGCCTATGCACGACAGTTCGTGCAGCCGGCTTCGCGTCCGGATGTGGATGCCATCTTCGGCATACCGCCGACGGTTGCCATCGAGCAGCGCACCAGTCGTGGCGGCCGTAAGAGCACCGTGGCCACGCTCACCGAGATCTACCACTTCCTGCGGCTGCTGTATGTGAAGCTCGGAACGCAGTACTGCCCGGACTGCGACGTGGCGATCGAACCGCAAAGTCCCGCCGCGATCGGCGCGCGGCTGCTGCGCGAGTACCGCGGGCGCACCATCACCCTGCTGGCGCCGCTGGTCGTGGCGCGCAAGGGGTTCTACACGGACCTGGCCAAATGGGCTGCCAAGAAGGGCTACCGGGAGCTGCGGGTCGACGGCGTGAACGTGCCCACGGCGCGCTGGCCGCGGCTCAATCGCTTCAAGGAACACACGATCGAGTTGCCGGTGGCAACCCTCACCGTCAGCGCCAAGACCGACTTTGAACTGCAGCAGGCGCTGGGCAAGGCACTCGACTACGGCAAGGGCCTGGTCAGCATCATGCCGGCCGGCAATGGGCAGGCCGCGATGTACTCGACGCGACGCGCCTGCCCCTCCTGCGGCCGCAGCTTCGCCGAGCCCGACCCGCGCATGTTCTCGTTCAACTCCAAGCATGGCTGGTGCACGAGCTGCTTTGGAACCGGGCTTGAGATTCCGGAATTCGACGACGCGCAAAGCGGCGAGGAGATCTGGTGGAACGAGTGGTTCGAGCGCGACGCGATCCCCTGCAGCGAGTGTCACGGCCAGCGTCTGAATCCGGTCTCGCTCAACATTCGCTTCCGCAGGCAATCGATCGCGACCCTCGCCGAAGGTTCGATCGAGTCCACCATCACGTTCTTCAATGGCCTGAAGCTCTCGGTGCGCGAACAGGAGATCGGTCGCGATCTGCTCGCCGAGATTCATGCCCGCCTCAACTTTCTGGTGCGCGTGGGATTGGGCTATCTGCAGCTGGATCGCGCGGCGCCGACGCTTTCGGGTGGGGAGGCGCAGCGCATCCG
>DATHMT010000037.1:0-2674 GCA_035486855.1 Steroidobacteraceae bacterium
CGTCCAAAGCTACGGCAACTGCCCGCAATATATTCAATCCCGCGCGCTCTATTTTCTGGAATCAGCAGAATTACGCCATGAAATCATCTGCGCGAACCGCCTGAACGAAGCCGATCGGGCGTTGCTCGAACGAGCGGACACGTTCTACATCGCCAGCGTCAACCCGAATCCGGCGGACGGCGTTGCCAGCGGCGCCGACGTGTCGCACCGCGGTGGCCGTCCCGGCTTCGTGGGGGTCGACGACAACAAGACCATTACCATTCCGGACTTCGTCGGCAACTTCATGTTCAATACCCTCGGCAATTTGATGGTCGAGCCGCGCGCCGGCCTGCTGTTCGCCGAGTTCAACACGGGTGATCTGCTGTTCGCAGCGGCGCGGGCCGAAATCATCTGGGACGGCCCCGAGTTAGAGGCGTTTGCAGCCGCCCAACGGCTGGTGCGGTTTCACCTGACTGAGGTGATCCGCTTGCCGGGTGCGCTGCCATTCCGAGCGAAGCCAGATGTCGACTATGCCCGCGAGCTGGCGGCGACCGGCACCTGGGCGGAGGCTGAGCAGGCTTTAGCCTAAATCCGGCAGTTGGCCGATCCCGTTGTCGGTGATGGCAGGAACGTTGCAACCCGTGGTAGGTGTTCATCCTGGGTTGAGGCGCAGCGGTGGCTGAAGCTGCCGCCCGTGCAGGAAGTGTCGGAGGGCTTCGCTGAGGATGCGGCACCATTTCTCCAACGGGTTTAACTGCTCTGCATTTTGCCGCAGGCCCGCCAGGAAGCCAGCGATGCGGACATAGGCGTGGCGTGCCTTGTCGCGCAGGCCATGCGTGCTGCTGATCGTCAGCGTCACCTGCCCGGCGTGCTGGGTCTTGCGCGCGATGGCCGACAGCAGGAGAGGCCGGGAAGTGATGGCTTCGCGATGATGCTCTGGATCGGCCAGACGCACGAACAAACTCCACCAGTTGTAGATCAGCGCTACCATCCCGGCGAGCAGCCGGCAGCGTGTCAGGTCCTGTGTCGTGAAGCCGCCCCATCCCCACTGGTTCTTCAGTTCATCAAACACGTTTTCACAGTCAGCTCGATCCCGATACAACTGCCCGAGGGTCAGGATTTCGCGATCGAGCGAGGTGACCAGGGCGGCGTATTCCCAAACCGCTTTGTCGGGCCCGATCTCGGCAAACGTCAGCCGCGGTTGCGCGGGGTTCGCCTGTTCGGTGATCGCCAGATCACGGGCCAGCTTGCGGCGCAGAAGGATGACGCGGCGTTGGCGGCTCCAGCCGAGTAGCCGCAGCGTCGTCTCCTTGCCCTGCCAGCCTTGGCCGGCATCGGCCCAGTCGGAGTGCCGCATCGCGCGTTCGAGGTCTCGTTTCACATTCACCGTCATGCGCAGGCGGAACAAATACGCCAGATCATTTTGCTCGGCACGCGCCATCACTCTCTCGATGCCCCACGACTTGTCGCCGCGCAGCAGGGTTGGGCGGCGGCCAGGCCCCAAATGGTCGAGCAATTTCCACAGGCCATCGGTTGCATGGGCAACGTTATATTGGTCGCCGGGCAGCACATCGACCCGCAGGACCAATCGCAGGCTCGACAGCATGTAGGTGTGATAGGCGTGCGAGGGGCGGCCGGGTTTGTGCGGATTGTAGCCGACCTCGGCGCCTTCCTGATGCCCGTATAAGGTCTTCACTGTGCTGTCCATGTCGAGCACCCATGGCTCGTTCAGCAGCGGCGTGGTGCAGTAGTCCAGGTGGTTTTGCAGCCAGGCCAGCCCGTTGGCTTCGCCGATCCTGGCCAAGCCGCGGCGCACCGCATCCTCGCTGCACACTTTGCGCATGCCGAGCAGCGACGGATTGACCGGATCACAGCGCAACGCGGTGATGTGCGCATAGCGGCGATGGCCGGACAGCACCGATAGCAGGACCGTGCCAAGCAGGTCGCGCTTCTTCGGGGCATTATTGCTGGTCAGCGACAATGGACAGTCCGCCACAAAGGCGTCAAACAGCCCAGCCTGTTTCAGATAGTCGATGAAGAAAGGCAGTTGCCCGAATGGTGTGACCGGCGCGGTCGCGTCCCATTCGACGTGAACGCGGCCCGCGAAGGTGTCCGCTACTGCTGAACACGGTTCAACTGTCGGTTGTTCACCCAGCAGGTGATCAACGATGCCCTGTTTTTGTGTCCCCATACCGACAGATTCCGCCAATTCGCCCGAAAGGGCAGTCCCCCAACCGCCGGATTTAGGTTGAGCCGTTCTTCACGACAAAAGACGTCGGCAAGGGCAGCGGGCTTGGCCTATCCCAAGTTTTCGGTTTTGCCCGCCAGTCCGGCGGCCATGTCCACTTGGACAGTCAACCGGGGGCCGGCACCTGTGTGACAATCTACCTGCCGGTTGCGGACGAGTGACTGCGTCAAAGTCGGCCGGAGGATCCGCTAGGGCCCCCTTCGTTTCATCCCGGTTCGCCCACGCCGCTTTGAGGGATCGTAGCCGCCACCACCCGGTCCCATCGGTTCGGGGGTCCGGTCTGCTCGCTTTGGCCGCATCAGCGCGCTGGCCATCGGTGGAGGCGGCAGGCCCAAATCCATCGCCTCCAGCCGCTTGATCTCGTCGCGCAATCGCGCGGCCTGCTCGAATTCCAGATTGGATGCCGCCACCCGCATCCGCTTTTCCAGATCGGCGATGGCCGCTTTG
>DATHMT010000038.1:0-11211 GCA_035486855.1 Steroidobacteraceae bacterium
AGCGGACCGCTCTTAGCCGGATCGCCGTTGTGCCAGGTATCAGAGGCCCGATCGAGGATGGCCAGAGCATGGCGCACCGCGCCGTTGGTTGCCTCCGTGATCGAGGAACTCACTGGGCGGCCTCCGAGCCTCCGCACCGACTGACTACCGCGGCGAGTCTGCCGCCGGCCGTATCTAAGAGGCGCGCGATCTTCCGCAGGTGGGCGGACTCACGCTGAAGCCAGTCCGCAGCGCCAGCGTAGGTCTTGGCCGTCTGCTCGTTCTCGCAGACCCGTCGAGCGAGTGCTTCATGGTCTTCGCGCAGCACTACCGCCATGAGCCTAACGGCCGCGCCGCGTTTGCGGTCCCAGGTCTTGTCGAACCGCGATGGGTTAATGTTGACGGCCTTGAACTTCGGTGGTGGTGGGGTCCTTGCTGGCTCCTCGGTGAGTTCGCGAAACTCTCTATCGACGAGCTTCAGAAGCCGAATGGGATTGCCTGGTGACATGGGACATTCTCCTTTGTATATGACGGGTGGAAAGCGCGCGGGCGCAACTCGGCAAAAGCTGACCGAATTGGCCAACTTGAGACGAAATCGATGCTGATGGACTTGGAGTGGACTTGGATCGGTGTCTGTGTGCCGACACGCCGGTCCATATCGCACACAAGTTATTGATATTTCTAGTGGAAAGGGAGGGAATCGAACCCTCGACCCCGGCATTATGAGTGCCGTGCTCTAACCAGCTGAGCTACCTTTCCAACGTGCGGGCATAGTACCGGTCGCAAACCGGGGGCGCATTGTCAGCGGCGACGGATTCGGCGTCAAGAAGCCGCAAATAGGGATCAAAATCAATACTTTAGGGGGAACGATGGACTTGAAGCTCGTAGCCAGCGGCCTGCAGTTTCCGGAAGGCCCGGTGGCCATGGCCGACGGCTCGGTGGTCCTGGTCGAGATCCGCCGTGGAACGCTGACGCGAGTCTCCCCGGATGGCAGGCGCACGACGATCGCAGCGCTGGGCGGTGGTCCGAACGGCACCGCCATCGGCCCGGACGGTGCCGCCTATGTCTGCAACAACGGCCTCGCCTGGACCTGGCAGGACGGCGATCTGAACATGCCTAATGGCCCACCTCCGGAGTATCGCGGCGGATCCATTCAGCGTGTCGATCTCGCGACCGGCCGGTTCACGACCCTCTACGACCAGTGCGATGGCAAGCCGCTGAACGCCCCGAACGATCTGGTGTTCGATAGTCAGGGCGGTTTCTGGTTCACATGTCTCGGCCAGTCAGATGGCGAAGTGCGTCGGCTGGGCGCGCTTTACTATGCGAAGGCGGACGGCTCAAAGATCATCAGATGGCGCAGCGATCTGTTCTCGCCCAATGGCGTGGGTCTGTCACCCGATGAACGCACGGTCTATATGGCCGATTGCAACGTCGGTCGGTTGTATGCGTTCGAGCTGACCGCACCGGGCGTCATGGCGGATCCTTCCGGGCCGCCGACGGCACCCGGACGTGTGGTCTGCACGCTGCCCGGCTATCAGTGGCTCGACAGTCTCGCCGTGGAGGCCAGCGGCCGGATCTGTGTCGGCACGCTATGGAATGGCGGTATCACGACGTTCGAACCGAACGGCGCTTATGAGCACTTCCCCTGCCCCGATGCGATCACGACCAACATCTGTTTTGGCGGAACCGATATGCGCGATGCGTACATTACCTGCTCGAGCACCGGCAAGCTCTATCACTGTCGCTGGCCGCGCCCGGGACTGCGGCTGCCGTTCAACGCCTGAGAGAGGGAGCAAGCGCGCGACTGAAGTCATCGAGCGTCGTATTGCCGCCGCAGAGGATCACCCCGACCCGCTCCCCTTTGCCCGGGCGATATCGACCTGAGATGAGCGCGGCAAACGCCGCCGCCCCGCCCGGCTCGGTCACGATCCGCATCACATCCCATAACTGCTTCTGCGCGGCGACGATTTCAGAATCAGCGACGAGCACGACGCGATCAACGTATTGTCGTGCCAGCGGGTACATCAAAGTCCCAACCTGTTTCGGCGCCAGGGAATCAGCCGCGATGCCCCCCGCCTCGGCATCTACCGGCCGCCCGGCCTCCAGAGCCCGAGTCAGCGTGGGCGCCAGTTCCGGCTCCACGCCGATGAGGCGAACGCTGCCCGCATACCACGCCGCCATCCCGCCAATGAGGCCGCCCCCACCCACTGCGACCAGGAGGGTATCCAGGTTTGCCACCTGCTGTTCAAGCTCGAGCGCCGTCGTCCCCTGGCCCAGCAAGGTCTCCAATTGGTCGAATGCATGGATCTGAAGCGCGCCGGAGCATGCCGTCCAAGTCCGGCTCGCCTCGAGGGCGTCGGCGTATCGGTCACCCGTCACCACGAGTGCGGCGCCGCACTCGCGAATCCTCGCAAGCTTTGCCGGTGAAGCGACGCTCGGCACGAAGATGCGCGCCGGCTTTCCGAGCCGCTGCGCCGCGTGGGCGACTGCAACGCCATGATTGCCGCCCGAGGCGGCGACCACGCCCGACTCGGGAATCTCCCGCAGCAGCAGATTGGCGAAGGCACCGCGAGCCTTGAACGAGCCGGCGTGCTGCAGCAATTCCAACTTCAGAATGATCCGGCAGGCGGCGAGGCCGACATCTGCACCGTCGATCTCCATGACCGGAGTGCGGCGGATGTAGGGCTGAATCGCACCATAGGCGCGTGTAATGTCGTGCCGGTCCATCCCAAGCCTCAGCGGTTGATCTCGATCGGCGGCTAGACGTTGAACCGGAAGTGCATGACATCACCTTCGCGCACGATGTACTCCTTGCCTTCCAGGCGCAGCTTGCCGACTTCACGCGCGCCGCTCTCACCGCGGTAGGAGATGTAGTCGTGGTAGGCGATGACTTCAGCGCGGATGAAGCCGCGCTCGAAGTCGGTATGGATCACTCCGGCGGCCTGCGGCGCGGTCGATCCGGCCCGCACGGTCCAGGCCCGTACTTCCTTCACGCCCGCCGTGAAATAGGTCTCCAACCCCAGCAGCTTGAACGCCGAACGGATGACGCGATTCAGACCCGGCTCATCCAACTTCAGTTCCGCGAGGAACTCGGCGCGGTCGGCCTCCTCCAGCTGCGAGATCTCCGCCTCGATGGCCGCGCACACCGCGACCACCTGCGAGCCTTCCGCGGCGGCGAGTTTCTGCACGGCCGTGAGCTTGGGATTGTTGCTGAAGCCCTGCTCATCGACATTGGCCACGTACATGACCGGTTTCGCGGTCAGCAGGTGCAGTTCCTTCAGGTCCCGCCTCTCTTCCTCGGTCAGCTTCAGGGCGCGGGCGGGCTGCGCGGTATTCAACTGCGCCTTCACCTTCTCGAACAGCGCCACCTTGCGCACCGATTCCTTGTCACCGCTCTTGGCGGTCTTGGCGGCCCGCTCCAGTGCCTTCTCGACGGTCGTCAGATCGGCGAGCGCCAGTTCGGTGTTGATGGTCTCGATATCGGCGAGCGGATCGATCTTGCCGGCGACGTGCACGATATCGCCGTCGTCGAAGCAGCGCACGACGTGCGCGATGGCATCGACCTCGCGGATGTGCGCCAGGAATTTGTTACCCAGGCCCTCGCCCTGTGAGGCGCCGGCGACCAGGCCCGCGATGTCGACGAACTCCACCGAGGCGGGCACGAGCTTCTCGGGATCGACGATCGCGGCCAGTTCCTGCAGCCGTGGATCCGGCACCGGTACGACGCCGACATTCGGATCGATGGTGCAGAACGGATAGTTCTCCGCCGCGATCTGGGCACGGGTGAGGGCATTGAACAGCGTCGACTTGCCGACATTCGGCAGTCCGACGATTCCGCATTTGATGGACATGGTGGTTTACCTTGAAGTCAGCTCGGCCGGCCATGAAGAGCCTGCGTCGCGCGCTGCGCTCCTTGTTGCATCATCATCGGCACCGCATCCGCCGCCGCGGCTATCGCGCCACCGATGAGTTCTTCGTCCGCCTTCGACGGGCGGCCCAGGACGTAGTGCAGTACCTTGTTGCGGTCGCCGGGATGTCCGATGCCCAGCCGCAGACGCCAGAACCCTTCGGCGGTGCTCGCGAGAATGTCCCGCATGCCATTGTGGCCACCGTGGCCGCCGCCGAATTTTAGCCGCACATCACCGGGCGGAAAATCCAGTTCATCGTAGGCCACGAGCATCTCGCCCGGGAGAATCTTGTAGAACCCGGCAACGCTGCTCAACGGACCCCCGCTGCAGTTCATATAGGTCATCGGCTTGGCCAGCCATAGGTCGTGGTCGGCGATCCGGACGCGGGCGAGATCGGCCTGATGCCGCGGTTCATAACGGAACGTCCCGCCATGACGCGCGGCCAGCGCCTCGATAAAAGTGAAGCCCGCATTGTGACGCTGGCGCTCGTGCTCAGCGCCGGGGTTGCCCAGACCCACGATCAGCTTCAGTGGAACGGCATCCATGAGCGCACGCCTGCAATGAATTCAAGAGGAAATGCGGGCGGGTAACACCCCCGCCCGCACTTGCGCGACCGAAGATTACTTCTTGCCGGCGTCCTTCTTGGGCGCGGCAGCGGCCGCCGCAGCCGGAGCGGCCTTGTCGTCCTTCTTCGCGTCCGCAACCGCGGCGCCGGCGGCAGCCGGAGCTGCAGCAGCACCTTCGACCGGTGCCGCTTCGGCGGCGACCGCCTCGGGCTCCTCGGCACGTGGGCTGTGGATCGAGACGACCGCCGGATTGCGACCGTGACCCAGCTGCGGCAGGGTCAGGCCCGGTGGCACCGGAATATCGGCCAGATACTTGATGTCGTTCAGGCTCATGTTCGCCATGTCGACTTCCAGAAACTCCGGCAGATCATTCGGCAGACAGACGACTTCGACCTCGTTCATCAGGTGCGAGACGATGCCGCCCTGGACCTTCACGCCCGGCGAGATGTTCGCATTGCGGAAGTGGATCGGCAGACGGATGCGGAGCTTTTCGTTCTCCAGCACGCGCTGCATGTCCAGGTGCACGACTAGATTCTTGGCCGGGTGCATCTGCACATCCTTGACGATGGCCTCCTGAGTCTCGTTCGCCACCTTCAGCTGCACGATGGAGGAGTAGAACTTCTCGTTGTCGATCATCGTCAGCAGCTTCTGCTGATCGAGCACCAGGGCACGCGGGTTTTGACCCCCGCCGTAGAGAATGGCCGGAACTTTTCCTTCGACGCGCAGGCGGCGGCTCGCACCTTTGCCTTGCGTGTCTCGGAATTCCGCGCCGATCACAAATGAAATGCGCATTTTCGAACTCCTAAAGTCATCAATCGCCGCACCATGCGGCATTCACGCCACCCCGCGACCAAGGGAGCATGATCAACGCGGCCCGCTGTCCACCCGATGTGGCAGCCGGCCTTATCAATTCCTAATCCACGTACAGCGAACTGACGGACTCCTCCGCGCGTATGCGCCGGATGGTCTCCGCCAGCAGTCCCGCCACCGACAACTGGCGGATGCGGCCAACCTGCTGCGCGGCCGGCGACAGCGGAATGGTATCGGTCACCACCAGTTCATCGAGCACCGACTTCTCGATCTTCTCGAGCGCCGAGCCCGAGAGCAGCGCGTGCGTGATGTACGAGGTCACCTTCAGCGCACCCGCATCCTTCAGCGCCTGCGCCGCCAGGCACAGCGTGCCCGCGGTATCCACCATGTCATCGACCAGCACGCAGTTCATGCCGGAGACCTCGCCGATGATGTTCATCACCCGCGACTCATTCGGTCGCGGACGGCGCTTATCGATGATGGCGAGGTCCGCATCATCCAGCCGGCGCGCGAAGGCCCGCGCACGCGCCACGCCCCCGACATCGGGCGAGACCACCACCAGGTCACTCTCGGCGCGCTTCCAGGCATCCCCGAGCAGCACCGGTGATCCATAGACATTGTCCACGGGGATGTCGAAGAACCCCATGATCTGGTCCGAATGCAGATCCAACGTCAGCAACCGGTCGACGCCGGCGCCGGCGATCATGTTCGCGACCAGCTTCGCGGTGATCGCCGAACGGGTCGCACGCGGCCGTCGATCCTGGCGCGAATAGCCGAAGTACGGCACCACCGCGGTGATGCGCGCGGCCGAAGCGCGGCGGCAGGCATCAACCAGCACCAGCAGCTCCATCAGATGATCATTCACCGGCGGGCAGGTCGACTGCACGATGAAGACATCACGGCCGCGCACGTTGTCGATCAGCTCGATGTTGATCTCGCCATCGCTGAACTTGCCGACTTCGGCACTGCCCAGCGGCACCCCCAGGTGGCGGGCAATTTCATGCGCCAGCCCCCGGTTGGCATTCCCGGTAAACAACGCCATCGTGTCGTCAGTCACGACCGCCTCTCCATTGCGATGTGGCTGGGGTGGAAGGATTCGAACCTCCGAATGGCGGGATCAAAACCCGCTGCCTTACCACTTGGCGACACCCCACCATAAAGTCCTTCGATGATTAAGGCAGCAATGCCCGAAGAGGCGAGACATTCACGCCGCGGGCCACCCATCCGCGCCACGGCGCCGGGACCCTCGTCACGATGTCTTGTGCCTCGTTCAGGCTTGCGCAGGAAGCAAAAATGCAGGATCCCGTGCCCGTCAGCCGTGCCGGTGCCAAGTGCCCCAGCCAGTCCAGCGCGTGCGCGACCTCGGGATAGCGCATCCGCACCACCGGCTCGAAATCATTTCGCCCGCCCGACTGTAAAAAGCCGCCCATTGTGATGGGGGGTGAATTTCGTGTCAATTCAGGCGCCTGGAAGACGGCAGCGGTCGGGACGTGCACGTTCGGATGCACCAAGGCGAACCAGCGTTGCGGCAGGTCCAGGGGTGTCAGACGCTCGCCGCGCCCCTCGGCCCAGGCCGATCGGCCGCGAACGAACACCGGCACATCAGCCCCCAGTTTCACGCCGATGGCCGCAAGATCGTTCTCGTTCACTCCACATTTCCAGATCTCGTTCAGCGCCACCAGCACCGTGGCCGCATCCGAGCTGCCCCCACCGAGACCCCCGCCCATGGGAATGCGCTTGATCACGCGCAGATCGGCACCCCGCCGGGTTCCGGTCGCGACCTGCAGCGCGCGCGCCGCCCGCACCATCAGATCCGCTTCGGGCGGCACGCCCTCGGGACCCGCGGGCCGTTCAATCAATCCGTCCTCGCGGACCCGGATATCGATGTCATCGGCCAGATCGAGCAGCTGAAAAACGGTCTGCAGGTCGTGATAGCCATCGGCGCGGCGCCCGGTCAGGTGCAGAAAAAGATTGAGCTTGGCCGGCGCCGGCCACAGGGTCGCGCGGTTCACGGCGAATGCCAGGCTTCGATGATCAGCCGGACCCGTACATTGCCGCGCGCGACGGTGAGCTTCTGGGGCAGCGCGCCATCCGCGGTCTGCATGTAGCCGCTGAACGTCACCGTCCAATCCGACTGCGCGAGCGAACCCAGATATCCCTGGGCATCCGCGGTTTCGGTGCTGGGACTTGCGGGGTCCGGAACGCCCTGTATCCAGTACCGCAGGCTGTTCAGCGGCGGCTCGAAGCCCATCCGCCTGACCAGCTCAGCGTGGGCCGCCTGGCTGTCGAGCGCCTCACCCGAGGGCGTCGTGAGCGTGAGGCCACCGGCATCGTTCACGATGCGTACGCCTCCGACGCCGAGCGGTCCATCGAGACTGACGGTGCTGCGCATGCCATCCTGAATCCAGCGCAAGCGACCATTGAAGCCATCGGTACCGGCGACGACGCCGATGCGGCCCTGCGCCGTGTATTGGGTGCGGGCCTGCAGCTGCGCTTTGCGCGCGGGCCAGTCCGCGGCGACCTGTTCGGGTGGGGCGGTCGGGGCAATGGCCGGCGGGGCGGTCCGGCAGCCCACCAGCGCCATGGCCGCGGCGATCAAACACAAAAGACGCAGCGGCCGCGGGGCCGCGGCCACGGTCGCGCGGACCGTCATCTTCAGGGGTGTCCGGAGCCGGGCACCAGGCGGTGCCGCGTGGCTTCGAGCGCTGCCGATTCCGGATGGCGGGCGAGCGCATCAGTCAGCACCTTGCGCGCCTGGGCCTGCGATCCGCTCTGCCACAGCGCCTCGACCCAGTGGGCCGCGATATCCGGGTCCTGCCCCACGTTGTAGGCGTGCTCGAGGATGCCGGCCGCCTCGCGCGAATCCCCGCGCCGCAGCCGCACCCAGCCCAGGCTGTCCAACGCCGCCGGACTGTCCGGGGTCGACAGCAGTGCCTGCCGGATCAGCTTTTCGGCGCGCGGCAGCTGCTCACGATGATCGGCCAGCGTGTAGCCCAGCGCGTTCAGCACCGTCGGGTCCTCGGGCCGCTCGGCGAGCAGCACCTCGAAGGCCTGCACCGAGTCGCGGGTATTGCCGGCGCGCTCCAGCATCGTCGCCCGTTCGTATTCCAGCGTCGGATGATGCGGATAGGACTGCGCGGCGGCCCCGAGCAGCGCCAGGGCCCCGTCGGCATCGCCGTGATCGGCCAGCAGGTGCGCCTTCTGCACCACCATGTCAAAGGTGCTGTGCGTGTCGTGGCTGGCCAGATCATCCACCAGTGCGAAGGCCTCGGCGCGCTTGTTGGCATCGAGCAGTAGACCCGCCGCCGCGACCCGCGCCTGCGCGCCCATCGAGGAATCGATCAGCCGCCGGTAGATGGCGAGCGCCGCATCCTTGTCGCCCTGACTTTCGGCAATCTGCGCCAGATAGAACATCGCGCCATCGCCGGCCTCGCCACTGCGCATCAGCTCGGTGAAGCGCTTCTGGGCCTGCTCCAGGTCGCCATTGTCGTAAGCCAGCAGCGCCAGGCGGCGGTCGATTTCCTGGGTGTTGATCTCACCCCCGGCGCGCAATCGTTCCAGCTCCTTGCGCGCTTCATCCGCCCGGCCCAGATCCTGAAGCACCTCGGCCACTTCAAAAGTGCCATCGGTCGCATCCAGCTTCACCACCTCGTGGGCCGTCGCAATCGCCTGCGTGGAATCGCCACGCAGCACGGCAATCCGCGCCATCAGGCGCAGGGCATCGGTTGACTTGGGGTCGCGCTGCAGCGCCTCTTCGACCAGGTGCTGGGCGCGTTTGAAGTCGTAGGCTTCGACCGCCAGGTCACCGAGTGCCGTCAGCACCGTGGCCGATCGCTGCGGGGTATCGATCACCGGATCCAATGCCGCAAAGGTCGCCGTCGCATCCGACTGTTCGGCGAGCACCTGCATCGAGCCGATCAGGGCGCGGTCGCTGGCCTTGGCATCGGCGGCCAGCGCGGTCGCAATGGCCGCCCGCGCCTCCGGCACGTGGTAGAGCTTCAGGGCGACCGTCGCATAGACCAGCGCCGCCTGCGGATCGCTCGGCGCCGCCTTCAGCCAGTTCTGGACGGCACTCCAGGCGGCCGGGATGTTTTCGCAGTCCATCGCCACCTGGGTGGCATGACTGGCGATCTGCGCGGTCGCGCCCTGCGAGGCCACGGCAAAGTCATCCGCGGCCAGCCGGCAGTCCCCGCGCTGCAGCGCGAGCTCCCCGGCCACGCTGGCCTGGGCCGGATCGGTCGGTACCGCCGGATCCGGGGCCGGGGCCGGTTCCTGACTCACGGCCGGCGCGGCGTCCGCGCCGGAGTCCGCCGCGGCACCTGGCGGATCCGCGGCAGCGCTTACGCCTCCCGAGTTGACGGTATGGCATCCTGCAAGGGTCAGCGCTGCCGTCACGCTGACCGCCAGAGTCATCCAATTTCGTGTCGCACCCATGTGGCCACTATATCCCGTGTAGAGCGCCGCATACACGCCTTGTCATTCCAAATACGCATCCATGAGAATGCCGCGCCCATTTGGGGCTAGATCTGTAACGCTATGTAAACCTAGATGAAGGATTCGATACGTCAGCGCCTGGAAAGAATGGTGGACCGCTTCGAGGAGATCGGCGGTCTGCTGGCTGATCCGTCGACCGACGGCGGCTCGCAGCAGTTTCGCGAGCTGTCGATGGAGTACTCGCGGCTGCAACCCCTGACTGAACAGTTCCGGGCCTATCGCGCCCTGGAATCGGAGCTGGCAACGGCCCAGCAGATGGCGGCGGATCCCGATCCCTCCATGCGCGACATGGCCGCCGAGGAAGTCCAGCGCGTCAGCAGTGAGCTGCAGGGTGCCGAGGCGCAGCTGCGCAGCCTCTTGATCCCGCGCGATCCGCGCGATGAGAAGAACATCTTTCTCGAAGTGCGTGCCGGGACCGGCGGCGATGAAGCGGCAATTTTCGCCGGCGACCTGCTGCGCATGTACCTGCGCTATGCGCAGACGCACGGCTTCACGACCGAAATCATCAGCGAAAGTCCCGGCGAGCACGGCGGCTACAAGGAAGTGATCTGCCGCATCGCAGGCCTCAACGCGTTCTTCCAGTTCCGCTTTGAATCCGGAACCCACCGCGTGCAGCGCGTGCCGGCGACCGAGGCGCAGGGCCGCATCCACACCTCGGCGTGTACGGTCGCGATCCTCCCCGAGATTGATGAAGTGGAAAAGGTCGAGATCAATCCGGCCGATCTGCGCATCGACACCTATCGTTCCTCCGGCGCCGGCGGACAGCATGTCAACAAGACCGACTCGGCGATACGCATCACGCATCTGCCGACGGGCCTCGTGGTCGAGTGTCAGGAAGAGCGCTCGCAGCACAAGAACCGTTCGAAGGCCATGTCGTTGCTGAAGGCGCGGCTGCTGGCCGCCGAGCAGGAAAAACAGCACAGCGAGCAGGCCAGCGCCCGCAAGTTGCAGGTCGGCAGCGGCGATCGCTCCGAACGCATCCGCACCTACAACTTTCCGCAGGGACGCGTCACCGATCACCGCATCAATCTGACGCTGTACAAACTGGGCGACGTGATGAATGGCAATCTGGATGAGCTCATCGGCGCCTTGCAGCAGGAGCATCAGGCCGAGGAGCTGGCCGCGCTGCAATGATCGAGTGCGTTAAGGATTCTTAATTCGGCTGCAAGGCACCGGAACATCCAGGTTCGCTATTGTCGCGGCATGATTTTCCAGCGCGCGCTGCTCCTGATGACCACCGGCATTGTATTGGCAGCACCCGCGGCCGCAGCCGATCCCGCCACTGCCGCCACCCATCCGGTGACCGCGACCCCACCCCTGCAGGTGGTGCCCGCCACGCCCGTTTCCAAGAACGTGCAGCAGCGCATGCGCAACTGCAACGGCAGCGCCGATGCCAAGAAGCTGACCGCGACCGCCCGTGAGACCTTCATCAAGAGCTGCATGGCCTCGCACCG
>DATHMT010000039.1:0-3465 GCA_035486855.1 Steroidobacteraceae bacterium
GCCCGCAGTCCTGAGCTGTACTTGCTGGCTAAGGACTTCACGATAGTGTAGGTTCGATCCATGAGCCAAATCAGCATTTTTATGAGGATGAATCCTTGAACGATCTGACGAAAAACATCCTGCTGTGGGTGATCATCGTCGTCGTCCTGCTGGCGGTCTTCAGCCGCTACCTGCCGCCGGGCAACCAGCCGACGGAAATCAACTATTCCACCTTCCTTGATGATGTCAAAAACAACAAGGTGGACCAGGTGGTGCTGCAGGGCGATCAGATCCTCGGTTCGCTGAAGGACAAGACCCAATTCAAGGCTTTCAATCCGGAAACGGATTACACGGCGCTGATCGGTGAGTTGCAGAAGAGCAACGTCGCCATCGAGGGCCGGCCGCCGAAGCAGCCGAGTTTCTGGACGCAGCTGGTCTTGCAGCTGGCGCCGGCGATGCTGCTGCTGTTCGTCTTTCTTTACATGTTGCGCCAGATGCAGGGTGCCTCGGGCGGCCGCGGTGCGATGTCCTTCGGCAAGAGCCGGGCGCGACTGCTGGGTGAGGATCAGGTCAATGTGACCTTCGCCGATGTCGCCGGCGTCGATGAGGCCAAGCAGGAGGTCGCCGAAATCGTCGACTTCCTCAAGGACCCGGGCAAGTTCCAGAAGCTCGGCGGCAAGATTCCCAAGGGCGTGTTGATGGTGGGTTCGCCGGGCACCGGCAAGACCCTGCTGGCGCGCGCCATTGCGGGCGAGGCGAAAGTGCCGTTCTTCACGATCTCCGGCTCGGACTTCGTGGAGATGTTCGTCGGCGTCGGTGCCTCGCGCGTGCGCGACATGTTCGAGCAGGCCAAGAAGCACGCGCCCTGCATCATCTTCATCGACGAAATCGACGCGGTCGGCCGGCACCGGGGTGCGGGTCTGGGCGGCGGCCATGACGAGCGCGAGCAGACGCTGAACCAGCTGCTGGTGGAGATGGATGGCTTCGAAGGCAACGAGGGCATCATCGTCATCGCGGCGACCAATCGTCCGGATGTGCTGGACCCGGCGCTGCTGCGGCCCGGCCGCTTCGATCGGCAGGTCGTGGTGCCGTTGCCGGATGTGCGCGGGCGCGAGCAGATCCTGCGCGTCCACATGCGCCGCGTGCCGCTGGCGGAGGACGTGAAGCCACAGCTGATCGCGCGCGGCACTCCCGGCTTCTCGGGCGCCGATCTCGCCAATCTGGTCAATGAGGCCGCGCTGTTCGCGGCCCGCGCCAACAAGCGCACCGTCGGCATGGAGGAGTTCGAGCGCGCCAAGGACAAGATCATGATGGGCGCCGAGCGCCGTTCGATGGTCATGACCGAGGATGAGAAGAAGATGACGGCCTACCACGAGGCCGGCCACGCCATCGTCGGCATGTCGGTGCCGGAGCATGATCCGGTCTACAAGGTGACCATCATCCCGCGCGGCCGCGCCCTGGGGGTCACGCAGTTCCTGCCCGAGCAGGATCGCTACAGCCTCTCGCGCCGGCGCATTCAAAGCTCCATCGCGACCCTCTTCGGCGGGCGCATCGCCGAGGAACTCATTTTTGGCCAGGACGCGGTCACGACCGGTGCTTCCAATGACATCGAGCGGGCGACCGATCTGGCGCGCAACATGGTCACCAAGTGGGGCCTGTCGGACAAACTCGGACCGCTGACCTATACGGAAGAAACCGGTGAGGTCTTCCTGGGTCGCAGCGTCACCCAGCACAAACAGGTGTCCGATGGCACCGCGCACGCCATCGATGAAGAAATCCGCAACGTCATCGAGACCAATTACCAGTGGGCCAAGCAGATCCTGGTGACCAACCTGGACAAGCTGCACGCGATGGCCGAAGCGCTCATCAAGTACGAGACCATCGATGATGGGCAGCTCAAGGACATCATGGACGGCAAGCCGCCTCAGCCGCCGGCTGGATGGGATGATTCGCTGCCGACCAACAAGCAGCCGCCGGCGCCGAAGCCGGCTGGCCAGGCCGGTCCGATCGGTTCGCCCGCCGGCCAGCACTGACCCGTTACCTGAAGGTCTGTCGCACAAGGTCGCCTCCACCCGGACGCGACCTTGTTTTTTGGTGCCGATGATGCAGCTGCGCTGTGGTTCAACTCTGCTCGATCTGACCCAACCGAAAGTCATGGGCGTGCTCAACGTCACCCCGGATTCGTTTTCGGACGGCGGCCGCTATGTGAGCCATGGCCGGGCGCTCGAACACGCTCAGGCGATGGTCGAAGGCGGCGCCGCCATCATCGATGTGGGCGGGGAGTCCACGCGCCCGGGCGCGGCGGCGGTCAGCATCGAGGAGGAGCTGCGCCGGGTCATTCCGGTCGTCGAGCGGCTGGCCCGTGACGGCCGCGCCATCGTCTCGGTGGATACCAGCACCCCCGAGGTCATTCTGGCCGCGACCGCGGCGGGCGCGACCCTGATCAACGATGTCCGGGGTCTGCAGCGCCCCGGTGCGCTCGAGGCGGCGGCCGCCTCGCGGTGCGCGGTCTGCATCATGCACATGCAGGGGCAGCCGGACACGATGCAGGCGCGTCCTCAATACGCCGACGTGATCGCCGAGGTGAAGGGCTTCCTGCAGAGCCGGGTGGCGGCCTGTGAAGCGGCGGGCATCGCCCGCGACTGCATCGTCGTCGATCCCGGATTCGGCTTTGGCAAGACGGTGGCGCACAATCTCGCGCTGGTGCGGCAGCTGTCGGAGTTCCTGTCGCTGCGGCTGCCGGTGCTGATCGGCATGTCGCGCAAGTCGACCATCGGCGTCCTCACCGGACGAGCCGATGCCGGACGCCTCGCGGGCAGCCTCGCGCTGGCGGTGGCGGCGGTGCTGCGCGGCGCGCACATCATCCGCGCGCATGATGTCGCAGAGACGGTCGATGCATTGAAAGTGGCCCACGCGATACAGGCGGGAGTGTAGGTCTTGGCACGTCAGTATTTCGGCACCGATGGGGTGCGTGGCCGGGTGGGGCAGCACCCCATGACGGTGGATTTCGCGCTGAATCTGGCGAGCGCCGCGGCACGCGTTCTTGCCCCGCAGGGCGGCAAGGTGCTCATCGGCAAGGACACGCGGCTGTCGGGGTATATGTTTGAATCGGCGCTGGAGGCGGGCTTCGTCGCGACCGGCGTCGATGTGCTGCTGATCGGACCGCTGCCGACGCCGGGCATCGCCTATCTCACCCGCAAGTTCGATTGCCGCTTCGGGGTCGTGATCAGCGCCTCCCACAATGCCTTCGACGACAATGGCATCAAGTTCTTCGATGCCGAAGGCGGCAAGCTCTCCGATGAGCTCGAGGAGCAGATCGAAGCGGAACTGGCGCGCGGTCCGGTGACGCGCGAGTCCGGCCAGCTGGGCCGCGCCACCCGCGTGGACAAGTCGCGCGTGGCCTACCAGGAGTTCTGCGCGGCGACGATGCCCTGGGGCGTGAACCTCAGGGGCATGAAGATCGTCATCGACTGTGCCAATGGTGCG
>DATHMT010000040.1:0-59879 GCA_035486855.1 Steroidobacteraceae bacterium
CGCGCAGTAGCGGCCGTGGTGGCTGATCTGCGTGAGAACCTGGATGCGAGAATACGAGAATAAGCCTATGACGGCTCTCACGAAGGCTGAGATGGCGGAGGCGCTCTTCAATCAGTTGGGCCTCAACAAGCGCGAGGCGCGCGAGCTGGTGGACCTCTTTTTTGAAGAAGTGCGTGCGGCACTCTCGAATGGTGAACAAGTTAAGTTGTCCGGATTCGGAAACTTTGACCTCCGGGATAAGAACCAGCGCCCGGGGCGCAATCCGAAAACGGGCGAAGAGATTCCGATTACGGCACGCCGTGTCGTAACCTTCCGTCCTGGGCAAAAGTTGAAGGCGCGGGTCGAAGCCTATGTTGGAGCCAAAGAATAACGACACGCTTCCGCCGATTCCCGGCAAGCGTTACTTCACCATCGGTGAAGTCAGTGAACTGTGTGGTGTGAAGCCGCACGTGCTGCGTTATTGGGAACAGGAATTCCCGCAGCTCAAGCCCGTCAAGCGCCGCGGCAATCGTCGTTATTACCAGCGCCAGGACGTCATCGTGATCCGCCAGATCCGCAGCCTGCTTTATGAGCAGGGCTTCACGATCGGTGGCGCACGCAACAAGCTGACCGGCGAAGAGGCCCGCACGGACGTGAGCCAGAGCCAGCAGATCGTGCGTCAGCTGCGGCTGGAGCTCGAGGAAGTGCTCAAGCTGCTGCGCCGATAACGTCGAGCCGCTATAATTCACTCCCGCACCGGCCCTCTCCACCGGTGCCGCAGCCGTCAGTCCCAGTCGGCATTTCGGAACGTGGCGCAGTCTGGTAGCGCACTTGCATGGGGTGCAAGGGGTCCCGAGTTCGAATCTCGGCGTTCCGACCAATGACTTACGAGCGTTCCAAAAACGCTCTGTATCCGCCCCTGTATCCACCTTTGGAAAAAGGCGGCCCAAGTGAACTGTGAATCGCCTCCATCACTGGGGCCATCGTCCGTTGTTACCACGCCGCCGCGAAAGTTCGGTCTATCGCTTGTAGTCGTGGGCATATTTCTGGTTGGTACATACGCAGTGCTTGTTGTCACCGCCCCTGCGGGGCAGAGGCAGCAATTTGCTGCTGCCCCTAGTGCCGTCGTATGGACTGCGCTCTTTTGGTTTTTCTTGTGGAAGCGTTACGGACGGCGGGGAATAGTGGGCGCTCTTGTCGGTGCGCTCTTGGGTTTTTTGTCTTTCTTGCTTGCGTCTGATGTCGGCGGTGCATTACATGCTGCGGCTGTCTAATGCCCCGGGTCGCCTGCGTCTGCTCCCGGGCGGCGACGCGAAAGCGCTTGCTTTTCGGTGTCTGTTTGCCGGTTGTCATTGGCGGGACTAGAATCGCCGGGTCCGACCGTCGAGGAGGGATGCGACATGCGCCTTAAGATCTGGGGGCCCTTGAAGCTCGCGCTCATCGATTTGGCGATGGTGGGCGCTGCGTTGGCGGCAACGGCAGGCAATGCGCAGGCCCCGACCGTCGACCCGCCCCAGAACAAGCCGATAAAGATCGACCCGCCAGCCAATTTTTCGGGGCTGTGTTCGGTCATTCCCGTGGACGGCCGCCGAAACTCGGCGTGCCCGACGCCCCCGCCAGCGACGCAGTGCCTTGCCGGCGCGCAGCACTGCTCGGACAAATCAAAGTCACCTGGTCGACTGGTCCCGCTCTGACAAGACCGCGAGTAGGAAGGGGTCGGCAGTGGGCGTGCCACATTGACCGTGATGGTCGATGAGGAGGTCACCTGGATCAAGGGATCCATTGAGAAGAAAAAGGCCTCCCGGGTCCGTGCCGAAGACAGGGCAGCACGGCGAATGCCATAGCAATTATCCTGCGGTCAATGTGGACAGACAGCGAGCCGTTGCCCGACAATCTGAACCACTTCGGGACCCTCAAGTCGCCCCCGTGACATGAGCGCATCAGCCACCCGACAGATGTGCGGCCAGTGTGTGCGCATGAACTGACGGACCTCTTCTTCCGCTCTGTGCCACGCCGCTTTTTCGCCGTCGGCAAATCCGTGCTGTATCAGCCATCGAATGACAGGCTTGGCCGATTCGTAATCTTCGCGTCCGCTCGTGAGCACGATGACAACGTATGCCGTGCGACTGATGCGCGCCTCGGCACGCGGCCCGGCCAGCGAGTAAAGGACCAGGTCCCATGCCGCGTATTGCCCCTTACGAGACGATTCCCATTGCTGCGATGTTCCGTAAGAGGTACCACCTCTGTCGGCGCGCGTCTCAACGGCAGTCGGCTGCGCACCGACATACACCCGCGCCACCGCGTGTCCAGCTTCGTGATAGGCGACGTGTTTGTGTACCTTCGGCATGGCGTCTTATTGAATGTGAGACAGCCTGTCGCTGGGCAGTAACTCGGCTGCTTAGAAACGCGGGTTCTTTGCGGGTTCATCGGGAATCTCGCGGGACGGTAGTTTTGCGCTCATAAGCGACGACTCCTAGCCGAGCCGTCCTTGGCGCTTTGTTTGTATAAGCCTGAGCTGTACCGGAATGATCGGGCGCAGCGAGAACCCTGCGAACCTAGACTTGGCGTAGAGCGTGCGTCTGTACGGTACCGTACAGACGCATACCCGTGGGGCCGCCGCTCCTTTTCGCGCGTCCGGAAGCGCCCCATTTTCGCGGACACCGTGTTGCAAGGAATTCACGCAATGACACGCGAACGACTCAATTGAGTGTTTTTGGGCTCAGTTGGTACACCTGCGTTTGCCGACAGCCGGACCGTCTCGGGTGATGCAGCCGGTTTAGGGCTGCTCAAGTGCTGGCACCCTTGGCGCTTCCACGATCGTGGAAAACACTTGATCAGGGTTCGAATCTGTCCGGTGAGGTTGGCGTGCCTGCCCAATCGTGCGGTCCAGTGGCCTCGCCACTACTTGTGGGATCGTGGAGTGATGTGCGTATCGGGCATTTGGTCATCCCGACTGGCAATGAATTGTGCAATTTGATTCTCAACCCACTCGGCGGAGAAGTTGCGCAATGAGGTCTGCGCCGACCGATGCGCCGGCTGACCGTCCACGCTCTCTAATATTTGGACGCCAAAGGAATTAGTCTCCACCCGAGCGCATAGGTGGCGGGGTCCGCTGGGTGACTCAACCGTCAGCACGTACTCGCCGGTTGCCTTTTTGACCACGCCAGCGGCTTTTCCGTCGCGATTTAACAGTGCCGCACTTTGCTGGAGCAAGTTGAATATCAGAGGGCCGGCTCGGTGCTTCCATTCCTGAAACGCTTGGGTTTCATCGGGTTTCTTTCGCTCGACCATGGCCATTCGGTTCGCGTTTTCCCGAATCGTACACCTCGAATGCGTCCGCGAGTTGTAGGCGAAAGCCTTGAGTCGCGCTCGTGAAACTCAGGAACTGACGGCCCAGTCGACTGCCTGTACAATTTCCCGGGTCGCAGCCTCGTAGCTCGGAGCAGCCAAATCGCGTTCCCTAAACAGGCTGCCGCCGCCATGGTCATGCTTCACAATGATCAATCGCAAGATGCCGCTGCCTCGGCGACCGACACTCGCTTCGCCAGCAAACCTGCGCTGCGCGAGGTCACGGGCCAGCGCATCCAATGCGTCAATATCCTGAGGTGAGAGCATTCACACACGGTGCGCGCGCCGAGTCGTCAGGGCAGTACGCTACCGTACGCAGCGCGCTACGCCGATGATTCTCAAGGCCAAAATTAACCAGTAGCCAGCACCAGAGCTTGAACTGACGTGCACGCTGTAGCCGCGGCCCTGAGGTTCAATTGGCGCGCACGATCCGTGGTGAGATTGAGCAAGGGTTACGGTGCGGTGGGCGGACGTGCCCGTGCGTTACACGCCGTCAGTTACCTGGCATCAACTCGCTGAAGTCCGCGCTGCACAGCGGGCAGCGCCTCGCGGGGCCGTTGACCGTCAGCAAGGGTCTCAACAGGCTACCGTGGCATCGGGGGCACCTGAGCGCGCGGCGGGTACGCCAAGAGCCCGCAACCGACGCCAGGAGAAACGCCGCGGCGAACACAAGGGCGCGTGTCCTATCATCAAAGCCACTGGGCAGGGGCAAGAACTCGACCGCACACGCCGTCAACACGGTGAGAGCAGCGAAGGTCAGATTCGCGATCCGCATCTTGCGGCGTTGCGCTTCGATGTGCTCGGTGATCAGCATACCTCGCGATGCTACTCCGGCCTCCCCGGGGTTGCACCCTGAGCGCCGCATGATCGAAGAGCAAGGCGTCCGACTCACTACAAGCGGGATAGTGCACAATGGCCCGATGGCTAAGGTGATCCGACCACGGTGGCGCGTGTCTGTCAGCGTTCCACCGGAGGCGCAATTGTGGGACGTTGAGGGCATTCCGGTCGCGGTCATTCCGGTCCAGGGCGGCATCCCTCTCGTGCAAGCGTTCGACTCCCCCATACCGCGGCCACTTTCGCGATTCTCCGTACTGTCACGCGGGAAACCGACTTCTCGAGGTCGCTGGGATGCTCTGGTCAACCGATGCCGAAGGGAGCGCCCGGCATCGGGTCCACCGTGACGGGGTCCGAAGACTTCAAACAGGTAGGCAGAGATCTGTATGCCGCGATCAGGCGGCTGAGTGAACTGCAGCAGCTGTACGAGTCGCACCAGTGGCCGCCAGCGACGGCGGAAAGATTCGATTCCGGACTAACGTCGATGGTCGCGGACCCGGAATGGCAGCAGGGAGCCGTACGGGGCACCGAGGCTCAAAAGGCATGTGCGGCGGCGCTTGAGGCGGCCGGTATGGCGGCAGTGGCCGCGCGGCTCGTCGCCCAAAAGAAGCGCGATCTCGCCGCTTTGCCGTAACCAGTTTCCGACCGATTCAATTCAGGAGTTAGCGGGCCGCGCGTTTCTGATTGGGTTGGCTCAGCAATTCAATATGTCAGCCTGGGTGTCGGCATCCGCGTGCGCCGGCCGGAAAGCATTGCGCCCCGGCAACCCGGAGCGCAGGCGGGAGTACAATGGATGGATGAATCAGAAAGTGCCTCCCATCTATTCGGAGTGCCCGAATTGCCACCAGGATCGCATCGTCACGTATACGGGCGATGAACTGATCGAGCTGCTGCGCGAAGGGGCGGAGATTGAAGCGCGGTGCACCAGCTGCGATGAGCATTGGGCCATTTCCACCGAGGAGCGGGCCGATATCGCGCGAAGCATCGAGCGGCATGGCCGATAACCTGCGCGATGTAGGAGTATTTCCGGGTGTCAGGCCTTTCGCAAATAGCTCTCAATCGCAACCACCGTATTGCGCAGCGCAGACTCGACCCGGTGCAGGTCAAGGTCCGGTGCTTTTCCCTGCTGATCCTGGCCCACGCCGGGGAATCCATCGAGCGGCCAATCAGGCTGGCTGATGACGCTCGCGACCTGGGCGGCAAGACTGGCGATCACGCGCAACTCTGACTCGTGCTTTACGGGCATCGAAGCTTCCTTCCGAACGACATCCGAAGGCTAGCATGGGACCGCCACGAAAACGCCGGTGGCAAGCTCAAAGCTTGGCGGTATGATCGGCCCGATCGGAATGCGCCGGTGCGGGATCAGCCGGATGAAATCGCTCGATGGCGATCTGGAACCGCTCGCCCGCGCGCTCACAGAAAACGAAACCCAGAGACCTGCCGATCTCCGTGCAGTTCCAGCCGGCCCCGATACGCTCGTCCCGCGCGCTGTTCAGAGTGGTGCGCAGGTCAGAACCGGCCGGGATTTCGCGTACTTCCACCGCCTGGCGATGCTGGTCCCGTACGACCAGCCAGCAGGATTGCGCAAGGCGCTGCAATGGGTCGTAGAGTTGACGGCGGCGCATGGACGCCAGCGTAGCGCCATCCAGTCCTCGACCAGCAAGGTGAGTTGTGGACTACTGTATGGCCGCCGCATAGAACTGACCGCGAAGGACCGGTGCGACGCTGCTGTGGTTGAGTGCCGATGCGCACTCGACGTCATTGCCGAACCCCCGCTCGATCAATTCCTTGCCGGAAGAGGACTGCCGCAGGACTTTCAGCAGATCGCACTGTGCGTTCAGGAAGGTCGCTTCCGCGGACTCAGCCTCGGGTGAGCGATTGCCGTACAAATTGGCAATGATGGCGCCCGCGCCGATCCAGTCTTCGAGCGCCGGCCGAATGCTTCCGTCGGGCCATTGCTCACCTGCCGCAATGACGGACACCCGCGTGCCGGCATTCTGGGCTGCCTCGGCTATGGCCTGCGAATTGCGGATCGATCCGGCAAACGTCGGTACCGCACCGCACGCCAGTGACAGAGTCGAGCCGTTTGGAGAGGGCAGTACGAGCCGTGTTTCACGTGGAATCATCGCCAGCGAGCCGGGGGACAGCGACCAGTTGTGCGCTGTCCGGTTGGGATCCGCGAGGTGCGCGCCGACCGATTTCGCGAACTCCGCGGCCGCCGCGTCCAGCGCGCGGAAGGGATAGACATGGGCACCCCGGGCGACCGCCACATCGACGGCCGTGGAAAATGTGAACACATCCACGATGATCACCACGTCTGAAGTGGGCAGCAGCGCTTCGAGACCCCGACGACCCCACTCACAGCGAATACTGAACTCAGACTGATCGTAATAAGCCATGGGCGCCATGATAGGCAACGGCAATCCGCTTGGAAACGGTCATCGCAGGATCCGGCGTTCATGACACTGACGTTACGGATACGGCGCAGGCGTATAGAGGGGCCGCGGGGCGGGAAAACATAGGCTTTGCGCGCAGAGATTGTGCTGTCACCAAGGGCCGGCCGCGACGGGACGTCGTTGAAATGAGACGTTGCCAATCACCTACAGATTGCCAACCTCGCGGCGGCACGTGAGCATGACCTCAACCGGTCTCTCTCTTCAGCTGGAGTCTTGCATGTACGAACTCATTCTCTCGGTGATGGTGAACTTCGCAGGGCCCGTAGCCTCAATCGATGGTCACGGCGTCGACGTCATTACGCAACGCTACGAAGTAGCGCTGCAGGGCTTCGCCAGCGAAGGCGACTGCGCGAATTTCGCGGGCTTTACTGATCTGGAAAAGGCCCTCACCGACACCTTTGGTGGCACTACCAAGGTCATCTCCGAGGCCGCGCCGCGTTGCCAAAAGCAGCCCTCGACCGTAAGCGCCAAACAGACATTGCTGTCGCGATAAGAGGGGATTGGACCAATCCCTGATTGTGTGACGCAGTTCCGGCGCCTGGCTTGATCCTATGCATCCGGGCCGGCGCCCGCGATGACCGAAAGTGCCGACTGGTGCCACGCGCTACGGCAGCCTGGTGACTATATTGGTCCGGGCTCTTTGCGGAGATTATGGCGATGCGCGAAACGATGTCGTTGACGCCCCGGATGAAGGGCGCCTTGCCTGCAGCGTTTCTTTGCGCACTGCTTCTTCAAGCGGCACATGGCGCGACCCCGCCCGCGCCAGCCGTTGCCGCGCCGGGTACCGCTGAAGTTGCTCCACCGGCAGTGCCGGAGTCGTGGAAGAGCGTCCTCGAGCCATTGCATGGCGGCGGCTGGGCGTTCATCTCGGACGGACCGGTCGAGAACCCGAGCGCGGTGTACGCCTCGACGCACAACGTGCTGCACGACGGCGACGTGGTCACGGCCTGGATGCGCTGGGAGTTTTCACGTCCCCAGGCGGAAGTTTATCCGCTGCATTATCTGAGCGCGGTGACGCGCGAACAATTGGATTGCGATGCGCGCACCTACCGCCGCGCCGCGGTCATCTACTACACCCACAACAATCTCCAGGAGAAGGGCCCGTCGTTCACCGCGTTGGATGACGATACGACCTGGAAGCAGGCCATTCCCGGCACCGAAGCGGATGCCATGTTGAACTGGGGCTGTCCGGCCGCCGCCGCCAAAGCCGCAACCGCCAAATCGGCCGAGCCGGTCAGGTCGACCGGGACCGCCAAGGCGGACGCGCCGGCCGCGAATTCCTCGGCACCGGCCGCTGCCACCGCGGCCCCCGCCGGTGGCAGCGATGTGCATACCGTGCGCTAGGGCAACGGCACTGCGTAGGCCTTGAAGGGTCCCGGATCCTTGCCCTTGAGGGCCGGATTGATCAGATAGAGGATCTTGCCCTCGAGCGCATACACGGTATTACCGACCAGCGTGACGGCCGGCGGGGACTGCAGTCCCTCGCGCAGGACGTGGATGTCCGCGTGAACGCCACTGATCGTGACCAGGTCGACGCGACCCGCATTGCCTTCCGCCAGCAAGAAGCGATTGCCACCGATGAAGCGAAAACCGTCGGGACCCGCGACCGGCTGCGACAGCGTCATTTCGGTGAGCGCGCCTGCCGTTCCGTCGGGCCGGATGTCGATGATCATCAACTGATTGCGACTGACATTGTTCAGGTACAACACCCCGTTGCCGCCGAACACCAGTCCGTCGATGCCCTTGAGCCGCGGGTCGTCGGCGAACACGGTCAAGGATCGCTCGCCCTTCGCCAGACGCAGGATGCGGCCATTGGGGGTATCCGATGCGTAAACATCGCCATTCGGTGCCACCGAAATGTCATTGCAGACCGACGCGGGCGCGGGGAACGGATAGTGGCCCCGCTGGCGACCCGTCCTGAGGTCGAATGCCATCAGTGACGCCGTACCCGTCACGGGCGGTGAACGCAGCGCGCCGGGCGAGGAGCACAGCCACAGCGTGTGAGTGGGCGCATCCACGAGCACACCCAGCAGGGTCAGGATGCCATTGGCCGCGGTCGGTTTGATCCACGGCGTCGCCTTCTTCGCGCCCGGCTTGGCGCGAAACACAATGCCCTTCATGCTGCCGATGTAGACCGTGCCGTCCGGCGAGGAGCTCATGCTCTCGGGGTACAGGTTGCTGCCATCCATGACGATATCCGGCAACGGCGCCGCGGCAGAGGCGGCGCCGGCAGTACCAGTGAGCAAGGCCATCGCGGCGAGCAGGATTCTTGAATGCATCGATGTCACCAGCGGGCTCCCTTGGACTCAACGGCTCGGTGCCGCCGCGCCTTCAATATAGCGCCACACCCCCGTTACCGTCGCGCTCACGTGTATGTCGCCGGGCTGGATGTTGGTGGGCGGAGCGCCCGGCACCGCGGCCGCGGCGGCGAAGGCGCGCATCATCGGCACCGGCTCGCCCGCTCCCTGGCCGCTGCTCAACTGCAGCAGGCTGCCGAGCGCACCGCCCGCGGCGCTCGCCATGACTTCCGCATCGCCACGGGCGCTCTGCACCGCACGGCTCACGGCGATATGCCGCAGCGCTGCCTCGTCCGCCGGCGCAAAGACCGGATCCGATACGTTGGTGGCGCCGCTGCCGAGGGCCACATCAATCCAGCCGCCCAGTCGCTCCAGCGCGGCGGTATCTATCATCAACGTCGTCTCCGCCTGAAAGCCGTTGCGACGACGCTGGTGGGTGTGATCGTCGTAGACCCATTGGGGATTGATCACCAGATGGGTGGATTTCAGATCGGCGGCCGGTAGCCCTGCACGGTGCAGTGCCGTGGTGACCGCATCGGCGATGCGCGCGCCCTCAGTCCCGGCCGCAGCGGCAGTCGCGCCCGAAGACTCGATGCCGATGTTGAAGCGGGCACGCGCCGCCGGGGCGATGGCCTCGCCGGCGCCACTGACGGTAATTTTCGGGACGGGGTCGATCGGCGTCGGCGGAGCGTCTGCGGCCATTGCCGCCGTCGTGGTGAGCAGGACCAGCATCAGGGCAGCGAGACGTGTCATGGGGAGGCTCCTGTCCAGCGATCCTGCAGCCCGGCGCGCCACGCACGAACGTTGCGCAGCACCTGCTTGCGGATGCGGACGATGAATTTCAGTTTTTCGAACATCAGCAACAGCAGGGGGCCCAACGCCGGTGGCAGACCGGGACGATAGATGTGTCCCTGCTTGAGCATTCGCTGGCCGCCGAAGTTGGGAAAGCGGGCCAGAATGGCGCGCAGTTCCTGCCCCGGATCCACTCCCATCGCGGCGAGCTTGCGGTAGAACGCCGTGGGGCGTCCGTCACCGGTGCGCGTGTGATCCATCCCGACGGCATCGACCACATGGACCGGTTGACGGCCCTCCAGAATGCAACCCCACGCGATGTCGGTGCCCCAGGTACTGCGGGTCCAGTCAAAGGTCGGCAGCAGTTCCTCGAGCGCCGCGGTCGAAAAGCACGGCGCCATGACTTCGACGAAGCTCAGGCGGCGCATCAGACAGGCGGGATTGCGCACCAGGACATTGATGGTGGTGTGGGTGAACCAGTTCAGCGCCGGCTGCGAAAGATAGGTGCGGTACTGGTCGCACAGCTCAAAGAAGCGGTTGAGCGCACCGGGACGCAGATAGATGTCATCGTCCAGCAATACCACGTAGCGCCATGGCCAGGGGTGCGGGCGGCCCTTCCAGAACTCGAGAAAGCCATCGAGCTTGTTGAACCCCCCGGTACTGTAGTACTCCGCCAGTTGCTCCGGCGGGGGCGGTACATACCAGCTGACGCAGCAGTCCCAGTTCCGGTCGGGATTCTCGGCCAGCAGGCGCGGGTGCAGAGATTGGGCGCCGGCCCGGACGAAGACCAGGTAGGGGCGATGCGCGGGGGCGGGGGGCGGGCTCATCTGGCGTGCATGGTACACGCCGGGTTGCGCCAGCTTAAGGGCGCGGCAACCTCAGGTCTGCTCGGCGAGGACGGCGCGGCGTACCCGTTCGCAGTGATCCAGGCAGCGCCGGTGCCCGACGAGCGAGAAGCCGACGTTCGGATCGCAGATGCTGGCGACCAACACCTCGTGCTCGCGAATTTCAACGCTGACGCGTTCGCCTTCCGTAAAGAGCGTTCCGGGGGTGCGCGCCTCGAGGCCGCTCAGGGCCTGGCGCGTGATCGTCCAGCCGGCGTCCGCCGCGAGTCGCCGCACGGCCGCAAACGCCGTGGTCCGATCGCTGCTGATGGGAATGGAGGTGTAACGCAGCCAGCGCAACTGCAGGCGCAGGATCAGGGCGCCAGCGGCGCCGGTCGCGATCAGGCCGAAGAGCCCCGCCGCGGTGATCGCCAGCGCGTCACGCAGTGTCACCAGGAACACCGACACCGTGATCAGCGCCAGACACAGCGCCGCCAGGAAGCCGAAGAACACCACGGGTGCGAAGTACTTGGCCCGATCGATGCCCTCCAACTTGAAGGTGCCGGGAAAGGTGGCAGTGTGCATGCGTTAAGTATGCCCTCCTGACGCAAGGGTGGCGTGCGGCCGATCACGCTCTGAGGCGAAAATCAAGCTGATACCAAAATCAATATGTTGCACGACGCCGTCCGCCATTGCCCTTGCCTTTGGCCGATTCGACTATAATCAACAGGCTAGAGAGTTCATCAGGAGATTTCGATGGCTGACCGCTTCCTTCGCTCCGGCAATCCCGGGCTGAACGACAAGACTTTCGCCAACCAGCCGCTGGTCGGAATCGGCGGCGAGCGCATGACGGTGCAGGGCGCCGTCAACAAGTCGTTTTTGCTGCTGGTGGTACTGCTGGCGGGAGCGTTGTGGCCCTGGTCGCAGTACCTGAGCGCCGGCGATGCCAGCGTTGTCGGGCCGGCTGCCTTGATCGGCGTCATCGGTGGCTTGATCTGCGCGGTAATCATCAGCTTCAAGCCGACCACGGCACCCTACCTGGCGATTCCCTACGCCGCCCTCGAGGGTCTGGCGATGGGCGCCATCTCGGCAATGTTCGAACGCCGCTATCCGGGCATCGCGATGCAGGCCGTCGGCGCGACTTTTGCGGTGTTCGCGGCGATGCTCCTGGCCTACAAGACCGGTCTGATTCGCGCGACCGAGCGATTCCGGGCGGTGGTGGTCGGTGCCACCGGGGCGATCTGCCTGTTCTACGTCGTCAATCTGGTACTCGGTCTGTTCCACGTGAATACCGGCGCTGTCATGGGCGGTTCGGCCTTGGGGATCGGCATTTCGCTCGCCATCATCTGCGTGGCCGCGCTCAATCTGATCCTCGACTTCGACATCATGGAAACCGGCGCCGCCCGCGGCGCGCCGAAGTACATGGAATGGTTCTCAGCCTTCGGCCTGCTGGTGACCCTGGTGTGGCTGTATATGGAGATCCTGCGCCTGCTGGCCAACACCCGGCGCAATTGAGTCAGTCGGGCCCGCACCCGAAGCCGCCTTGTTTTTCAGAAATCTCGTCCTCTACCGGCTACCCGCCGGCTGGTCGGTGAGCGCCTCACAGCTGGAAGAGAAGCTGGGTGCGCGCCCGCTGCAGCCGTGCGGGGCGCTTGAAATGTTCAGCCGCGGCTGGGTCGCACCCTTCGGCGGCCGGCTGCTCGAGGTCCAGAACCAGCACTATCTGCTCGCATTGGGCGTGGAGCAGAAGCTTCTGCCCGCCTCGATCGTGCGCCAGGAGGCCCTGCGCCGCGCGAAGATCAAGGAGGACTCCCAGGGTTTTCCGGTTGGCAAGCGGCAGATGCGCGACCTCAAACTCAAGGTGACCGAAGAACTGCGGGCGCGGGCGTTGAGCCGCCAGCGCACCACGCGTGCCTGGATCGATCCGCAGGGCGGTTGGTGTGTGGTGGATGCGGCAAGTGCCGGCAAGGCCGAGGAGCTCATCGACACCCTGCGCGACACCCTAGGCAGTTTCGCCGTGCAGTTCGTGCAGACGCAGCGTTCGGCCCACACCGCCATGGCTGCCTGGCTCCTCGACGGTAGCGCGCCGGGGCGGCTGACCCTGGACCAGGATCTCACGCTGACGACCGCGGGTGGCGCGAAGTCGACCGTGCGCTACACGCGACACGCCCTGGAGCTGCGCGAGATCCGCTCGCACCTGGAGGCCGGCAAGTATCCGGCGCAACTGGGCATCTGCTGGAATGACCGGGTGGCCTTCCTGCTCACCGAGAAACTCGCCCTCAAGCGCGTGCAGTTCCTGGACATCAAGCCGGAGACCACCGAGCCGGAGGAAAAGTTTGCGGCCGATTTTGCCTTGATGACCGGTGAACTCGCGCAGCTGCTGGATGAAGTGCTGCAGTCCCTCGGTGGGGAAGTGCCGATCGCCGCCGCAGCGTGAGGCGGCGGCTACTCGCGTCGCCATCGCCGCCAGCCGAAGCTCGCGAGCACAGCGGCCACGGCCAGCAGTGCGACGACGGCCAGCCAATGCTCGTCCAACTCCTCGAGGCTGCGTCGCCAGGAGAAGCCGGTCGGCCGCACCCGCAGACCGAGCACCTGGTAGACCTGGGCATTGGCTTCGAGAAACTTGGGGTAGTCCGCAGGGTCCACGTGATCCGACAGTGCGACGTAACTGTGCGCGATATGCAGCACGCCCTGACTGAACCGCACCTCACGCTGGTAGCGGAACGCTTCTGACTCGATCAGGACGAGCCCCGGGGGTATGACGAAGTCCCGGGGCAGTACCGCCTCGATATTCTCTTCGAGTTTCAACGGCCACGGCACGCTCAGCGGCAGCTGGCGGGTGGCCTCATCGCGCGGCTGGACCGCCTCTGCGATGGCTTCGGCGAAAAAGTTGAACTGAGGATCGGCGGCATCGCCGAGGGGCCGGGGCAGACGAAAGCGCGCGGTGAGCTGCACGGCCTGGTCGAGCGGCAGATCCTGAAGCAGCACTTCGCCATCGTTCGTGGCCGTCGGATAGTCCTGCATGACGCCCTGGATCTGTGTCAGCTGCAGTTGTGCCTGACTCTGCTCGGCAAGCTCGGCGCGCACGGCCTGCGCCCAGCCGCCGCGAAAACGCGTGACCACGGTGAGCGCGCCGGGCTGGGTATTGCCGGCGCGCAGGTCGAAGCGCTGCGTGACCGAGCGCAGGCGCGAATCCGGCGCCGGCGGGGGCAGCAGCACGACCGCGCCGCCACGGTCGGTGATCATGAGCGCATGCCGCAGATCCGAGGTATCCGTCGTGGCAAGGGCCGTGGCAGGCCCGGGGCCCGCCGGATTGATCCAGTACTGGGTCTTGCCGGCGCGCGCGACCACCAGCGCCGTATCCAGGACATAGGGTGATGGCAGGCTGGTATCCAGCAGTGCGCCGCGGCGGCTGTCCGCCAGCGCCACCTGCGCATCGATTCCCAGCCGGCGCAGCAGCGATACCAGAAGCCGCGCCAGATCCCGGCCATCGCCGTACCCGCGGTGCAGCACTTCATCGGGGTCTCCCGGTACATAGGCGCCGGCGCCCGCAACATTGGTGGCGCGCACCTTCGATTGCACCAGGTGCAGCGCACCCAAAATCATCTCCGGTGTGGCGACCACTTCCGGTTGTGGCGTCAGCTCCAGCGCCCCGTACCTCGGCGCCAGCAGCGCGGCCACCTGTGACCAGTCCGCGAAGTCGCTGAGCTGCACCAGGCTCTGGCGTTCAAACCAGCGGGGAGTGTCCTGTTCCGAGACCGGCACCAGGTTGCGCCATTGAATGTCCAACTCCCCAGGGTGAGTTTCGACCTGCGGCGCGCCGCCGGCGACCCCCGCGCCGCCCCCGCTGAGGCGAAATTGCAGCTTGCGCGCAGCCGGCCAGATGACCCGCAGGCGCTCCCAGCGCAAGGGCTGATCGGCGCTGCTCGACCACTGCGCCGCGTAGTGGCCGGCGATGAGCCCCGGGAAGCCGGCCGCGCGCGAATGAATCGTATATTCGCAGTCGAGCGCATCGCCGGGCCTTGCGCTCGGCAACTGCAGGCTGAACTGCAGTTGCGGATTCAACTCGCGCTTGCGCGCATCGGCCTCGACGGGCTGGGCCTGCAGCGCCTCCCGCAGCTGCGCCGCGCTGATGACTCTCGGCGCTTCACCGGCGCGCGTCAGTCGGACCTCGTGTACCACCAGCTCCTGAAAACGCGGATCCACGTTTACCCACAGCTGAGTGCCGTGCTCGCCGGTCTGCGTCCCACTCAGCCGCAGGAGCGAGTGTTCGTAGCGCTCATCGCCATCGTCCGTCACCCGGATCTGCCGATCGTGAAGCGGCAGTTCCGCGCTGGCGGAAGCCGGTTGCACCCAGGACTCACGCGGCGCCATACGCCAGCTCGAAGGGTTGGCGGCGAACGTGGTGAGCGGCGCAAGCCCCAAGAGAAAGGCGCAAGCAAGGATTCGAGACACGCTGTCAGACTAATCCTGCATTTGGCCGCGTCGCAACTGGAGGCAAGGCAGGGGCCATGCTGTAATGCTGAGCAAAGAAGCAAGGGGAGTCTCGATGCGCGACTGGCGACGCCAATTGGCGGCAGGTTTCCTGGTCTCGTTGGTCCCGGCCCTGTCGTTTGCGCAAGTGCGTCCGCTGCTCATCTTCGGTGCCAGTCCACCGTCAGCCCCGCTGCAGCGCCTGGATGGTTCGCTGCGGGGCATCGCGCGTGCAAGCAGCGCGGGCGCGACCCCGGGCGCCGAATCGCTGCACGTTCTCAATCCGGCCGCGCACCTGCGGTTGGCCGCACCCTCCATCACGCCGGAAGTCCTGGTGGACGTGGTCGCCGCTGCCGATCCGGCGGCTCTGGAGCAGTCGCTCCAGAGTCTGGGTATGCGCCAGACCGCGCGCTCCCTGAACCTCATCGGCGGGTGGCTGCCGGTTACGGCGTTGACGCAGGTGGCCCAGCTGTCCACCGTCATCCAGGCGCGCGCTTCCATGCCGCGGGCGAGCGCGATGGTGGGGCCCGTGGCGCTGCAGGGAGACTTTGTCCAGGGCAGCGCGGCGCTGCGCGCGAAGTACCCCGGTCTCACCGGCAAGGGTCTGACCATCGGCGTCATGTCCGTCAGCTTCAACTGTTACGCCTACTACGCCGCCCATGGTCCCACCGCGATGGGCAACGGCTACAACGGCTACGCCCCCAACGGCTTCACCGCAACGTATGCGACCGATGAGGCCAGCGGCGCGCTGCCCAGCAATGTCGATATCGTCGAGGACTCCGACTGTGGGGACTATGGCGCGCCGCAGCTGCTGCCCTTCAGCGACGAAGGCCGCGCCATGTCCCAGATCGTCTACGTGGTGGCGCCGGATGCACAGTTGGACTTTCGCACCGCCGCCAATTCCGAAGCGGATTTCGCGGCCGGCATCGCCCAACTGCAGAAGCTCGGCGCCAACATCATCGTCGATGACGTGAGTTATCCGGATGAACCCTTCTTTCAGGATGGCGTGATCGCCCAGGCGGTCGAGGCCGCGGCGTCCAAGGGGGTCGCGTACTATTCCGCGGCCGGCAATGACGCGCGCAACTCCTGGGAGAGCACCGCGCCGGTGTTCGTCACCCAAGGTTCGCAGAAGTTGCTGAACTTCGACACCAGCGGCGCGACCACCACGACCAGCCTGCCGATCACCATTCCGCCGGTCGCGCCGGGCGAGTACGTGCTGCTGAGCGTGCAATGGGATCAGCCCTACGTGACCGGCGCCCCGGGCAGCCCGGGCGCCGCGAACACCCTGAATTTCTGTATCGAAAGTGCGAGCCCGGCGGATGACTGGGTGGCTCAGGACACGGGCGCGGCCCAGCAGGTGTCCTATCCCGTCTGCACCGGGGCCAATTCAGTCGGCGCCGATCCGGATCTGATTCTGGCGGTGGGCAATCCGGCCAATGCGACCACACCGACCGCACAGGAGACCTTGACGCTCTCCATCCAGCTGGTCAGCGGTGCGACCCCGGGGCGGGTGAAGTTCATGCTCGCCGATGATGGTCTGGGCGCGACCATCGACAGTTTCCAAACTCTCAGCCCCACCATCCAGGGCCATGCCAATGCCACCGGCGCCGTCGCAGTCGCCGCCGCGATGTACTACGAGACGCCGTCGTGCGGGACCTCGCCCGCGCTGCTGGAGGGATACTCCTCCTATGGCGATGATCCCATTCTGTTCGACACCAGCGGGGCGGTGCTGGCGACGCCGCAGAACCGCGGCAAGCCCGACATCACGGGCCCGGATGGGATCAACGACACTTTCCTGGGCTTCACGCTGGCGAGCAGCACCTTCGGCAACCCGCCGTGGAACACGAGTGGCGAGTTCCCGACCTCGATCGCCCAGTGTCAGAACAATCCGCAGTACCCGAATTTCTTCGGCACCTCCGCGGCCGCACCGCACCTGGCGGCCGCCGCCGCCTTGCTGTGGCAGGCCAATTCGGCACTGACCGCGTCGCAGATTGCAACCGCGTTCGAGCAGACGGCGCTGCCCATGGCCGAAGGCGCGCAGGGCGCCGGGGCGGGCTTCGTGCAGGTGCAGGCAGCGTTGGCCGCGATACCGACCGGCGCGCCCTCATTGAGTGTGTCACCGACTCAAGTGACCGCAGGCAGTCCCGCCACGCTGAGCTGGGCCTCCTACGGCACCAGCACTTGCACGGCCTCAGGCGGTTGGAGCGGTACCCAGGCCACGACCGGCACGATGACCGTCACACCCACGACCGTGGGCTCGCTGAGCTACTCGCTGGCATGCACCGGACCCAGCGGCACGGGCAGCAGCAGCAGCGTGACCCTGTTGGTTGAGGCCGCTGCGGGACATCACGGTGGCGGGGCCCTCGACGTGATGACCCTGGCACTGCTGCTCTCGGCGCTGCGGTTGACTGCTAGGTCTTCTGGGCCTGCGCGCGCTCGAACGAACGCATGATGTAGTCCTGCGCCTCGGCCGCGTCGCCCCAGCCGAGAACCTTCACCCACTTGGCGGACTCCAGGTCCTTGTAGTGCTCGAAGAAGTGCTGGATCTGCTGGCGGGAGATCTCCGGCAGGTCGGTGTAATTCTGCACCTTCTCGTAGCGGCGGGTGAGGCGGGTGGTGGGGACCGCCACGATCTTCTCATCGCCGCCGGCCTCATCCTGCATCTTCAATACGCCCACCGGCCGTACGGCAATGACGGCGCCGGGAAGAATGCCGCGCTGATTGGCGACCAGCACATCGCACGGATCGCCGTCTTCGGACAGCGTGTGCGGAATGAAACCGTAATTACCCGGATAGCGCATGGACGTGTACAGGAAGCGGTCCACGACCAGCGCTCCGGACGCCTTGTCCATCTCGTACTTGATCGGCTCGCCGCCCACCGGCACTTCGACCACCACGTTCACCTCGCGCGGCGGATCACGACCCATCGAAATGGCTTCAAGACGCATTGGAACTCCTCATTTAGCCGGCATAATAACCTTTTCAGGTTCCGACACCTTGGCTGACCCCGTCTATCGCGACCGCGACTTCAGGCTTTTCCTGGGCGTGCGGATTTTTTCGACCCTGGCGGTGATGATCCAGTCGGTCGCGGTCGGCTGGCAGATCTACGACATGGAGCGCACGCCGCTCGCGCTCGCGTGGGTCGGACTCGCCGAGTTCGTGCCCATGTTCCTCCTGACGCTGCCCGCCGGGGCCGTGGTCGATCACACCGATCAGCGCAAGGTTCTGTCGCTGGCCTTTGCCATTCAGGCGGTCGCCGCGGCGCTGCTTTTGGGGCTGAGCGTCGCCCATGTACGCATGGCGTGGCCGTTCTATGGCGTCATTGCCGTGTTCGGGATCGCACGCGGCTTCTACGGTCCGGCAGCGCAGTCGCTGCTGGCCTTCCTCGTGCCACAGGAGCGGCTCGCCAAATCCATTGCCTTGAGTTCCTCGGTCTACCAGGCCTCGGTGATCGCAGGTCCGGCATTGGGCGGATTCATCTATGCGCTCGGGCCGGTGGCCACCTATGGAACCTGTCTGGTGGCGTTCTGTGTGGCAGGACTGACGGCCGCGACCTATGGGGGCCGGCGCAATCAACCGCAGGGGCCCGGGGAACTCGGACCCGTAGGACGGGTGCGCGCGGGGCTGGCGTTCGTGTTTTCACGACAGGTGGTCCTCGGCGCGATCTCCTTGGACCTGTTCGCGGTGCTGCTGGGCGGAGCGACCGCGCTACTGCCGGTGTTCGCACGCGACATCCTGCACACCGGACCGCAGGGCCTCGGCGTCCTGCGCAGCGCCACTGCGATCGGTGCGACCGTCACGGCGCTGCTGCTCGCGCACCAGCCCATGGTGCGTCACACCGGACGGCGGATGTTCGCGGCCGTGGCGGTGTTCGGCGTTGCCACCGTCGTGTTCGGCCTGTCGCGCAATGTGTATCTGTCGATGGGCGCCCTGATCGTGCTCGGCGCGGCCGATCAGCTCAGCGTCTTCGTGCGCTCCTCGCTGATCCAGCTGGCGACGCCCGATGCCATGCGCGGCCGGGTCAGCGCGGTCAACATGCTGTTCATCGGCGCCTCCAACCAGCTCGGCGAATTCGAGTCGGGGATCACGGCTGCCTGGTTCGGGACCGTGCCCGCGGTCGTCGCCGGCGGCATCGGTACGCTGCTGGTGGTGGGAGTGTGGATGCGGCTGTTCCCGGCGCTGCGCACCGTGGATCGGCTGGACTCCGTGGTACCGCGCAGCTGAGGCAGGGGGCAAGCGTGTGCCGCGTCACGAATCCGGCGTGGTGTGTGGCGGTAACCCTGAGGCTATGTGAACTGCCGCAGCACGGGAAGCTCATGACCTAATAAAGTTCCCTGCCTATGACGACCCAGCAGCCAGCCGCGCGAGTTGACGTATTGTCGGGACTGCCGACGGGTCATCACCTCGGCGCCTTCACCCTTGCCAGCTGGCAGTCGGCCACAGCCGCCGCGGGCGCAATGTCGGTCGTGCTGGTGGCAGTCGATGACTTCGAGCGCTATGGCGACAACTACGGTCCGGAAGCCGGCGAGGTGTTGCTGCAGCGGGCCGATGCCGTGATTCGTGCCAGCGCTCTTAGCGCCGCCGACCGCGCCGGCCGGCTCGGGCGCAGTGGCTTCCTGATCATCCTGCCGGGCGCGACGCTGGATGCGGCGCATATCCCGGCCGAGCGCATTCTGCGGGCCGTGCGCGACCTCGAGATCCCGAATCGCGGCTCCACCGTCTCGAATTACGTGACCGTCAGTATCGGCGCTGCCTCCTGCACGCCGCTCCCCGGCGACAGCCTCGCGACGCTGATCGATGCCGGCACGAGCGCCTTGTGGACGGCCAAGCGACGGGGCCGGAACCGGATCGCTGCCTTCGAGCTCAGTCCCTCGCCAATCATGGCTGTAGGCTGATACACAATGTCTTTGCTACACTTAACAATAGCCGCATTGTGCGGCTCAAATGAGGCACACAGGACGATGAGCCGCCGGAGACTGAAGACCTTGCTCGCCTTGGCGGGCCTCATTGCCGTCGGCTCGAGTCCGGCATTCGCTGATACCACCCATCACCATCATCGCCGGCACAGCGCGCCGCCGCCGATGACCGCCGAGGATCCGGGCCTCAGATCAGCCGCGGCCTATGTCATCGATCAGAGCGATTCTTCGGTCTGGTACTCGCGCAATGCCAACGTGGCATCACCCATTGCCTCGATCACCAAGCTGATGACGGCCCTGGTGGTCGCCGATGCCCATCAGCCGCTCGACGAGGAGCTGCAGGTCACGGCGGAGGATCGGGCGGTCGGCAAGGGCGCGGCCTCACGGCTCGCCATCGGCACCCGGCTGACGCGCGGGGATCTGCTGCATCTGGCCCTGATGTCCTCGGAGAATCGCGCCGCCCATGCGCTGGGCCGCAACTATCCGGGCGGCCTGGCGGCGTTCGTGCACGCCATGAACGAGAAAGCGCACAGCCTCGGCATGACTTCCAGCCATTTCGTCGAGCCCACCGGACTGTCGAGCGACAACGTCGCGAGCCCCGAGGACCTCTCGCGCCTGGTGATGGCGGCGGCCCAGAATCCCACCATCCGCGATTTCTCGACCGATACCGAACACAGCGTGCGGATCGGCCGGCGCATGGTCGAGTTCCGTACCACGGATGCCCTGGTGCGCAACCCCGGCTGGGACATCATCGTGCAGAAGACCGGCTACATCACCGAGGCCGGCCGCTGCCTGGTCATGCAGGCCGTGATCGGCGGTCGCAATGTGGTCATCGTGCTGCTGAATTCGTTCGGCAAGTACACGCGGGTCGCCGATGCCGTGCGCATGCGCAAGTGGATCGAGGCGCGCATGAGCGAGCACAGCGCGCACGTCGTCGCCAGCAGCAATACCTGATCGTCGGCTACGAGTCCGGGGCCATGTGGCCCCAGAGGCTGCGGAATGCCATGTCGGTGAAGACCTTCGAATCACCCCACTTGGCTTCGTATTCGGCGGCCGGATTCTTCGCGACCACCTCGTCTACCCCCAAGCCCTCACGCATCATCTTCTGCATCCGGCCCGCGATGGTGGCGTACATCTGCTGTTGATCGGCGAGGTCCGCCTTGGCCAGCACCGGGCCATTCGCCGGAACGATGCGCGTCTGATCGTTGGCGAGGCCGCCCAAGGTACGGATGCCTTCGATCAGACCCTGGATCCAGCCGCCGGTCTTGTAGTCGATCACCGGCCAGCCCGCCGCTGACACCGGACCGCCCGTCACCAGCACATTCGACTTTCGGAAGTAGACGTAGATGTCGCCATCGGTGTGTGCCTGGCTGAGATAGCCGTACTGCACCGGCTCATCGCCCAGCTGGGTCTGCACCGAATCGTAGAAGAAGGTGGCGGTCGGGCGGGCCTTGGGGGGCAGGGGACCGTACAGGGTGTTCCGGGGTGGCACGGGGTTGGCGTACTGCAGCCACAGACGCGTATTTTCGTGCGCGATGATTTTGGCGCCATCGCTGCCCAGGCGCTGATTCGATCCGGTCTGATCCGGGTGCCAGTGCGTGTTGAACAGGGTATGCACCTTGGCGGCGCCGGTTGCCTGGGCAACCTGCTTGAGCAAGTCGCGCGAACCGGCCTCGGGCCCACCGTCGACCAGCGCCACCCCGGCCGGATCGCGGCAGGCCACGACATTCGCACCGCCGGAGACCAGCAGCCACAGATTGTCGCTGAGCCTCTGCGGCGCAGGTGCCGCCGCCACTGCGGCGAGTGCCGGATGCAGGCGGGCGAGCGCAGCCGTGGCGGCCCCGGCGATCACGGTCTTGATAAAGCTTCTGCGGTCGGCAGCACGTGTCATGTTGGCCCTTCCTCAGGAGGGGTTGCGGCGGGTCCAATCGGACCCCATATCTTTGGTGCGGCCGCACGTTGACTGATCGAGCCAGGCTTGGCAATGGGGAAGAGGCTGGGGCGGTGGCGTGTGCGGAACCGTCTGTGGCGCATGGCGTGCAGTGCATAACACTGAGCCGACCGTCCATGAAGTTGCCCAAACCCCCTTATGGGTTAAGGCGTTATTATAGTGGCGCAAAGGTCATTTTTTCGAAGGCGAGGAGCGATGCGACACCCTCATTTTGGACGCGCGGTGCTGGCTGCCGGAATCTGTGGCGTCACGGTGCTGGGAGGTGCTGCGAGCCTCTCCGTGGCGGCCTCCGGGGCGCCTGCCGCCACGACTCAAAGTCAGGGCGGCACCGGGGCGGGCGCTGCGGCGGCGCCTGAGGACAAGCATTGGGCCTTCCTGAAGCAGTACTGCAGCAAGTGTCATAACGCCGAGGACTGGGCCGGCGGCGTCGCCTTCGACACGATGGCTCCCCAGGACATCCCGAGCGATGCGAAGACCTGGGAGCACGCGGTCATGAAGCTGCGGGGCCGGCTGATGCCCCCGCCCGGCAACCCCCAGCCCCCGACCGACCAGATCCACGGCTTCGTCTCCTTTATGGAGGACACCCTGGATGCCGCCGCCGCTCACCAGGTGGATGCGCCGCGGGTCGCCCTGCATCGCATGAACCGCACTGAGTATTCGAATGCCATCTGGGACCTGCTGCGGGTGCGCGTCAATCCGAGCACGGTGCTGCCGCCCGATGATGAGAGCAATGGCTTCAACAACGTCGCCGATGTCCTGCAGGTATCGCCGGCCTTCATCGATGCCTACATCTCCGCGGCGCGCCAGGTGGCGGTGGAGGCGATGGGCGATCGCAATGCCAAGGCCGTCGGCGTGCAGTTCGGCGCCAACCCCGGCATCGCCGGCAACCAGGAATTCCACGTGGACGGCCTGCCGCTGGGTACGCGCGGCGGCGTCTCGGTGGTGTATGACTTCCCGGCCGATGGCACTTACGAACTCTCCATCGGCAATCTCGCGGCTGCGCTGTGGGTCACGAACCTCGAATTCAAGAATGACCTGATCGCGACCTACGATGGCAAGAAGTTCTTCGAGACCAATGTGGGCGGTGAAGAGGACCTGAAGTCCATCGACCAGAAGCAGGATCCGGCGGTCGATGCGATCAATGCGCGTCTCAAGAAGATCAAGTTCAAGGCCGCCGCCGGTCCGCACACGGTGGCCGTGACCTTCATCCACCGCAGCTACGCGGCGTCCGAGGATCGCCTGGAGGCGCCCGTCCCGGGGGGCGTGCAGGACCGGGTGCTGCGCATCGGCGGCTTCGAGATCAAGGGTCCCTACGATGTCACCGGGATCAGTTCCACGCCCAGCCGCGAACGCATCTTCGTGTGCCAGCCCAAGACGGCGGCCGACGAGGAGCCCTGCGCGCACGAGATCCTGAGCCGTCTGACCGAGCAGGCGTTCCGCCGCCCCGTGACCGATGCGGATCTGGCGCCGCTGATGAAGTTCTATGTCGCCGGCCGCCAGTCCGGTGACTTCGATGAAGGCATTCGTCGCGCGCTGACGGCGCTGCTCGCGAGCCCGAATTTCCTGTACCGCACCGAGACTTCGGTCAAAGCCCAGCAGACGACGCAGCGCGACGCGCCCGCCGCTGCGCTGCGGCCGGTGGTCAACACGGCCGCGACCGGCGCTGAGCCCCTGACCGATACGGAGCTGGCCTCGCGCCTGTCGTTCTTCCTGTGGAGCGCGCCGCCGGACCAGGAACTGCTGAGTGTGGCGAACCAGGGCAAGCTGCACGACTCCGACGTGCTCAAAGCCCAGGTCAGCCGCATGCTGCAGGATCCGCGCGCGACCACGCTGGCCTCGAACTTCGCCTTCCAGTGGCTGGACGTGCAGCGCCTGGAGGAGATCAAGCCCGACGCCAATCTGTTCCCGTACGTGACGGACCCGCGCGATGACTATCGTACCGAGCTCAAACTCTTCATCGACAGCGTGTTCCGCGAGAACCAGCCGGTCACGGGCCTGCTGACCGACAACTACACCTACCTCAATCAGCGCCTCGCGGTGCTCTATGGCATCACGACCGTCAAGGGTGATCAGTTCCGCCGCGTCACGCTGACGGACTCGGCGCGCTGGGGACTCCTGGGCAAGGGCGCGGTCCTGATGGGGACCTCCTACCCGAACCGCACGGCACCGGTGCTGCGCGGACAGTGGATCCTTGCCAGCATCACCGGCACGCCGCCGACCGCGCCGCCGCCGGCCGTGCCGTCACTGAAGGAAAACAAGACGGGCGAGAAGGCCCTCACCGTGCGGGAGTTGATGGCCAAGCATCGCGACCGTCCCAGCTGTTTCGCCTGCCACGGCATCCTTGATCCGCTGGGCCTCGCCCTGGAGAACTTCGATGCCGTGGGCCGCTGGCGCGATCGCGACCGGATGGCCGGCACGGTCATCGATGCCTCCGGAGTGCTGCCCGATGGCACCAGGATCACGGGCGTGGATGACCTGCGCAAGGCGCTGGCGGCCGACCCGAACCAGTTCGTGCAGACCGTCACCATCAAGCTGATGACCTACGCCCTGGGCCGCGCCATCGATTATCAGGACATGCCCACGGTGCGCGGCATCGTGCGCGAGAACGCCAAGCAGGGCTACCGATTCAAGGATCTGGTGCTGGACATCGTGACCAGTACGCCGTTCCAGATGAGAAGTGATCAGGCGGCCCCCGCGGGTGCCGCAACCAAGACCGCCGCGCTGATCCGGTAAGTTGAGGAGATATCTATGTTCATCACCAAGAAGCATTTGTCCCGCCGCACCATGCTCCAGGGCGCGGGTCTGTCGCTCGGGCTGCCGCTGCTGGATGCGATGATTCCGGCGGGCACGGCCCTGGCCGACACGGCGGCGGTGGCACCGCCGCGCATGGGCTTCATCTACTTCCCCCATGGCGCGGTGATGAACAACTGGGTGCCGAGCTCGACCGGCACGGATTTCAAGATCACACCGATCCTCGAGCCGCTGGATCCGTACCGTCAGTACATGACCATCGTCAGCGGCCTGCGCAACAAGGCGGGTGAGAGCCCGGCGCCGCACGCCATCATCGCCGGCACCTGGCTGACCTGCGTTCATCCGCCAGCGGCGCAGCAGCCGCACGTGGGACCCAGCGCGGATCAGGTCGCGGCCAAGTACATCGGTCAGGACACACCGCTGCCGTCCATTGAACTCGCCGGTGAGGGCGGTGGCGGCGCCTGCGACCCCTCCTTCGGCTGCTCGTATTCGGGCACGATTGCATTTCGCACCGGCGAGCAGCCGCTGCCCATGGACAACAATCCGCGCACCGTGTTCGCGCGCATGTTCGGACTGGGCGATACCGCCGAGCAGCGCCACGAAATCACCGCGGAAACCGGCAGCGTCCTCGACTACGTCCAGGAGTCGGCCAAGGACATGCAGCGCAATCTCGACCCGACCGACAAGCGGATGGTGAGTGACTATCTGGACTCGGTGCGCGAGGTGGAGCGCCGGGTGCAGAAGATGATCGCCAAGGAAGGCACGGGCGTGAAGCTGCCGAATGCGCCGGATGGCGTGCCGGATGACTTCGCGAAGATGCTCGATACCATGTTCGACATGATCGCCCTGGGGTGGCAGTCGAACACCACGCGCGTCGCCTCCTTCATGATCGCGAAGGAGGTCAGCATGCGCACCTACCCGAACCTGTCGATCACCGACGCCTTCCACCCGCTGTCGCATCACCAGAACGACCCGGCGAAGATCGAGAAGCTCACGCGCATCCAGAACTTCCATACCAAGGCGTTCGCGCGTTTCGTGAAGCGCCTGACCGAGACCCCGGATGGCAATGGCAACCTGCTCGACCATTCGATCATTCTGTATGGCAGCAACATGAGCAACAGCGACATGCACAACAACGATCCGCTGCCGAACGTGGTCATGGGCCACGGCTACGGCAAGATCAAGGGCGGCCAGCATCTGCACTACCCGCAGGACACCCCGCACGCCAATCTGCTGCTGACACTGCTCAATCGCGGCGGCATCCCGGTGACCTCGCACGGCATCAGCAGCGGCACGCTCGCGGAGATCTAGATGCAGCATCGCGGGGGTAAACGGACCGGACTTCTGATCGCAGCGCTGGTCGGCGTGGTGCTCGGTGGCAGTGCGCAGGCGGCGGATGATTCGCTCGCGGCGCTGGTGCGGGCCAAGGACCACGACGGGGCCGTCGCGCTGCTCGCGAAGGGCGCCGATGGCAAATCACAGGAGGTCGATGGCACGACCGCCCTGATGTGGGCCTGCTACAACGGCGATGCCGATATGGTCGAACGGCTGCTCAAGGCCGGCGCCAACGTCTCGGCCGTCAATGATTATGGCGCCTCGGCGCTGCAGGTCGCCGCGGTGCTCGCCGATCCGCGCATCATCAAGGATCTGCTCAAGGCGGGGGTGAACCCGGACTCCCCCAATGCCGAAGGTCAGACGGCGCTGATGGTCGTGGCGCGCTCGGGCAACGTGCAGTCCGCGAAGCTGCTGCTGGATGCGGGCGCCACCGTCGATGCACGCGAGCAATGGGGCAACCAGACCGCGCTCATGTGGGCCGCCTCTGAAGGCCACCCGGAGATGATCCGGCTGCTGCTCGAACACCACGCCGATGTGAACGCCCATGGGGCGATCCGTGACTGGCAGCGCCGGGTGACGGCGGAAGGCCGTCCCAAGAACGAGAACCATGGTGGCTTCACGCCGTTGATCTACGCGGCCCGCATCGGCTGCATCGAGTGCGCGAAGGAACTGCTCAAGGGTCACGCGGACATCAATCTGCCCGATCCGGACGGCGAGACGGCACTGCTGCTGTCGCTCATCAACATGCACTTCGACTTCGCCTCGTACCTGATCTCAGCCGGCGCGGATGTGAATCGCTGGGATTTCTACGGTCAGACCCCGCTCTACGCGACCATCGACATGGCGACGCTCCCCTCGGGCGGTCGGCCCGACCTGCCCTCGGAGGACAAGACCCAGCCGCTGCAGGTCGCCGAACAATTGCTGAAGGCCGGCGCCAATGTGAATGCGCAGTTGAAACTGCGGCCCCCGTATCGCAACGGCGTCTTCGATCGCGGCGGCGATCAGGTGCTGTCCACTGGCGCCACGCCGCTGCTGGCGGCGGCCAAATCCGGCAACAACGAGGCGGTGAAGCTGCTGCTCAGATACCACCCGATGGTGGACCTGCCGAACTCCGAAGGCGTGACGCCGCTGATGGCGGCTGCCGGCATGGGCCATGGTTTCAATCCCACCCGCGGTCGCTACAAGACCGATGAGGAGGCCGTTGAGGGCGTCAAGCTGCTGCAGGCAGCCGGCGCGTCGATCAATGCCGCAGCCCGGGATGGCCTGACGCCCCTGCATGCGGCGGCCACCCACGGCTGGGATGGCACCGTCAAACTGCTGGTGGCCTCGGGCGCCGCGCTGCAGCCGACCGATCGGCTGGGACTGCGTCCGATCGACTACGCGGCGGGCCGTCAGCCCCGGGCCTTCCTCGAGCCGGAGCACGTGCCCAATGATTCGACCGTGAAGCTGCTGACGGACTCGATCGTTGCCGCGACGGGTCAGAAGCCGCTGATCTTTGCCGGCAACCTGAACCGATCCACGCAGGGCACGGGCGGCGCAGGCGGCACTTCGCTGCGACCGGGTGCTGCTGCGGAGGGCGCAGGGGGCCGAGGCACCGCCGCGGGTGCACCGGCAGCCCCCAAAGCGGCCGCACCGGGCACGCCCGCGCCGGCGGCCGGCGCTCCGCCGACCGCGCAGAATCACGGCGACTGATCAGTTCGGCAGCGGCTGTTGGAACAGATCGTGGGCAATGAAGCCCGCGATGTCGCGCAGCTCTTCCGGTTTGAGTGCGCCGCGAAACGGCGGCATGTTCTGATTCTTGCCGTTGGTGGCGGTGCTGATGATGATTCTCAGGTCATGCGCCGCCGCGCCCAGCGGCGCCCCGCCCCCGTGACCCCCGAGGCCCGACTCCCCATGGCAGGCTTCGCAGAAACGCGTATACAAAATCCTGCCATTGGCCAGATCCGGCGCACCCGGTGCGTACACCACCGGCACATCGGTTGGGGCGACCGCGGCAGCGGCGCCCGGACGCGTGCTGACCGGGGCAGTCGAGGGCAGCGACTCCATCTTGCCGTTCAGCGAGAACAGCCAAATGCTGTCGCCCTTCTTGCCGGCGCCGAACAAGGTGCCGGCGGACATCACGGCGACATACTGGGTGCCGTTGAACTCGAAGGTGCTCGCCGGCGCGTTGACACCGGCATCGGTCTGGAACTGCCACACCAGATCCCCCGTGGCGCTGTCCAAGGCCGTCAGGCGACCGTCGCTGCGACCGGTGAACACCAGGCCGCCGCCCGTCGCCAGTGACCCGCTGAAGCAACCCTGCGGCCAGGAGTGCTCCCACACCAGTTTGTTGGTCTTCAGATCGAAGGCGGCAAACATGCCGCGCCGGGCGACATCGAAGCTGCCGTTCTTGCCGTTCTGCATCCACATGCCCTCAAACGTCGGTCCGGCGAACGGCTTGGGGTCATGGGTGGACACCGCCAGATTGTCGATGCCGCAGACGAAGAAGTAGTTGCTCTGCGGATCATAGGAACTGGGGGGCCAGTTCACGGCCATCTGCGGCCGATAGACCACCGGCACATCCCAGTAGGGGGTGAAGATCCTGCCGCCGTTGATCAGCTTGTACCCCTCGGGCGCCATGTCCACCGACTGCGGAAAGAGCGGATCGCCGACGGGATAGGGCTGGGTCGCGGCGGTCTTCTGGCGCGGTTCCTGCGGCACGGGACGCTCGGGGATGCCCAGCAGCGGCTTGCCCGTCTCGCGATCCAGCAGATACACCCATCCGGTCTTGGAGATTTCGGCCAGCCCATGGCGCAGGCGGCCCTTGTAGGGGGCATCGAACAGCACCACCGGATTCGGCGAGTCGTAGTCCCAGATGTCGTGATGCACCTGCTGGAAGTGCCAACGGTATTTGCCGGTCTTCACATCGAGGGCGACGATGGAGGCGGTGAAGAGATTGTCGCCGGCGCGCTTCGCGCCCCCGTAGTCCGGGCCCGCATTGCCGGTCGAGAAGTAGAGCAGTCCGAGTTGCGGATCGATGGCGGGCGTCTGCCACACCGGCGCGCCGCCCCATTGGTAGTAATCGTTGTCGTGCGGCCAGGTGTCGGCGCCGAATTCTCCCGGCGCCGGGATCGTATAGAAAGTCCACAGCAGATGCCCGTCATTGGCGTCGTAGGCCTTGACGCGGCCGCGGATGCCCATATCGCCACCGGCATAGCCCACGATCACCATGCCCTCGTAGTACAGCGGGGCACCGACCAGTGAATAACCGAGGTTCGGATTCTCGCCTTGAATGGACCAGACGACCTTGCCGGTTTTCTGATCCAGCGCCGTGAGCTTCGCATCGAGCCGCCCTAAGAAAATCTTGCCGGCCCCCAGCCCCAGGCCCCGCGATACCCAGCCGCAGCACACGCGTACGTGGTCGGGATCGAGCTTCGCTTCATAGGTCCACAGCTGCGCGCCGGTGTTCACATCCAGCGCGAACACATCGTCTGCGCCGGTGACCACGTAGAGCACGCCCTGATAGAAGAGCGGCTGTCCCTGACCCGAGTATTGCGGCCCGGCGCCGGAGCCGTTCAAGTGGGTGCGCCACCGTGCCTTCAGATTGCTGACGGTGTCGCGGTTGATCTGCGTCAGGGGTGAATAGCGCTGGTTGAAGAGATTGCCGCCATTGGTGATCCAGGCATCACGCGGCAGCGCGCTCAGCTGCTGGGTCGAAAAGGCCGGCGCCGACGGCAGCGGCTGTGCACCCACCACACTCCCCAGCAGCGCGCTGCCGAGTATCGCGAGCCGGCGCATTCAGTCCTTCGGCCGCAGCAGACCCATGGCGGGAACGGTGAGGAAGTCCTCGAAATCATCCTCCAGCGACAGGTCGCGGAACAACTGCACGGCCTGTTTGAAGCGGCCGCCATCGTAAGTCTCGGCCCCGACTTCCTTGCGCACCCGCTCCATCTCCTCGGTGATGAGGCGATTGAGGAGTTCGGGAGTCGCCACGATGCCGCCCTCGAGCTCGATGCCGTAGTGGATCCACTGCCACACCTGCGCCCGGCTGATTTCGGCGGTCGCGGCATCCTCCATCAGGTTGTACAGCGGCACGGCGCCCTTGCCGCGCAGCCACGCTTCGATGTACTGCACGCCCACGCGGATGTTCTCGCGCAGACCGGCCTCGGTCTTCGTGCCCTGGTGCACCTCGAGCAGGTCGGTCTGCCCGATCTTCACATCCTCACGCAGGCGTGTGAGCTGATTGGCCTGCGGCATGAGCCGGTCGAAGACTTCCTTGGCGACCGGCACCAGATCCGGATGCGCCACCCAGGTGCCGTCATGACCGTCCCCGGCTTCGCGTTCCTTGTCCGCCCGTACCCGTGCCAGCGCCGCCTCATTGGCGACCGGATCGCGGCGATTCGGGATCTGCGCCGCCATGCCGCCCATGGCGAAGGCGCCGCGGCGGTGGCAGGTCTTGATCAGCAGCAGCGAGTAGGCGCGCAGGAAGGCCTTGCCCATCACCACCTGCGAGCGGTCCGGCAGCACGTAGGCCCTGTTGGCGCGCAGCTTCTTGATGAAGGAGAACATGTAGTCCCAGCGACCGCAGTTCAGGCCCGCCATGTGGTCGCGCAGTTCGTAGAGGATCTCATCCATCTCGAACGCCGCCGGCAGGGTCTCGATGAGCACGGTGACCTTGATGGTGCCGTTGGCGATGCCCAGCTGTTTCTGCGCGAACACGAACACGTCGTTCCAGAGCCGCGCTTCGAGGTGGCTTTCGAGCTTGGGGAGGTAGAAATAAGGTCCCGTGCCCTTCGCCAGCTGGGCCCGCACGTTGTGGAAGAAGTACAGGCCGAAGTCAAAGAGGCCGCCGGCGACCACCGCGCCATCCACCGTCAACCCCGGTTCCAGAAGGTGCCAGCCACGCGGGCGCACCAAGAGCACGGCCGGATCGGCGGTCAGCGCATAGTGCTTGCCCGTCGCTCCGTCCTTGAAGTCGATGCTGCGATGCCAGCGGTCGGCGAGATTCAGCTGGCCATCGAGATTATTGTGCCAGGTGGGGGAGTTGGCATCCTCGAAGTCCGCCATGAACACGTTGGCGCCGCTGTTCAGGGCGTTGATGATCATCTTGCGGTCGACCGGACCGGTGATTTCCACGCGGCGGTTCAGGAGGTCGGCCGGAATGGGGGCCACGCGCCAGTCCGCGTCGCGGATGGCGCGCGTCTCGGGGAGAAAATCGGGCAGCTCGCCGGCCGAAATGCGCTTCTGGCGCGCCGCGCGCGCCGCGAGCAGCTCACGGCGCCGCGCATCAAACTGGCGGTGCAGCGCCGCGACGAAGGTGAGCGCTTCGGGCGTCAGGATTTCGGCAAAACGCGGCTCGAGGGGGCCACGCACAACGACACCCGCCGGCGCGGCGGGGGAGGGGGTCTTGTCAGCGGTGGACATAATATTCATCAAGGCTCAGGATCAATAATTATAGCAACTGCCGCCCGGCCCGGGGCTTGCGTTACCATGCGCGTTCTTTTTCCCCAGGATCCAGGACCGTCACGATGAATGTTGCCCAAGTCACCGCAGAAATCCTGAAGCGCGAAGGCGTGGAGGTGCTGTTTACCTATCCACTCAATCCTCTGACGGAGTCTGCCGCGGCAGCCAACATCCGCCCGATCGTCGTGCGCCAGGAGCGCGTCGGTGTGCATATGGCGGATGCCATGAGCCGCATGACCTCCGGCGACAAGGTCGGGGTCTTCTGCTGCCAGGTCGGGCCCGGCATCGAGAATGCCTTTGGCGCGGTGGCCCAGGCCTGGTCCGAAGCCGTCCCGCTGGTCGTGATCCCGGGCGGCTATCCGCGCAACATCGCCTTCTCCAAGCCCAATTTCAACGCGGTGCTGAATTTTCAGCACGTCACCAAGCACGCCGAGACCGTCAATACGCCCGAGCAGCTGGTGCCGGCGCTGCGCCGCGCCTTCAGTTTCGCCCGCAATGGCCGCCCCGGGCCGGTGCTGATCGAGATCCCGACCGACCTGTGGAATGTGGAAGTCCCGGGCGAGATCGACTACACCCCGCGCCGCCGGGCCCTGAGCGCTCCGGATCCGCGGGCGATCGACGCCGCCGCCGCCGCGATGATCAAGGCGAAGAATCCGCTGATCTATGCGGGGCAGGGCGTGCATTACGCCAAGGCCTGGGATGAGCTCAAGGCCGTCGCCGAACTGCGCGAGGCGCCGGTCACCACCAGTCTCGAAGGCAAGAGCGCCTTCCCGGAAACCCATGCGCTGTCCCTGGGCTCAGGCGGCGTCGCCATGCCGCGCGCGGTCGCGGCCTATGTGGAAGAGTCGGACCTGGTGTTCGGTGCCGGCGCGAGCTTCTCGGCCACCAACTTCGGCATCAAGTTCCCGACCCGGAACAAGACCTTCATCCACAACACCAATGAGCCGATGGACATCGACAAGCACCTCGCGACCGACCACCCGCTGGTGGGTGACTCGAAGCTCGCGCTGGGGATGCTGTATGAGGCGCTGAAGGATCGGCTGAAGAAGCCGCGCGGCCTCACCGCGCAGGTGCAGGCGCGCATCAAGGAGCTGAACGAGCCGTGGTGGAAGGAATGGCTGCCACGCCTGACCAGTCAGGAGAAGCCGCTGCAGCCCTATCGGGTGATCTGGGACTTCCTGCACCTGACCGATGTCGCGAACACCATCGTGACCCACGATGCCGGCAGCCCCCGCGATGAACTCTCGCCATTCTGGAAGTCGGTGACGCCGCTGTCCTACATCGGTTGGGGCAAGTCCACGCACTTGGGGTACGGTCTGGCACTGGCGATGGGCGCGAAGGTCGCCAGACCCGACAAGCTGTGCGTGAATTTCTGGGGCGACGCCGCCATCGGCATGACCGGCATGGACTTCGAGACCTGCGTCCGCAGCGACATTCCGATTCTCTCGATCCTGTTCAACAACTTCTCGATGGCGATGGAGTTCAAGGTGATGTCGGTCTCGAAGGAGAAGTTCCGCTCCACCGACATTTCCGGCAACTACAGCGAATTCGCCAAGGCCCTGGGCGGCTACAGCGAGCGGGTCACCGAGCCCGGTCAGATCGCGCAGGCCTTGCGCAATGGCATCGCCGCCACGAAGGACGGGCGGCCCGCGCTGCTGGAATTCATCACCACCCAGGAGAAGGTCTACTCCACCTTCCAGGGCGGCTATCACGGCGGCGCGTAGGCTTGAATAACCACGAGACAGTGGACGTCGGCGAGGTCATCGACTCCGCCAACTACTTCTGGGTGCCCTTCGGGATCACCGTGATGATGGTCATCATCATGCTGACCGACGGCTTCGGCCTGTTCACGACCGGTTACATCGGTCCGCACATCGTCAAGGACTGGGGCATCGGCCGCGACCAGCTCTCATGGATCGGTTATACCCAGATGGGCGGCATGGCCATAGGGTCCGTGCTGCTGGGCTGGGTCAGCGACCACATCGGCCGCAAGAAGGCCTATTTCAGCTGTCTGGCGCTGCTGTTCGCCGGTTCGTTGCTGTGCTACTCGGCGGGCAACATCACGCAGCTCGCGAGCTTCCGCTTCGTCACCGGCCTGGGGCTGGGCGGCATCACGCCGCTCGCCACCACGCTGATCTCCGAGTGGACACCGAAGCGCGTGCGCAGCCTGGTCGTGGCCTGCGTCGTGGTGTCGGTGCCGCTCGGTGGCTCGCTCACCGGCGTGCTGGCGAACTGGCTGATACCGGCCTACGGCTGGCGCTCGATGTTCCTGGCGGGCGCGGTGATGCCGCTGGTGCTGCTGATCCTGTTCTGGTTGCTGCTGCCGGAATCCCCCAAGTACCTGGCGCTGCGGCCGGCCCTGCGTCCGCAACTGGCGAAGGCGCTCAACCGGCTGCTCGGTGAGCCACGATTCACGGGTACCGAGAACTTCATCGTCGTCGAACACGCGAAGACCTCCAGCAGCTGGCTCTCCACCATCTGGAACAGCCGCTACTGGCGCTCCACGCTGTTCATCTGGACCGCCTTCACCTTCAACACCCTGGTGCTCTACATTTTCACCAACAGCCTGCCGGTGCTGTTCGATTGGGCGAGCCAAAGCGCCGCGGTGGCGTCGCGATCGTTGAGTCTGTTCAGCCTCGGTGGGGTGGTCGGGTCCATTGGCGGCGCCTACCTGATGGGTCTGTGGGGTTCGCGCGGCGTCGGCACCGCGGCGGCCTTCATCGGCGCTGCGGCCACCGCCGCGATCGGCGTGCTGCTGGTGCAAGGGGGGCAGTCGCAGGACGTGCTGCTCGGGACCTGTTTCATCGGCGGCGCCGTGGTCAATGGCATGCAGTCCTACCTCTACGCCGTCAGCGCCCATTCCTATCCGACCGAAATCCGCGGCGCGGCGATCGGCGTGGCGCAGGCCTTTTCGCGCTTCGGCGGCCTGCTCTCGGCCACCGTGCCGCAGGTGTATTTCAAGATGCACCCGGTGCCGCCCATCGACCGCTTCTTCTGGTTCGTCGCCGCCTGTGCGCTGGTGACGACCGTCAGCTACTTCCTCATCCCCTCGCATATTCCGCGGCGTGGTTAGCCGCCAAGCTGACGTTTGAAATCCACGTCCCGCGGCCGCATCTGAAGGTGAGTCCATGACGCTCGCGGGGCAGCTGATAGGGCCCGAGCCCCCGTCCGTGACGGCCGCGTTGACCGTCCCCAGGGCATGTGTTACCCCTTGAAAATATGAGCAATCGCCGACAGTTTCTGCAGACCCTGGCGGGCGGAGCCGCGGGTTGGTCGCTGGCCGCGGCGGGCCTGACAAGCCTGCGCTCGGGCGCTGCCCAGGCGGCCGATCCGTTGACCGTCACCCACCTCTCCGATGAGCTGTTGCTGGTGTCGGGGGCGGGCGCCAACGTCGTGGCGCTGTCGCAGCCCGAGGGGGTGGTGCTGGTGGACGGCGGCGATGCCGCGCACTCCGCTGCGCTGCTGAAGGCCCTCAGCCAGGCGACCGGCGGACGACCCATCGTGACCGCCTTCAATACCCACTGGCATTGGCCACACACCGGATCCAATGAAGCCCTGCGCAAGGCGGGCGTCAGGATCATCGCCCAGGAGAACACGCGCCTGTGGCTCACCGAACCGGTCACTGAGGAGTGGGAACAGCGCACCTACCCGGCGCGGCCCAAGGCGCTGCCCACGGATACCTTCTACAAGGGGGCGCAGAAGCTCCCCTTCGGCAAAGTGAACATCGAGTATGGCTATCTGCCCCAGGCCCATACCGATGGCGACATCTACGTGTACTTCCGCGAGGCCAACGTGCTGGTCGCCGGTGATGTCGTGGCCGTCGGCCAGTACCCGATCCTGGATTTCTCGACCGGCGGCTGGACGCTGGGCATGGCCAACGCCACCAAGCAACTCCTGGATCTGGTGGATGCTCAGACCCGCATCGTCCCCGGGACCGGCGTGCTGCAGACCAAGGCGGATCTTGCGGCCGAACACGACATGCTGGCGACCCTGCATGAGGATCTGTGGCAGCTCATGCGCAAGGGCATGGGCGCCGAAGACATGATCGCCGCCGGCGCCACCCGCAAGTTCGATGACAAGTGGGGCAACTCGGACCTCTTCATCACCAATGCCTACCGGGGCCTGTACGGACACGTGCGCGAACTGCGCGGCATCGTCTAGAGGACATTCGACGTGAGACGCAACGCTTTCCTGGCCTTCACTCTCGCGGCGCTCGCCGCCGGCAATGCGGGTGCGCAGCAGAGCAGCGGTGATCCGCACTGGGCGATGCTCAATAGCTACTGCGAGAAATGCCACAACGCGACCGATTGGACCGGTGGCGTCGCCTTCGACACGATGCAGCCGCAGGGCATCCCGCAGGACGCCAAGGTGTGGGAGGCCGCGGTCAGCAAGCTGCGCGGCCGCATGATGCCGCCGCCGGGAGAGAAGCAACCCGATCAGGCGACCATCAACTCATTCGTATCGTGGATGGAAGACAACCTGGACAGGGCGGCCGCCGCCCATCCGGATGCCGGCTATGTCTCGCTGCATCGTCTCAATCGCGTCGAGTACGCGAGTGCCGTGAAGGACCTGTTGAACGTCGAGGTCGACCCGGCGGCACTGCTGCCCCAGGATACCAAGAGCGATGGCTTCGACAATGTCGCGAGCGTGCTCAAGGTTTCCCCGACCTTCCTCGATCAGTACATCTCCGCCGCGCGTACGGTCGCGGCGCTGGCGGTGGGCAGTGCCCACGCCTCGCGCGCCATCGTGACGTACCGGGCGGGTCCGCATGATCAGGCCTTCCACGTCGATGGCCTGCCGCTCGGCACCCGCGGTGGCATGTCGGTGGTCCACAACTTCCCGGCCGATGGCACCTACACGTTCAATCTCAGCGTCGGCACCGGCCTGGGTTACATCGGCGATCTGGCACAGGAGCACAAGGTGGTGTTCCTGATCGACGGCAGGCAGGTGCTCGAACGCAGCATCGGTGGCCCGCAGGACTTCAAGGACGCGGATCAGAAGCAGCAGGAGGCGACCAAGGAATTCGCGGCGCGCTTCCGCGACATCAAGCTGCCCATGACCGCAGGCCCGCATGAGCTGGTGCTGACTTTCGTGCAGCGGGCCCAATCCGAATCGGATGACTGGCTGGCGACCTTCAATCCCATCAGCGGCATGGGCGGACTGCCGCGGATCGGCGGCCTGGAAATCAACGGGCCGGTGGATGTCACCGGCCTGAGCGAGACGCCGAGCCGGGCAAAGATCTTCAGCTGTCGTCCCACCGACCCCAGTCAGGAGAGTGCCTGCGCGCGCCAGATCCTGAGCGCCCTGACTCGCGATGCCTATCGCCGGCCGGTCACCGAGGCCGACCTCGCCGCGCCCCTGCGCTTCTTCGAGGTCGGTCGGCAGGGCAAGGACTTCGATGCCGGCATCCAGAATGCGATCGTCGCGATTCTGGCGAGCCCGAAGTTCCTGTATCGCGTCGAGGCCGATCCGCAGGTCGCGACCGCCGTCAAGGTGAGCAGCACACCGGCCGCCTATCACCTCAGCGATCTGGAGCTGGCCTCGCGGCTGTCGTTCTTCCTGTGGAGCCAGGGCCCTGATCCGCAGCTGCTCAGCGACGCGGTCAGCAACAAGCTGCATGAGCCCGCGGTACTGGATGCCGAGGTCCGGCGCATGCTGGCCGATCCGCGCGCCAGTGCGCTGATCACCAACTTCGCCTTCAACTGGCTGCAGGTCGACAGCATGGACAAGATCCAGGCCGACCCGAATGTGTTTCCGTACTTCGATGAGGATCTGCGCATCGCGTTCCGCAAGGAGATGGAGCTGTTCGTCGGCAGCGTGCTGCTCCAGGACCGTCCGGTCACGGACCTGCTCAACGCGAACTGGACCTACCTCAATGAGCGCCTGGCGCTGCACTACGGCATCCGCAGCGTGCGCGGCAGTGAATTCCGCCGCGTCGAACTCACCGATTCGCATCGCTTTGGCCTCTTGGGCAAGGGCGCGATTCTCATGGGCACCTCGTATGCGAATCGCACGGCACCGGTGCTGCGCGGCGCCTACGTGCTCGAAGTGATCAACGGCACGCCCCCGCATGCCCCGCCGCCGGCGATTCCGGCGCTCAAGGAGAATGTGCCGGGCGCCAAGCCGCTGACCATCCGCGAGCGCATGCAGATGCATCGGTCGCAGCCCTCCTGCAACGCCTGCCACGGCATCATGGATCCGATCGGCATGTCGCTCGAGAACTTCGACGCCATGGGCAAGTGGCAGACCAAGGATGCCGAGACCGGAACTCTGCTCGACACCGCCGGCAAGATGGCCGACGGCACGCTCGTGAACGGGCCGGATGACCTGCGCAAGGTCCTCGCGAGTCACTCGGATCAGTTCGTGCAGACGCTCACGGTCAATCTGCTGACCTATGCGCTCGGACGCTCGGTGGAGTATTTCGACATGCCCGTCGTGCGTCAGATCGTGCGCGACGCCGATCACAAGGGCGATCGCTTCGCCGCCATCGTCATGGGCATCGTCGGCAGCCCCGAGTTCCAGATGCAACAGCCGCAGGACAGCGGCGCGAAGAGCGCGGATAAGACTGCGGACAATGTTCAGGCGCCGCCGCTGCGCCCGGCGACGTGAGTTGAGGTAACGACATGAATTTCATCACCAAGAAGCATCTTTCACGCCGCGCGGTACTGCGCGGCGTCGGCGCGACGATCGCGCTGCCGCTGCTGGATGCCATGATTCCGGCGCGCACCGCCCTCGCCGACACCGCGGCGGTGCCGAAACTGCGCATGGCCTTCATCTACTTTCCGCACGGCGCCATCATGGATCAGTGGACGCCGGCCGGCACGGGCCGGGACTTCAAGCTCTCGCGCATCCTGACGCCGCTCGCGGACTATCAGAAGCAGATGCTCGTCGTCAGCAACCTCGGCAATCGCCCCGGTGAGAGCGCGGCCGTGCACGCGATCGTGCCCGGGACCTGGCTCTCGTGCGTGCATCCGAAGGAGAGCCAGGATCCCTACGGTGGCGTCACCATCGATCAGATGGCGGCCCTGAAGATCGGTCAGGATACGCCGCTGCCCTCGCTCGAGGTGCGCACGGAGACCAACGGTGGCGGTGGCTCCTGCGATCGCGCCTACGGCTGCAGCTACTCCGGCACGATTTCGTTTCGTACGCCCTCGACGCCGCTGCCGATGGAGAACAATCCGCGCACGCTGTTCCAGCGCCTGTTCGGTCGTGGCGATACGCCCGAGGAGCGCAAGGCGCTCGGCGATCAGTACGACAGCCTGCTCGACATGGTCCAGAGCGATGCCGCGACCATGCGCGGCCAGTTGGGCGCGCGCGATCGGGCGGTATTGAGCGACTACCTCGAGAGCGTCCGGGAGGTCGAGCGGCGCGTGCAGAAGATGGAGAAGCAGGATCTGTCGCAGCTGAAGCTGCCGCAGGTGCCGATCGGCATTCCCGATCAGTTCCCGCAGGAACAGATGCTGATGTTCGACATGATTGCGCTGTCCTACCAGGCCAATCTCACCCGCATCGCGACCATGATGATGGCGGCCGAAGTGAGCAACATGACCTACAACTTCGTGGGCGTTCCGGATGCCTTCCACCCGGTCTCGCACCACCAGGGGGATGCCACGAAGATCGAGAAGCTGGTGAAGATCCAGACCTTCCATTCGCAGCAGGTGGCGAAGTTCCTCAAGCGCCTGAGCGATACGCCCGATGGCGACGGTTCGCTGCTCGATCATTCGCTGATCGTCTACGGCAGCAACATGAGCAACAGCAATGCCCACAACCAGTACCCGCTGCCGACCTCGGTGCTGGGCGGCGCCTGCGGCAAACTGAAGATGGGCCAGCATCTGATGTGCCCCGAGCACACGCCGCTCGCGAACCTGTGGCTGACGCTGATGAACCGCTCCGGAATCGAGGTCGACAAGATCGGCGACAGCACCGGCCAGTTCGCGGAGGTCTGACATGAAGCGATGGATGCTTGCGGCGACCCTCCTCGGCCTGGCCGCCGGCCGCGCCGGCGCCGCGGCGCCGGCGCTGGTGGATGCGGCTGAGCGCCAGAATACGGCCCAGGCGCTGGCCCTGATCGGTCAGGGGGCCGAGGTGAATGGTGCCGCCCCGGATGGCACGACGCCGCTGATGTGGGCCACCTACCATGGCGACTACCCGCTGGTGGCGGCGCTGCTGCAGGCTCATGCCAAGGTCGATGCCGTCAATGCCTACGGCGCCAATGCCATGCTGCAGGCGGCGCAGTTCGGCGATCCGCGCATTCTCGAGGCGCTGCTCAAGGCCGGCGCCAACGTCGACTCGCCGAATCCGGATGGCGAGACGGCGCTGATGCGGGTGGCGCGCACCGGCAACGTCGAGGCCGGCAAGCTGCTGCTCAAACATGGCGCCAACGTCAATGCCCGGGAGAACTTCCGGGGCCAGACCGCCCTGATCTGGGCGGCGGCCGAAAGCCAGCCGGAGATGGTAAAGCTGCTGATCGGTGCGCACGCGGACGTCAATGCGCGATCGCTCATCAACACCAATCGGCGCGAGGTCACCGGTGAGCCGCGGGCGCAGGCCCGACCGCCCGGGGGCATGACGCCGCTGCTGTATGCGGCGCGTCAGGGGTGTCTCGGGTGCGTGAAGTACCTGGATGAAGGGCATGCGGACCTGAACCTGGCGGATCCGGAAGGGATCACGCCGATGATCATCGCCACCGAGAATTTCAATTTCGATATCGCCGCCTACCTGATCAAGCACGGCGCGGACGTCAATCGCTGGGACTGGTGGGGCCGCACGCCCCTGTACGCGGCGGTCGATCTCAACACCTTGCCCTACGGCGGTCGTGCCGATCACATCTCCATGGACGACACGACCAGTCTGAAGCTCATCGCGCTGCTGCTCGATGCCGGTGCCAATCCCAATGCCCGACTAAAGCTCTTTCCCCCCTACCGCTCCCTGGGCGCCGATCGGGGTGGGGACTCGCTCCTGACCATTGGCACGACACCGCTGCTGCGTGCCGCGCGCGCGGGCGATGCGCCGGCGATCAAGCTGCTGCTCGCCCACCACGCGCTGCCGGATCTGGGCAACAACTCGGATGTGACACCGCTGATGGCCGCCGCCGGGGTCGGCACGTCCGGGGTCGACACGCGCGGCAAGTACAAGACCCAGGCCGAGGCCTCGGAGGCGATCAAGCTGCTGGTGCAGGGCGGTGCCGACGTCAACGCCGTGGACGTGCGCGGCCTCACGGCGCTGCACGGTGCGGCATTGCTGGGCTTCGATGACGTCATCCGCACCCTCGCCGCCGCGAATGCGCACCTGGACGTGAAGGACAAGCGCGGCATCACGCCGCTGGACATGGCACTGGGCAAGGGTGGCGGACTGGGCCGGGGCGGGGAAGGCGCGACGGCGCACCAGAGCACGGCCGACCTGCTCAAACAGCTGCTGGCCAACAATGCGCAGGGCGGGGCGCCCGCCGCCGCGGCGCCGCCAACTGCGGCCAATACCGCGGTCCGGTAGACTGAGCACCCCTTCAACGATTCGCGATTCGAAAAATGCAGCAAACCCTTCGCCTGGTGTGGGATCTGCCCACGCGCGTGTTCCATTGGCTGATGGTGCTGAGCGTCATCGGCTCGTATACGACGGCCAAACTCGGCTTCACCTGGATGCCCTGGCACTTCCGCCTCGGCTATTTCATGATCGGCCTGCTGATTTTCCGCGTGATCTGGGGCCTCATCGGTCCACGCCATGCAAGGTTCAGCAACTTCATCAAGGGGCCGGGCCCGATCCTGCAGTACCTGAAGGGCGGCATCCGCAGCGTCGGGCACAACCCGCTGGGTGCGGGCTCGGTGGTGCTGATGCTGCTGTTACTGGCGGTGCAGGTCAGCACGGGGCTCTTCAGCACCGATGATGTGGCCTATGTCGGGCCCTATTTCCCGTCGGTGAGTCACGATCTGGCGGAGAAGCTCACCGGCATCCACCACCTGAACTTCAATTTCATCCTGGCGATCGTGGCGCTGCACCTGTTGGCCATTCTCTACTACACCTTCGTGAAGAAGGAGCGCCTGGTGCCTGCCATGTTCCACGGCGGCAAGCCCGCGGAGCATGTGCCCGCGCAGGAAGTCATCCCCAGCAGCCAGCTATGGAAGGCGCTGCTCGTGATCGTGATCGCGGGCGGTTGCGTGTACTGGCTGCAGCATGCGGCACCGCCGCCGCCGACCAGCATCGAAGACTAGAACCGAGATTGCGCCTGGCGCCGCATCCGCAGACCTTGCGGATGCGGCGCCAGGTCTTGAACCGCACCGGACGTTATTTGTCGCGGAACTGGTCGTGGCAGGCGCCGCAGGTCTTGCCGACCGCAGCCGCGGCCTTCTTGGTGGCAGCCTCATCGCCGGTCTTGGCAGCCGCTTCGAGATCCGCAGCAGCCTTCACCAGGTCATTGGCCTTGCTGTCGAAGTCCGACTTGTTAGTCCAGATGCCTTCGCGGGCCTTGGTGGTGAGCGTGAAGGTGTGCGTGTCCTTCATGAATACTTCCGGGATCAGTCCGGCCAGTACCTGAAGTCGGGCGCCGGCCTTCTCGTCGACCTTGGCGTCAAACGGAGCTCCGCGCAGCTGTGCGCCGACGGGTCCGAACACGAAACCCTGCAGTTTGAACACCGACTGTCTGGTGAGCGCGGCCGTCGCGGCCTGCTGTTCCGGAGTCTGCGGCGGCGCGCCCTGTGCCAGGGCGGCTGATGCCACGATCAGTGAGCCAAGCGCAGCGACGCCGATTCTTGTGATCCCGTTCATCTCGTCATTCCCCCCTTGAGAGGTGGCAGTATTGGTAAATCAACTAATGCGCAGTCTAGCAGAGGACCCGCGACTGAAGCATGACAAGGAGCGGACGGGTTTTCAGCTGGCGCGGGCGCCCGAGGCGACGACGGCCGGGACTTCGCGATCCCAATAGGGTGTCTCGGGTCCGAAGATGCTGACCAGGTAGTCCACCAACGCGCGCACCTTCAGCGGCACGAGCCGGCGACCCGAGTACACCGCATAGATGGCGACATCCGCCGAGCCGCCATAGCTGGGCATGACGCGGCGCAGACCGCCCCGACGCAGTTCGGCGCCCACATCCCAGGTCGAGCGGAAGCCGATTCCCATGCCGGAGACCACCGCCTCGCGGACGACTTCGCTGGAATTGGTCTGCAGCAGGGTCTGGGGTTTGAAGGTGACCGGTCCCTCGGGCCCCTCGAGCCGCCAGGTGACCTGGGGCCCGCCCGCCACCAGCCGGTGGTGGTGCAGGTCGGCGATGGTGCGCGGCTCGCCATGACGTTCTATGTACTCGGGAGAGGCACACAGGACGCGTCGGTTTGGTGCAAGGCGTCGGGCCACCAGACTGGAGTCCGGCAGGGTCCCGATGCGTACCGCCACGTCAAAGTTGCCGGCGACCAGATCGACATAATCATCGTTCAGATCCACGGCCAGGCGCAGGTCCGGATAGGACTCCATGAAGCCCGTCAGCCGCGGCACCACGTGCAGGCGCCCGAAGGCCGTCGGCAGGGACACCCGCAGCACCCCACGGGGGCGCTCGGAATCGACCGAAGCAAAGCTCTCGGCATCGTCGACGGCCGCCAATACCGCCAGTACGCGCTCATGGAAGCGCTGACCGACATCGGTGGCGGTGACACGGCGGGTGGTGCGCTGGAGCAGCCGCACGCCCAGGCGGTCCTCCAGACGCGTGACGCGCTTGGAGATCATGGCCGGGGAGGAGTGCAGTTCCCTCGCAGCCGCGGACAGGCTGCCGGCCTTGATCACGCGGGCGAAGATCTCGTAGTCGAGCAGGTCTGTCATCTTTTCCACTGCCCGCATTATCTCAGCGGGCAAGGGTGCCATGCGTTAAATGTTATAGGTGGCACGTCGCGTAGCCTGATCGGCACCGCGGCACTCACCGACTGCTGCGGTGTGCGCATGAGGCGTCACTACTACAAACAAAAAAGCCGCACTCCGTGAAGAGTGCGGCCGAGTTGAAGAATACCGGCTGCCCTCGCGGGCAGCCGGCACTCAACCTTAGAACGTCATGCGGAAGCCCGCGCGATACGCCAGTCCCAACTCATCGTAGAAGATCGGGTTGGAAGTGGTGCCGCCGGTGAACGGAGGCGACTTGTTGAACACATTGTTCACCTGCGTGTACAGCTGCAGTCCCTTGATGCCCGGGATGTTGCTGAACGTGTAGGCCGCATTCAAGCCGAACTCGAAGTAGGCCGGCACGTAGTTGGCAACATTCGCTGGCAGCAGCGTGATGCCCGCCAACTTGGCTTGCGCCTGGGCCGCGGCATCCGCCGGTGCCCCGGGCTGTCCCGCCTTCGCGGCATCCGGGAAGGATGTCAGGATCCACTGGGCTTCGGTCGAGGGGTTGGCAGGGTTGTAGACGACGCCCACGTTGTTGAGCGCACCCGAGCCGATGAACACCATGTTCGGCGTCAGGCTGAACCCGCCGAGCGCCCAGGTGATCGACAGATTTCCGTGCCAGCGAGCCGCATTGGTGTAGTCGGCAAGGAACTCGCTGCCAGAGCCCATCTGGCCCAACAGGTTGAAGGTCGCGCCGCCCGGAGCGTTCTGGTAGGTCTGCTCGCCCACCCAGGTTGACAACGCACGCGCACTCAAAGTGCTGCCGCCCGGCAAAGAGGTCGTATAGGTGACCGAGAAGTCCACGCCGCGCTCGTCGTAGAACGCGCCATTCAAGGCGGGTTCATACTCGGAGAGCACGTTCACCACGTTGCCCTGCTGGAAGGCCGCAAGACCCGTCTTCACCGCGCCGGTGCAGGCCGCACCGCCCGCTGCCGAGAGGGTCCCCGCCGGGTTGCCCGTGGCGCAGGCCTGACCGGCCGCGTTGTAGGCATAGGCGTTGAACGTCAGCTGCGAGCAGTAGTACGACGCTGACGGGCCACCGTTGAAGCAATCGTTTCCGACCGCGCCGCCACCGCCGTTGATACCGCCGGTCAGGTGGATGTGGAACCAGTCGGCCGAAGCCTGGAACCCGCGCACGTAGGTCGGGCTGAGTACCAACCCAACGGTGGTCGTATTCGTGGTCTCGGGGCGCAGATTCTCATTACCCGCGAGGGTGATGAAACACGGCTGAGCCGTCAGCCCCAAGCTCGAATTGCCGGCACCGCAGGTACCGAAGAAGCCACCCGGAACGAAGGTCTGCGAATAGTACAGATCGCGCTCGTTGGGCGAGCGTGAGTCGTGTGACTGACTCGCGCGGAAGCGCAGGCTCTCGAACGGTTCATAGAGCAGCGAGGCCTTCCAGGTCGGCAGGTTGTACGAGCTCGACGCGCCCGGCGTGATACCAACCGCATATTCCTCATCATTGGTGTAGCGCGAATAGCGACCGGCCACATCGAACTCCAGCCGGTGTGCAAACGGCAGGTCCTTGAGCAGCGGCACGTTGAACTCCAGGTACGCCTCGTTGGCGGTCACGGAGCCGGCATACGGATTGCCGAACTGGTAGTTGAAGTCCGTGGCGCGCGTGAGGCACAGCTGTTCCGCTGCCGTGTTGACATCGAGCCCGTTCGGGCATTCCGTGAAGTCGTTGTGCAGCAGATTGCTGCGCCACTCGTAACCAACGGCCAGCGAGAACGGACCCGCACCGAAGCCTTTCCAGATCTCGCCGGTCGAACCCAGCGAGAACTGCTTCTGTGACAGGTCCATCGTCAGAGACAACGGGCCGGTGATATAGCTGGCAACACCTGCCGGGAGCGGCTGGTTGCCGAGCGGATTGAAGGGTAGGCAACCCGGGGCCATCAGTTGCAGCGATTGCAGCTCGGTCAGGCCGGTAACGGGGTTAATGGGACTTGCGCCGGGCGGCAGGCTGGTCGCGGTGTTGATGGATTGCAGATACGCCGGCAAGCCGGTATATCCGAAGCCGCCGCCGTTGTAGCCACCTGTGGGAGAGATCGCACTGTCGAAGGTCGCGACCAGGTTGTTGCCGTTCGCGGTGACCCGGCACTCGGGTTTGCCGTTGGCGCCCGTGACCACGTCGGCCGCCATCGTGGCCTCATTGTCGGTCAACTCGTTGGGCGTCCCTTCCACATTCTCCGTCTTGCCGTACTCGCCGTAGGCACTCCAGGTCCAGGACGTATCTCCGATCTTGCCATTGATGGCCAGCCCGATCCGCTTCAACGTCGTGTCGTTGTACTGCGTGTTCTGGAACTGCTGGGTCATATCGCGGGCGACGCCGTAGCCGACGCCGCCGAACCCGGTCGGGTCCTCGGTCGCAAACCCGGCCGGCAGGTAGGGGTTGGCGGTACTCATGATGCCCGTGTAGAACTCGGAGAACGGATTGAAGGCCTGTACCTTGCCCCAGTTCAGATCGAGGTTCGCGGTGATGCTGTCGGTGATCTTGCCGCTCAGCATTCCGGAGAACACGGCGCGACTGACGGCGGTCTGCAGATACGTGTATTCGTTGACCGGCGTTCCGGAACCGCCCGGGCCGGTGCCCAGCAGCGAATTATTGCCGGAGAACGGGGCCACACTCGTGCCATCCTGGCTGGCCTGATACAGCGGCTGACCCAGGTTCGTGTAGCCGAACGTCAGCGGGCTGAAGAGGTTGGGTCCGAGGACGCCGTTGGTGGTGGTGTTGGTCGTCAGTCCCCGGCCCATCGCCGTGGTGTAAACGAAGAACGCGGGCTCCGAGGTGTCATAGGGACCCGCGTTCGCCGAGCACCAGCTGCGACCGGAGTTCTGGCAGCTCGCCGGATCTGAACTCTCGTACTCGCCGGCGAGCACGAAGTGGAGGCGGTTGTCGAACAGCCCATGGCCATAGGCCGCGCTGACGTGCCGGTCCTTGGCGTCGTTGTAATGGGTATCGTACTCGTCGGCGTTGAACTTGCCGCCCTCGAGCTGGCGGTCCAGGATCACGTTGAGCACGCCGGACTCGGCGCCGGAACCGTACGCGGCCGAGGCGCCGCCGGTGACCGTCTCAGTGCGGGACACCAGGACCTGCGGGATGAAGTTCAGGTCGAAGCTGTCCTGCGTGTTGGTGGCGACCACGCGGTTGCCGTCGATCATGACCAGAGTGCGCGCGCCGCTGAAGAAGCCGTTGAAGCCGCGCAGGTCGGCGATGTAGGCGCCGGTATAGAAGCTGCTGCCGCCGGTCGTCTGCGGCGTATACGCCGAAATGTTCGACGGGGTCATCTCCAGCATCTGGCCGACGTTGACGACGCCCAGGTTTTCCATGGTCGTCGCATCGATGACCGTGGTGGGGGTCGGCGTGGTGTAGTCGGTCGTGCGCTTGATGCGCGAACCGGTGACGGTGACCTCTTCCAGGCTCGTCGTCTGGTCACTCGTTGTGGTGGACTCCTGCGCGTAGGCATGCGGCGCCAGCGCAAAAGATGCGGTAAGCAGGCATAGCATTCCTGCCGTACCTGTCACTCGGGACGCGGTTGCGCGGTAATCGGAGGCACTGCGCCCCGAACGCAGTATTGCCGCCACGGCTTGTCGGGTTGAGACCATTAGTAACTCCCTGCTCACTTGGGTTTGTAGTCAGACACGGTCAAGCGAGAGGCCCTGGGTGCGGCTTCTCGCAGATTCGAAATAGGGTTGGCCGGTGAGGGCTCAGATGCCATGTATGGACACAGTGCGACTGTGTTGATCCCGCAACGGCTTGCACCGGGATCGCGCGCGACCTTGTTCCATACCCCCCTCCCTGCAATCTGTTGTTCCGTAGCTACGTCTCGGTAGGTGTAGCTCAGTCAACTGAATTATTTACGACACGTAATCTAATGGGTAACGATTGTCACCGCAATGGGTGGCGCGAAACTTTTGCCACGTTTCACTGTCTTGGACGCGCGATTTGACAAATCAAGTGACACGGCTGCCACGGCAAGTGCCGTGTTGCGGCAGAAACACGCCAGTACCCAGGAGGACGTCGGCCCGATCTGACAGGTGGCCGCCGCGGAGCGCTCTAGACGGCCATGGCGCGATGCAACATTCGGGCCATTCGGGCCGTCAGTGCAAATTGGCGGCTAGAAATGTTTCCAGGGCCGTGAACATCTTGGCGCGGTCATCTTCCATGTTCAGGGTGTGATCCGCGCCGGGGAGCAGCAGCAACTGGTGGGGCTTGTGAGCCGCGGTCAGGGCGACATCCATCGCCTTCGATTGCTCGACCGTGACCACGGTGTCGCGCTCACCGTGCACCAGCAACACCGGCACCTTGAAATCCGCTGCATGGGCGTGCGGCGCGTCGGCTCGCAGCTTATCCAGATTGGCCGGCGGCGGACCGAACCCCATCATCGGCATGGCGCCCGGCGCCGGCAAGGCCAGATCGCTATAGCCGCCGATGCTGACGGCGCAGTGAAACAGATCCGGGTTGCGTTCCGCGCCCAAAAGCGCGAGGTAGCCGGCGTACTCACTGCCGACGATCGCCACGCGCTGCGCATCGGCGATGCCCTGCGCGATCGCCCAGCGGACCCCGTCGACCACATCCGAATAGGGCAGTCCGCTCCAGTCGCCATGAGCGTCGCTCGACCACTTGGACCCCAGACCCGAGGAGCCGCGATAATTGACTTGCAGTACCGCATAGCCGCGACTGACCAGGAACGCCCGCATCAGGTTGAACTCGCGGGTGTCATGCTCGGAGGTGCCGCCATGAGGCAATGCGACCAGCGGCAGATTCTTCGCAGCTCCCCCCGGCGGCAGGGTCAGGTAGCCGGGCACCGTGGTGCCGTCCTTGGCCGGGAAAGTCACGGGGCCCGCATGACCGATGCGCTCCGCGACCAGGTCCGGATAGCCGCCGCCCAGGCGCGCGATGCTGTTCTTGGCGATGTCATAGAGATAGAAGCTGCCGGGATCCGTGTCGGAGCTGGCCTTCACGACCAGCTGGTGGCCGTCGCGGGTGTGGCTTTCGATCTGGATGAATTGTCCGGGCAGCAGTCGTTTGAGATTGTCGACGATAGCGGCCGCTGCTGCGTCCACGTAGTAGACCGTCGGTTCGGCGGTGTCATAGCGCACTCCCAATAGATGTCCATCATCGGCCAGCAAAGGAGTGTCGAGGTCCGCCGAGGGGTATGAAAAGTCCACGGCCGGCTGCTCTTTGCCGGTCAGGTCGATCTTCCACAACGCGGTGTGGCCATCGGAATCGCCGAGCGCATACGCACAGTCCAACGCCGCCGCGCACAGCGCCACCGGCTTCAAGGTGCCGGGGAGATTGGCCAATTTGCGCCAGCCATGGGTCTGCGGGTCCCTGACGTCATACTCGTTGGTGCCGCCGTACGCCGCTCCCCAGCCCAGCACCACCGCGCCCTGCGGGTCCACGAGGTAAGCGGTCAGCGGTGAATGCGGGGAAATCTCCATCTTGAGTTCCCCGCTCGTGGCATCGAGGGCGAACACCGAAGGCCGCGCATCGGCCGAGCCCTGGGCGCGCGTGTCGCTCAACCCCTTGGACTCAGGCGTATTGCTGGCCAGCATCAGCACGATGTTCGGTCGACCGGGGACATCCCAGGCCAGGAAGCGACCCAGCAGCGAGTAGCCGGGAGCGTCCTCGACTTCCATCAACACCTTCACGTTCTTGCCATCCGCGTCGGCGCCGATCAGGCGGGTCTTGGAGACCAGAACACCATGGGAGTCGCCCGGTGCGTGCATCCCGCACAGGATCCGGGTGTCGCTGGCCCACCGGCACCACAAGAGTTCAAAGCCATCGGCGGCACCGATCACCGCGTGCAGCGCACCCGGCCCCGTCGCGCTGCGGTCCTGTACGACGAGGGTTTGGGCCTTCCTGATCGAGGTCAGGATGGCCAGGTATCTCCCATCCGGAGAGATCGTCGCGTCACTGATTCGTGGCGCGGCCGCAAATGCCGTCAGGGGCAGCGTTTGCGCCATCACCGCGTTGAACGCAATCGACACTGCACCGCAGGCCGCCAGAACTGCTATCCGTAACACCCGATGCCCCCACCTGAACTGCTCGTTATGATTTGTGAATTCAACGCCATGGCATGGCGATGACGGCTGCGATCTTGACCTATCCCTCGCCGGTCTCGCAAGGATAAGGACCTATAATCCCCAGATGCTGAAACGGATCCTGCCGTCCCCGCTGCTGAAACTGTCGGTGCTGGTGCACGCCGCCGCGCTGGCGGCCGTCGTGTCGGTGCCGCGGCTGTGGCCCTGGAGCGTCGCAGCGGTGCTGGCCAATCATGCGCTGCTGGCCCTAGGCGGACTGCTGCCGCGCAGCCGGTTGCTGGGCCCGAACTGGACCCGCTTGCCGGCCGGCGCGGGTGCCGTGGCCTTGACCATCGACGACGGTCCCGACCCCGAGGTGACCCCCGCGGTACTGGACCTTTTGTCCCAGCACGGCATCCATGCCACCTTCTTCTGCATTGGTGATCGGGTCGCCGCACATCCCGAACTGGCGCGCCGCATCGCCCGCGAGGGGCACGAGATCGGCAACCACACCGAGCATCACCGCTACATCTTCTCGCTGTTCGGACCGGGCCGGGTCCGTCGTGAGATCGCCCTGGCGCAGTCGAGCATCCACAGCGCCTGTCAGGTGGTGCCACGCTTTTTCCGCGCCCCCGCCGGGCTGCGCAATCCCTTCCTTCAGCCCTGCCTCGAGGCACTGGGTCTGCAGCTGGCGAGCTGGACCCGGCGTGGCTACGACACGGTGCATGCCGATAGCGAGCGGGTCCTCGAGCGCCTGACGCGCAACCTCGGCGCCGGCGACATCCTCCTCCTGCACGATGGCCGCGCGGCCCGAACGCCCGAGGGCACCCCGGTCATCCTCGCCGTACTGCCAAGGTTATTGCGGAAGTTGGCAGAGCGGCGGCTGCGCTGCGTCACACTCTCTGAAGGATTGCTAGAATGCGTCACGACCTCGGCTGGAGCTTGAGCGGATGAATCTCGTTTGGTACGCCCTGTGGTATGTGATCGCCGTGGGCTTTTTGGTGATCGTGCATGAATACGGTCATTTCTGGGTGGCACGGCGGCTGGGTTTCAAGGTGGTCCGTTTCTCCATCGGGTTCGGCAAGCCGATCTGGCGACGGGTCCTGGGCAAGGACGACACCGAGCTGGTGATCGCGCCCATTCCCATGGGCGGCTATGTGAAGCTGTTGGACGAGCGCGAAGGCCCCGTGGCGCCGCAGTTCCTGGCGCGCTCCTTTACCCGCAAGCCGCCCTGGCAGCGCATCCTGGTGCTGCTGGCCGGGCCGGGCTTCAACCTGCTGTTCGCCATCCTGGTCCTGTGGGGCATGCGCTGGGTGGAAGGCATCAATGATGCGAAACCCATCATCGGTGAGGTGCAGCCGGCCTCCGTCGCGGCCCGCGGCGGACTGGCTCGCGGCGATGAAATCCTCACCATCGGCGACAAGGCGGTGCCGGACTCACACGATGTGATGTTCGATCTGCTCGACACCATCCTCGGCCAGGGTGAGGCGCGCCTCACGGTGCGATCGGCCACGGGCCACACCCACAGCGTCGTGCTGTCGGTGCCGGATCCGGCGGCACGGCGGCAGCTCACCGAGCCCGACATGCTGCTCGCGGGTCTGGGGTTTTACTTCTGGGAGCCGCAGGTGCCCGCGGTGCTCGCCGAAGTCGCGCGCGGCGGCAACGCCGAGCGCGCCGGGCTGCGCGCCGGCGATCGGATCGTGGCGATCAACGCAAAGCCGATCGCCGACTTCCAGGATGTGGTGCAGGTGATCTCGGCCGCCGCCGGGAGCACCGTTACCATTGAGTATCAGCGCGCGGGTGCCACCCACACCGCGCAGGTGCCCGTGGTGGCGACCCCCGATGGCGCGGGGCACATGGTCGGCCGGATCGGCATTGCGCGCACCAGCATCGTCAAATTGCCGCCGAACATGATGGTGCACACCGATCTGTCGGCGGGCGCCGCGCTCGTCAGCGCCTGCAGTGACGCCTGGAATCTCACCGCGACCCAAAGCAAGCTGCTGTGGCGGATGCTGCTGGGCCAGGTGTCGGTCAAGAACTTGAGCGGCCCCTTGAGCATTGCCCAGTTCGCCGGTGAATCAGCGACCGCAGGACCTGAGTCGTTCCTGGGATTTCTGGTGCTGATTTCCCTGGCGATCGCGCTGTTCAATCTGCTGCCGATCCCGTTGCTGGACGGCGGCCAGATCGTGTTTCAGGCGGCGGAGTGGATCAAGGGCAAGCCCCTGAGCGAGCGCACCCAGATCTTCGGCCAGCAGGTCGGTATCGCGCTGCTGGTGCTGCTGCTCGGCGTCGCGCTCTTCAACGACGTTTCGCGCCAGTTCGGCTGACGCGAAACCTCGCCTTCCGATGACTACTCGACGCTGTAGCCGCGGCCCTGCAGACAGGAGGCCATGGCGCGGTAGTAATCAGCGCTCTTCCCGTTGAACTGATCCGGCGGCACATTGCCGCCCGCGGCCGTGGGATCAAAGCCGGTCTGACTGGTCGCCCAGGCGTGGCACTCGTACTTGTCCTTGGACTGCTGGTCGCTGGTTTGATTGTTGCGCGGATAGATGAACAGCTTCGTGGTCGTGGGCGGTGCCGGGGGCGCCGCATCGGGCGCCGCGTTCACGGCGTCCGAGGGCGGCGCGACCACCTCGTAGCCATTGTCCTGCGCGCTCCACATGTAGTAGGTGTCGTTGGCGTAGTAGTACGGGACGCCGCCGAACCACACCGTCGAGTAGTAGGGCGGCAGGACGGGCACGAACAGTCCGAACGGTGCCCCGACGACCACAAATCCGGCACCGCGCGGCGCATACCACACACCACCCGAGTAGAAGTAGCGATTGGGGCCGCGGCTGAACACCAGCCGATCGCGCGGCAGGCTGTTCACGAAATAGCCCCGATCGTAATAGGCATGGTTGTGCGAGAAGCGGGCGTCCATGTGCTGATGCGCCGCCGGCGGCGGCCCGCGCTCGGGGCCGCGGTGATCGTAGCCCGGATCAGCGCTGGCCAGGGAACAGGCCAGGGCGGCGGCCGCGGCCGCGGTCGACCGCATGACGACACGAAAAATGGCGGTATGGCGGGTCATGGTGGATTCCTACTATTTGATGCTGTAGCCGCGGCCTTCCAGGCAGGCGCCGATTGCGCGCCGATAGTCTGAGGCCTTGCGTTCAATCTGTGCAGCCTGCGCCTGCGTCTGTGCATTCGCATTGGCATTCGCGGCGGCCTGTGCATTGGCATCGGCCGTCGCCTCCGCACCGGCGCCTACGGCGCCACCGAGCAACGCGCCGAGCAGCAATCCTGCACCCGCATTACGGGGACTGGAAACGGCTGCACCGAGGATGCCGCCGGTGATGGCCCCGACCGCAACGCCCGATCCGGGCGCGACACCCGACACCACCTGCACCCGCTCGTGCGGCGGCACGTTCGGGGCGCTGGGGTTGAATCCGGTCTGCTGGGTCGCCCAGGTCGAGCATTCGTATTTGTCGCGATCGAGCTGTTCGGGTGACTGACCCTGCTGCGGATACGCATACACCGTCACATTGGGCGCCGGGGGCGGGGGCGGCAGGGGGCGCGGTGGGGGTGCCACGACGCAGGCCGACAGCGCCGCGCTCAACGCGACGAGCGCCATGAAACGAGTCGTACGCAAGCCAGAAGCTTTAGTCATCATGATTCAATTCCAGTGGGCCTGTTATAGAAGACGCAAAACGCGACTGTCCATGCCGCCGTTGACGTGGGGTCAACTGTTTGACTGTCGCAGTCAGGAGGTGTTCCCCGGTCAACGGGAATCCAATAGAATTGGATTTATGGAAAAACATTGTAACTGATTGATTAATAAACTTACTTATATGCTCATGTCCAAGAAGTCTGACACCGCGGGCGCTGCCTTGGGCATCATCCAATGGCCTGTGTACACTTGCGCCCCTCGCTTGTAACTCGCGCATATACCCAATTGAATGTCAGACAGTTTGTTACTTGAAGTAATGATCGCAGCGGCGCTCGCCGCCGGACGGCGTGCGAACCGCATCTACCATGGTGGCTTCGAGGTCCAGATCAAGGGCGACCAGTCGCCCGTCACGGCTGCGGATCATGCCGCCGAGGAAATCATCCTGCGACATCTTGCCGGGCATGCGCCGGGTATCGCAGTGGTCGCCGAGGAGCAGGTGGCGGCCGGCCACAGCCCTGAGGTCGCGAGCGAATTCTTTCTCGTCGATCCCTTGGATGGCACCAAGGAGTTCATCCACAAGCGCGGCGACTTCACCGTCAACATCGCGCTGATCCGCGCTGCGGCGCCGGTCTTGGGAGTCGTGTACGCGCCGGCAACGGGCCAGTTGTACGCCGCTGATGTCGGCAGCGCACGCGCGGTGCACGCCAGTCTCGATCCTGAAAACCCGGTGCCCGGCGCGCTCACCCCCATTCATGTTCGCGCCGTTCCCACCGCAGGGGTCACGGCGGTGGCGTCGCGTTCGCACCGCACGCCCGAAACCGACACCTATCTGGCGCGCTACCCGGTCGCGGACCTGGTGGCCGTGGGATCGTCACTCAAGTTCTGTCTGGTTGCCGCGGGCGCGGCCGATCTGTATCCGCGTCTGGGACCGACCATGGAGTGGGACACGGCCGCGGGGCATGCCGTGCTGGTCGGCGCCGGCGGTCGGGTGATCGGACCGGACGCGCAGCCGCTGCGCTATGGCAAGCCGCAGTTTCGTAATCCCTGGTTCGTCGCGAGCGGCGCCTTTGCGCCGTACGCGCTCGCGGCATGAAGTCGGCTCACCTGAAGCGCCTCGAGGCCGAGTCCATCGGCATCATGCGCGAAGTGGCGGCCGAGTTCGCCAATCCGGTGATGCTGTACTCGATCGGCAAGGACTCGGGGGTGATGCTGCACCTCGCGCTGAAGGCCTTCTATCCCTCCAAGCCCCCATTCCCGCTGCTGCACGTTGACACCGGCTGGAAGTTCCGCGACATGATCCGTCACCGCGACATGATCGTCGCGCGCTACGGCTTCAAGCTCCTGGCCTACACCAATGCCGAAGGTGTCGCCCGGGGCATCAACCCGATCCGCTCCGGGTCCCAGCTGCACACGCAGGTGATGAAGACCGAGGCGTTGAAGCAGGCACTGGACCAGTACGGTTTCGACGCCGCCTTCGGTGGCGCGCGGCGCGATGAGGAAAAGAGTCGCGCCAAGGAACGCATCTTCTCGGTGCGCTCGGCCGGCCATACCTGGGAGCCGCGCAATCAGCGCCCGGAGCTGTGGCACCTCTATAACACCCGCCTCACCAAGGGTGAGACGGTGCGGGTATTCCCGCTGTCGAACTGGACTGAACTGGATGTCTGGCAGTACACGCGCGCCGAGGACATTCCGGTGGTGCCGCTGTATTTCGCCGCGCCGCGACCGGTGGTCATGCGCGATGGCCAGCTGATCATGCGCGATGATGAGCGGATGCCGCTGCTGCCGGGCGAAAAGGAGCAACTGCGCACGGTGCGCTTCCGCTCCCTCGGGGACTATCCGTTGTCGGCGGCCGTCGAGAGCGAGGCGGCAACGCTCGACGCCATCATCGATGAGATGCTCGTATCGCGCACCTCCGAACGATCCGGTCGGCTCATCGACAGTGACGAGGCGGCCTCGATGGAACGCAAGAAACGCGAAGGCTACTTCTGATGGATGTCCTCACGCACGGAGAAAAGAGTCTGCTGCGCTTCCTGACCTGCGGCTCGGTCGATGACGGCAAATCGACGCTCATCGGACGGCTGTTGTTCGACTCGAAACTCATTCTCGAGGATCAGCTCGCGACCCTGACCCGCGACAGCCGCAAGCACGGCACGACCGGCGAGGACATCGATCTGGCGTTGCTGGTCGATGGGCTCGAGGCCGAGCGCGAGCAGGGCATCACCATCGATGTGGCCTACCGGTTCTTCGGCTCGCCGCGCCGCTCGTTCATCGTGGCGGACACGCCGGGGCACGAACAGTACACCCGCAACATGGCCACGGGCGCCTCGAACAGCGACGCGGCGGTGATCCTCATCGATGCCCGCAAGGGGGTGCTGACGCAGACGCGGCGGCACAGTTACATCTGTTCGCTGCTCGGCATCCGGCATGTGGCCGTGGCCATCAACAAGATCGACCTGGTCGATTATGCCGCCGCCACCTTCCACCACATCGTCGGGGACTACTTCGGTTTCGCGAAGTCGTTGGGGTTTGCCTCGATCACCGCCATCCCGGTCTCCGCGCGCTTCGGCGACAACGTCACGGTGCGGTCGGAAAGGCTGAGCTGGTTCGAAGGCCCCACGCTGCTGGAGTTCCTGGAAGAGCTCGACGTCGAATCGGACATCGGCGACAGACCCTTTCGCTTCCCGGTGCAATGGGTCAACCGGCCGAACCTCGATTTCCGGGGCTTTTCGGGGACCGTGGCCTCCGGCAGCATCCGCAGTGGCGACCCCATCGTCGTCGCAGCGTCGGGCAGGCAGTCGCGGATCTCGCGCATTGTCACGGCGGACGCAGAGCTGCCCGAAGCACGCGCCGGGGATGCCGTGACGCTGGTGCTGGCGGATGAGGTCGATATCGCGCGCGGCGATGTGCTGGCGCGACCTGAAGACCGACCCGAGGTGGTCGACCAGTTCGCCGCGCATCTGCTGTGGATGGCCGAGGAGCCGATGCTGCCGGGTCGCTCCTACCTCATGCGCATCGGCACCCGGTTCGTGCCGGCCCGCATCACGACGCTGAAGCACAAGGTCGATGTCAACACCATGGAGCATCTGGCGGCGAAGACGCTGGCACTCAATGAGATTGGGGTCTGCAACCTCGCCACGTCCACCCCGGTGGCGCTGGACCCCTACGCCGAGAACCGGGAAACCGGCGCCTTCATTCTGATCGACCGCTTCACCAACGCCACCGCCGGCGCCGGCATGATTTCCTTTGGTCTGCGCCGCGCCACCAACGTGCACCGGCAAAGTCTGTCGATCGACAAAATCGCACGCCTGCATCGCAACGGCCACAAGCCCGTCATCCTGTGGTTCACCGGACTGTCGGGCTCGGGCAAGTCCACCATTGCGAATCTCGTCGAACAGGAACTGCACAGTGGGGGTGCACACACCTACCTGCTCGACGGCGACAACGTCCGCCATGGTCTGAACCGCGATCTGGGTTTCACCGACGCGGATCGTGTGGAGAACGTGCGGCGCGTGGGGGAGGTGGCGAAGCTCTTCACCGATGCCGGCATGATCGTGCTGTGTTCCTTCATCTCCCCCTTCCATGCCGAGCGCCAGATGGTGCGCGAGCTGGTGCCGGCGGGTGAATTCATCGAAGTGTTCGTCGACACCCCGCTCGAGGAGTGCATTCGGCGCGATCCCAAGGGGTTGTATGCGCGGGCCAAGGCCGGACAGATCAAGAACTTCACCGGCATCGATTCGCCCTACGAGCGGCCCGAGCAGCCCGACCTGCGATTGGACACGACGCAACTGAGCCTCGCGCAGGCCGCCGCCAGCGTGATCGCGCTGTTGCAGGAGCGGCAGATCCTGGGCTGGGGCGGAGGCGGTCGCGGCGATACTCAGACCTGGATCTGAGACGGCCAGCGGCCGGCGGCGGCGCGTCGGCGCACGGCCGCCGACACCGTCGAGACGAAGGGCGAGTCCCGATCGAAGAAGCGCCAGGGGCGGCGGGCCCAGTCGCCCGCATAGTCGACGCCGATGCGCGGGCCCGAGCCCAGGCGCAGCCTCTGGCGGCGGGTCGGCGCGCGAATCCACAGCTCCTGACCGCGCAGGTCGCGGCCGTTGTACGAGCGATCGATGCCGAGCGCACGGCACAACAGACCCGGGCCCCAGCTCGGCATGTCGATGCCACTGACCGGTTCGAGCGCACGCAGCAGCACCGCGTGCGGCACCCCGGGTGTGCCCGCGACCACGTTCAGGCAGTTCCATATCCCATAGATGAGATAGACATAGGCGTGCCCCGCCGGCCCGTACATGATCTCCGTGCGGGCCGTGCGTCGCCCGCCGGCGCTGTGCGCGGCCAGGTCATCCGGACCCTGATAGGCCTCGGTCTCAACGATGCGTCCAACTTTCAGGCCCTGCGGGTGTCTGACGACCAACTGCTTGCCGAGCAGCGCCTGCGCCACCGTCACGGCATCACGGGCATAGAAGGTGCGCGGCAACGGCATGGTGATGAAGTAGAATGCACGGCATGATGGGTAGCAAGTTAAGCCTGGTGGCGCTGTTCGCGATCAGCCTGTCGGCCGCGGTGCCGGCGCGCGCCGCGGTGTACGAGCTCACCGACCCGAACATGACGGTGATCGGCGAGGACCTGCACATCCAGACGCACTATTCGGACACGCTGGTGGAGATCGCCCGGCGCTACGGTCTCGGCTATGAGGAGATCGTGCGCGCCAATCCCAAGGTGGATCCCTGGCTCCCGGGCGAGGGCACCGCGATCGTCATCCCCGGACGGCACATCCTGCCGCCCGGTCCGCGCGAGGGCATCGTCGTCAATATTCCCGAGCACCGCATTTACTACTTTCCAAAACCCCGCAAGGGTCAGACCGCAACGGTTGTGACCTACCCGGTGAGCATCGGCAAAATGGACTGGCAGACCCCGATGGGTCTGACGCACGTCGTCTCGAAGGAAAAGAATCCGACCTGGAATCCGCCGGCCTCGGTGCGCGCCGAACATCTGGCCAACAACGATCCGCTGCCCGCGGGCGTCATCAAATCAGGCCCCGACAATCCGCTCGGCCTGTTTGCGATGCGGCTCGCCATTCATCCCGGTGACTACCTGATTCACGGTACCAATAATCCGCTGGCCGTGGGCATGGCCGTGACCCACGGCTGCATCCGCATGTATCCGGAGGATGTCGCCGCCATCTTTCCCACGGTGCCCGTCGGCACCAAGGTCTATCTCATCAACGTGCCCCTGAAGGTGGCCTTCGTCGACGGCGACCTGCTGCTCGAGGCGCATCCGCCGGTGGACGCGCAGGGACAGTCAATCGACCCGGTGCTCAGCAAGTTCGAAGATCTGCTAAACCAGGCATTGGGGAATACGACCACTGCGGTCAATTGGGATATCGCCATCGATACCTTGAAGAAGGCCGACGGCATTCCGGTGCTGGTCGGAGTGCAGGCGGACCTCGAGCCCCCGCCTGCGCCCGCACTGGGGTCGGCTCCCGCCCCGACCAATCCGGCACCGTCATCGGCGCCCCCTGCCGGTCTGGCGCCGCAGACGACGCTGCAGACGGCTGCGCCGCCCCCGTCCCCGCCCGCGCCAGCCTCCGCACCGGAGGCGAGTCGCTGGGTAACGCAATAGCACGCAAGATGGCAGCCAATAGGGGGCAACTGGGGGCCAATTGCACCCAACATGCCCCTATCTGACCCACTTCCATTGCCATGCGCCCGCCGTTGAATCGGGCGTGGACTTGACGATATCGATGTCACATGGCAGGCCCATCGCGCCGGTTTGCCTCACAAACAGTTGAAAGGCTGCGCGGATCCGTTATAGTTCGCGCACCCACAGGGTTAACCTTTTGGGTATAAGTCGTTGTTTTTACGTGATAATTTTAACCTTCAGCGATGTCAGAGCGCGATAACGAAAACTTCGATCTGGACGACGAATTCCTCAATAACGCACCCGAAGACGGTACCGATTACGACCGGATTCTGGACCGCGTGGATAAACGCGTACGCACCCAGGGCAAACGCGGCAAGGCCGCGTGGAGCAAGCTGGAAGAGGTGCTCGCCGATCGCAAGCTGGAAAAAGACCTGCGCGACATCTTCGATGATGAGGGTTAGCGCGTACCGCGGTTAGTGACCGGCGACGGAAGAGTCCTGATCGCCGCAAACCTCATCCTTTAGACAATCCCTCTATTGCCTTCGGCCAAAAGGGCTCGGAGATACTTCATCGTGGCGCGCAATTTTCCGCAGTGGGTCGTTCTGAAGTTCGGTGGTACCAGCGTTTCCTCGCTGGCCAACTGGCGCAACATCGCGCAGATCGCGCGCTCGCGGGTGGCGACCGGCGCGCGCGTGCTGATCGTGCACTCGGCCGTCACCGGCATCACCGACAAGCTCGAGAAACTGATCGAGTCGGCGCTGCGCGGCTCCCATGAAGAGGTCTTCGCCGCCATCCAGGAACGGCACCGGCGATTGGCCGCGGAACTGCAGATTCCGGTGAGCGCGGCCCTCGAACGGCAGTTCCAGGAACTCGGGCAGATCAGCGCCGGTGTTGCGCTGGTGGGCGAGTTGAGCGACAAGACCCGCGCGCGCGTCATGGCCGCGGGGGAATTGATGGCCACTGACCTCGGCGCGCGTTTCCTGAGAACCCAGGGTCTGGATGCGCATTGGCTCGATGCGCGCAACGTCCTGAAGGCCGACGAGCGCCGCGGCGGCTCGGCGAAGGCCTCGGTGCTCAATGCGACCTGCATCTTCACGCCCGATGAGGCATTTCGCGAGCAGCTGAATTCACTGGGCCAGGTCGTGATCACCCAGGGCTTCATCGCCAGCGATGCGGACGGCAACACCGTGCTGCTCGGCCGCGGCGGCTCGGACACCTCCGCCGCCTACCTTGCCGCGAAGCTCAGCGCCGAGCGCCTGGAGATCTGGACCGACGTGCCCGGCATGTTCAGCGCCAATCCGCGCTCGAC
>DATHMT010000041.1:0-63737 GCA_035486855.1 Steroidobacteraceae bacterium
ATCACGTGCTGTGCTTCGTTGAAACCTACAATCCGACGCGCTACCTGATCCGCCGTCTGCTGGGGCGCTTCGGTGTGACCAGCACCATGCTCTCGATCGAGGACCTGTCAGGCGTGGAGCGCGTGCTGCGGACCACGCCCACCCGTCTGGTCGTCTTCGAATCACCCACCAACCCCGTGACCAAGGTCGCGGATATCGAAGCCATCACCCGACTGGCTCAGGAACACGGTGCCCTGACGCTGCTCGACAACACCTTTGCGGGACTGCATCAGCACGGCCAGTATCCGATTGACGTCTTCGCCCACAGCCTCACCAAGTACGCCTCCGGAGCCGGCGATGTCATGGGCGGCGCGGTCATCGCACGCAGCGATATCATTCGCAGTCTGCGCGGCGAATTCGGCACCCTGGGCGGGATTCTGGATCCGCACGCGGCCTTCCTGATCGCGCGCGGATTGAAGACCTATTATCTGCGCTACGAGGCACAGACCGTTGCCGCGCAACGCATCGCGGAAATGCTCAGCGCGCACCCGAGTGTGGAGAAAGTGCACTACCCGGGACTGCCCGCTCATCCGCAACACGAGTTGGCGCGTCGGCAGATGGAGCATTTCGGCACGGTGGTGACGCTGGACGTGCGGGGCGGGGCCGAGGCTGCCGGACGTTTCGCGGATGCCTTGCAGTACTTTTCGATCACGGCGAGTCTCGGGTCGACCGAGTCGCTGGTCGTGCCACCACAGATGATGTCGAGCCGCGACCTGACCGCCGAGCAGACCGAAGTGTCCGGGGTCGCCGAGGGCACGGTCCGGCTGTCCATCGGACTCGAGGACGTGGGGGACCTGATCGAAGACCTGACGCAGGCACTGGAACGCGCCGGCGCATGACCGCGACGCTGACCGGGACGCCGGTCCGGGATGGATTCCGGATGCCGGCGGAGAGCGACCCCCATGCGGGCTGCTGGATGCTCTGGCCGGAACGGCCGGACACCTGGCGAGGCAATGCGCTCCCGGCGCAGGCGGCGTTCACCGCAGTGGCCAGCGCGATCTCGCGTTTCGAACCGGTATCGATGGGCGTGTCCGCGCACCATTTCGCAGCGGCGCGTGCCCAGCTGCCGCCCCGGATCCGCCTGGTCGAACTGTCGCATGATGATGCCTGGATGCGCGATGTCGGACCCACGGCGGTCGTGAACGACGCCGGCGAGCTGCGTGGCATCGATTGGCCGTTCAATGCCTGGGGTGGATCCGCCGGCGGACTCTATGCCTCCTGGGAGCTGGATGACCAGGTGGCACGCAAGGTGCTGGAAATAGAAGATGCGGCTCGCTACCGGGCACCGATGATCAACGAGGGTGGGGCCATTCATGTGGATGGCGAGGGCACTGCGCTGGTCACCGAACAGTGTCTGTTGAATCGCAACCGCAATCCTCGCCTGACCCGAACCCAGATCGAGCGCCATCTGCGGCAATACCTGGGCGTCACGCGCATCGTGTGGCTGGGGTGCGGCGTCTTCAATGACGAGACCGATGGCCACATCGACAATCTGGCGTGCTTCGTGCGTCCGGGCGAGGTGTGTCTGACCTGGTGCGAAGACCCCAAGGATCCGCAGCACGCCATCTCAAAGGATGCGCTGGAGCGGTTGCTGGCGGCGCGCGATGCGCGCGATCGGCCTTTGCGGGTCCATAAGCTGCCGGCACCGGGGCCGCTGTTCATGACTGCGCGTGAAGCATCCGGCATTCAGCGCAAGCGCGGTTCGCATGCGCGCCTCGCGGGCTTTCGGCTGGCGGGCAGCTACGTCAACTTCTATCTGGCCAATGGTGGCCTCGTGATGCCGTTGCTCGACCCGCGGACGGACCGCGCGGCGGCGCGCGTCCTCAAGCGACTGTTTCCGCAGCGGAAGCTCGTCGGGGTGCCCGCGCGCGAGATACTGCTGGGGGGCGGAAACATCCACTGCATCACCCAGCAGGTGCCGCGGCGCTCCTAGCGGCCCAGCGCCAACCGCTGCGCGCTGTCCAGCCAATCGCGTTGTGCCCGCCGGTAGTGCGCCGGCGCGATGCGCGCCTGCTCCAGAAGATCCTTCGCCACGCTGCGTGACTCCTCTACCCGGCCCTGCGCTTTGAGCAGCTGTGCGTAGCGGACCGCGGCTTCGGCCCCGGGAAAGGAAGTGGAGAGGACCTGATACTCCGCCAGGGCCTTCTCGGTATTGCCTTCTGCCTCGAGCGCGCGGGCGTAGAGCAGGTGCCCTTCGGGCGAGCGGAAGTTGGGATTCATGCGGATGGCCTCATCCAGCGTGGCGCGCGCCGCCGATGCATCGCCACCGCCAAACTGCGCCCGTGCCAGGCCGAGCATCAGATCCGGATCGTGCTCATAGAGCCCGGTGAGGATCTTGCGGTAGGTCCCGGCGGCCTCCTCGAAACGGTTATGACGCAACAGCTCCTCGGCGTAGCGCTGGCTGCTGGCGACATTCTGCGTGACCTGCGCCTCATCCTGCAGACGCCGCAGCTGCGCCTCGGGATCGAGGGCGCGTTTCATGCTGCGGCCCGTCGCCTTGAGGGTCCGGCTGCGCATCAATTCCGGAATCAGTTCGACGATCGCGTACGCGATGATGCCCGCGCCGGGGAGAAAAATGATCAACCAGATCCAGATCGTGTTCCGACCGGTCTTGATGACGTGGATGACCAGCAGCACCTCGAGGAGGATGGGGATAGCGTAGTAAAGCAGGGAGGCCATGCGGTTCTTGGTGAAAAGCGGGAGCAGCAAGCTTACTGGCCGCTGTCCCTGATCTCCACCGGCACGCCGTAAGCCCGTGATTGTCCAGTCGTTCTTGTCGCCGGTGCTGGTATTCTTGCCGCGTGAACCGCAACCACCGGACACCTGGCCCGACTGTGCGCTGCCGCGCTGCCCGGGCCGCCGGCTGGCTGGTGATGTGGATGTTCGCGGTGACTGCGCTCGCGGCCGAGCCGGCGGCAGATCCGGTACCCCCCGCCACGACGGCCGCGGTCCCGGGACACAGGCCGCGCATCGGTCTCGTGCTGTCCGGCGGGGGTGCCCGCGGTGCTGCGCATATCGGTGTGCTCGAAGTGTTGGATCAGCTGCACATCCCGATCGATGCCATTGCCGGCACCAGCATGGGGGCGGTCGTCGGCGGCCTCTATGGCAGTGGTCTGTCGGCGACCGAGATCGCCTCGGTCGCGAATTCATTGAACTGGCAGGACGCCTTTCGCGATCGGCCACCGCGCGCCGAGCTGACCTACCGTCGCAAGGAGGAGGATGAGAGCTTCCTGGTGAATTTTCCGTTAGGAGTTCGCAACTGGGCCTTTCAGCTGCCCAAGGGACTGATCAAGGGCCAGAGTCTTGAGCTGCTGCTGCGTCGCCTGACCTTGCCGGTCGCGACCAGCCCTTCCTTCGATGAGCTGCCGACGCCCTTTCGGGCGGTAGCCACGGACCTGGCAACGGGTGAGGCGGTGGTGATGAAGAACGGCGATCTGGCCTCTGCCATGCGTGCCAGTCTCTCGGCACCCGGGCTCTTCGTGCCGGTCGACCGTGAGGGCCGCGTGCTGGTGGATGGCGGAGTGGCCGACAATCTGCCCATCGACGTGGCACGCGCCATGAATGTCGACATCCTCATCGTCGTGGACACGGGCGCGCCGCTGTATGCGCGGGATCGCCTCGGCAGCGCCACCGCAATTTCCAATCAGATGCTGTCGATTCTGATCCGGCGCGACGCGCAGCGGCAGCTGGCGACCCTGGGTCAAGCGGACATCCTGATCAGTCCGAGCATGGGAAACATGTCCTCGTTCGACTTCGGCATCGTGCCCAAGGCGATGGCGGCAGGTTCGAAGGCGGCGCAGGATGTCGCCGCGCGTTTGCGTGCACTGGCGTTGAGCCCGGCCGATTACGCGCGCTACGTGGCTGATCGTGATGCCATGCGCCGCGGACTGCCGCGCATCGACTATGTGAAGGTGAACCCGTCCTCGGCGCCCTACGTCGATGCGCTGAACGAGATGTTCGGGCCATTTGCCGGCAAGCCGCTGGACCCCAAGGCCCTCGAGAGCACCATCACTCAATATTACGGAAACGGGAAACTCGAGAGTCTCGACTACCAGTTGCTGACCGATGGCGATCAGCATGGCTTGCTGATGTCCGCGCAGCCGAATTCCTGGGGGCCGGACTATGTGCGATTCGGCCTGGGGCTGCAGGATGACTTCCAGGGCGATGCCACCTACAACATCGGCGCGCGGCTGGTGATGGGGGACATCACCCAGCAGGGCGGGGAGTGGGTCTGGGATCTGCAGGCGGGGAGTGCGCCCCATATTTATACTGAGCTGTATCTGCCGTTCGAGCAGACTTCCGCGTATTTCATCGATCCGCATACCGAATTCGATGACGTGAATGTGCCGCTGGTCGATGCCTATCAGAATCATCTTGCCGAACTGCGCGTGCATACGTTTCATACCGGCATTGACCTGGGCCGCGAGCTGACGAGCCTCGGCGAGGTGCGCTTCGGCATCTACCATGAACAGGGAGGGACCTCGGTGTTGGTCGGGGAGCCGGCCCCGAACACGCCATTCAACGCGAACGGCTACTTCGCCCAGTTCTCGGCGGACCAGCTGGATGATGTGCGCTTTCCGCACAGCGGTCAGCTCGGCAGTATCGAGTGGAACAGCGAACGCTACGAAGTGGGCGGCGACAAGCCGTTTGACCGGCTCTCGCTGAATTACCTGGCGGCCGGTACCTTCGGGCGGGAGACCGCGATTTTCTGGGCCTCGGGCGGCGCCACGTTCAATCAGACCAATCCGCTGGACGTACGCACGCAGTATCCGCTGGGCGGACTGTTCAATCTTTCGGGTATCGCTGCCGACTCGTTGGCGGGACCGGAGTACGCCATTGCCCGGGTGCTGCTGTATCGCAAAATCGGCCGCGGCGGGGACGGGCCGTTTGATTTCCCGACCTATGTCGGTGTGTCGTTCGAGGCCGGAAACGTCTACGAGAAGCTCGGCGACATCAACTGGCAGAGCAGCCGCAAGGATGCCAGCATCTTTCTCGGCATCGACACGCTGCTGGGCCCGGTGTACCTCGCCACCGGCTACGAGGAGCACGGCCGGGAGGCGTTCTACCTGTTCCTGGGCCGCACGTTCAAATAGGGCCGGCCGCCCTACAGGCCGCGGCTCGCAGCCAGATTTTCGATCTTCTCGAACCGCAGCGAGGGCGTATCCGTGGCGCGCGAGTACTCGTGGCGACGGCTCATCTCTGCCATGTCGCGGTCCCGCTCCTGGGGCGTGGCATACCAGTGTATGCGGTGCCATTCGGGTCCCAGCAGTTTGCGCAGCGGATCTCCCGACGGCAGACTGACCCGCAGGCCATAGGGGCGAAGCGACTCCACCGAAGGGGAGCGCAGGTTGTGTGCGTTACTGATGCCCATCGGCTGATTCTACCGTGCGTCGTGGAGCCCCGCAGCATAATAGTGCGACGCAACATTACCTCAGGTGCGGCCGGCTTGAGTTACGACGCACACGCCCCAAGGCAGAGGTTCCCGCGCAGATGGCCGGTTACCGGCTCAACGGAGATTCAAGATGGCACTATTGAGCAGAAAGAACAGCATTCCTGCCCCGGAGCAGGCGCTACCGGGCCGCGCGACTGCGATGGCCGTGCCCGACACTCACTACGTCAATCACCATCGGATCACAGCGCCATTTCCGGCGGGTCTGCAGGAAGCGGTGTTTGGCATGGGATGCTTCTGGGGCGCCGAGAAGCTGTTCTGGAAGCTGCCCGGGGTGTATTCCACCGCCGTCGGCTACGCCGGTGGGCACACGCCGAATCCGACCTATCAGGAAGTGTGCAGCGGCCTCACCGGACATACCGAAGTCGTCAAAGTCATCTTCGATCCCAAAGTCACCTCCTTTGAGGACCTGCTGCAGACCTTCTGGGAACGGCACAACCCGACCGAGGGTATGCGCCAGGGGAACGACATCGGCACCCAATACCGTTCAGCCATCTACGCGCAGGGCGCCGAACAAGAGCGCATCGCGGAAGAATCCCGCGCCCATTTCCAGACCCAGTTGACTGGCGCGCGACTCGGAACCATCACGACGGAAATCCGCCCCGCGCCCACGTTCTACTATGCAGAGGACTATCACCAGCAGTATCTGGCGAAGAATCCGGATGGCTACTGCCCGAATCACTCGTGCGGGATTCCGTATAGATCCGCGGTGTTATATTCGAGTGGCAAGGCGTAGTCGTCTCGAGCGGTTTGCACCCGATTTCATGTTTGGACCGTCAGCGCCGAGTGGACGGCATTGAGATCACAAATTGTGACTTCAAAGCCCGCTCGCGGTGGTGGGCGCTTCGCCCCTATGTGTTTACGCAGCAGGGTGTAGGACCGGGTCGAGCCGCCGAACGTACGCATCGGAGTGTCGATTGGCTGACGTCTTCCTGTCCTACAGCCGTGATGATCTGCCAATCGCCCGGCGGTTTGCGAAAGGCTTTGAGCGGGAGGGATTCAGTGTTTGGTGGGACGCCGCGCTGATCCCCGGCGATGCGTTCGACGAGGCCATTGAGGCCGCCCTGAACGAGGCGAAGGCCGTGGTGGTGCTGTGGTCGAGGACATCAGTCGCCTCGCGCTGGGTGCGCGCGGAGGCGACCCAGGCTGACGAAAACAGAACGCTCGTTCCGGTCATGATCGAACCCTGCAAGCGGCCGATCATGTTCGAGCTGACCCACACCCCGGATCTTTCGAAGTGGACCGGAGATCCGAAGGACGAGGCGTGGCAGACCTGCGTCGCCGCAGTGCGGCGGTTCATCGACAAGGCGGCGCCGCCTGTTGTTCCCACTGTGCCGATCGCCAGTGGTTCGCGCAACAGACAAACGATCAGCGCCAGGTGGCAGGGTATTCTGGTCGCCCTCGTGATCATCGCAGGTGGCGCTATCTGGGTTCGCAACCGATCGGCTGGCGACCACACGGCGGCACTCGCCCCGACAATGGCCTCGATGTCCGCTGCCACTCCTGTGGCCATGAGCACCACCGGCCCCAGAGACTCTATTGCCGTGATGCCCTTTGCGAACCTTACCGGAGATGCGCGCAAGGACTACCTGGGCGACGGCATGGCGGAGGAGGTGATCAACGCGCTGACGAAGGTGCCGGGGCTCAAGGTGCCCTCCCGTACCTCATCGTTCGCGTACAAGGGTCGCGACACCGACATCCGGCAGATCGCCAGGGATCTGAGCGTGACCTCAATACTCGAGGGCAGCGTGCACAGCGCGGGTAACCGCATCCGCGTCACGGCCCAGTTGATAGACGCAAGGAGCGGCCTGCACCTGTGGGCGCAGACTTACGACCGCAAATTCACCGACCTGTTCCAGCTGCAGGACGAGTTGGCGACCGCGATCGTTCAGGCATTGCAGGTCAACCTGAACGGTGCTTCAAGTTCATCCATTGCCCAGCCGCCGCCAACGCAGGATGTGGAGGCTTACGATCTGTATCTGCAGGGCTTTTCCGCCATGCTTCGTGGGACCGAACCGAGTCTGCGCCTGGCCCTTGATCTGTACGGACGAGCGCTTGCCCGGGACCCGAAATTCGCGCGTGCCCTGGCCGCCCGATCAAGAGCGCGACTGACCTTCCTGGTGCGCGGTTTGCCGCTGCCGAATGCCCGCGAGGATGCGGAACGCGATGCCCGGCAGGCGCTCGCGCTCGATCCGGGGATGGATGTGGCGCACCAGGCACTTGCAAACGTCAGTGCGCTGCGTGCAGATTGGCTCCAGGCCGAGTCCAGCTACCATGCGGCGCTGAGCGCCGGCTCGGTCAGTCCGGAGATTCACAGCGGCTACGCAATGGTGGTTTTGGCAGCCACCGGGCGCTTACATCAAGCGTACCTGGAGGGTGGCAACGCCTACCGCCTCGCGCCCGCCAGCCCGAATCTCCTGGGGGTCTACTCTGCGCTCAGCTCCTACCTCGGCCTGGATGCGGACGCCGTCAAATACGCCGATCTGGCGGTCGCGCTGGGTGGACGGTCCGGCAGTGGTTCGGTGCTCCAGGTCTCCGTGCTCGCGGCAATGCGCGCCGGACGCTTCGCTGAAGCGGCAGACCGCGTCATGGACAGTCTGCCGCCCGCAATGCGCAGTGCCGGTGGCGCCGAAGTATTGCGGTTGGTTTATGCGGCGCTTGCCGACCCGACCAGAAAACCGGCCGCCAGCCAGGCACTCGAAGGCCTCCTGCACACACTTGCCGTTAGCCAGGGCAAGGCGACCGATCAAAGAGATTTCATAGTCTACTTCGCGATGCTCGATGCGCTGGATCCGGCCTACGACCTCGCCGGCCGGTACCTGGACGATTTCCTGAGCTCAGGAGCCGGGGGTGGAGTTGACTGGGATTTCCTTTGGACTCCCGAGATGCATTCGTTTCGCCGCGACCCGCGCTTCCAGGGATTTGTGACGCGTCTGAATCTCATCGGTTACTGGAAGCAATACGGACCGCCGGACGACTGCGCTCTGAAAGACGGCAAGCTGACCTGTCACTGACTTGAAGCGCCCGACTGCGCGAATCATTCGTGCCGGATTGCGTAGGGGGCCAGATGTGTGCCGCTGTCAGCCCGATAGACACTGAAGTCCCGCGTCTCCAGCTCCTGAAGCTGGGAAGACACGAACCAGAGTGTGCACAGCTGCAGGCAAACGCTCGTAACTATGCTCGTGTACCCGTACTCGATATGTATGAACGGCGCCGCCGCCAGGACGACCAACGCCTGGATTGGGCCCACGGCCGCGGCCGATCGAAACCGTGCGCGGTAGCGGCGCTGCCGGTCACTGAAGGTATCCGTTGCAGACATGTAGGGATCGGGTCGGCTGAACCCCCGGGGCGCGAACAGTGGATAGATCATGGTCACGAGCAACGCAACAGGAATGACCATCAGCATCACAGCGCCGGGACCAAGCGCCTTGGGCCAATACAGATAACCGATCACCGTGCAGGCCAGACCCAGCGCCTGCATGGAAAGTCCCAGCCCGATCCACAGCGGCGAAACGAAGTCTGTGATGCGCCATGGCCGCAATTCCGCCGACCGTGCGCTCGGAGGTGGCATGGCACGGAACGCTTTCCAGATCCTGAACCCCAAGGGCATTGCGATGCAGAAAGGTATGGCGAACTGCAAGACAAGGGTTACGCTCATGAATGCCGCGAACACTTTCGAGCTTGGGGCATGGATGAGCGTGACGACGAAGATGACAGCCGCCACAACCCCAATCGGAAGATGCGTTCTTCTGAAGATGCTCAGCCTGCGTTCGATATCCTGCTTGGGTACCGGGTAGAGCCGCGAGTACTGTTCGGGCGGATAGCGCGTGAACATCAGCACGTAGTATCGGCGCCAGCGTAGCGGCACGTAGAAGGAGAGCACGATGATCTGCGATGCGAATACGGCCACGAGCAGAACATTCTCGAGGTTCAGAGTCATACCTACTCCCTCATGACACTGACGAACGAGTTGCGGATTTCGGAATCCGTGAGGCCCTTTTCGCGCAGCGCCGCGATGACCTGCGCGAGCGCCGACACGGCGTGCGCACCGAGATCAACCCTCGAATGTTTCTTTGCGTCCTGATGGACAAGTGAGCCTCGGGGACCGGTCTCAATCACTGCGTCACGCTCGAGAAGTCGATATGCCTTGGCGACGGTATTGGGATTGATCTGCAGGTCGACCGCCAGCTGGCGAATGGCGGGCAATGGCGCGCCGGGCTTCAGCTGGCCGCTGCGCACCGCCTCGCGGATCTGCGAGACGAGCTGGGAGAACACCGGCTCTGGCAAGCGCTCGTCAATGGTGATCAGCATGAATGATTGCGTCGTATTGCTGTACTAATAGTACACATAGTACACCGGAAGCGCAATCGTGCGCCTATGCGCCCTGGGCAGGGAAGGGCTCAACCATCCTGCGACGGTAGCGCCGCGCGCACCGCGGCGAGCTGCGCGCGCAGCTCTCGCACCTGCCGCTCGAGCGCGGTCACGCGCTCGGTCAGCGCGCCCGGCGCCTCCTCGGCACTCGGTTCGGCGGCAGGCGTGCTCGCGCGCGCCTGTCCCGGCAACGCAGGCACTTCGCCGCTGAACAGATGCGCGTAGCGCGAATCGCGCCGCCCCGGTTCGCGCGCCAGCTGCACGACGCGTGCGCCGGCAGGATCCTGTGCCAGATGCTCAAGCGCGGTCTCGACCTCTGTAACATCAGAGAACGGCGCCATGCGGCTGGCCCGCGAGCGCAATTCCCCGGGGGTCTGCGGTCCGCGCAGCAGCAGCTCGCACAGGATCGCGCGCTCCTGTGACGTGAACTGCAGGGCGCTGAACTCGGTGTTGCAGAAACGCTGCTGATACTTTGGCACGCGACTGCCGAAGCCCGACTTCTCGATCACCAGATGCTTGCGACTGAGGGCATCGACGAGCTCCTGCACGGCCTGGACCGTCAACTCGAGCACCGGGTCGCGATTGCTCTTCTGATTGCAGGCCAGCACCAGAGCATTGAGGGACAGTGGGTATTGTTCCGGTGTCGTGATCTGCTTCTCGATCAGACTGCCGATGACGCGTGCCTCATGGGGCGATAGTTGCGGGATCATGCCCCATTATACGTGGCGGGCCGGATCGCCACATGGCCGTCCCCAGGGCCTCGCGCTAGACTGGGCAAACTGGACGCCTTGCTGAAGAGAGGGGACAAGCGCGATGACTGCGTATGAAGACGCCTGCGGGCACTATCGGCGGCTGGATCACCTGGCCCACCTCAACTCGATCGCCACCTGGGATCGGATGGCCAACATGCCGCCGCAGGGGAACGAGGCGCGCGCGCAGGCCCTGGCTGAACTCGAGGGGCTGCAGCACGAGATCGCGACCAGCGTCGAACTCGGCGTTCTGCTGAAAAAGGCGTCCACTGAACCCTTGGACGACTTGCAGAGCGCGAATCTGCGCGAAATGACCCGCGCCTGGCGGGCGGCGACCGCGTTGCCGGACGCTCTGGTGAGAGAGAGTACGTTGGCGCGCTCGCGCTGCGAACACGCATGGCGTTCCCAGCGGCCCCGCAACGACTGGCAGGGCTTTGCCAACAACCTGCGCGAGGTCGTGCGCCTCACGCGTGAGCAGGCACGTTGCCTGGCCGCCGGCACGGACCGCTCGCCCTACGAGGCGCTGCTCGATCTGTATGAGCCGGGCGCGCGCTGCGCCGATATCGATCGGCTCTTCGGCGACCTGAAAACTTGGCTGCCGCAGCTGATGCAGGAAGTATTGCGGCTGCAGAGCGAGCGCAGTGTCATCGCGCCGCAAGGGCCATTTCCCAAAACTGCGCAGCGTGCGCTGGGCATCGAGACGATGCAGTTCATCGGCTTCGATTTCGCGGCGGGCCGACTCGACGAAAGTGCGCACCCGTTCTGTGGCGGCGTGCCGCAGGACGTACGCCTGACGACCCGCTATGACGAGGCGGATTTCCTGGGCGCTCTGATGGGGGTCATACACGAAACAGGCCACGGGCGTTACGAACAGAATCTGCCACGGGAGTGGCTCGGTCTGCCGGTCGCTCAGGCACGCTCGATGGGTATCCACGAGAGCCAGAGCCTTTCCTTTGAGATGCAGCTCGCGCGCCATCCGGCCTTTGCGCACAGCCTGCGACCTCTGCTGGTGCGCCATTTTGGCGAGCAGCCGGCCTTCCAACCCGACAATCTCACGCGCTTGTTGACTCGCGCGCGTCGCGGCCTGATCCGCGTAGATGCCGACGAAGTGAGCTACCCGGCACACGTCATATTGCGCTATGAGATTGAACGGCCGCTGATCGAGGGACAGATCGAAGTCGAGGACATCCCGGGTCTGTGGGATGCAGGTATGCAACAGCTCTTTGGACTCGATACCCGCGGCAATTATCGTGACGGCTGCATGCAGGATGTGCACTGGGCAGAGGGGTTATTCGGCTATTTCCCGACCTACACGCTGGGTGCACTCTATGCCGCGCAGTGGTTTGCGTCGATGCGGCGTGACTTGAGCGGTCTCGATCAACAAATTGCCAGCGGCGAACTTCGCGGCCTGTTCGACTGGTTACGCGATCGCATCTGGTCGCAGGGGAGCCGCTGGGAGACATCGCAGCTCGTGCGCCGCGCCAGCGGCGAGCCGCTGAATCCCGCCCACTTTCGGCGGCACTTGGAATCACGCTATTTGAGTTAGCCTGCTGCGCGCCGGCGGGAAGTCATTGACTCCGGCTATGCTGCCGGCTGATAGCCGGCAACGCCGGTTTGCCACAGCAAGAAGGCGTAGGTATCCGCGGCCTCGCGGTCCCGCTGTGAGCGGGTCGAGCCGATGCCATGCCCGGCATCGAAGTCCACCCGTAGCAGGATGGGCTTGCCCGAGCTGCTCGCAGCCTGGAGTCGCGCCGTCATCTTGGCCACATGGAAGGGCGCGACCCGGGGGTCGGTCACCCCCGTGGTGAGCAGCACCGCGGGATACGGCGTGCCATCCCGCACGGCCTGATAGCTGTCAATGAGCTTCAGCGCGCGGTATCCGGACTGCTCCGAGATCGCGCCCCATTCGGGTTCTTCGCCGAAGCTGTCCTGCTCGGCGACGTAACGCAGCGGGTTGGACCAGCCGACCCCGTCGATGACGGCAGCGAACAGGTCGGGGCGCTCGGTCAAGGCGCGCCCTACCGTGATACCGCCGGCAGAGCGACCGCCGATGGCCAGGCGTTGCGGAGCGGTGTACTTCGCGGCACACAGCTGCTCACACACGGCAATCAGATCGCGCCAGGTGTTGGGCTTGTTCATGAGTTGGCCGGCGCTGTGCCATTCGCGTCCGTATTCGCCGCCGCCGCGCACATCCGCGTAACCCACGATGAAGCCGGCATCGATCAGTGCCAGGCTGTTCCCGGCAAACGACGGGGTGTAGGCCGAGAGGCCGTAAGACCCGTAGGCGGAAATCCAAGCTGGTGTGCTGCCGTCATGCCTGATGCCCTTGCGATGAATGAGGCTGTAGGGAATCTTCGTGCCGTCCTTGGCCGTAGCAAAGCCGCGCACCGTTTCATAACCGCTGGTATCGATATCCGGTTTCGGTGTCAGCCCCGTCGGCTGGGGCAATCGCTTCGCATCCGCGGACCAGATATCCTGGGGTGTCAACCAGCCTTCCAATGAAAACAGCGCGCCGTCCTCATGCGCGTTCGTGGCCAGGGCGCGTACCGTGCCGTCGAACGGCAGTTCGATGTCGCGGATGAGGCCGCCTTCGGTAAGCAGGCGCAGGCGGGACATACCGCCGTCCAGCAACTGCAGGTACAGGCCGTCGCGTGCCCGGGCCAGCGCTTCGATCACCATCGGGCCCTGCGGTACAACTTCCCGGGCTGCGGTGAGAGAGGGTGCAGCGACGCTGGTCGCGAGGATCCGTCCGCGCGGGAAGCCGCGATTCGCCAAGAGGTACAACGTGTCCCCGTCGATTTCCACCGCGGTGACCTCGTCCTCGAATGTCGTCACCTCTTGCCAGCGTGCCCGATGGGCCAGCACGTCCGGGAGGGGGGCGATCAGGGCCCGAAACTCGCTGCGTACGTCGGCCAGCGTCAGCAGCGCGTACCGCGCTCCGGGGTAGGTCAGAATCACGGGGGTCTGGATGCGGTCGAAGCCGACGTTGGGATCCAGGCCGCGTTTCATGAGGACCGGATCGACAGCCGGATCGGTCTCCAGACGGTGAAAGCGGGCCTGGCTGTCCAGATAGCGCTCGGGAGTTCCGACCACGCCGGTGAGTTGGTTGTAAAAGAAGCCCGTGCCGTCGTCGAGCCACTGTGGAGAGGCACCTTCGGTGTCGGCAATTCGCTCCGGGAGGTGAGCGCCGTCGACCACGCGCAGCACCTGCAACACGGAGTTCTCGCTGCCGTTGGCGGAAAGTCCGTATACGACGTGGCTGCCGCTGGGCGATACGCTCCACCAATCGAGGGAGACATGTCCCGGGTGCGTCGCATCATCCCCAGCCGGTCTGAGCGCGGTCGGATCGATCAGCACACGGTCCTTGCCGTCTTGGCGCACGAACAGTCGGAAGTTGTCCGCGCCGACGGTGCGTTGTTCGTAGAACAGCGAGCCACCGGCCCGCTGCACCTTGCGGGTGGACGCCGCATCGCCCGAGAGCCGGCTGATCTTCTTCAGCAGCGCCGCACGCCCCGGGATCCGGTCGAGCAACGAACGCGCATGGGCATTCTGGCCCCTGAGGAAGGGCAGCCAGTCCGGATCCCGGTCGTTTTCCATCCACCGATAGGGGTCACTCAGTGTCTCACCGAAATAGGTATCCTTGACGACGGCGACGCGCGCCACCGGGGCCGAAGGAATGGCGGCAGCCGCGGCCCGGCGCAGCAGGGTAGGTGAGGCCAGAAGGGAGCCCAGCCCTGTCAGGAGCGTTCGGCGATTCATATTGCGCATGCGCAACTCCGGTATTCCATTCCTCATCTTAGAATACGGTTGCTTGCGCCGCGAGCGGGAAGGAATCCGGGCGCACCTATGAAGCCGGATTTGCCGGACGCCCACTGTGGCAGGTACGCTGCAGCTACAACCTTCGGTTTTGCGCGCACTGCGCAGGACCGGTGGCTTTCTTCCGGGGGGATCCTGATGCGTCGAATGATCTTCGGTCTGGTAATCGCGGCCGGTGTGGCCGCGTATTCGCAATTCGGTGTGGACGCTGCGGCTGCCACGCATAACTCCAACGACGTCGATTGGACGCAGCACGGTGGCAACCCGGACGAGCAGCGCTACAGCAAGCTCAAACAGGTGACCGTCGACAACGTCGGGCAGCTGGGCCTTGCCTGGTATGCGGAAATCGCCGAACACGGCGGCTACCAGAGTACGCCGCTGGTGATCGACGGGGTGATCTACATGACGGCCCCGTGGAGCAGCCTCTACGCATTCGACGCAAGGTCCGGCAAGCAGCTGTGGAAGGTCGATCCGAAGGCGCCGCGCGAGATCGCCGCCACCTCGATCTGCTGCAACATCTCCAACCGCGGCGCGGCTTATGCGGACGGCAAGATCATCTGGGGCACCATCGACGGTCGGCTGATGGCCGTCAATGCGAAGAGCGGCGAGAAGGTCTGGGAGGCCCGCGTCGCGGACCCGAAACTGCAGTACTCGATCACCGGCGCACCGCGCATCGGTGATGGGCTGGTGTTCATCGGCGTGGGCGGCGCGGAGTTCTACACCCGAGGCTTCCTCGTCGCCTACGACGTGAAGACGGGCAAGCAGGCGTGGAAGTTCTACACCGTGCCGGGCGATCCCGCGAAGGGTCCGGACGGGGAGGCGTCCGATAACGTGATGCCGATGGCCGCGAAGACCTGGAATGGCAAGTGGTGGGAGAAAGGCGGAGGCGGCAGCACCTGGGATGGCATCGTCTACGACCCGAAGTCCGATCTGGTGATCTTCGGCACCGGCAATGGCCTGCCGTGGCCGGCGGCGCTGCGTTCGCCGGGCGGCGGCGACAACCTGTTCACTTCCTCCATCGTCGCGGTGCATGCGAAGACCGGCAAGTACAAGTGGCACTATCAGGCGACGCCGATGGACGGCTTCGACTTCGACAACACTGCGCCCCTGACGCTGGCGGACATCACCGTCGACGGCCAGTCGAAGCACGTGGTCATGCAGGCGCCCAAGAACGGCGTGTTCTATGTGATCGAGGCGGCCAGCGGCAAGGTGGTCTCGGCGGATCCGTATGTGCCGAAGATCAACTGGGCGCTGGGCTTCGACAAGGCGAACAACTGGAAGCCCATCCTCAATCCGGAAGCCAACTACGGCAAGACCGGCAAGGGTTTCTGGCTGCTGCCCTCGCAGGCGCATGTGTGGTATCCGCAGTCGTTCAATCCGCAGACCGGCCTGATCTACGTGCCGGCGCGCCGCGGGGTGGGTTCGTTCTACGCCGAGGAAGGTGGCCGCATCCTCGGCAACCAGATGGTGGATGTCAGCATGGGTCGTCCGCCGGAAGGCAAGAAGCCGGAGGTCGAGAACCCCGGCGCCTACCTGCTCGCCTGGGATCCGGTCGCACGCAAGCCGGCCTGGGAGCAGCGCGAAGGCAGCGGCAACGCCGGCACACTCACGACCGCCGGCAACCTGGTATTCCAGGGCATGCCCGGGAAGAAGTTCGGGGCATTTCGCGCCGACACCGGGCAGAAGGTGTGGGCGATCGAAACCCAGGGCAACGTCGTGCCGGGCCCGGTGACGTACTTGCTCGACGGCGTGCAGTACCTCGCGGTGATCTCCTCGGCCAGCACCGGCTTTGCCGCCGCCGCCGGCAAGAATCGCCTGCTGGTGTACAAGCTCAACGGCGATGCGCAGCTGCCGCCGGCCCCGCCCGAGGCGCCGCAGGTCCTCAACCCCCCCGCGGACTTCGGCGATGCGGCGATGCACGCGCGCGGCCAGGATCTCTACCAGCGCAACTGCACCGGCTGCCACGAGGGTGGCCGCCTGTTCAGCGGCTTCCCCGATCTCAACTATACGGTCGCGCTCAACGCCCCGGATCTGTTCAAGGCCATCGTGGTCGATGGCGCACTCGCCGAGAACGGCATGATCTCGTTCAAGAACTCACTGCACCCGGAGGACGCCGAGGCGATCCGCTCCTACCTCACCGCGCGCGCGAACGAGCTCAAGCGCCACCCGCCGCCGGCGTTCGGACCGGGCGGGCCTGGCGGCCCGCCCGCAGGGGCCGGCGCGCCGCCCAATGTCGCTGGTCCGCCGCCCGCGCCGGCTGCGCATCAGTAGGCAGGTGGATTCGTGAATCGTCGAACCGCGCTGATCAATCTGCTGGCGACGACCGCGCTCTGGGCCGCCGTCGCGGTACCGCTGCAGGCGGACGCGCCACCCCATCCTTCCGCAGCGGCCCGGGAGGCGGTCGACAAAGTCCTGAGCGATGCGGTCGCACGTCACGATGCGCCCGGTGTGGTGGGTCTGGTCGTGGATCGCAAGGGAGTATTGTTCGAGGGGGCTGCGGGTAAGCTCGATGTGGGGCACGGGGTTCCCCTCACGGGGGATGCGATCTTCAACATCGCCTCGATGACCAAGCCGATCACCTCGGTTGCCATCATGATCCTGCGCGAGCAGGGGAAATTGCAGCTCGATGATCCGGTCTCGAAGTATCTGTCCGGGTTCGATGATCTCAAGGTCATCACCCGATTCAATCCGGCGGACGGCAGCTACGAGACCCGTCCGGCAAAACGCACGATTACCCTGCGGCATCTGTTGACGCATACGTCGGGCATCGGCTACGGGTTCTCCAGTGCGATCGTCGCCCGACTGCAGCAGGGCAGTCATAAATCCGAGTGGGAGCTGCCGCTGCTGCACGACCCCGGGACCCAATGGACGTACGGCGCAAGTACGCGGGTGCTGGGATTGATCGTCGAGAAAATCAGCGGCGAGACGCTCGAGGCCTTCGATCAGGAACACATCCTCGGCCCGCTGGGGATGGTCGATACCTCCTACGCGGTCCCGGCGCAGAAGCAGGCGCGCATCATCACCACCCAGCGCCGCGTCGATGGGCAGCTGCAGGAGCAACCGCGGGGCAATGTTCCCGTGACCCCCACTGCGCCCTTCGGCGGAGACGGCGGTCTGTACTCCACGGCGCAGGACTACGGACGATTCATACGCATGCTGCTCAATGGCGGCCGGCTCGGCAACGTCAGGATTCTCAGTGCCCAGTCGGTCGCGCTCATGAGTCGCAACCAGATCGGCGCGGTGTTCGTCTCGCAGCAGCCGGCCGCGAATCCCGCGCTCACCCGGCCGTTTCCGCTCGGTGCCGGCCGGGACAAGTTCGGCCTGGGCTTTGAAATCACCGGGCCCGGTGCGGACGGTAGGTCCCGCAGTCCCGGCAGTCTCGCCTGGGCGGGAATCTTCAATACCGAGTTCTGGGTGGATCCCAAGGCGGGCATCGGCGCAGTACTGCTGATGCAGTATCTGCCGTTTTACGATGAGGGTGCGATCCGCACGCTGCGCGACTACGAGGCCGCGGTGTACGGGCAGCTGTTGGCGCCGTAGGCCGCGAGCCATTACAGGAGCTGTCTGCATGGACGTTCGGATTGCCGGCACTTTCTTCGCGATTGCCCTGGGCATTGCCGCCGCGGCGTCCGCGGCGGACGCGCCGGCACCGATGGCCGAGCGGCTCATGGTTCAGAATGCGCTGTTCGAAGAGTATTACCAGGCTGAATTGAAGGCGGATCCGGAGCTCGCCACAGCCTACGGCGATTATCGCTACAACGACCTGCTCGACGATTATTCGCTGGCGGCCATCGCCTACGATCATGCCAGCGACGAGGAGTTCCTCGCGCGTCTGAGCGCCATCCGCACCGACGGGTTTGCGGAGCAGGACCTGCTTTCGCATGACCTCCTGCGGCGAATCCTGCAGCAGCGGATCGCCAATTACGGATTCAAGGAATACGAGATGCCGGTCTCGCAGATGAGCGGTCCGCACGTCGGCCTGGCGGACCTGCCGCTGGCAGTGCCGCTCGATAGCGTCAGACACTACGAGGACTATCTCGCCCGTCTGCACCAGATCCCGAGGGTTCTTGCCCAGACCCTCCAGGTGATGCGGGCCGGCAAGCAGGACGGCCTGATGCCGGTGCGGTTTCTACTCGAAAAGGTACCGGATCAGTGCCGCGGCGTGATCGCGGCCGACCCGTTCCTGAAGCCCATCCAGAACTTTCCCGCCGCGATCCCCGAGGCCGACCGTCAGCGATTGAAACGCGACATTACGGCCACCGTCAACGAGGAAGTGCTGCCTGCCTATGCCCGGTTCGCCCGCTTCGTCGCGGAGGAATACGCACCGCACGGTCGGACGATGCTGTCGGTCGCCGCACTCCCGGGCGGTCCGGCGCGGTATCGCAACAACATCGCCAGTCGGACGACTGTCAGCAGCATGACCCCCGGGCAGATCCATGAACTGGGGCTGAAGGAAGTCGCGCGCATCCAGGGGGAAATGCTGGCGATCGCCCACCGCCAGGGCTTCCAGGATCTCGCCGCCTTCAGAAAGGCGCTCGATACCGATCCGCGCTATGCGAAGTACCGGGCCAGCTCCGCCCAACAGATCGTTGATGATTTCCGTCGCTACCTCGGTCTGATGCAACCGAAGCTGCCACAGCTGTTTACATTCATCCCCGGCTCGCCAGTCACGGTGGAGGCGATTCCGCCGTTCCAGGCGGCGATGGCGACGCACTATCAGACGGGTACCCCGGACGGGAAGCGTCCGGGGCGGGTGGTGGTCGCGACGTCGGATTTCTCACGCCGCTCGCTGATCGATGATGAGGCCACCGCCTACCATGAGGGCATACCCGGGCACCATATGCAGTTGTCGGTGGCCCAGCAGCTGACCGGGCTGCCGAAGTTCCGCATGCACGGCGGCAACTCAGGTTATGTCGAGGGCTGGGCGCTCTATGCCGAGCAGCTGGGCAAGGAAGTCGGGCTGTATCAGGATCCCGTCAGCGACTATGGCCGGCTGACGAGCGAGCTGTTCCGTGCTGTCCGGCTGGTGATCGACACGGGTATCCACGCCAAGGGCTGGAGCCGCGACCAGGTCGTCGAGTACTTCCGCAAGACCGGCGCCGTGGACGAACCCACGTTGCAAGCCGAAACCGACCGCTACATAGCCTGGCCGGCGCAGGCGCTGTCGTACAAGCTGGGGCAGCTCAAGTTCCGCGAGCTGCGCGAGCGGGCGCGACAGGCATTGGGGCCAAAGTTCGATCTGCGCACCTTCCACGATGAGATGCTCAGCGGCGGTGTGTTGCCGCTGGACATGCTCGACGCGCGCACCAACGCATGGATCGCCGCCCAGCACTGAGAGCGGGTGAACACGGTAGGGGTTCAATTTCGGGACTTGAGCCAGGCGTCGATTTGCGGGAGGCCGTCGGCGCGAACCTTCATGTCATAGCGCATTTGCGACTCCTCCTCTTCCACCGGGCCGCGGTCGGATTTCTGGATGTGAGCTTCCGCATAGGCCTTGAGCCGGTCCAGCGCCGCCGGGTCGACCGATGTCTGGAGCAGCTGCGCCTCGTACAAGTCATGCTCGAACGGTTCGACCCAGGTGTTGACCTGGTCGCGGTGCGCGACGGCAAAGTCGAAGGCCAATTCCGGCCACCGGGTGGCCACCGAGCGAAGCACCGACGGTTTGGTCGTCGGCTCGATTTCGTCGGTCAACAGTAGGTCCAGCGTCTGCTGCGCCAGCTTTGCATCCTTGACCGATCCCAGCATCGCGTAGACCTGTTGACTTTCGACACCGCTGTGAGCGGCCTTTGCCAGCGCATGGAGTTGCTCCCATACCGAAGCATTCGCGTGCTGCGCCACCACCGTCAGCACCTCGCGGCGCAGTTCGGCATCGAGACTGCCTGGAGTGCGTACATAGGCCGCGAACAATTCGCCGGCCCGACGCATCACGCTGTCATCGTCGAGCGCGTTCAGCGTCGCGATCAGGTGCGCGCGCAACAGCTTGATGTTTTCGCTCTCACCGGGCGCGGCATTCCAGCCGACTGCGGCAAACAGTCGAGCCATGGCCGGCAGCGCAAAGGTCCGGAACGCGACCTCCTCGGATCGCCCCCGGTACAGAAATGCAAGTCCCGCGAAAGTATCGGCCACTGTGCTCTGGACCATTGGCTGCATGCCGGGACTGACCTGCAGCGCCAGCTGCAGGAAGTCCGGGAGAGATTCGTAGCCGGCCATGCCGAGCGCCCGGGCGTCCAGCAGCAGGCCCAGTTGGTCGGCCGGTTGGAGGGCGCCAAAAGCGGCTGACAGTGGCGCAAGCAATGCCGGTGCGTACTGGGTACGAAAATAGCCAGCCTGTCCCGCATTGACCACCAGGCCCCCGGCTGCGGATAAAGGCAGGTCGATCGGGGCATCCGCACTGACGATGCCGCGCCACTCGGTCCCTCCGAGCGGCTGTACGACCACCGGCACGTGCCACACGGGGTGTGAGGTCGCTGCATCGGTGGTGAAGGTGCCCTGTTCCAGGCGGATCTGTGCACCGACAGTCACGCGTATCAGGGGTATCCCGGCCTGCAGCGTGAATTCATGTGCCATTTGCGAGACGGGCGCGGCGGCAGTGCGGTCCAATTCCCGCCACAGATCGTCGGTCACCGCGTTGCCATAGGCGTGGGCCCGAAGGTACCGGCGGATGCCGTCCCTGAAAGCGGTCTCGCCGACATGACGTTCGAGCATACGGACGACCGCCATGCCCTTGTCATACGTGATGTCGTCGAAATAGTTATTCGACTGCAACACATCCGGAAGGGGTGTTATGACGGGATGAGCACTCGCGCGCGAATCGGAATTCATCGCATTTTCGCGCTCCATCAGCGCCCGCAGCCATGGCTCCCATTCGGGATGGAAGCGATCCATCGCCTTGTACTGCATCCATTCGGCGAACCCTTCGTTGAGCCACAGATCGGTCCACCAATCCATGGTGACCAGATCACCGAACCACTAGTGCGCCATCTCATGGGCAACGGTGATATAGGCATTGATCTTGTCTTCCTGGGTCGAAACGTCGGGGTCGACGAGCATGGCGCGATCGAAGGAGAAGATGGCGCCCCAGTTCTCCATGGCGCTGAAGTACCCGCTCTCGCCGGGCCCGGCCACCAGGTCGAGCTTCGGCAGCGGATAGCGGATCGCGAAGTAGTCCTCGTAAAAGGGCAGGATCCGGGCGGCGGCATCGAGCGCGAAGTGCGACTTCGCGCGATCCCCGCGCCTGAACACCACGCCGACCTCGACCTCCCCCACGCGCCGCACGTCGCGCTCGAAGTCTCCCAACGCCAGGAAGAGCAGATACGTCGACATTCGGGGTGTCGTCCGGAAGGTCGTGCGAGCGATCCCGCCGGGCAGCCTGCTGACATGTGCCGCAGGCATGTTCGACACGGCCATGTCTGCCGTCGGGGCGTTCACGGTCAGCGTGAAGGTCGCCTTGCGATTGGGTTCGTCCCAGCACGGGAACAGCCGGCGTGCATCGAAGTTCTCCAGCTGCGTGTACAGCGCGCGCTTAGGTCCCGCGTCGCTGTGGTAGTCGAGAAAGAACAGCCCGGTCGGGTCGGCATTGATGCGACCCGAGTAGTCGATCGACAGGACTCGGGCGCCGGGCTCGAGGACCCCCGGAAAATGCAACGTCACGGTCTGCTGGGCTTCATCGAAGCGCACCGTCGGCGCGGCGTCTTCACCCGATAACCTCACCCTGGAGAACGCGAGATTCGCCGCATTCAACTTGATTTCGGAGCTCGGCTGGTGGATCTCGATGCGGATGCGGGCAACGGCAGTAAAACTCGCGGCCGCTGCATCAGGCGTCAACTCAAGTTCATAGTGAGTGGGTGTGATGCCATCGGGCAACACGATTCGATCGGTCTCGGCTGCGGCAGGGACCCGTGCAACGATGACTGCGAGCGCCGGCAGCAATAGCGCCGAGCGCTTGAAGCACGCCATGGATGACACCAACGAAGGAAAATCAATCAGTGAATGATAGACGATGATCATGGCGGACAGAACACCATGCCGATGATGATCGCGCCGATGCAGGCGTACTGAAGTTTCGAGATTCTTTCCTTGAGGATCAGCGCCGCGAAGGCCAGCGTCACGACCGGATAGGCGCCCGTCAGCGGCACCACGATCGAGATCGGGCCGTAGCGGCTCGCGATCATCACGCCGAGATCGCCACCGGCCATCATGCCCATCGGCACAAAGGAGTGCAGATACTCGCGAAGCGAGTGTGTTCCCTGTCGGCCCTTGAGCAGGGCGTAGATGCCCAGGGAGAGGATGCCACCGATGGTATTGCACACCATCAGATTGACCTCGCTTGCCTCGGGTAATGAATAGGCGTGCTTGACGAGGGTGTTGGAGGTGGCCCAGCAGAGCAGCGCGAAGAAGGCGAGCGGGATCCAGCGGCGGCTGAGAATCCTGGTCTCGGCGCTCGCGGGTGAATACGAGAGCCCGAGACAGCCGCCGATCACCAGCGACACCGCAACGTACTGGATCGTCCCGAGCGCCTCCCCGAGGAAGATGCGCGCGAATACGACGGTGAGGGCGGGGTAGGCGGCCGACAACGTGCCGACGATGGTGATCGGCCCGGCGATGATCGACTCGAAATACAGGATCCAGCCGGTGCCATCGATGACGTAGGCGAGGACACCGAGTTCGAGGAAGGAGCGACCACCAGCCGATGTCAGCGACGGGTGGTCATGCGTGAAGAACCAGGACAGGTTGACGATGGCCTTGGCCAGCACGAAGTAGAGACAGAACCGGGCCGGCGAGACCTCGCCGATGTACTTCTTGACCAGTCCCTGTCCAATACCGTACAGCATCAGCGCGATCAGCGACGGTGTCAGCCAGAAAAGCAGTCCAGCGGTGGCGGTGTTGGCGGGCATTGCCAATTCTGCCGTGACGCAGTCTGCGGCGCTAGCCGCCGCTCGTGCCGCTCAGGCATCATGGCGTGGCCATTTTCGTGGCGCAGGGGCGCAAGGTATGCATAGGATCCTGATCAACGGCACGTGGGTCGATGCATTGACCGAGGCCCGTCGCGAGATCACAAACCCCGCCACGCTCGAAGCGCTCGGCAGCGTACCGGACTGCGGTACCGCCGATGTCGCACGCGCGGTTAGCGCGGCCAAGGCGGCACAACGTGGCTGGTGGAAGGTTCCCGGCGTGGAAAAGGCGAAGCTGATGCGGGAAATCGGTGCCCGGATCCGCGCACGTGAGCACACGCTTGCGACCCTGATGACGCAGGAAACCGGCAAGCCGCTGTGCGAGGCGACCGACTGCATCGACTGGGTCGCCGCGTGCTTCGAATACTACGGCGAGGTCGCCCGTTCCACATACGGAAACTCGGTGCCGCCAGGCGCGCCCCACCAGCTGAACTTCACGATCAAGGAGCCGTTCGGGGTCGTGGCTGCGATCGTGCCGTTCAACTTTCCGCTGCTGCTCATGGCCTGGAAGGTGGCGCCGGCCATCGCCGCGGGCAACACGGTGGTCTGCAAACCGCCGCACCAGAACCCCCTGTCAAATCTGAAGCTGGCAGAGGTCTACGAAGTGCTGCCCCCGGGCGTCGTCAACGTCGTGACGGGGGCGGCCGCGACGGGCGGCGCACTGGTTGAGCACCCGGACGTGGATCTGATTGCATTCACCGGCTCCACCGCCGCCGGCCGCAGGATTGCCGCCGCTGCCGGTGCCCGGCTCAAAAAGGTCAACCTCGAACTCGGGTCGATCGACCCTTTCATCGTCTGCAAGGATGCCGACCTGGAGGTTGCCGTGCCGGGTGTTGCCTGGGCGCGTTTGCTCAACGCGGGGCAGGTGTGCACCTCAAGCAAACGCATCTACGTCGACCGGACGATTGCCGGGGAGTTTACCGACCGGATGCACGCATACGTCGCGCGGCTCGAGGTCGGCAATCCCATGGATCCTGACACCGACCTTGGCGCGCTGATTTCGGCCGAGGCCGCGCGGCGCGTCGAGGATCAGGTGGCACGTGCGGTGGCCGACGGTGCCACCCTTGCGCTCGGCGGTCGCAGCTGCCAGCCTGCGGGACTGCCCGGGCATTTCTTCCAGCCAACGATTCTGACCAACGTGCGCCATGGCAGTATCGCGACACGCGAGGAAATCTTTGGGCCCGTGCTCTCGATCACGACTGTCGCCGATTCGGATGAGGCCATTGAATTTGCGAATGACTCCGAGTACGGCCTCGGCGCCTCGATTTACACCAAGGATCTTGCGACTGCCATGCGCGCCATGGAGGCGATCAAGGCCGGCACTTTCTGGATCAACGACCCGCTGACCGACAATGACGCCGCGCCATTCGGGGGCATGCGCCACAGCGGTATCGGACGTGAACTCGGGCCCGAGGGCCTGGATGCGTTCCGCGAGCCCAAGCACGTGCACCTTGACTGGGTCATGGAGCGCAAGCCGTGGTTCTTTCCCTACCGCGATCGAAAGTGACCGCTCAACGCGACGGGGACGCGCGCATTTCGCCCGAGTCGGCTTGCGCGAGCAAGGCCGCACAGTCGGCATCCTGCGCCTTTCCCGAATCAACGATGGCGAGCTTGGCGCTGCCGCCCTGGATGCCGAATGACGGATGGGCCAGATTCCCCCGGATTGCAATCGGCGCGTGCCAGCGAAACAACCGCACGCTCTTCGGCTGGCCGCGGATGTCCAGGTCGAGCGCCTCTGAATCAAGGTGAATCTGCCCCGCGCCGGTGATCAGGACGGTGTCCGTGTCAGCGACCAGGGATTGGGCACTGAGCGTGCCGTCGTGCGCTTTGAAGCGCGCCACCGCGCAGCGCACCGGACTGTCCTGCTTGTTCTTCGTCAGCAATAGCCCCAGTCCGCGCAGGTCGATGCCGGTGAGTTCGGCCAGCGACTCGCGAATGGCGCCGTTCTGGAATTGAGCGCTGAGCGTTCCGTTCGCACTGCTGGCGATCTGATGAACCGAGCTTCCTGCTCCGGAAACCTGCAGCCGCGCCTGCAGCAGTCCCTCGACGGGCGGGTGCTCGCTGTCTTTTCGGGCGAGTGCCCCGAGCCGCAGATCGCTGAGCTGAAGATCTACGTTTGACGCCGGGACATCGCGCCGTGCGTCCATGACGAGCTGCACCGTAACATTGCCACCGAACACTTTGGCCGACAGCGGCGTGAGCGCAAGTACGCCATGGTCGATGGTCGCCTTGAGACTCACTGCCTCCAGCGGCAGCCGGCCTACGTCCACACGGTTTGCGTGGAAGGCCAGCGCCGCCTCGCCGATGCGCAGCACTTTCGGACTGAGCATCGCATCTGACAGCAGCAGCGGCGAGGGCGGCTCGGAGGTGCGTCCTGCGGCGCGGACGCCGAGGTCGGAAAGTCGCAACAGCGCGGAGCTCAGATCAATGTCCAGGTGCGGTCGGCCGTTCGCGGAAACGGTTGCTACGGAACCTCGCATATCACTTGCGCCGGTAGTGGCGGCGAGCTCGTAGAAACGGGTCTGAGGTGCCCGACGCGCCAGCTTGCCCGAGAGCCGGTAATCGCCGGTATCAATCAAATGGACGCCCGTCAGATAGTAGAGGTCACGCAGGTCCGGCCCTTCGGCTTCGAACTGGGCATCGATAAGGTCGAAGTTGAAGGGTTGAGGCAATGCCCCCCGACCCTCGAGGTGAGATCGACCTGACCGCTCTGAGTAGGTGAACCGGTAGGGGACGCGATGGCTGGCCGTGGCGAGGGGGTCGGCGGTGACCTCAAAGGAGGCGGCCCGATCATTCAATTGGCCGGCCCCCACGAGCCGCATGGGCTCGGCCGCGCCGGGGCCGCTCGGGTCAGTGGCGGTGACGGTGCCGAGAAAGTGCAGGTGATGGAGTTCGTCTTCGAGCAACACGTGGGCATTGGACACCGACAGGCTGCGGATGATCGCCGAGTTCTTGGCGAGACGGTGTTCGGCAGGATCAAACAACTGCCAATTGGCGCGTCCGGTCGCATCGCGACTCAGGTTGAGCGACGTGCCATCCATATCGAGTTCGGCAATACCCGACAGATGACGGTACCACGGCAGCCTCAGCACCAGAGTGAGCTTGCCGATTTCGGCCATATGGCCCGCCGGCATCCACGGCGGGTTGCCGATCGTCACGCCTTCGGCGATCACCCGCGGGGCGAGCGAGAAGAGGTCGGCATGCAGGGCGCCCCGCACCTGGATCGGGTGATGGATGCGAGACGCGAAATAGCCGATCAGGATCCGGCGGCCAAGGCCAAAGTCGGCGGTGGCGGCAAGGGTGGCGGCCACGATGACGACCACCGCCAACAGGACCGCCGTCCCAATGACGCCCCGGCGCCAGGTCGACCAAGGTTTCATGGCCCATTTACGCACATTGCAACGCCCCAGTTGCAGGATATAGATGATCGTGATTCAGTAGCCGCCATGATCACGCACATCGCCATCCTGACGTTCGAAGGATTCAACGAACTGGACTCACTGGTTGCACTGGGTATCCTGAATCGGGTCAGACGGCCGGGGTGGCGCGTGTCATTGGCCTGTCCGACGCCAAAGGTCCGGTCGATGAATGGGGTCATTGTCGATGCTCAGTCTTCCCTGGCGGATGCCGCATCAGCGGACGCCGTGATCGTCGGTAGTGGCCTGCTGACGCGCGACATCGTCAAGGATCGGGGCATCATGGGCCAACTGCGCTTGGATCCCGCGCGGCAATTGCTCGGTGCCCAGTGTTCGGGGGCGCTGATCCTTGCGAAGCTCGGGCTTCTGCAGGGTATTCCCGCCTGTACGGACCTGATCACGAAGCCCTGGGTGGAAGAGGCGGGGGTGACGGTCCTCAATCAGCCCTTCTACGCGGCGGGTAACATCGCAACCGCGGGGGGCTGTTTATCCTCCCAGTACCTCGCGGCCTGGATGATTGCCCGACTGGTCGGTGTCGATGCCGCCGAGTCAGCCATCCACTACGTCGCGCCGGTGGGTGAGAAAGAGCTGTACGTGCAACGCGCCATGGCGCACATGGCCAAATACCTGGGCACCCCGGCCCCGACCGCAGCCCTGGCTTAGATCGCGGTCAGCGGTGTCGGCTCCTCCCTACCTGGACTACTCGGCGCGTACCGATCGACTCGGGGGCGGCTCGCGCCGCATTCCCATTCGCACCGAGTTTGGCACCTTCAGCGTGTGGACCAAACGCACCGGCAACAACCCCCGCATCCGCCTGCTGCTGCTGCATGGTGGTCCCGGCTTTACGCACGAGTACCTGGAACCGTGCGATGCGTATCTGCCGGGCGCAGGCATCGAGTATTACTACTACGATCAGCTCGGTTCCTACTACAGCGACCAGCCCGATGAGCCGCGATTGTGGGAGGTCGGCCGTTTTGTCGAGGAGGTCGAGCAGGTGCGCCAGGCGTTGCAGCTGGACCGCAGCAACTTCTTTCTCTACGGACAATCCTGGGGTGGGATTCTCGCCACCGAATACGCCCTCAAATATCAAGCGCATCTGAAGGGCCTCATCATCTCGAACATGATGGCCAGCATCCCGGCGTACAACCAGTATGCCGAGGAAGTGCTGATGAAGGGAATCGACCCCGCGGTGCTCGCGGAACTCAAGGCCCTGGAAGCCGTTGAGGACTATCAGAATCCACGCTACATGGAGTTGCTGATGGAGCACCATTACGTGTTCCACGTGCTGCGGATGCCGCCCGCCGAGTGGCCGGACCCGGTGCAGCGCGCGTTCAAGCATATGAATCCCAAGGTCTACATCCCGATGCAGGGTCCCAGCGAACTGGGCGCCCGTGGCAAGCTCCTCAACTGGGATCGGACGGGCGACTTGCATCGGATCAAGGTGCCGACGCTCACGATCGGTGCGGGTTACGACACGATGGATCCGGCTCACATCGAGAAGATGGCGCGGCTGCTGGCGAACGGTCGCTACCTGCACTGCCCGCAGGGGAGTCATCTGTCACTCATCGATGATCAGGAGTGCTACTTTGCGGGGCTGATCGATTTCCTGCATTCGGTCGACAGTTCCAGCCGCTGAACCCAAAGCAATTATTTCCCATGAGTTCGGGCATCGAACAATTTGGCTATCGCGAGCAGTTGAGTCGCAGCCTGACGATCAGGGATCTGGTCGTCTACGGCATGATTTTCATGGTGCCGATCGCGCCATACTCGGTATTCGGATTCGTCTGGCACGATTCCAAGGGCATGGTGCCGCTCGCCTACCTGGTGGGTCTGGTCGGCATGACTTTTACGGCCATGAGCTACGCGGCCATGTCACGCGCATTTCCGCTGGCCGGATCGGTTTACACCTACGCGCACCGCGGGTTGCACGAGATCGCCGGCTTCCTGGCCGGATGGCTGATCCTGCTCGATTACATTCTGGTACCCGCTCTGCTGTATGTCATCAGTGCGGTGGCACTTCAGGGGCTTCTGCCACAGGTGCCGGAATGGCTTTGGCTGACCGGCTTCGTGCTCTTCAACGCCGTAGTCAACCTGCTCGGTGTGCAGTTCACGGCGCGGGTGAACTGGTATCTGCTGATTTTGGAGCTGATAACCCTGGCGCTGTTCCTGATTCTCGCATCCTGGGCGCTGCAGCGCGGTCTCGGTGCCGGCGCTTTGACCTTGCGCCCCGTGTTCGACCCGGCGGTATTCTCCCCGGCTACGGTCTTCGGGGCGACTTCGATCGCCGTGCTGTCCTTCCTGGGATTTGACGGCATTTCGACCCTCGCTGAAGAGAGCCGGGAAGGCATCGGTGCCGTCGGGCGCGCGACGCTGCTGTCTCTGGGTCTGGTTGGCGCGCTCTTCATCGCGCAAACGTGGATCGCCACCGATCTGGCGCGGGGCATGAATTTCAGTTCCCTGGCCACGGCGTTCTATGACATTGCCGAGCGCGCCGGCGGCAACCCGTTGCGCCTGCTGACGATACTGGCCGTGGTGGTGTCCTCCGGTGTGGCCAATGCCATGGTCGCGCAGTCCGCCGTCTCGCGAATCCTGTTTGCCATGGCGCGCGATGGCAATCTGCCTTCAGTGCTGGCGAAGGTCCATCCGCGCTTCCGCACTCCCTATATCAGTACGATTCTGGTCAGCGTGGTGTCGCTGGCCGTCGGCTTGATTTTTGCTGCGCGCCTGGATGATTTGAGCCGTATCGTGAACTTTGGCGCACTGAGTGGATTTCTACTGCTGCATTTATCGGTGGTGAATCACTTCCTGCGCCGCGAGCGAAGCCGCGACTGGCTCAGGTACCTCATCTGTCCGCTGCTCGGATTTGTGGTCATCGCCTACGTGCTGTACGAGATGGATGCGACCGCCAAGATCTTCGGCGGATGCTGGATCGTGGTCGGTCTCGGCTACTACCTGACGCTGCGCCTGGTGTTCAAGAAGAAGTTGCAACTGGCCACCTAGGCCGCACGGATGCGCCTTGAAAGCGTCCAGTTGGACCAACTTCGGCGATCAGAGTATCGTTGATTGCGGGAACCTCTCAAAAAGGGGGCGGGGGGTATGGTGATTCGATACGGCGCAGCTGTTGCAGTAGCCGTTGCTTTGGCGGTCGCAGGCAGCGACGCCATCGCGCATCATTCAGTGGCGGGCGAGTTCACGGTTACCAAGACCCTGCAGCTCAATGGCGTCGTTTCCGAGGTGGAGTGGGCGAATCCACACATCTACATTCATCTGGACGTCAAGGACGGGGCCGGCGCGGTCACGACCTGGCGCCTGGAGAGCGTACCGGTCGGCATGATGCGCAAGGCCGGACTGAGCAAGGCCCTGCTGCTCGGCAATGGCCAGACGGCCAGCGTCCAAGCCTATCCGGCGCGCGACGGCACCCCCCACCTGGGATACCTCGTGAAGATCACCTACGCGGATGGGCACCACTACCAGTTCGCGTCCGATAAGTAGGCGCGGCGCTGAGCATCCAGGGGGCTGTCGCATGAATCGTCACTCCATACTCATCGGCATCGGCGCACTGCTTGCAGGCGTTGCCGCATCTGCCGTGCTCGCGCAAAGCCTGCCAAGGCTGCCGGATGGGCACCCGGATCTGAATGGAACCTGGGACAACGGATCCGGAATCGACTTCCTGCATCCGCAGCATCTGGCGGACGGCTCGATCTGCGTCTCCGGTTGTGATGCGCCACCGGCGGCAGCGAAGCCCGCTTCCTCGGCACCCGCCCGCGTACGGCCGCCCCGCAACTTCCCCAAGTACCGTCCGCAGTACCTGGCGAAGGTCGCCCAACTGGAGAAGAACCAGTTGCAGTTTGATCCGGTGCTGCATTGCCGCTCGCCGGGCCTGCCGCGGATCGGTCCGCCGGATAAGATCGTGCAACAGGCGAGGCAGATCGTCTTTCTGTACGACGATGTGTCCGGGGACTTCTTCCGCATCATTCCCACCGATGGTCGCCCGCATCGCAAGGACGTGGATCCGAGCACACTGGGTGATTCCGTCGGGCACTGGGAGGGCGACACGCTGGTGGTGGAAGCGAACCAATTCAACGATGACAGCTGGCTTACCGACAACGGCGCGTTTCATTCCACCGAACTTACCGTCACGGAGCGCCTGCAGCGTGTCGGAAACATGCTGCATTACGAAGCCGTCGCGACCGACCCCAAGGTGCTGACGGAACCCTGGAAGGTGACCCGCCTGGCACAGCTCACCGATGTGGACCTGGTCGAAGCGACGCCCTGCATCGACAAGGATCTCGGCCATGTCGTGGATGGAACGCATCACGACAATCCACGCTAGGGCCTAGCGTCTCACCTCGGGGTTGGAGTCCATGCAGGCATATTCCTTCAGGCGCAGACCCGGCTGACGTCGATAGGTCACGCGCGTGCTCCACGGCTTCGTGTACCACTTCGGATCCGTGATGGTGACGATGTCTTCGAGTGTATCGGCATCGAGCTTTCGGATCCGCTCACCGACTCGCATCTGCGTCGAATGCGGCAGACCCGCGGCATCGAGCGTGGTCAGGTCGTTGAAGCCCTGACTTTCCACCACCAGGGTGTCGCCGTCCCAGTGACCGGCAGACAGACCCATCCAGTTTGGATCCATGTCATCCAGCCTCGGCAGCGTCAGGTCCAGGTAGACCATTCTCGGCATGTGGTGAACCTCATGGATGAAGGTCACCTGCGTCGGCTCCTGAAGGACCTCGATCGGAAAGGCGGCAAAGAGGATGCGCGGAAAGCCGTGGGGTTTGCAGGTCTGGATGGTGTCGAAGTCAGGCTTGCCGGCCCGCCGGGCCCTGATCGCAGCGGCGTACCGGGTCGCGGCCTCCCGGGTCAGCGGGGGCAACCTGCCGTCGATCGTTTTGACTGCCGAATGATCGCCCTGGATCAGCCAGACGCCCTCGAAGTTCTGCCCCGGCGGTGGGTTATAGATCGCTTGAGCGCAAGCCGCAGCAGCGGCCGTGAGCGCGAGCAGGCAGCAAACAAGGCTCAACCCGACCCGTCCGCTCACCTCGCCACCGTGTGGCCGGAGACCGGCATGTTGCGGTTGTTTTCCTCGCAAACGTACTCGGCGATTCTCAGGTCCGGCCGCCAGGCGTAGGTGATTCGCGCGAACCAGGGTTCCGTAAAGAACTCGGGATCCTCGATGCGCACCAGATTCTCCAGAGCATGACCGCCCTCGATCTTGCGGATGCGCTCGATCACATGCATCTGTTTGCCGTGGATGACCCCGATCTCGTCGATCCAGGTGCGATCGTTGAAGCCGAGGGTGTCGATGACCAGCGTGTCGCCGTCCCAGTGGCCGACCGAATCACCCATGAAGGTCGGCGCAAGCGTCGGCGGATGCGGCTGATCCATGTAGATATGCCGGATGTTGTGCGCCACCTCATGGACGATCACGGTCTCGCCATGCGTCTGGATGATCTGGATCGGGTAGGGCGAGTTCATCACCCGGGGTACGCCGTGCGGCAGGCAGTACGAGGATGCATCGGCCATGGGCGAGCCATCCTTCTCGGCCTTGACGCGTGCGTCCCACTCCGCCTTACCCCGCGCCGTAAACGGCGGCAGGCGGCCGAGGGTGGAATTGATCTGCGGGTTGTACAGGCGGATGTACCACACCCCCGACAGGTCCCGCGGATCGCTCGATGACACTTCAGGTCGAATCAGCGGGCCGTCGATCACGTCCGAGGGGGCCGTTAGCCCGGAGGTACTCGCCAGCACCCCAATACCGACAATGCACGCAGATAGAAGGTATCGCATAGATGCCTTAGAACGAGCCTTCGCCCCCCTTCAGGAAGCGCGCGGCGATTCCGGCGAGGACCGCCGAGCCGCGGGCCATGATGGTTTCATCGATCACCATGCGGTTGGAGTGCAGGCCGCAGCAGCTGCGCCAGTCGCTGCCCTCGCTGCTGGCGCCCAGAAACAGCATGGCACCCGGGGTCTTCTCCAGGACATAGGAGAAGTCTTCGGCGCCCATGACCGGTGCCGGCAGTGGCATCCAGCTGTTCGCACCATACAGTTCATTCACGACCGTGCGCCCCAGCGCAACCGCGCGCCCGTCGCAGCGCGTCACCGGGAATCCCCATTCAATCGCGACTTTGGCCACAGCGCCGTGCGCCGTGGCAATCCCCTCAGCGAGCGTCCGTAACCCGGTCTGGATGGAGGTCCGGTTCGCTGCTGACAAGGTGCGGATCGTGCCCCACATGGTCGCGGTCTCGGGGATGACATTGTCGGTGGTGCCCGCGACGATGCGCGCGATGGTGACCACCACCGGATCGAATACCGGAACGCGACGGGTCACATACGTTTGAATGGCCGAAACGATCTCGCAGGCAACGGGAATCGGATCGAGCGCATCATGCGGCATGGACGCATGGCCGCCGCGACCCTTGATTTCGATTTGCAGCGTGTCGGCGGATGCGAGCAAGGGGCCTTCCCGGCTCGTGAATACCCCGTGCGGCGCATTCGGCAGCACGTGCAGGGCGAAAGACGCATCAGGGAGCGGATCGAGCAGTCCGTCCTCGAGCATGTGGCGTGCACCGTGCCAACCCTCCTCGCCGGGCTGGAACATGAACAGCACCGTCCCCGGCAATTCGTTGCGGCGGGCGCAGAGCATGCGGGCCGCGCCGACCAGCATGGCCACATGGCTGTCATGGCCGCACGCGTGCATGGTCCCGGCTTTCTGTGAGGCGAACTCGAGGCCCGTGTCTTCCTGCAGCGGCAGGGCGTCCATGTCGCCGCGCAACAGCACCGTGCGACCGGCAGCGCCGCCGCGCAGGACGGCCACAATTCCGCTCGTGGACGGGCCGGTCCGATATTCGAGGGGCAGCCCGGCAAGAGCGGCCATGATCTTGGCGGCGGTTGCCGGCGTCTGCAGACCCAGTTCGGGCTCCGCATGGATGGCCCGGCGTAAGCGCACGAGATCCGGCAGCAGCTGTGTGGCCTCTTCCGGCCAGGGGGCGACATTCGCGTTCAATGGACGGCACCCGCGCGCAAGGGGAAGGTAATCACTATATCCGTCGCCACCGCCGCTGACCATCTCCGCGGGCAGTGTTACGGCGCTGCCGCTATCGCCGGAATCATCCCGGGAAACACGAACTGCTGGAGAATGACGAGGGCCACGAGCATGAGAGTGAGAATGACGCTGTGGATGAAGGTACGGGCAAATACCGCGCCCTCCTGACCCTTGAGCTGAGTGACCGCCGCGCCGGTCGCGATGTTCTGCGGGGAAATCATCTTCCCCATGACCCCGCCGGAGGAGTTCGTCGCCGCGAACAGCACCGGATTGAGGTTCAGCTGACGTGCGGCGACGACCTGGAGATTGCCGAACAGCGCATTCCCCGAGGTGTCGCTGCCCGAGAGTGCCACGGCGATCCAGCCGAGAAACGGTGACAACAGGATAAAGAGATAGCGGGTCGAGGCTGCGCCTTTGCCCAGGGTATAGGCAAGGCCCGAGTAATTCATCAGATAGGCGAGCGCGACGATCAGCACCACCGTGAGGACGGCGAGCCAGATCTGGCGCAAAGTCTGCGCCACGCAGTGCAGGAAATCCCGGGGTGAAACCCGAAACAGCAGGCAGATGACGGCAGCGGAAATCAGCACCGCGGTTCCGGTCGCGAGCGGTTGAAAGGACCAGATCGCGGCATAGGGCTTGTCGTGATACAGGGTGATCGAGATCGCGTTGTTCAATCCCGGCCAGGCGATGGCCTGCTGGCCCCGCGTGGCGACTCCGAAGTAGCCCCAGGCGATGATGACGGCCGTGAGGATGAGCCATGGCACCCAGCCCTGCCAGGCGGGAACGGCTGAAGGCGCGTTGGATGAGCCGGCCGCCGCGCCATTGATCTGATAGAGGGGGTCCGGCGCCACGTGCCATACCCTCACGAACAGCAGGGTCGCCGCCAGCGACAGCAGCGATGACAGGACGTCGGCCAGGGTGTAGTCGATGAAATTCGAAGCGATGAATTGCGCGCCGGCGAACGTGGCGCCCGCCACCAGCAGCACGGGCCACAGACTGCGAACGGATCGCCAGCCACCGTACAGTGCGATCACGTAGAACGGCAGAATCAGCGCCATGATCGGCAATTGACGGCCGACCATGGCGGCGACGGTACTCGCCGGCAGGCCCGTCACGGACGCCAACACCGTCACGGGAATGCCCAGGGCGCCGAAGGCCACCGGTGCAGTATTGAAGATCAACACGAACACCAACGCCTCCATCGCCGGAAAGCCGATCAGAATCAGCAATGAACTGGTGATGGCGACCGGACAGCCGAAGCCGGCGATGCCCTCGAGCAGGCAGCCGAAGCAGTAACCGATGACCACGAGCACGATGCGCCGGTCATTGGGCAGATTGCCCGTCATCCAATGGCGGAAGGCATCGAAGCGGCCCGACCGCACTGCGATGTTGTAGACGAGCAGACCGTTGAAGACCAGCCACATCACCGGCCACAAGGCGAAGGTCGCGCCATTGAGCATTGACTGGACCGCAGGCCCGAGGGGCATTCGCCACGGTCCGATGGCGATGGCGAAGGCGACGACCAGCGCGACCAGTGCCGCCTGCCAGGCCGGCCGTCGCAGGATGCCCAGCAAAACCACCAGCGCCAGAATAGGTAGTGTTGCAACGCAAAAAGAGGCGGCGAGGCTGTCGTCGATCGGGGTCAGCAGCTGGTGGAACATTGAACGCCTCCGGCAACCTGAGCGCAGCATATCGGGACCGCTGGCCAACCGCACATGCATCACGGCGGTGCATCCGCAGCGGGCGCACCGTCCCTGGCGCCGGGTGACGAAAAATTCAGAAAGCTTTTGTCACCATTTGTCGGTTGCAACGTTGTGCCTGTTGGGACTACCACCTGCCTTAATTGGCTACCAAGGAGACGCTCTTGAAGATTGCAAACAAGCCGCTGCTGGCCGGCTTCCTGCTGGCTCTGACCCTGCCCTTTGCCGCGAACGCGGACCTGCCTGGCAAGCATCCCGCCTATCTGCACGCGCTGACGGATCTGCGCACGGCGCGCTGGATGTTGGAGCATCGTCCCGGAGGCGCGGGGGTGAGTTCTCACGAGGACGTCGCGGTCGCGGAAATCGACGCGGCGATTGGCGAGATCAAAAAAGCAGCCATCGACGATGGCAAGAACCTTCAGGACCACCCTTCAGTCGATATGCCCAATAACCGCCCGGGCCGCCTGCACAAGGCGCTCGAGCTGCTCCACAAGGTGCACTCGGACGTGGCGCGAGAAGAAGATGATCCGATGACCCGCGGCCTGCGTGACCGTGCCGTTGGTCATATCGACGCGGCCATTCACGCCACGGATGGCGCACTGAAGGACGCCGAACACGGCGGTTGATGACATGGTGAGTTGAGTTCTGAGGAGCTCGCAGCAAACGGGGCTGCCGCCAAAACGGCAGCCCCTTTCATTTGCGGGGTTCGACGCGGATGACGCCCATCATTCCCGCGTCCTCGTGTTCCAGCAGGTGACAGTGATAGACAAAGGTTCCGACCGTATCCGGATCGCGAAAATCCATGCGCACCCGCACGCTCGGGTACTGCAGCATGCGGTCGGAAAAATACGGGACGTTGACCGTGTCGCGCAGGAAGGGCTCATTGACCGGGACCCCGTTCCATGCCACCAGCGCGAAATGTAATTGATGGATATGAAAGGCGTGCAGCTCGTTGGTGCGATTCTCGATGATCCAATCCTCCACATCACCCTGTTGCACCGTTATGTCGGGCTTGGAGTTGGCGGGATCAAATGCGGTGGGGGTCTTGCCGTCGACGGTGATGTAGAAGGTGGTGGCGCTGTTCGGATCCTGGGGATTCTCGAGTTTCTCCGAGAAATACAGCTTGCGGACTCGAACCGGTTCGACATCGCCCAACCAGGGCTGCGGCCGCGCCGGCAATGGCGTCGAGGTCGCCGGGAGCGTGGATTGCGGCTCGCGCGCATCGGGATCGGCGACCAGGAGCGCGAGCGCGCGGTTCGGATCGTTCTCCCCACCCTGCCCGGTATCGACCGTGCGGGTGACCAACAGGGCAGGCACACCCTGCGGCGGTCCCTGCATCACGAACTCCACCCGCGCTCCGGGCGGTACGCCGATGTGATCGACCGAGGTGATGGCGGGGGTGGATCCGCCGCGCCAATTCATCGGCACGCCATCGATCGCCACCAGGCCCAGCGGTTGCGGTGAGCGCCGCAACAGGACCGCCAGGTTCAGATAAGTCACCGCTGAGGCATTGACCACGCGCCACAGTTGCCGCTGCTGCGGTTTCAGGCGAATGCTCGCCGGTGGATAGTCAGGGTAGGGCACCGGGACGAAATTGACGCTGAGGTCCTTCGCGGGTTTGCCGAAACCGGTGCCGTTGTTGGCCGCGTCACCATCGCGATCGATCAGATTCCTGGGTACCACCGGCTCGGAGCGTGACGGCGGCGCATCGGGATTCAGCAGCTCCTGGTCGCGAATCACCAGTACCCGCTCCGGCATTCCGGCGACTTCCGGCACCGCCCGCTCGAGGCCTTCGATGATCATGGCACCGGAGGCGCCCCCCAGGACCTGTTGGCTGCTGAAGCCGTGGATGTGAGGGTGATACCAGTACAGTCCGGGCGGCTCCTGCGGCGGGATGCGGAATTTGTATTCGAACGGTGGATCGGAGGGCTGAATCGACGTGCGCAGAACCTCATCCTGATGACATCGGGCCGGTACGGTCAGTCCGTGAAAATGCAGGTTCGTGGACGTGGCGGACATCAGGCCGCGGTTGCAGGGATCGGCCGCAGCGTGTCCCAGGTCGATGTCCATCTGCATGGCGTGCGGCGCTGAACCCGGCTGCGCCGGCGGCTCGGTCAGCGCATTGATCAGATGCAGATCCAGCAGCTCTCCCGGATGCAGGCGCAGCGTCGGTGACTGCGAGCCGTCCGCGAGCAGGTAGCAGTAATGCATCGAGCCGTTGGCGGCCGGGGTGCTGCGAATGGTGAGCTCGACCCGCAGCACGCCGTCGTGACTGCGCAGATCGCGCGGCTCCGGAACCGCGCTGCCGGGAGACGGGCGAGGGCACCCATCCGGTGGGCCGGAGTGGGCGTGCGCCCCGGCGCTCAGCAGCAGGCACAGCAGCGCCAGAGCCGTCGGCGGGCTGCGCCGCCCGGCGAAAAATCGACGGCTTGTCACCCTGCGTATGCTAGCCGGCCAATATGACGATTTATCGCTGAGGAGCGGGGTCGGAACGGTTCCACCAGCCGCCGCCCAATGCCACGAACAGGGCCGCGGTATCGGCAAGTCGGCTGCCCCGCGCCTGCTCCAGGTTCGAGATCGCCAGCGACTGAGCCTGCTCGGCGTTGAGCAGATCGAGGTAGGTGATCGAGCCCTGAGTCAGGGAAGCCCGCGATGCGACGAGGCTCGCGCGTGCCGCCTGATCGGCGCGCTCGTCCGCGGCGACGGCTTCGTCGTCAAACTGCAATGCATTGAGGGTGTCGGCCACGTTCTGCAGGGCCGTCAGCACCACCGTGCGGTATTCGGCGCCTGCCTCATCGAGCGCCGCATCGGCGGCGAGCTTGTGGTGCCAGAGCGCACCGCCGGCAAACAAAGTCTGACTGAGACTCGCGCCCGCGGACCAGAAGGTATTGCCGCTTGCGAGCAGCGTCGACAGGCCCGTCGAGGCGCCGCCGTAGGTTGCCAGCAGATTGATCTGCGGCAGCATGTCGGCGATGGCGACCCCGACCTGCGCGCTGGCGTAATGCAGCTGTTCTTCGGCTGACAGCACATCCGGGCGCTGCCGCACGAGGGCCGATGGCAGGCTGACCGGCAGGTCGGTCGGCAGCGTCAACGCCGAGAGTTCAAAGGTCTGCGAGGGGGGCTCACCGGGCGAGCGTCCGGCCAGCACGGCCAGCAGATCACGCTGAATGGCCAGCTGCTTGCGCAGCGGCGGCAGCTGGGCTTCGGCTGCCGCGAGCGCCGCCTGCTGCGCCATGACCGCAGTCTGCGCGATGCTGCCCAGTGAGAGTTGTTTGTTGAGAATGTCGAGACCGTCGCGCTCACTGCGCACGATCGCCTCGTTGGCCTCGATCTGCGCCCGCAGTGAGGCCTCCTGAATGGCGGCGGCAACGATGTTCGAGGTGAGCGTCAGGTAGGCGGCCTCCAGGTCGAAGCGTTGAGTGTCCGCCTGCGCCTGCGCCGATTCGATCTGCCGGCGATTGCCCCCGAAGACATCCAGCATGTACGACACGCTCACCTGCGCGGTTTGCAGCGTGAACAGCGGCTGCGCCGATGAGAGGGTCGGGGCGAGCGTTCCGACCGCGTTGCGCTCGCGGGTGGGCGAGTAGGACGCCAGCAGGGTCGGGAACAGTACCGCGCGCTGCGCCTTGAGCAGTTCGTTCGCCTGCCGCAGTGCCGCCTGCGCGGCCTGGACCGTCGGGCTGCCCTGCAATGCGCTCTCCACCAGGGCGTCCAGCGGCGGACAGCGGTAGACCTTCCACCACGCATAGGGAACGTTGGCGCCGCTGGCGAATGAGGACGGTAGATCCGTTGCGGTATAGCGATCCGACGCGGGACTTTGTGGCCGCTTGAAATTCGGCCCGACGGCACAGGCCGTGAGGACCGTCACCGTCACACCAAGGATGAAGAGTCTCATCGCAGCTCCTCGCTGGGCCGCGGTATGAAGCGTCGCCGCGAGGCCAGCAGGATCATGGCGGGCAACACCAGCAACACCAGAATCGGCGCCAGCAGCATACCCCCGACCACCACCAGCGCGAGCGGCCGTTGCACCTGGGAACCGATGCCGGTCGACACGGCGGCCGGAACCAGACCGACGCAGGCGACGATGCAGGTCATCATCACGGGACGCATCTGGACGCGGCAGGTATGCAGGATGGCGCTGACGCGGTCCATGCCCTGCTCGATGTGCAGATTGAAGTAGGACAGCACGATGATGCCGTCCATGGTCGCAATCCCAAAGAGCGCCACGAAGCCTATCGCCGCGGAGACGCTGAAGGGAGTGTGGGTCAGCGCCAGTGCAAAGATGCCGCCGACGAGCGCCATCGGTATCACGCTCACCGCGAGCAGCACATCGATCAGTGACCCGAAATTGATGAACAGCAGAATGCAGATCAGCGCCAGACTCACCGGAACGGCGATTTTGAGACGGCCCAGGGCATCATTCAGATTGCCGAACTCGCCCACCCATTCGAGACGATAGCCGCCCGGGATGGCGATGGCTCGGGCAACCCGCGCCTGCGCATCGAGCACCGCGCTGCCAAGATCGCGGCCACGGACACTGAACTTGATCGGGACGTAGCGCTCCTGCTGTTCGCGATAAATGAAGGAGGGTCCGGAGACGAGGCGTACCTGCGCGACATCCGCAAGCGGTATCTGAATCGCCGCCGTGCCCCCGGTCGGATCCGGCGCGCCCACGGTGATGCGTCGAATCGAATCGAGGTCGGCGCGGAAGGGTTGGGCGAGCCGCACCATCATCGGGAAGTGCCGATCACTGCCGGTCTCATACAGATCCCCGGCCGACTGTCCGCCAATGGAGCTCTGCACCGTCGCATTGATGTCCCCGGGCGCCAGACCCAGGCGCGAGGCCCGATCGCGATCGACATCGATGCGAATGGTCGGCTCACCGAGGGGATTGAATACGGCGAGGTCCGTGATGCCCGGCACCGTCTGCAGCACGTCGCGGATTTTCTCGGCCGTCGCGGCGAGCACGGTCAGGTCATTGCCGAAGAGTTTGACGGAGTTCTCACCCTTGACGCCCGAGGCGGCCTCTTCGACGTTGTCCTCGATGTACTGCGAAAAATTGAAGTCCACACCGGGGAAGCGGGCGGCCAGTGTCGTCGTCAGTTGCTGCGTGAGCTTTTCCTTGTCGATGCCGGGCGGCCATGAGTCGGCGGATTTCAGCGGCACGAAGAATTCGGCATTGAAGAATCCCGTGGCATCGGTCCCGTCATCGGGGCGACCGTGCTGGGAGACCACGGTTTCCACCTCCGGAAAGCTGTGGATGACCTGGCGCATCCGATTGACGTAGCCATTGCTGGAGTCGAGCGACACCGAGGTGGGCATGGTCGCGCGAATCCAGAAATTGCCCTCTTCCAGCCGCGGCATGAACTCCAGCCCCAGGCCGTGAGCCGCAATGGCGGCGATCCCCAGCAGCATCGCCAGACCGCCGAGCGTGATGATGCGATTGGCGAGCGCAAACTCAACGATCGGCGCGTAGACCCGGCGCAGGCCCCGCACCAGCAGCGTTTCCGTCTCGGCGACACTGTTCGGCAGCAGCAGCGCACACAGTGCCGGGGATATCGTGAAGGTCGCGAGCAGTCCGCCGGCGATGGCGTAGCCGTAAGTGCGGGCCATCGGGCCAAAAATATGCCCTTCGATGCCGCTGAGGGTAAACAGCGGCACGAATCCCGCGATGATGATGGCGGCGGCGAACAGAATCGATTGATTGACCTCGGTCGCCGCATTGGCGATGACGCCGAATTTGCCGCGGAACTGGTCGTTGCCGCGGACGACCTGCAGCAGCGCGCCACCGGAACGACGCACCTCCTCGCTCTCGCTCAGGTGCCTGAAGATGTTTTCGACCATGATGACCGTGGCGTCCACGATCAGCCCGAAGTCGATGGCGCCGACGGACAGCAGATTGGCCGACTCGCCCCGCAGCAGCATCAGGCCGATGGCGAAGGCCAGTGCAAAGGGTATGGTGCAGGCCACGATCACGGCGCTGCGCAGATTGCCCAGAAAGGCCCACTGCAGCAGAAAGATCAGCAGAATGCCGGCCAGCACATTGTGCGAGACGGTGCGAGTCGTCACCCGGATCAGATCCGAGCGATCGTAGATGCGCTCGATGCGCACCCCCGGCGGCAGCAGGCCGGAGCTGTTGATGGTGCGAACTTCCGCCTTCACTCTCTCTATGGTGGGCATGCTTTCCGCGCCGCGGCGCATCAGTACGATGCCCTGCACGATATCGTCATTGTCATCGAGGCCCGCAATGCCGAGGCGCGGCTGATGGCCGATCTGAATCGTCGCCACATCGGCGACGCGCACCGGGATGCGTTGATTGACCGCGACCATGGTCTGGCCGATCTCTTCCACCGAGTGGATGAGACCGACACCCCGCACGACCGCGGACTGCGGCCCGACATCGACGGTCTGTCCGCCGACATTGATGTTGCTGTTGCCGAGCGCTGCCAGCACCTGGGGCACCGTGACGCCGTAGTGCTCGAGCCGGTGCTGGTCGATATTGACATCGTAGGTGCGGGTCTTACCGCCCCAGCCCGTCACATCGACCACACCGGGCACCGCCTTGAACCGGCGTTCCAGGACCCAGTCCTCCAGGGTCTTGAGGTCCGTGACCGAATAGCCCGGCGGCCCGACCACCTGGTAGCGGTAGATTTCGCCGATCGGACTGGTCGGTGAAATCTGCGGGGTCGCGCCATTGACCAGCGTCGGCAGCTGCGACAGCCGGTTGATGACCCACTGCTCAGCCTGGTCATAGGTGAAGTCGTAGGTGAATTGCACCTTCACATCTGACAGGCCGAACAGCGAAATGGTACGCACCGAGGTGACATGCGGAATGCCCGCCATCTGGATCTCGATGGGGATGGTCACGTAGCGTTCGATTTCCTCGGCCGACTGCCCCGAACTTTGAGTGACGATGTCGACGAGCGGCGGGACCGGGTCGGGATATGCCTCGATGTTCAAGGAGGCGAAGCCTGCCGCGCCGGCGATCAGCGCCAGTGGTAGCAACAGGGCGAGGAAGATGCGCTGCCGCAGCGCGAACGTGATCAGCGCGTTCAATCGGGTTGTGCCGCGCTGTCTATGAAGAGGCTGCCGCTGGTGACAATGCGCTCGCCGGTCGCGAGGCCCTGCCGTATTTCGGTCAATGGCCCGCTGCTGCGACCGGTCTGGATCGTGCGCTGCGTCAGCAGGCCACCGGCGCCCAACACCCACACATGCGCCTGGTCCCCCTCGCGTACGATCGCCGCTTCCGGCACGCCGGGCGCCAGCGTGTCGGGACTGGTGATGATCTCGGAGGTGGCGAGCATCGCCGGCCGCAGCCGTCCGTCGGCATTCGGGACCATCGCGCGCACCGTGACCCGGTGGGTGGCCGGATCCACTTCCGCGCCCACTGATCGAACGGTCGCGTGATAGTCGTGTCCGGGCAGCGCCTGTACTCGAACGACGATCTGCTGACCGGGTGAGATGCTCGCCGCATCGCTGTCGCGCACGGCACTGAGCAGCCATACGGTCGAAAGATCCGCGACGGTAAACACCGCCGTGGAATCACCGGCCTGCAGCACCTGCCCGGGGCCGATCTGGCGGTCGGTCACGAGACCTGTGATCGGCGAGGGAATGGTCGCCGTGGCGCTGACCACCCCGGCCGCCTCAAGCGCGGAAATCTGCTCATCGGAGCTTCCCAGGACACGCAGCCGGCCGCGGGCGGCAGACAGGGCCGCCTCGGCATTGGTCAGGTCCGATTGCGCCTGCTGCCAGTCCTGCAGCGATCCACCGTGCGAGTCGTAGGCGGCGTGACGACGGGTCTCCGTCAAACGAGCGAGGCGGGCCTGCGACAGGGCGGTGATCAGCGCGCTTTGCGCGTCCAGATTCTCACTGGCATCGAGGGTCACCAGGGCGGCCCCGCTGCGAACCTTGTCGCCGATTCCCGCCAGGACCTTGATGACGCGTCCCGAGTAGGGTGAAAAAACCTGCGTCGTGGTATCGGCGTTGACCGCGATCTGGCCGTCGGCGATCACGGCGTCATGGAAGGCGGTGGCCTTGACCGTCATGATGCCGAGTGTCGCGACCTGCTCCGGAGTCAACCTCACCTGGCCCGCGCTCGGGGCTGAAGCGGCGGCTCCGGCGGCGGCCAGGGAACGTCGGCCCAAGGTCATCCAGAGCACCAAAAGGACTGCCGCGATGACCGCCACCACGAGGAGGGTCCGAATCTGACGGCCTACCGGCAGTGCCCGGCGCTGCAGGAGGGAGGAGTCGTCTTGCATTCTGATAGGGGTCGGCGCCGGCGTTGGCGGCACGGGAGTCTAGCGGCCTATGGGTTTCGGCAGCCTTACATCGACCAGCGTTAAAATGCCTGTGATTCAATAAGTTACAACTAAGTCATGGCCTCCGAAAGTATGAGCTGCGCCTCGGATTTGGAATCTTCTTCCGGAACCATCGGACCGCCACCCATCATTGCGCGCGTCAAAGTGATCGCGGGCATGGTGGCGGCGGGGCGCAGGTGCACCGCCTCGGCGACCTGGCGCAACTGGGCCGCGCACTTGCCGCAGGGTCGATGATCCAGGCGGCGATCTGCGGGCAGAGCCTGGCGGCGCGCACGCTCCCCCTCACCACCAGCACGGTGCCCGCCGCCTTTGACTCCCGCCCTAATGCATGTATCATGCATATAATATATCAATGACCGGCCATCCTGCAAAGCATGCACAATACACATAATTATGATTCACTGGTGCTGGCGCTGATCGATCTGATCGGGATGCTCAACAGTCCGCGCCAGGACGAGATCCTGCTCAGGGAGTCGGGTGTGACCCTCGACCGCGCGCTGTTCCCGCTGCTGGTGCGGATCGGCATGGCACCCTCACTCAATGTCGGAGCGCTTGCCGAGCAGGTCGGCCGGGATCAATCCACCGTCAGCCGGCAGACCGCCAAACTCGAAGCGCTGGGGCTGATCAGGCGCCGCGCCGGCAAGGCTGATCAGCGCGCCCGCGAGGCCATCATCACGGCCGCCGGCAAAGGGCTCGTGCAGTCGATAGCAGTGGCGCGCCGACGTCTGCTGGACCGCATACTGGCCCAGTGGAGCGCGGCAGACGTACAGGCGCTCGCGCGTTTGAATCGCCGCTTCGCCGACGCCATGAAGGCGGCACTGGATGGCTGATGGGCTGTTTCGGCGCGCGCGCTGGCCGCACTCGATACGGCCCTGGGTCTGGTTCCGGAGGCGCGCAAGAGCGCCAGCAATGCGGCCTGCGCTGCAGACAGTCATTGTTCGATCGGCGGTGCCGCTGCAGAGCTCTGCCAATTTGGCGAGCGATGAGTTCCGGCAGAACCGGTCGCCGGAACTGCACGCCTTTCACATTCACCAATTGCACTTTCAGCTGCGCGAATGGTACGGCATCAAGGTTGAGGAGCCGTTCCTCAGGGACACCGTCAACGTTCCCTACTTCGACAATCACATGACCGCCTACCCCAGTGTCACGGTCCGAATGGATTTCGCGATCCCAATACGGTCGGAACCTTCGTCTACCACTGCCACCTCCTCGAACTCGAGGACGGCGGCATGATGGGGACGATCCGCGTTGAACCCGCCTCCCTATCGGGGACTCAAACGAAACAATAGAATAGGGGTCGTGAAGGACGACTCGCCCAGCCGCACCGCGTATGGCGTCGCCATGAGTCGTGCTGCCCATCAGATCCTCGATTCGCCGCGGGTGTTCGAGGATCCACTGGCGCTCGCCCTCATCGGGCCCAAGGCCAGCAGCGGCATTCGGGCGCAGGAGGACCGCTTCAATACTCGTCCCGCGCGCTATCTGCGCGCCTTTCTGGTCGCGCGCAGCCGCCTTGCCGAGGATGCCCTGAACGAGGCCGTGGCCCGGGGTGTGCGTCAGTACGTGGTGTTGGGCGCGGGGTTGGACACCTTTGCCTACCGCAATCCCCACGCTGAGCTCGGGCTGCGCGTTTTCGAGGTCGACCATCCCGCAACCCAGGAGTGGAAGCGCCAGTTGATCAGCCAGGCACGCCTGAAGTCTGCCGGATCACTGATCTACGTGCCCGCCGACTTCGAGCGCGAGCGGTTGGCCGACCGGCTCGCAGCCAATGGTTTCCAGGCGGGTGAGCCCGCATTTTTTTCCTGGCTGGGCGTGACCATGTATCTGAGACCCGAGGTCATCCGCGAGACGTTGCGATTCGTGGCGCAGGCCGCCGTCAGCCGCAGCGGCATCGTATTCGACTACCTCACGCGGCCCGCGCCCTGGGACCTGCTGCGACGGTGGGGCATGAAGCGGCTGATGCGTCGCATCGCCGCGGAGGGTGAGCCCTGGCGGACGTTCTTTGAGCCCGCAGCGCTGCAGGGTGAGCTCACCCGCCTGGGCTTTGCCACCGTCAGGGACTTCGGGCCCGATGAGATCAACGCGCGCTACTTCGATCACGCCGGCGCGCGGCTGCGCGTCGGCGGATCGGGTCGGGTGGTGCTGGCGCGGCGCTGAGCGCGCTTCAGTGCTGCGGCTGCTGCAGCATTTCGAAGTGATTGCCGGCCGGATCCAGCCCCAGGCCGATCGTGATGCCGGTGTTGCCGAACACGAACGGATCACGCTCCATCTTGCCGCCCGCGGCAATGATGGCCGCGACGGTAGCCTTCATGTCCGTGACGTTGAAGATCAGGTGCGCGATCTTGTCCGTCTGATCATCCGCGGCCCGATGCATGATGACGATCTGGGCGGCCGGATTGGCCTTCGCCGAGGCCACCGAATCACCGAAATTCAGCATGACCTCGTTGTCCCCGATCTTCTGGACTTCGTGCATGCCGAATGCCGTCTCGTAGAATTTTTCCAGAGCCGCGACATTGGCGGCGCCGACGCGAGCTGAATTGAGCGTGACCCCGGCGCCCTGGACACTCAGCGCCGCGAGCAGCGCGCCGCAGAAGCTCAAGGCCAAACCCGTCTTTCTGATCCCGGTCATGATGCATCCCCCTTGATTGGCGTTCTCGAATCGAGCGCCGATCATAGCGCGGCGCGGCCACGCAGACGATCTGCGCGGCCGGATCGGCCCTGGCCGCCCCGCTGCACGCTGCGGTTCAGGTCGCAGGCTTGGTGGCCTTGGCAATGACCTCATCGGCCACGTTGCGCGGTACCGGATCGTAGTGCGAGAACTCCATCGTGTAGGAGGCGCGACCGCTGGTCATGCCCCGCAGGTGCCCGATGTAGCCGAACATTTCCGACAGCGGCACGGTAGCCACTACTGCGACGTTGGTGCCGCGCTCCAGCTGATCCACGATCGAGCCGCGGCGGCGATTGATGTCGCCGATGACATCGCCCAGGTAGTCGCCCGGAGTCACGGTTTCGACCTTCATGACCGGCTCGAGCAGGATCGGTCCGGCTTTGCGCATGGCTTCACGGAAGCAGGCCTTGGCGGCAATTTCGAAGGTCAGCGCGTTGGAGTCCACGTCGTGGTAACTGCCGTCCGTGAGGGTGGCCTTGAAATCCACCGTTGGGAATTTGGCGAGCACGCCCTGTTCCATCTGCTGGCGCAGGCCCTTCTCGACGGCGGGGACGTATTCACGGGGCACGGAGCCGCCGACGGTCTCATCGACGAACTCGAAACCCTTGGAACGTTCTTGCGGCTCAAAGGTGATCCATACTTCGGCGAACTGACCCGAACCACCGGTCTGCTTTTTGTGAACGTACTGTTCGTCGATGCGCTTGGTAATCGTCTCGCGGTAGGCCACCTGGGGTTCGCCCATGATGCCTTCGACGTTGAACTCGGTGCGCATGCGATCGAGCGTCACTTCCAGATGCAGCTCGCCCATGCCGCGCAGCAGGGTCTGCAGTGTGTCGCGGTCGGTCTCCAGACGCAGCGAGGGGTCGGCACGGACCATCTTGCCCAGGGCGGCACCGAACTTCTCCTGATCGGCCTTGTTCTTGGCCTGTACCGAGACGCTGATCACGGGCTCGGGGAAGCGCATGCGCTCGAGGATCACCGGATTGGCCGCATCACTGAGGGTGTCACCCGTCTCGGTGTCGCTCAGGGAGACCAGCGCGATGATGTCACCGGCGCGGGCTTCCTCGATGGGATTGGCTTCCTTGGCGAACATCTCGACCATGCGGCCGATCTTCTCGCGCTTGCCGCGGGTGGTGTTCTGCACCGAGGCACCCTTGGTGAGGACGCCCGAGTAGACGCGCACGAAGGTCAGCGCGCCATAGGCGTCGTTGATGACCTTGAAGGCCAGCGCCGAGAACGGCTCGTCATCCGAGCACTTGCGCTCACCGATCGGCTCGCCGTCGGCGTCCACGGTATTGATGGCCGCCACATCGGTCGGTGCCGGCAGATAGTCGACGACCGCGTCCAGCACCTGCTGCACACCCTTGTTCTTGTACGAGGAGCCGCACAGCACCGGATTGAACTTCGAGTGCAGCGTGCCCTTGCGCAGGCACTCGCGCAGCACGTCGGCCGAGGGGATCTTGCCCTCGCCGATATAGGCCTCCATGGCCTCATCATCCATTTCCAGGCAGGTGTCGACCAGCTCGGTGCGGTACTGATCGATCTTGGTCAGCATCTTGAGGTCGCCCGGGTTCGTCAGGCCGACCTTGGTGGCCAGATCCGGGGTGATGTCGAGCACGTGCCACTCGGCATCCTTGTCGTCCGAGTCCCACACCAGCGCCTTCATCTCGACCAGGTCGATCATGCCCTTGAAGTCATCCTCGGAACCGATCGGCAGCTGCACCGGCAGCGGGCGCGCCCCGAGGCGCTTTTTGATCATGTCCACGCAGCGCTCGAAGTTCGCGCCGCTGCGATCCATCTTGTTCACGTAGCAGATACGCGGCACGTCGTAGTTGTCCGCCAGACGCCAATTGGTCTCGGACTGCGGCTCAACGCCCGCCACGCCGTCGAACACCACGACCGCACCGTCGAGCACACGCAGCGAACGGTTGACCTCGATGGTGAAGTCGACGTGCCCCGGCGTGTCGATGAGGTTGATCTTCTTATCGCGCCAGAACGTCGACACGGCGGCGCTTTGAATCGTGATACCGCGCTTCTGCTCCTGCTCCAGGTAGTCCGTCGTCGTCGAGGTCTTCAGGTCCTTGGTATCGTGGATGTCGATGATCGTGTGCTTGCGCCCCGTGTAATAGAGGATGCGCTCAGTCGTCGTCGTCTTTCCGGCGTCAACGTGGGCGATGATGCCGATGTTGCGAATGTCGGCAAGGGCGGTCGTTCGGGCCATGTCAGATTTCCATTAACAGTTTCTGGGACGTGAACACACGAGCCGGCAGAGCGCACTGATCGCCACGAGGCGATGCAGGGAGCTGATCTGGCGCGGGCATAGGTAGCCCACCATCATACACCAATACGAGCTGCCTGCCGAGGGGCGCCTGGGCGGGGGCGTGGCTTTAGGGCTTCGGCGCCGGAGCCGAGGAAGGGGCCCCGATACGCATGCGAATACCGCCGGTCTGCGGGTCCTGGTATTCGCGGTTGGCTTCGCAGACGTACTCCAGAATCTTGTAGCCGGGCTTGCGCACGTACTTCCAGGTGAATTTCCACGGCTCGGTCAGATACTCCGGGTCCGTCACCGTCACCTGATCCTCGAAGATGTCCTTGGAGAGCATGCGGATGCGCTCATCGATCTGCATGTTGGGGCTGTGGGGTGCGCCGCGAAAGCGCACCTCTTCCTTGATCCCGACCGTATTGACCACCAGGGTGCCGCCCTCCCAGTGGCCCACCGAATGTCCCCAGAACCCGGGTTCCGCATCATCAATCGGGAGCTGTTTTTCGTTGAGGTAGATGCGCCGCACCTGGTTGTAGGCTTCCTCGATGATGGTGATCTGTCCCGGGGTCTGCAGCACCTCCATCGGGAACATGGCCATCATCATGGCCGGCATGCCGTCGGGCAGGCACTGCGCGTAGCCGCCGTACAGGGGTTGACCGCGCGCGTCGGCTTCCTTGGCGGCCTTCTGCTGGGCTTCCCATTCGGCCTTGTAGATCGGCTTGAGCGGTGGCGGGGGGACCGGCAGCGCCGCCGTCACCCGTGGATCCAGTTTCTCGGTGCTGTACCGGTCCCATGCACCGGTCAAGGCCAGCTGCTGCGGTGGTGCCGCCTGGGCAACCGAGCCGCCGAGCATGGCCAGCATCGCGGCCAGCGTCGCTGCGGCGCTTTGAGTGAAGCTGATCATGAATTCCCCATTGCGCGAACTACTGAATGTTCGGAGGTCCCGCCGGGCCGCCGTTCAGGAACTTGCGACCGTCCGGCAGCGTCACCTGTTTGAGCAGGCCGCCGGCTTCACCGGTGCGCAGCGGGGCGATGATGGTCGTGATCTGGTCGCCCTGCTTGATCATGTTGAACTTCCAGCCAATGCGATCGAGGATCCCGGGATTGGCGCACTCAATGGTGTAGTGCTTGATCTCGCCCTGCGGGTTCGGGACATCCAGATCGATGTAGACGTGGGGATTGGTCCACTGGAAGTGGGTCACGGTTCCGGAAATCTTGATCTGATGATCGTGATCGAACATCGCGAATGAGTGATGGGCCTGGGCGCTCATCCCCGACAGCAGCAATCCTGCGACTGCCCCCGCCATCATGCATTGCTTGAAATTGCTCATCCCGGCTATCCCCCTTAAGCGCCGGTGACCGCCGCCGGCGCCGCATTATTCCGCGAAATCATAGCACTACCCGGGCAATTACCTAGTGCGGCGTGGCAGGTGGGATGCTACTGTCGCCGGCCTCGCGGCCGCCCCGCGCCGCTCCGGATTTACAAGGAAAATCATGCCCGTCACCGCCGCCCGGTCCGGAGAAGGTCAAACCCGGCGGGCACTGATACTGGCGGTCATCGTCGTCGTGGTCGGTGTCCTGGCGACCACTCTTGCCCAGACCCAGCTCCTGGGCCTCATCCCGCTGCGCAACGTGCTCAAGAACACGATGCATGCCAGTCGCGAGGCGACGGCGGGCTTCATCTTCTGGGCAACGCTGCCCTGGTACTTCAAGCCGCTCGTCGGCATCGTCCAGGATGCCTTCCCGCTGTTCGGGACCCGCCGCAGAAGCTACATGCTGGTCGCCGGCGCATTGACCGCCCTGGCGTGGCTGGTGCTGGGGGTCACACCGTACGAATACCACGCCTTTCTGATCGTCGTGATCGGGATCAATTCCGCCACGGTCGTGGTGAGCACCGCGGTCGGTGGCTACATGGTCGAGATGGCGCGGGCCAGCGCCAGCTCCGGGCGGCTGACCTCGGTCCGCAACATCGTGGAGCAGGCGAGCTATGTCATCTCCGGAGTCGCGAGTGGATATCTCGCGAGCGTGCGCTTCGGCTGGACTTCGATAACCTGCGCATCGGTAGCCTTCCTGGTGGTACCGATCGCGCTGTGGTGCATGAACGAGCAGCGCACCGCCGCGCCGCGAGGCGTGCAGGTTTTGAAATCCGCCGGCGCCAAGATTCTCGAGGTCGGCAGGGCCGGATCATTGTGGATGGCGGCCGCGGTCTCGTTCCTGTTCTATTTCGCGCCGGGGATCCAGACCGCCCAGTTCTATGCCCAGCAGAACGACCTGCACATGACGACCCTGCAGCAGGGCGAACTGGTATCAATGAGTGGCGCCTTCGGGGTGCTGTCCGCGCTCCTGTACGGCGCATTTGCCGCGAAGCGCTTCGAGCTGCGAACCCTGCTGCTCGCCTGCATCCTCTTCGGTGCCAGCGCCCAGGCCGCCTACGCTTTCTACTACTCCTTCTCCGTTGCCCAAATCGTCGACAGCTACAACGGCTTCGGCTACACGCTCGCCGAGGTCGCCATGATGCACCTGGCGGTACGTGCCACGCCGGCGGGCTGCGAGGCCATGGCGTTTGCGCTGATGATGGCCGTACGAAATTTTGGCCTGTTCGGGGGTGACTGGTTGGGTGCGGCCCTGCAGGATCACTTCCACCTGCGCTTTCATACCCTGGCGCTGATCAACGGCGCGGGCTCGCTGCTGGCCCTGCCGCTGGTGCTGCTGCTGCCCGCCCGGATCGTGCGCGGACGGGATGCGCAGAAACCGGATCCGGCCCGGGAAATGGCCGTCGATCCGGTATCCACCACCGCTCACGGCACCGCCGGCTGATATAATTTTGAGTTCGCAACCAACCCCCTGCCGGAATTGACATGACCACCGCCAAGATCATCTACACGCTGACCGACGAGGCGCCCGCGCTGGCGACTTATTCTCTGCTGCCGATCGTTCAGGCCTTCACCCGCAGCGCCGACATCGCGGTCGAGACCCGGGACATCTCGCTCGCCGGACGGGTGATCGCCAATTTTCCGGACGAGCTGACGGCGCAACAGCGCCAGTCCGATGATCTGACCGAACTGGGCGAGCTCGCCAGGACGCCGCAGGCCAACATCATCAAGCTGCCGAACATCTCCGCATCGCAGCCGCAGTTGAAGGCGGCGATCTCGGAACTGAACGGGCAGGGCTACCGCATTCCGGGGTATCCCGAGGACCCCAAGGATGAGGCGCAGAAGAAAATCAAAACCCGCTTCGCCAGGGTGCTGGGCAGCGCGGTCAATCCGGTGCTGCGTGAGGGCAACTCGGATCGCCGGGTCGCCAACGCGGTCAAGCACTACGCCCAGACGCACCCGCACTCCATGGGCGCCTGGAGCAAGGATTCACCGACTCATGTCGCGAGCATGAGCGGCGGTGATTTCTACGGCAACGAACAGTCGGCGCTGATCGGCCAGCCCGGAACATTGCGCATCGAATTGACCGACGCCGCCGGCAAGGTCACGGTGCTCAAGGACGGCATCAAGGTCCAGGCCGCGGAGCTCATCAGCTCGACCTTCATGCAGGTGGCGGGACTGCGCGAGTTCTATGAGGCGCAGATGCAGGACGCGAAGCGGCGTGGGCTGCTGCTGTCGCTGCACCTGAAGGCGACGATGATGAAGGTTTCCGACCCCATCATGTTCGGCCACGCCGTCACCGTGTACTACAAGGATGCCTTCGCCAAGCACGCCGCGCTGTTCGCCGGGCTGGGCGTGGATGCCGACAATGGCATCGGCGACGTCTACGCCAAGATCCGGTCATTGCCGGCCGCGCAGAAGGCCCAGGTCGAGGCGGATATCGCGGCCACCTACCAGTCGCGGCCGCCGCTCGCGATGGTCGATTCCGACAAGGGCATCACCAACCTGCATGTGCCCAGCGACGTCATCATCGATGCCAGCATGCCCGCAGCGATCCGCACCTCGGGACGCATGTGGGGCCCGGATGGCAAGGCCCACGACATGAAGGCGATGATTCCGGATCGCTGCTATGCCGGGGTCTATCAGGCCGTGATCGACGATTGTCGACAACATGGTGCGTACGACGTTCGCACCATGGGCAACGTCAGCAATGTTGGGCTGATGGCGCAGGCCGCCGAGGAATATGGTTCGCACGACAAGACCTTCAGGCTTGCCGCCGACGGCGTGGTGCGCGTGATCGATGCGCAGGGCCAGGTGCTGACGCAGCACAAGGTTGCCAAGGGCGACATCTGGCGCATGTGCCAGACCAAGGATCTGCCGATCCGCGACTGGGTGAAACTCGGGGTCGGCCGCGCCCGTGCCACCGGCCACGCCGCGATCTTCTGGTTGGATGAGCAGCGCGCCTACGACCGGCGATTGATCGAGAAAGTGCAGACGTATCTGAAGGACCACGACACCAGCGGACTGGACATCCGCATCCTGGCACCGGTGGCGGCGGTTGCGGCCACCATGGCGCGGGTGCGCGCCGGGCAGGACACGATTTCGGTCACGGGCAACGTGCTGCGCGATTACCTGACGGACCTGTTCCCGATCCTGGAGCTCGGCACCAGCGCCAAGATGTTGTCCATCGTGCCGCTGCTGGCCGGTGGCGGCATGTACGAAACGGGCGCCGGCGGCTCGGCACCGAAGCATGTCCAGCAATTCCTCGAAGAGGGACACTTGCGCTGGGATTCCCTCGGGGAGTTCCTGGCCATCCAGGTGTCCATCGAGGATCTGGCGGACAAGACCGGCAATGATGCCGCGCGGTGTCTCGCCAAGGCCCTCGATGCCGCCAATGGCAAGTTTCTCGACAATGACAAGTCTCCGCAGCGCAAGGCCGGCGAGCTGGATAACCGCGGCAGTCATTTCTATCTGGCCCTGTACTGGGCGCAGGCGCTGGCGGCACAGACCGAACATGCCGGGCTGCGCGCGAAATTCGCACCGGTCGCCGCCGAGCTCACGCGCGAGGAAGCGAAGATCGTGGGCGAGCTCAATGGTGCGCAGGGCAAGCCGGTCGACATCGGTGGCTACTATCACCCCGATGCGGGCAAGTGCGCGGCCGCGATGCGACCGAGCGCCACCTTCAACCGCATCCTCGCGAGCCTTGCCTGACCTCAGCGCGCGGCGGGAACGGTGATCGGCGCCGACGGACAACTGTCGCGCACCCCTGGACCGCAGGATCGTGGCTGCAGCGTGCGGGTCAGACACACTCGCACCTCGGACAGTTCGCCGCGGCTGCAGGCGACCGTCATGGCGCGCGGCGGGAAGGCGGGATTCGCGGCACGAAACGCCGCCAACACCTGCGCTGCCGCCAATTGCTGATCTGCCCGCGGCGCTTCAAATAGCGCGGGGGTGTGAACGACCGCCAGCGCGCGGTCGGCCGTGCGGAAGTATTCGAGCGGCTCCAGACCGCTGCAGGTACCGTGACGCGCCCATTCGTGCTGCATGAGTGTCGGGCTCGGATACAGGGTGCGGCCCACGGCCCGCGCCGCGCGATCCAGATCGGGATGGGTCGCACACTGCTGCGGATAGCCGCCGGCATCGAACTGCGGCCACAGTCCATGGAGCACGAAACCATACCCGCGGCCCTGACATTGTTCGCGATCCCCGGGATGCACCAGGCAGTAACTGGGTGACCAGGAGAGGCTCAGCAGGTAATAGTCGAATTCTCCCGGGACGCCCCCGGGAGCCGCACCGCGCGGGGTATGACGCGCGACGGCGAGGGGGGCAAGCAGCGTGAGCAGCACAAGAGCGCCGATGGTGCCGGGGCGTCGCATGCTGGCATCATAACGTGGATGTCGGAAGACGAATCCGTTTTGAGCCGCGACGCCCGGGCGCCTGATGCCGTCATGGCCTATGGCACGCAACCCGACCAGATCCTGGAGGTGCGCTACGGCCGTGACGGTGCCACGCGTCCGCTGGTCATCGTGATCCACGGTGGTTTCTGGCGCTCCGACATCGATCGCGCGCACGCCCGCCCGATGGCCGAGGGCATTGCCGCCGCCGGTTGGACCGTGGGGTTGCCCGAGTACTCACGCCTCGCGCGCAACCCGGCGCCCACCTGCGCCGATCTGAGTCGGCTGCTGAGTCATTCTCCGGGCCAGGTGGCGGCGCACAACGGCCGCGTGGTCCTCGTCGGTCATTCGGCCGGCGGCCATCTGGCGCTGTGGGCGAGCGCGGCGAACGTCTGTCCGACGCTCAGCGGCACGCTCGCCCTGGCGCCGGTGGCGGATCTGATGCTGGCGCACCGTCTCGGCCTCGGAGATGGCGCGGTGCGCCGGTTTCTCGGCGTCGACCCGGCAGGCCGGGCCGACATCGATCCCGCTCGCATGGCCGCGCCCGCCACCGCGACCACCCTGCTGCATGGACTCGACGATGACACCGTTCCGGTGAGCCTCAGCGAGTCCTATGTGGACAGGCATCCGGCGACGCGTCTGACCGCGCTGCCTGGCACCGGGCACTACGCCCTGATCGATCCCCGGTCGAGCGCGTGGGGCCGCGTGCTGATGGAGTTGGCGCGCTGGCGCGACTGAGGGTCAGGGCTAAGGGTTCACCGCCGCTATGGCGGCGTAGGCGGACTGCAGCCAGCTCTTCAGGCGTTGCCGTTCCAGCACCGCGAGGCCGGTCGTCTGATCATTGTCCTGGGTCGCCGCCCAGAAGCTGCTGCTGGCGGCGTCGATCTTGATCATGGTGCTTTCGTTCAGTTGCGGGATCGAAATGAGGGTGGCGTGGTGGGCCTGCGCCTGGGCCGCAAGACCGGATTCATCGAACAGCCGGAAATCACTGCCGCGCAGCTGGTTCTGGACCACGACGTAGTTCAGCCGCGACTGATGACGCTCAAACAGCTGCCGCAGCAGATCGACCGAGTCGCGACCCGAATCCATGACATGCCAGTAACGGATGTGCAGATTCAGCTCGGCGGCGACCGCGAGCAGCTGCGATTCATCCATCCAGCGGGTCAGCGGCTCGCCGGTGCGCGCCGCCAGATCGACCACAATCCTCCGTTCGGGTTGGCTGCTGGCCGCCTCGACGATCGCGTCCAGGCTTTCATACTCATCGACCTGCACCGGCGAGGCGTAACCGGAATAAAAACGCAGCAACGCCCCATGCGCGCGGTCCGCATCGAAGCCGGTGAACGGGATCGAATGATCGATGAAGTATTGCGCCAGCAGCCGCGCCACCATCGACTTGCCGACGCCGCCTTTTTCGCCACCGATCAGGTGGATCTGAGTCATGGATGTCATGCGCGGTCAGGGTAGGAGACCGCTCGCCGGCAAGTCAACGCCCTGCACTCAAATGCGGCATCTGACATATTCACTGCGTGAGCGGTTACTTCTCCCAACCGGTCTTCGAGTCATAGGGCGCCTGGAAGCCCATGGCCTCGATCTCGTGGATCTTGCCGCCGCGCACCTTGAAGATATGGGCGGCAGGCAGATCGAAGGCCTTGAAGGGCATCTTCACCTGGGTGACGCCCGGGTAGCCGACGATATCCACGTGATCTTCCTTCATGGGATGACGGAACTGTGACAGCCCGAAAACCAGACCGGTCACCGGGTCCGCGATCCACACCCGTCGCGGCTCGATGCGCTTGATGTAACTCATCACCTTGGTGTTGAGCTGCGTGGTGCAGCCGAGCACCGGCGAGCCCGGCGGCGCGCCCTGGAGTGCGTGGCCGGTCGTGATCATGCCGTTTTCATGGCGTTCACAATCTTCCGCAAACGGCGCGAGCGTGCCATCGCCCTTCACCAGCGCGTCATAGTAGGTGGCGCCGATCCTGAGCAGGTCCGCGTGCGTGCTGCGCTCATCCTTCGGCACCACCGCCAACAGTCCGGGCCGCGGGCTCTGCAGATTGGCGAGGACGTTCTCGCGCGGGGTGGCGATCAGGTGTTCGGCCTCGACGATCTGACCGTGTCGCACCTTCAGGCGCAGGGCCAGCTCGATCGGTTTGCCATCCGCCTTCATGATGCCGATGAACCCGACCTGCCCGGAGATCGGATCGGGCACGTAGACTGCGAAGCTCGTCGGCACTTCGCTGGCGGTTCTCCACAAGCCCTCACCGGGCTTCAGGCGGGTGACGTTTTCCACGAACTTCACTTCGGGCGCCAGCGGCACCCGCGACGGATCGTGCGCCACCAGCGCGGCCAGATATGAATTGGCGAGCTCCTTGAGGCAGGCCCGATTGCACGGTTCGGGCGCGGCGGCCGAGGCCGTCGCCATGCAGCCGAGGGTGATCAGGGCCATCAGGCCGGTGCGGATTTTGAGTGTCATGATCATTCCTTTTACCACCACTTGCGCCATTTGAACCAGAGAATGGGCGCGATGATGCTCACGGCGATGAGCCCCAGGCCCCATTGATAGCCGTACCGCCACTGGTACTCGGGAATATTGCGGAAGTTCATGCCGTAGATGCTCGCGATCAGCGTCGGCGGGACTCCGACCACGGACACGATCGTGAGCACCTTGAAGATCTCGTTCTGCTGGGTATTGATGAACCCGAGAATGGCATCCAGCAGGAACTGTACTTTGCCGGACAGGTGGTTCTCGTAATCGCTCAGCGAAGCCAGGTCGCGGCCGATGGTTTTCAGGCGCACCTGGATGTCGGCTCCCAGCCAGGTGGCCGTCTCGGCCGTGAAGCTCGCGATGCGTCCCAGGCCAAGCAGACTCTCGCGGATCCGGGAGAGATGCTCCCCGGTTTGGCCGACACTCATCAGATTCTGATGCATGGCATTGTTGACTTTCTGTCGCGGCGGCAACGGCCGGGTCCTGGAACCGAACACCTGCTGCGAAACCGCTCCCAGGTCAGCGCCGATCTGTTCGAGACGATCGGCGGCAAAATCCACCATGGCCTCGAGGAGGCTGGCGAATACCGCGGCGCTGCTGCATTCGATGTGATTGCGCAGCAGCGTCGCCTGCACATCCGGGAAGGCGTGGATTTCGCAGTAGCGGACGGTGACCAGGATGTCCGGGGTGAGTACAAAGCCCAGCGGCAGGGGACCGGAGGCAAAGCGGTCGTCCTGCACGCCCAGCGGCATGGACATCAGCAGTGACTGGTTTTCGACCCGCAGACGGCTGGAGGACTCGATTTCCTGCAGCTGCGCGTGGGTTGGAATACGGATGCCATGCTCGCTCTCGACCACCGCTTCCTCCTCCGCGGTGGGGTTCTGCAGATCAATCCACACCGGCTTGCGCGGCGGTGCGTCCGATGCGGCAACCGGTGGATAGAGGGTCAGCATGGGTCTTGGGGTGAGCTAGGCTTTGCTTGGAAAAATGATGGTGGCCGTGAGCCCGGGCTGCTGGTCGGCAAACTGCAGCGTTCCGCAGTGCAGGCGCGCAACCGCCTGCACCAGGCTCAAACCCAGTCCCACACCGGGCGTGCCGCGACTGGCATCGCCGCGGAAAAAGCGCTCGGTGGCGCGCGCCCGCTGCGCGGCGGTCATTCCGGGGCCGGTGTCGGTGACGACTATGCCGGCCGCATCGCCGCCCGGGCGCAGGGTGCTCACCGTCACCGTGCTGCCGGGGTGGCTGTACTTGAGTGCATTGTCGATGAGATTATTGACGGCCTGCGCCAGCAGTATCTGATCGCCCGAAGCGTGCACGTCCCCGGCCTCATCCTTGTAGGTGAGCGTGATGTCCTTCACCTCCGCGGCCGGCACGTAGAACTCGACCGCGCGCGCGCACAGGTCGCCCAGGTCCACATCGACGAACCCCGAGCGGCGCATGCCGGTGTCGATCTCGGCCAGCCGCAGCAGCGCGTTGAAGATGCTGATGACCCGATCCACATCCGCGACGGCCGCGTCCACTTCGGCGAACGCCTCGGCCGGCGAGGGCCGCGTCAGCGACAGTTCCTCCAGCCGCGATCGAAGTTCGGTCAGCGGCGTGCGCAGGTCGTGGGCGATGGCATTCGACACGTTGGCGACGCCGTGCACCAGCTGTTCGATCTGTTCCAACATGCGGTTGATCGTGACACTCAACGTGTTGAGTTCGTCGCTGCCGCTGCCGGTGGGCAAGCGATGACTGAGCTCCCCCTGCATGATCGCCGAGACCGTCTGGCGGATGCTGTGGATGCGGAACAGCAGCGCGCGGCGAATCAGAATGCCCCCGACCACGCCCGTCACCAACAGCACCGCAATGGCGGCGGCGAGGCCATACCAGAACCGGGTCATCACCGGTGCGAGGCGCGCCACGTCGCGCCCCACCAGAAGGTTGTAGCCGCCGGGCAGTTCGGTGCGCACCAGGGTCACCATCGTCGGGTGATGATCAAGTTCGATGGGGGTGGTATAGCTGCCCGGTTCCTCGGGCACCCCGTTCGGCCACTGCGGCAGATTTCCCGCCAGCGGCTTCTCCCTGGCATCGGTCAGCAGCAGGATGCGCTCGCCGGCGATCTGCAGACCGACCCGTTCGTTGATGAAGTCCGCCAGTCCCGCCGGCCCCTTGCGTTTGAAGACCTCCGCGAGCCGCTGCGAGTCCTCGGCGAGGATCTGCAGGCGGGTGTCATTGTCCGCGGCCCGCCAGGCGTAGCCCAACGGCAGGGCGAACAAAATGAGCGCCAGAATGCCCAGCAGCACGTAACTGAACGAGAGGGTGGCGGCGGAGGAGCGGATGACGAGCGCCATCGGGCCTACTCGGCGCTTAGCATGTAGCCGGCATTGCGCACGGTGCGCAGCAGCGAGCGCTCCGGCTCCGGTTCGATCTTCTGGCGCAGCTTGCTGATATGCACGTCGACGACATTGGTCTGCGGGTCGAAGTGGTAGTCCCAGACATTCTCCAGCAGCATGGTGCGCGTGACAACCTGGCCGGCGTGCCGCATCAGGTACTCCAGCAGCTTGAATTCACGCGGCTGCAGCAATATCTGGCGCGCGCCGCGCAGCACCTTGCGCGACAGCAGGTCCATGCGCAGGTCGGCGACCTCGAGGGTCGTGACCGTGCCGTCCTGGCGCGTGCGCCGGCCCAGTGCATCCAATCGTGCCAGCAGCTCCCCGAAAGCGAACGGCTTGGTCAGATAGTCATCGCCCCCGGCGCGCAGACCCTTGATGCGCTCGTCCACATCGGCCAGTGCGCTCAGCACCAGGATGGGGGTCTGGTTCCCGGATTGGCGCAGTGCACTGATCAGCGACAGGCCATCGATGTTCCCGGGCAGCATCCGGTCCATGATGATCACGTCGTAGCGCTCGCTGGCGGCCAGGAACAGTCCATCGCGGCCATTGTCGGCGTGATCGGCCGTGTGGCCGGCTTCCTGCAGGCCCTTGGTGACGAAGCGCGTCACGCGCTCATTGTCTTCCACGAGCAGCATCTTCATGGGCGTCGCCTTTGCATCAGGTGGCCGGTTCCAGCGAACCGTCGGCAGGGGCGCCGTGGCGACTGAATCGCAACCGCAGTCGATCCAGGTAGAGGTAGATCACGGGCGTCGTGAACAGGGTCAGCGCCTGGCTGAGCACCAGGCCGCCCACCATGGTGTAGCCCAGCGGAATGCGCATCTCGGAGCCGGTGCCGCGTCCCAGCATCAGCGGCAACGCACCCAGTATCGCCGCCATGGTGGTCATCATGATGGGCCGGAAGCGCATCAGGCAGGCTTCGCGGATCGACTGCTCGGGGGCAAGGTTTCGTTCACGCTCGGCCTGCAGTGCAAAGTCCACCATCATGATGCCGTTCTTCTTGACGATGCCGATCAGCAGGATGATGCCGATGAGGGCGATCACCGAAAGATCGTAATGGAACAGGATCAGCATCAGCAGCGCACCGACGCCGGCCGACGGCAAGGTCGAGAGGATGGTCAGCGGATGGATGTAGCTCTCATAGAGCATGCCCAGGATGATGTAGACCACCACCAGCGCCGCCAGCACCAGCAGCGGCTCGCTGCGCAACGACTCCTGGAATGCCTGCGCCGAGCCCTGGAACGAGCCGACGATGCCCTCGGGCACATGCAGTGCCGTGGCGGTGCTTTCGATGGCATCGACCGCCTCGCCCAGTGCCGCACCGGGGGCCAGGTTGAACGACAAGGTGACCGCCGGGAATTGCCCCTGGTGATTGATCGACAGTGACGCCACCTGCGAGGTGTCGAAATGCGACACACTGGACAGCGGCACCATCTGATTGGTGATCGGCGACTTGATGTACAGCTTGTTCAGCGCCCCGGGATCGCCCTGCAGGGCAGGGGGGACCTCCAGGATGACGTGGTACGCGTTGAGCTGGGTGAAGTACTGCGTCACCTGACGCTGGCCGAAGGCGTCATACAGCGTTGCATCGATGAGCTCAGGCTGGATGCCGAAGCGCGCCGCCTGGTCGCGGTCGATGACCAGGGTGACTTTGGTGCTGTTGGTCTGCTGGTCCGAGGCCACATCCTGCAGTTGCGGAAGTTTCTGCAGTGCCGCCATCACCCGCGGGGCCCAGGTATTCAATTCATCGAGGTTCGAATCCTGCAACGTGTACTGATACTGGGTGCGGGTCGTGCGGCCGCCCATGTTGATGTCCTGGGCCGCCTGCAGATAGGCCGTGCCGCCGCTCACGGAGTTGAATTGCCGCCGCAGCCGTCGGATCACCTCATCGGCGCTGGATTTGCGCTGATCGCGGGGCTTGAGGCTCATCATCAGGAAGCCATTATTGATCGGGCGTGAGCCACCGACCGATGCGACGTAGGAGGCGACGTCGGGATCCTTGGCCATGATATCGGTGAGTTGGTGCTGGACCTTCACCATTTGGCTGAAGGAAATGTCCTGCGCGGCATCCGACAGGCCGGAGATCAGCCCGGTGTCCTGCTGGGGAAAGAAGCCCTTCGGCACGACAATGTACAGGATCACCGTGCTGCACATCGTCACCAGGAACACCGCGAGCGTCGTGCGCTGGTGCAGCAGTACCCAGTCCAGGCCGCGGGTGTAGCCTGCGACCAAGGCGTCGAAAAGCCTCTCGATGGTGTTATAAAGACGGCCGTGGCGCACATGGCGCTCATCGCGCAGGAACAGCGAGCACATCATCGGCGAGAGGGTCAGGGAGACGAAGGCCGAGACGACGATGGTCAAAGTCACCACGATGGCGAACTCGCGGAACAGACGGCCGATGATGCCGCTCATCAGCAGGAGGGGGATGAACACCGCAATCAGCGACAGGCTGATGCTGATGATGGTGAAGCCGATCTCACCGGCGCCTTTGAGCGCGGCCTCCCGGGGGGAAAGCCCCGCCTCAATGTGCCGGTAGATGTTCTCCAGCATGACGATGGCATCGTCGACCACGAATCCGACCGCAATGGTCAGGGCCATCAGCGACAGGTTGTCGAGGCTGTAACCCAACAGGTACATGCCCGCGCAGCTGCCGAACAGCGACAGCGGCACGGTGACACCCGGAATGATCGTGGCCCAGGCGTTGCGCAGGAACAGGAAGATCACCAGCACGACCAGGCAGAACGTCAGCAGCAGCGTGATTTCCACATCGTGCACGGAGGCGTTGATGGTCAGGGTACGATCCATCACCAGATTGACCTTGACCGACGCCGGCACCGCAGTCATCGCATGCGGCATCATGGTCTTGATGCGATTCACGGTATCGATGACGTTCGCACCAGGTTGCTTGAAGACCTGCAGCAGGATGCCGGGATGACCGTTCTGCCAGGCCGTCATCTGATTGTTCTCCGGCCCGTCGACCGCCACGCCGATGTCGCGGATGCGCACCGGCGCACCGTTCACATAGGCGATGATAATGTCGTTCCACGGTTTCGCCTCCATGAGCTGATCGTTGTCATAGATGGCGAAATTGTGCAGCGCCCCGTTGAAGGAGCCCTTCGGCGCATCTACCGTGGCATTCGCGATGACGCCGGCGATGTCCTCGAGCTGGATGCCCATCGCGGCTATTTTTGCCGGGTCCACCTGGATCCGTACCGCCGGCTTCTGCTGACCGCCGATCACCACCTGCGCCACGCCCGGAATCCGCGACATCTGCTGCGCCAGTACGTTCTCGGCGAAGTCATCGACGGTGGTCACCGGCAACACCACCGAGCTGACGGAGTACATCAGGATCGGGGTTTCGGTCGGATTGACCTTCTTGTAGCTGGGAGGTGTCGGCAGGTTCTTGGGCAGCTGGCCGCCGGCCGCCACGATCGCCGACTGAATGTCCTGGGCGGCGGCGTCGATATTACGACCGAGGTCAAACTGTACGACGATCGTCGTGGTGCCCAGCACGCTGGTCGAAGTCATCTGGGAAACGCCGGGGATCGCGCCGAACTGCGTTTCCAGTGGCGTCGCGACCGAGGAAGCCATGGTTTCGGGGCTTGCGCCGGGCAGCTGTCCGGTGACCTGGATGGTCGGAAAATCAACCTGCGGCAACGGCGCCACGGGCAGCAACGGGAAGGCGATCATGCCGAGCAGCAGCACCCCCGCCATCAGCAGCGAGGTGGCGATCGGCCGTTTGATGAAAGGCGCTGAGACGCTCATGTGGGTTTGCGGGTGCTCGTGCTGTTGATACGCACCAAGGTGCCGGGCTGCAGCCGGTAGAGGTTGCTGGTGACCACGCGTTCACCGGCGGTGAGGCCGCTGTCGACGATCACGGTGTTCTCATCCAGCAGGGTGACCTTGAGCGGGCGGACCTCGACCGTGGAATTGGGCTGCACCACAAAGGCAAACATGCCATCGGGGCCGCGCTGCAGGGCCGCCGCCGGAATGGTCAGGGCCTGCTTGTGCATCTTCACCAGCACCCGCGCCGTCACGAACTCACCGGGCCACAGCAGCTGATGCGGGTTCGGGAAGGTGGCTTTGACACGGATGGTGCCGCTGGTCTGATCGATCTGATTGTCGAGCAGTGCCACCACCCCGGTGTCCAGCACCGTGCCATCATCGCGCGCCAGCGCCACGACGCTGGTCGGACCGAGTGCCAGCGCTTCGGTCATCTGCGCCACGGCATCCTCCGGGAGCGTGAACATCACCGAGATGGGCTGGATCTGCGTCATCACGACGATGCCGCCGGTGTCGCTGGCGTGCACGATGTTGCCCGGATCCAC
>DATHMT010000042.1:0-19472 GCA_035486855.1 Steroidobacteraceae bacterium
AGGCCGGGTTAAGCGGCCAGAGCGAAGTTGTCGTCGTTGGCAACTATAATTTGCACAAGAGTTTAACGAGGACCCATGCACCTCGGTACGCCCCTGAAGTTTTGCAACCCGCGTCGAAACCGGTCGCCCCCTTCGGGAACCTGCCAATTGTACAGCAAATGGTCCAGGCCCGACTGTCAGAGGCCTCTGACGGAAGTTTCTCAGGCATTTCGTGGTTTTGCGACGTAAGGTGGGGCGATGCTCAGAGTTATCTGGGTCACTGTTCTGTGGCTGCTCGGGGGAGTGGCTGCGGCAGCCACGATCCCGCAATCGCCACAGCTTGAATTCCAGGATCTGTTTGCGGCGGTCGAGAGCAGCGGCCTCTTCGCTGACAGCAAGACGTTTGCGGACGCGCTGCCGCTGCAGGCGCCGTCTGAGATTGTGCGTCAATACCACGCGCAACAGCCCGCCGCGCCAGAGGCCTTGCGCCTGTTCGTCGGCAGACATTTCAGAATTGCGACGATGGCTGCGCCCCCTCACGCGCCGTTGAGCCCCGTCGCCCCCGCACCCATCGGGGTGCACATCGATGCACTGTGGTCCCAGCTCGAACGCGACACGGCCGTGGTGCCCCCTTATTCCTCGTCGTTGGCATTGCCGCGGCCGTATGTCGTGCCAGGCGGCCGGTTCCGCGAGCTGTATTACTGGGATTCCTATTTCACGCTGCTGGGGCTTGCGCAAAGCGGCCGGGGGGATCTGGTCCGGGACATGATCGATGACTTCGCCTGGTTGATTGATACCTACGGGCACATTCCGAACGGCACCCGCAGCTACTACCTGGGCCGCTCGCAGCCCCCATTCTTCTTCGAGATGATCGCGGTTTCTCGGCCTGCTGATCCGGCGGCGGCCTGGGCGCACTACCTGCCGCAGCTGCGACGCGAATACGCCTTCTGGATGGCGGGCGCGTCATCATCGGGTCACGCTGGAGCGAACCGTCGCGTGGTCAGGCTGCCGGACGGTGCGGTGCTGAATCGCTATTGGGACGACATCGATCTGCCGCGCGATGAGTCCTGGCGCGAGGATGTGGAACTGGCGCGCAGCAGTGGACGTGAACCCCGGCAGTTGTATCGGGACATCCGCGCCGCCGCCGAAAGCGGCTGGGACTTCAGCTCACGTTGGTTGCGCGACGCGCGCTCGCTGGCCACGATTGAGACCACGCAGATCATCCCGGTCGATCTGAACAGTCTGCTGTTTGGACTCGAGCAGGCGATTCGCGCCGGATGCGAGCGCACGGGCGATAGGCCCTGCGTGCGCGAATTCACAGCGCGTGCGGCCGCCCGCCATCGCGCCATTGATCGCTACCTGTGGGTTGGCGCGCAAGGCTACTACGCCGACTATCGCTGGAGCGACGGTCAGCACACGACCGTTTTGTCGGCGGCCACCCTCTATCCTCTGTTCGAATCCCTCGCCAGCGCTACCCAGTCGCGACAGGTTGCCGCCGTGGTTCGTGACCAACTGCTGGTCCGTGGTGGACTTGCCACCACGCTCCTGCCGACCGGTCAGCAATGGGATGCACCGAATGGCTGGGCGCCACTGCATTGGATTGCGGTGCGAGGACTGCGGGATGCCGGTGTCGGTGCGCTGGCCGCCACGATCGCCTGCCGATGGCTGGTCACGGTCACGACTGCGTATCAACACAGTGACCGGCTGGTGGAGAAATACAATGTCGTGGCCGAGGGCGGCGGTTCGGGTGGGGAATATCCGCTGCAGGACGGGTTCGGCTGGACCAACGGCGTGACGCGCCAGCTGCTGGCGCTGTATCCGGATTTCACGCGCTTTTCCACCCTGGCCCAGTGTCCCGTTCCATAAGCCTACGTAACGTGACTTGCGCCACCGGTCGGTGCTTAAATCCGCGCGCTTTTGCTAACTCCACCAGGAGAGGTCATGGTCACAAGAATTCTCAAGGCGGGCATACCCGCAGGTCTGCTGCTGTCCAGCGCGTTGGCAATGGCCGACGACCCTCCGGCTGCGCCGGGCTCGCCGCCGCCGCCGCCACCGCCACTGACCGTCAAGGCGCAGGTCGGCTATGTGTCATCGCACGGCAATACGGACGCGCAAACCGCGAACGCCAAATTTGAAGCCATCTACGTCGTGGACGCCTGGAAACACGATCTGCAGCTCGCCGGCCTGTATGGCAAATCGGCCGGCATCGTCAGCGCCGAGCGCTTCGATGCCCAGTGGCAGAGCAACTACAACTTCACCGATCGCATGTATGTCTTCGGCGCGCTGCACTACGACGATGACAAGTTCAGCGGCTTTCAATACCAGGAAACCGCCTCGACCGGCCTGGGTTATTCGCTCGTCAAGCTGGCGGACGCGACGCTCGACGTGCAGGCCGGTTATGGTTATCGGCGCCTGCGCCCCGAGCTCATCGATCAGGCGCCGGACGGGGAGGTACTGTCACGCACCCCGCTGAATGCGGAGTCCGGGGGCGTTGCGACCGCCACCATCAAGGGCATGTATGCGTTCAATTCGAGCACCAAGCTCACCGAAGTGGCGAACGTGGAGACCGGATCGGATGACACCTTGTTCCAGAACGATCTGGGGCTGCAGGTGAACATGAGCAAGGCGCTGGCGATCACGATCGGATATGAGATTCGGCACAACAGCAACCCGCCGGCACCGCTGGTAAAGACCGATACGCTCGTGACCTTCAACCTGCAGTACGCGTTCCCCTAACGCGTGCGCATGATGCGGGCCTTGTCGCGCTGCCAGTCCCGATCCTTCTCGGTGGCGCGCTTGTCGTGCTGTTTCTTGCCCTTCGCGACGCCGATGCGGAGCTTGGCGCGGCCGGCCTTCCAGTACATCTCCAGTGGCACCAGGGTGTAACCGCTGCGCTCGACGGCATCCTCGAGCTGCTCCAGTTCCGAACGGTTCAGCAGCAGCTTGCGGGTGCGCGTCGGCACGGCAATGAAATGCGTGGAGGTGGTGTTGAGCGGCGCCAGATGGGCGCCGTACAGGAAGGCCTCGCCGTTCTTCACGTAGACATAGGATTCGGTCAGGTTGGCCTTGCCGGCGCGCATCGACTTGACCTCCCAGCCCTGCAGCACCATGCCGGCCTCAAAGCGATCCTCGATGAAATAGTCGAAGCGCGCCTTGCGGTTCTCGGCGATCAGTTTGGGTTCAGCTTTGGTCTGGGACATTTTCGGGCACAATTCTACGGATGAGGGAAGTGAGGCGCTCGGCACTCGTCGCGCAACCGCCGCAGCGGATGTTCGCGCTGCTCAACGACATTGAAAGCTATCCACAATTTCTGCCCTGGTGCACGAGCGCGCAGGTGCAGTCGCGCACCGGCCGGGAGATCATCGCCACCATCGGTGTGCGCCGCGGTGCGCTCAATGCCCAGTTCACCACGCGCAATGAGCTTACCGCCGATCGTCACATCGCCATGCGGCTGGTGAGCGGCCCTTTCAAGACCCTCGAGGGGGATTGGACGCTGACGCCGGTTGCCGCCGTCGGCCAGAGCGGCTGCCGGGTGGACCTGCACCTGCGTTTCGCCTTCGCTAACCGCCTGACGGGACTGATATTCGAGCCCTTGTTTGAAGAGACCGCCGTCTCGCTGGTGGATGCCTTCGTGGCGCGCGCCCGCACCCTGGCCGCGGGATCCGGCGATGAGCATCCGTAAGCGCTGCACGGTCGCCTTCGCACTGCCGGCCCGACAGTTCCTATGGCCGGTGGACCTGGCAGTGACCGCGACCGTCGCCGAACTGCTCGAGCAGGCGCGACTCGTGGCCGTCGCGCGCGGCGAGGACGCTTCAGTGCCCTGGAATTCGGACGCGCTTGGCATTTTCGGAGAGCCTTGCCGGCGCACGGACGTACCGCGCGATGGCGATCGGGTGGAGATCTACCGGGCGCTGATCAACGACCCCCGGGCGAGCCGCCGGGCGCGGGTCCGCAGGCGCTGATCTTGCGGGGGTGATTACAGGGCCGGCTGCATGATGCGGGCCGGCGGCAGGTCCGGGGTCGAGGCATCCTGGCCGTGACGATCGATCTTATCGACCTTGTCATCCTTGAAGTAGACGGTCAGCTCGCGCTGGATCGGCTTCTGGCGACCGAGCTTCAGGTAGTAGAGGTAATCCCAACGGTCGTTGTCAAAGATCGTCGGCACCATCGGGGTGCCCAGCAGGTAGCGCACCTGGACTTTGGTCATGCCCGTGGCGAGCTGGTCGGTATTGCGCTTTTCCAGGTAATTGCCCTGCTGAATGTTCACGCGGTAAACGCAGCCGGAGCTGACGCAACCCAGGGCGAGGAGGGCGAGGGCGGCGGCCATGCGGCGCCACGGAAGAATCGACTGCAATCTCATCACGTGACTTGTCACTTGAAAGCGGGATAATAAATGGATGATACCGCATCGCCCGGGCCGAAGCCGCCTGGCATCAGGAGAAGCTGGCATGGAAGGGAAGGATCTGCGCAAGGCCGGTCTGAAGGTGACGCTGCCGCGCCTGAAGATCCTGGAAATCCTCGAAAGCAGCCAGACCCGCCACCTCTCGGCCGAAGACATCTACCGCTCATTGCTCGAGTCCAACGAAGACATCGGCCTTGCCACCGTGTACCGCGTCCTCACGCAGTTCGAAGCGGCGAGCCTGGTCACCCGGCACCATTTTGAAGACGGAATGGCGGTTTTCGAACTCAACCATGGGACTCACCACGACCACATAGTCTGTCTGGACTGCGGCCGGGTCGAAGAGTTCATGGATACCGGCATTGAAGATCGGCAGGGGACGGTCGCCAAGAAGCTCGGGTTCGAGATCCGCGACCATTCCCTCATCATTTACGGCCACTGCGTCCGTCTGACCTGCGCCCATCGCCCGAAGACCTGACCGTAACCTGCCGCAGCATCTCCTGGGCGTGCTCGCGCGCCTTGGATGAGATGTCGACGCCCCCCAGCATCCGCGCCAGCTCCTCCACCCGTTCGGCCGCGTCCAGGTCCGACAGCGACGTGCGGGTGGTCTTGCCATCGGTGAGCTTGTTGACCCGCAGGTGATGATGTCCCTGTGAGGCCACCTGCGGCAGGTGGGTCACGCACAGCACCTGGGCCCGCTCGGCGAGGGTGCGCAGTTCCCGCCCGACGATTTCCGCGATGGCCCCGCCGATACCCGAGTCCACTTCGTCGAACACCATGCAGCGCGAGTCGCGCCCGGAGCAGGCGACCTGCACGGCGAGGGACAGTCGGGCCAGTTCCCCGCCCGAGGCCACTTTGGACAAGGCGCGCAGCGGCTGGCCCGGATTCGCGGTCACCCTGAATTCGATCTGGTCGACGCCGTGCGGCTGGGGTTCGGTCGACTCCAGCGGGGTCACGTCGATCTGGAACCGGCCACCGGTCATGCCCAGCTGCTGCATATGGTTCGTGACGGTCTTCGCCAGCGCCCGGGCGGCGGTCGCGCGCCGCGCCGACAGCAGGCGCGCCTGTTCGCGATAGCGCTCCAGGGCTGCCGCCAGATCCGCGCGCACCGAGGCCAGATCGGTTTCCGCGGACTCCAGCGACACGAGCTCGCTCGCCAGTTCGGCCGCGCGCTCGTGCAGCTGCGCCGGTGGAATGCGATTCTTGCGCGCGAGTTCCTCGATGGCCGACAGCCGCCGCTGGACCTGGTCCTGGCGGGCCGCGTCGAAATCCTGCGAATCCAGATAGTGCTGCATTTCACGGGCGGCCTCGCGGATCTGGATGGCCGCGCTGTCGACCAGCGGCACCACCGCCGCGATACCCGGATCGAGCGCCGCTACGTTCTTCAGCTGCTGCAGGGCGCGCGATACCGCCGCATGGGCACTGCCGGCGTCCTCCTCGTAAAGGTGACCCAGGGCACCCTGCACGGACTGCGTGATGCGGCCGCGGTTGGCCATGCGACTCGCCTCCTCGGTCAGGGCCGTGAACTCACCCTCGTTGAGCCCCAGCGCGCTCAGCTCCTGCGCCTGATAGCGCAGCAGCGACAGGCGCGCGTCACGGTCACGGGCCTTGGTCTCCAGTTCCAGCGCGGCATTCAACAGCTTCAGCCACACCCGCTGCGCGATCTCGACCTCCCCGGCGACCGCCTCGTGACGGCCGTAGCCATCGAGCAGATCGCGTTGGCCCGCACTGCGCGTGAGCGTCTGGAATTCGTGCTGGCCATGAATGTCGAGCAGAATGTTGCCCGCCTCGCGCAGCTGCTGCACCGTCACCGATTGACCATTCAGGTAGGCGCGCGAGCGACCGTCGGCGGTCACGACGCGCCGCACTGACAGTTCCTGTTCGATGCTGATCGACTGATCCTCGAGCCAGCTCTTCAGCTCGCGCGGGGCCTGCGCGAGCTCGAAGGTCGCGGTGACCTCCGCGCGCTGCGCGCCGTGGCGAACCACTTCGGCGCCGGCGCGGCCACCGGCGATGAGCTGCAGCGCATCGACCAGGATGGACTTGCCCGCGCCGGTCTCGCCGGTGAGCACGGTGAGTCCCGCGCGCACGTCCAGTTCCAGCGTATCGATGATCGCGAAGTCGAGGATATGCAGGTAGGTGAGCATGGCGTGCTAGCGCGAGCGGTCAGTGCTGCCGCGGCCCCAATGCAGCTTCGAGCGCAGCAGGCGGAAGTAATCGTAGCCCGGCGGATGCAGCAGGGTCACCTCGTCGCTGGACTGGCGGATCTGTACCCGGTCGCAGGGATGTGCGTCGCCGACGACGAAGCCGTCGCAGACCACCTGCGCGCGGCTCTCCGGGCGCTCGAGCAGGCGGATTTCGATGCTGGCGCGCGAGGAGACGACGATGGGCCGGTCCGAGAGCGTGTGCGGGCAGATCGGCGCGATGACCAGCACCTCCAGGTGCGGATCGACGATCGGACCGCCGCAGGAGAGCGCATAAGCGGTCGAACCGGTCGCACTGGCGATGACGATGCCATCGCCGGCATGGGTATTGACATATCGACCGTCGATCCAGGTTTCGAAGTCCATCATGCTGCCGGTCGCGAGCTTCTGCACCACGATATCGTTGAGGGCCAGTCCGGTGGTCGTGCTGATCTCTCCGGTCACCAGCGAAGTGGACAGCAGGGGCCGTCGGTCGACCTCGCAGCCCCCATCCAGGGCGGCGTCCACGCAGGCCAGCAGATCCTGCGGCAAGACGTCGGTCAGGAAGCCCAGGCGTCCACGGTTGATGCCCAGCAGCGGGATCCGGCGCGCCGTGGACAGCCGCGCGGCATACAGCAGGGTGCCATCCCCGCCGATCGCAATGATCAGGTCGGCGCGGGCGGCGAGCTCGCTTTCCGCGACCACTTTGACCGCGGCGGCGCCGGCGATGTCGCCCAGACTTTCGTAGGCCAGGACGCTGACCCCGCGCGCGATCAGGTGCGGCAGCAGCAGTGCGACCGACTCGGCCACCCGAGTGTCGGCAAAGCGGCCCATCAGCGCGCACACGCGTATGGAGGGTGTCATTCGGCCTTTGTAGCATGGGCCCGGGCGTGGCCCAAGGGCGCCATCCCCGACAATTGTTGAATCAGCGGAAATCAGCTTGCTTGACGGCCCGCATCGCGGTCGTTAGCTTGGCTCCAAGTATGTCCTCAGACGTCCGCGACGAGACACTCAATGAGCGCGCCCAGCGCCTGCTGCGGATATTGGTGGAGAGCTATATCCGCGACGGGCAGCCGGTGGGCTCGCGCAGCCTCTCGCGCGACAGCGGGCTGAATCTCAGCTCCGCGACCATCCGCAATGTCATGGCGGACCTCGAGGAACTCGGTTTTGTCGCCTCGCCCCATACCTCCGCCGGGCGCGTGCCCACCGACAAGGGGTATCGCTTTTTCGTCGATACGCTGCTGCGGGTACAGCCGCTCGACCCGAACTCGGTGACCGAGTTTCGCCGCCAGCTCGATGGCGGGCACGACTCCAAGGCGCTGGTCGCCACCGCCTCGCAGCTGTTGTCCAGCGTCACGCAGCTGGCCGGCGTGGTGACGCTGCCGAGCGCGCAGCAGGCCTCGATCACTCATATCGAGTTCCTCGGTCTGTCCGAGAATCGCGTGCTGGCGGTGCTGGTGCTCAACAACAGCGAGGTGCAGAACCGGATCATCCAGCTCGAGCGCAGTTTCCAGCTCGAGGAGCTGCGGCGCGCCGCCAACTTCCTCAATCAGCATTTCGTGGGCCGCTCGCCCAGCGAGGTGCGCCAGGAAATCCTGCGGCAGATGCGCGAGACGCGCGAACACATGAACCAGATCATGCTCGATGCCATCACCATGGCGCAGCAGGTGTTCAATGTCGGCGATGCGGTGCCGGAGCGCAGGGACTATGTCATCGCCGGGGAAACCAACCTCATGGGGGTCGGTGAGCTCTCCAGCGTCGAGAAGCTCAAGAAGCTGTTCGAGGCCTTCAACGAGCGCCGCGACTTCCTGCACTTGCTCGATCACAGCCTCAAGGCCCAGGGTGTGCAGATCTTCATCGGCCATGAGTCCGGCTACCAGGTCCTGGACGACTACAGCCTGGTGACCGCGCCGTACTCGCTCGGGGACCAGGTGGTCGGAGTGCTCGGGGTCATCGGCCCGATGCGCATGGCCTACGAGCGGGTCATTCCCATCGTGGATGTCACGGCGAAATTGCTCGGCGCTGCCTTGAATTCCCGGCGTTCGCCCACAGGAATCAGCTAATCTGCGCCACTTGGCGCTCAGCCGCACCGTATCGACTTGGTGCATAACTTATTGTTTTTGGAGGATGAGATGACTGGGGCAGAGGCTTCCGAGCCGGATGGGGCGCAGCCGGTGAACGGTAACTCCGGGGATTCGGACGTGGCCCAGTTGCAGCAGGCTTTGGCGGAAGCTCAGCAGCAGGCCGGCGCGAACAAAGACCAGTATCTGCGGGCGGTCGCGGAAATTGAGAACGTCCGCAAGCGCTCGCAGCGCGATGTGGAAAACGCCAGTCGCTACGGCCTGGAGAAATTCGCCGTCGAACTGCTGCCGGTCCTCGACAGCCTGCAGGGTGCCGTCAGCAACGCCGCGCGCGCCGATGCCAGAAGTCTGGTGGCCGGCCAGGAGGCGACCCTGAAGCTTTTGCTCAAAGCCTTCGAGAAGCTGAACATTCGCGAGATCAATCCATCGGGTGAGCCCTTCGACCCGGCGCGGCATGAGGCGGTCATGGCCCAGGATTCGACCACGGCGGAACCCAATGCGGTGCTGCAGGTGGTCCAGTCGGGCTTTGAGCTGGGTGGCAGACTGTTGCGTCCGGCGCGGGTGATCGTGGCGCGGGCGCCGAGTTGAACAGGCCTTGAATCGGCGCGCATTGCACCCACAAAGTGCACTGCGGGACGGACCTAAAAGAGAATTTTCGGAGTAAGTACATGGCTAAGATCATTGGCATTGACCTGGGCACGACCAACTCGTGCGTGGCGATCATGGAAGGTGGCAAACCTCGCGTCATCGAGAACGCGGAAGGGGATCGGACCACGCCCTCGGTCGTTGCCTTCACCAAGGACGGCGAGGTCATCGTGGGTCAGCCGGCCAAGCGCCAGGCGGTCACCAACCCGCAGAACACCCTGTTCGCGGTGAAGCGCCTGATCGGCCGCAAGTTCGGCGATGAGGTCGTGCAGCGCGATGTGAAGATGGTCCCTTACAAGATCGTCAAAGCCGACAATGGCGATGCCTGGGTCGAGGTGCAGGGCAAGCCGATGGCGCCGCCGGAAGTGTCCGCGCGCGTGCTCATGAAGATGAAGAAGACCGCCGAGGATTACCTGGGCGAGCCGGTCACCGAGGCCGTCATCACCGTCCCGGCGTACTTCAATGACAGTCAGCGCCAGGCCACCAAGGATGCGGGTCGCATCGCGGGTCTGGACGTGAAGCGCATCATCAACGAGCCGACCGCGGCAGCCCTGGCCTACGGCCTGGACAAGTCCGGCGGTGACCGCAAGATCGCGGTGTACGACCTCGGCGGCGGCACCTTCGACGTGTCCATCATCGAGATCGCGGAAGTCGACGGCGAGCGCCAGTTCGAAGTGCTCTCGACCAACGGCGACACCTTCCTGGGCGGTGAGGATTTCGACCTGCGGGTCATCAATTTCCTGGGCGAGGAGTTCCTGAAGGAGTCCGGCGTGGACGTGCGCAAGGACCCTCTGGCCATGCAGCGCCTGAAGGAAGCCGCGGAGAAAGCCAAGATCGAACTGTCCTCGACGCAGCAGAGCGATGTGAATCTGCCGTACATCACGGCCGATGCTTCGGGTCCGAAACACCTGAACATCAAGCTGACGCGGGCGAAGCTCGAGTCCCTGGTCGAGGACCTGGTGAAGAAGACGGTGGATCCGTGCCGCGTGGCCCTGAAGGATGCCGGTCTTTCGGCCGCCGATGTGGCCGAGGTCATCCTCGTGGGTGGCCAGACGCGCATGCCGCTGGTGCAGAAGTACGTCAAGGACTTCTTCGGCAAGGAGCCGCGCAAGGACGTGAACCCGGATGAGGCGGTCGCCGTGGGCGCGGCCATCCAGGGTGGCGTGCTCGCCGGTGAGGTCAAGGATGTGCTGCTGCTGGACGTGACGCCGCTGTCGCTGGGAATCGAGACCCTGGGCGGAATCATGACCAAGCTGATCGAGAAGAACACGACGATTCCGACGCGCGCCGCGCAGACTTTCTCCACCGCCGACGACAGTCAGACGGCCGTGACCATCCACGTGCTGCAGGGCGAGCGCGATCGGGCCGGGGACAACAAGTCGTTGGGCAAGTTCGATCTCACCGACATTCCTTCAGCGCCGCGCGGCATGCCGCAGATCGAGGTGTCCTTCGACATCGATGCCAACGGCATCCTCAATGTCTCCGCCAAGGACAAGGCGACGGGCAAGGAACAGAAGATCGTCATCAAGGCCTCCAGTGGCCTGAATGAGGATGAGATCAAGCGCATGGTGCGCGATGCCGAGGCGCATGCCGAGGAGGACCGCAAGTTCCGTGAGCTGGTCGAGACGCGCAACAAGGCCGATGCGCTGATCCACAGCGTCGAACACTCCCTGAAGGAGCTCGGCGACAAGGTCGAGCCGGCGGAGCGTGCCGGAGCCGAATCCGCCCTGTCGGATCTGCGCACCGCGCTCAAGGGCGATGACAAGGATGTGATCGCGCGCAAGACCGAAGCGCTGGCGCAGGCCTCCGCGGCGGTCGCGCAGCGTGCCTATGCGCAGGAGCAGGGTGGCGCGGGCGGCGCAGGCCCGCAGGCGGGTGGTGCGGCAGGTGCCGGCGCGGCCGGTGGCGGGACCGCGGGACCCAAGGACGATGTGGTCGATGCCGAGTTCGAAGAGGTCAAAGACAAGGATCGCCGCGCCTCGTAAGCGGGCGGGAACCAATGCCGCCGCGCTCGGGCCTGCACCGCTGACAGCGGCGGGCCAGGGCACGGCGGCTTTGACGTGTTTAAGGGTTCGGCAGGGCGGGAATGTCTAAGCGCGATTACTATAAAGTTCTGGATGTCGCGAAGACGGCCTCCGAGGCAGATATCAAGAAGGCCTATCGCCGCCTGGCGATGAAGTTCCATCCGGATCGCAACCCCGGCGATCACGAGGCCGAGAACAAATTCAAGGAAGCCAAGGAAGCCGCCGAGGTGCTCGGCGATGCGCGCCAGCGCGCGATCTATGATCAGCACGGCCACGCCGGCCTCGAGGCCGCCAACCAGCGCGGCGCCGGTCAGCGCGGGGCCGATGCCTTCAACGATATCTTCGGCGATGTGTTCGGTGACATCTTCGGCGGCGGCCGGCGCGGCGGCGGCGGCCGCTCCCAGGTGTTTCGCGGCGCGGACCTGCGCTATGAGATCGAACTGGAGCTGGGTCAGGCCGTGTTTGGCCACACCCTCGAACTGGAATTGCCGAAGCTCGAGGAGTGCACGACCTGCAAGGGTACCGGGGCGGCCAAGGGCAGCCAGCCGGTCACCTGCGACACCTGCGATGGCAACGGCCAGGTGCGCGTCTCGCAGGGTTTCTTCCAGCTGCAGCAGACCTGTCCGCGCTGCCGCGGCCTCGGCACCATCGTGCGCAATCCCTGTGACACCTGCCTCGGCCAGGGACGGGTGCGGCGCGCCAAGAAGCTCTCGGTGAAGATTCCCGCGGGCGTCGACACCGGTGATCGGATTCGTCTGACGGGCGAGGGCGAGGCCGGCCGCAATGGCGGCCCGGCCGGTGACCTCTACGTCGAGGTGCGCGTCCGCGAGCACGAGATCTTCACGCGCGAGGGCGAACATCTCTCCTGCGAGGTGCCGATCAGCTTTGCGACGGCGACGCTGGGCGGTACGCTCGAGGTACCGACCCTCGATGGTGATGTCACCATCAAAATTCCCCCCGAGTCCCAATCGGGTCGCGTCTTCCGGCTGCGCGACAAGGGCGTGAAGCCGGTGCGCGGCGGTGCGCGCGGCGACCTGTTCTGCAAGGTGATGATCGAGACGCCGGTGAAACTTTCCGCGGAGCAGCGCGAGCTGATCAGGCGGCTCGATGAGTCACTGCGCGGTGGCGCGCAGCATGCGCCGCGCCAGAAGGGCTTTTTGGAAGGCGTGAAGAGCTTTTTCTCGAATGGCGAATAGGGTGGTCAACTCATGAGCGCTACCTTGCGCGTGCTCCTCATCGGTGCCACGGGGCGCATGGGCCAGGCGCTGGTGCGGGTGTCGAAGGAACGCCCCGCCGTGCGGATCAGCGGTGCGGTGACGCACGCCGGCAGCGCGCACCTCGGGCGTGATGTCGGTGAGTTGGCCGGCATCGGGCGGCTGGGTGTCATCGTGAGCGCCGATGTGGGCGCGGCGCTCGCCGAGTGCGATTGCGCCATCGACTTCTCACAGTCTCCGGCGACCGCCTCGAATCTGGCCGCCTGCGTGGCCGCCGGTAAGCCACTGCTGATCGGCACCACCGGCCTCGCCGCGGAACTGAAGCCCGAGATCGAGCGCGCGGCACGCCACATCGCGCTGCTCATCGCGGCCAACACCAGTCTGGGGGTCACGTTGCTGCTGGAGCTGGTGCGTCAGGCCGCGCAGACCTTGCCGCTGAACTTCGATGTGGAGATCATTGAGGCTCACCATCGACTGAAGAAGGATGCGCCCTCGGGCACCGCACTCGCGCTCGGCCACGCGGTGGCGCAGGCGCGTGGCCAGGAATTCGATGCGGTCTCGGCGCACGAGCGGACCGGGCTGCGCAAAGAGGGCGACATCGGCTTCGCGGTGGTGCGCGCCGGCGATATCGTCGGTGACCACACCGTGGTCTTTGCCGCAACAGGAGAGCAAGTCGTTTTATCGCACCGCGCCACGGACCGGAACGTCTTCGCCCGCGGGGCGCTGGATGCCGCCGCGTGGTTGGCCGGACGGGCGCCCGGGCACTACGACATGCGAGATATTATTCTTTAGGAACAATATGTTAGGACATGAATATGGGGCGGTCGGGGAGTTTCATACAGTACCCGCCGAGTCCATTTTGGAGCACAAAAAAGTCTTGGAATCGCATGGACACACCGGGTGGCGGCCCGTAAGATTTACTTCTAATCCGCGAGGGTTAGTCCATGCAAGGCGGGAGGATGTTCCAAAAAGAACTCCTCCCGCTTTGTTTATCTGCAGCACGCGCGCGAACGCACCATGACATATCTTCCTGCGGTGCTGGCGCTGGCCGACGGTTCCATCTTCCGCGGCCAGTCGATTGGCGCACCTAGCAACACCACCGGCGAAGTCGTATTCAATACCGCGTTGACCGGCTACCAGGAGATCCTCACCGATCCCTCGTACGCGCGTCAGATCGTGACGCTCACCTATCCGCACATCGGCAACACCGGCACGACGGCCGAAGATCTCGAGTCGGCGCAGATCTACGCCGCCGGCCTCGTCATCCGTGACCTGCCGCTGCGCGCCAGCAGCTGGCGCATGGTCGAACCGCTCGCTGACTTTCTCGCCCGCGGCAAGCTCGTCGCCATCGCCGGCATCGACACCCGCCGGCTGACCCGGCATCTGCGCGAGCACGGCGCCCAAAGCGGCTGCATCGTCACCGGCGAGCAGGTCGATGAGCAGGCGGCGATCAAACTGGCGCGCAAATTTCCCGGCCTCAAGGGCATGGACCTCGCCAAGGTCGTCTCCACCAAGCGTCCGTTCCAGTGGAATGAAGGCAATACCTGGCAGGACACCGGCCGGCAGAACATCCGCGCGCACCAGCGGCTGCACGTCGTCGCCTACGATTTCGGGGTCAAGCGCAATATCCTCAGGCTGCTGTCGGATTCGGGCTGCCGCATGACGGTGGTACCCGCGCAGACGACCGCGCGCGAGGTGCTGCAGCTCGCCCCCGATGGCGTATTTCTGTCGAACGGCCCCGGCGACCCGGAGCCCTGCGACTATGCGATCAAGGCGACGCGCGAGCTGCTCGATGCCGAGATCCCGCTGTTCGGCATCTGCCTGGGCCATCAGATCATGGGCCTCGCGGCCGGCGCCAGCACCATCAAGATGAAGTTCGGCCACCATGGCGCGAATCACCCGGTGCAGGATCTGGAAAGCGGTCGGGTCATGATCACCAGTCAGAACCACGGCTTCGCCGTGGATGAGTCCACGCTGCCATCCAATGTGAAGGCCACGCATCGGTCGCTGTTCGACGGTTCGCTGCAGGGACTTGCCTTCAAGGATCGTCCGGCCTTCAGCTTCCAGGGTCACCCCGAGGCCAGTCCCGGACCGCACGACATGAAGCCGCTGTTCGAACGATTCAACCAGATCATGCTCAGACGGCTGCAGAACCAGCTGCGCCAGGCGCAGCGATAAGTCTTTCAGGAGCGCCAGAGAATTGCCTAAGCGGACCGACATCAAGAGCGTCCTGATCATCGGCGCGGGCCCCATCGTCATCGGCCAGGCGTGCGAGTTCGACTATTCCGGGGCGCAGGCCTGCAAGGCGCTGCGCGAGGAAGGCTATCGGGTCATTCTGGTGAACTCCAATCCCGCGACCATCATGACCGACCCCGAGATGGCCGATGCCATCTACATCGAGCCGGTGAATTGGCGCACGGTGGCGCGCATCATCGAAAAGGAGCAGCCCGACGCGCTGCTGCCGACGATGGGCGGCCAGACCGCGCTGAACACCGCGCTCGATCTGGTGCGCGAGGGCGTGCTCGAAAAGCACAACGTCGAACTGATCGCCGCCTCGCGCGCCGCCATCGACATGGCCGAGGATCGCGAGCTGTTCCGCGACGCCATGCGTGACATCGGCCTGGAGACGCCGCGCTCGCGCATCGCACACAACGTCGAGGAAGCCAACGGCGCCATCGGCGACATCGGCTATCCGGTCGTGATCCGTCCCTCCTTCACCATGGGCGGCAGTGGCGGCGGCATCGCCTACAACCGCGAGGAGTTCGAGACCATCCTGGCGCGCGGCCTCGATGCCTCGCCGACCAACGAGGTGCTGCTCGAGGAGGCGGTGATCGGCTGGAAGGAATACGAGATGGAGGTGGTGCGCGATCGCAAGGACAACTGCATCATCATCTGTTCCATCGAGAATCTGGATCCAATGGGCGTGCACACCGGCGACTCGATCACGGTGGCGCCGGCCCAGACGCTCACCGACAAGGAATACCAGCGCATGCGCGATGCCTCGATCGCGGTGCTGCGCAAGATCGGGGTCGACACCGGCGGCTCCAATGTCCAGTTCGCCGTGAACCCGCAGGATGGGCGGCTGCTGGTCATCGAGATGAACCCGCGGGTCTCGCGTTCCTCGGCGCTGGCCTCCAAGGCCACCGGCTTCCCGATCGCCAAGATCGCCGCGAAGCTGGCGGTGGGCTACACACTGGATGAGCTGCGCAACGACATCACCGGCGGGGCGACGCCGGCCTCGTTCGAACCCTCGATCGATTACGTGGTGGTGAAGATCCCGCGTTTCACGTTCGAGAAATTTCCGGCGGCCAATGACCGCCTGACGACGCAGATGAAGTCCGTGGGCGAGGTCATGGCCATCGGCCGCACCTTCCAGGAGTCATTGCAGAAGGCGCTGCGGGGGCTCGAGACCGGCCTCGATGGCCTGGGTGAGCAGATGACGCTGCCACTCAATGATGAGAGTGCCGCGAAACTCGAGTACGAACTGCGCGTCCCCGGGGCGAACCGCCTGCTCTTCACCGCGGATGCCTTCCGCGCGGGCTGGTCGTTCGAGAAGATCCACCAGCTCACGCACATCGATCCCTGGTTTCTGGCGCAGCTGGAGGATCTGGTGCTCGAGGAGCGACAGGTCGCCGAGCGTGGCATGAGCGGGCTCAACGCCGAGCGGCTGCGGGCGCTCAAGCGCAAGGGATTCTCGGACAGCCGGCTCGGCGGCCTCGTCGGCGTGGTCGAAAAGGCCGTGCGCCAGCGTCGCCACGAGCTGGGTATCCGGCCGGTCTACAAACGGGTGGACACCTGCGCCGCCGAATTCTCGACCTCGACGGCCTACATGTACTCGACCTACGAGGAGGAGTGCGAGGCCCTGCCCACCACCCGGCGCAAGATCATGATTCTGGGCGGCGGACCCAACCGCATCGGCCAGGGCATCGAATTCGACTACTGCTGCGTGCATGCCGCGCTCGCGCTGCGCGAGGATGGTTTCGAGACCATCATGGTCAACTGCAATCCGGAGACCGTCTCCACCGATTACGACACTTCCGACCGGCTGTACTTCGAGCCGCTCACCCTCGAGGATGTGCTCGAGATCATGGAGAAGGAGCGACCCGAAGGCGTCATCGTGCAGTTTGGCGGCCAGACGCCGCTGAAGCTGTCGCGGGCGCTGGAGGAAGCCGGCGCGCCCATCATCGGCACCAGTCCCGATTCGATCGATGTCGCCGAGGATCGCGAGCGGTTCCAGCTGCTGGTGCGCAATCTCGGGCTGAAGCAGCCCGCGAATGCCACCGCCCGGACCGAGGAGCAGGCGGTGCGGCTGGCCCGGGAGGTCGGATTTCCGCTGGTCGTGCGCCCCTCCTACGTACTGGGTGGCCGTGCCATGGAAGTGGTGTTCACCGAGGATGATCTGCGCGCCTACATGACCGATGCGGTCCGGGTCTCCAATGACAGCCCGGTGCTGCTCGATCGATTCCTGGACGTGGCCATCGAGGTCGATGTGGATGCGGTGTGTGACGGCGAGCAGGTGCTCATCGGCGGCATCATGGAACACGTCGAGCAGGCCGGCGTGCACTCGGGCGACTCCGGCAGCTCCCTGCCGCCCTACAGCCTGACCGCCGCGATCCAGGATGAAATCCGCGCGCAGACGCGCAAGCTCGCCATGGCGCTCAACGTCGTGGGCCTGATGAACATCCAGTTCGCGGTGCAGAATGGCGTCGTCTATGTGCTGGAAGTCAATCCGCGCGCCTCGCGCACGGTGCCGTTCGTGTCCAAGACGACCGGCCTCGCGTTGGCGAAGATCGCCGCGCGCACCATGATCGGTCGCAAACTCGCCGAACTCGACGCCACGCTCGAGCGGGTGCCGCCGTATTTCTCGGTCAAGGAAGCCGTGTTTCCGTTCGCGAAATTCCCCGAAGCCGACCCGATCCTGGGACCGGAGATGAAATCCACGGGCGAGGTCATGGGCACCGGCCGCACCTTCGGGGAGGCGTACGCGAAGGCCCAGTCTGCCTCGGGCGTGACCATACCGCGCAACGGCGTTTGCCTGATCAGCGTGCGCGAGCGCGACAAGCCCGGTGCCGTGGGCCTGGCGCGCCGGCTCATCGAGCATGGCTTCAGCATCGTCGCCACCAGTGGCACGGCCCTGGTCCTGGAGGGCGCGGGCATCGCCTGCCGCCGCGCCAACAAGGTGCGCGAGGGCCGCCCGCACATCGTCGACATGATCAAGAACGATGAGATCGATCTCATCGTGAACACCACGGAGGGCAAGCAGGCCATCCGCGAGTCCAATTCGATCCGCCGCGAAGCGGTGCACCGCCGCGTCACCTACTACACGACACTGGCCGCCGCCCTGGCGACCTGCGAAGCGCTTGAACATATCGACGAGGTTGAGGTCAATCGTCTCGCCGACCTGCATCAGGAGACCCTAGGCGTATGAAGCGCACTCCCATGACCCTGCGCGGCGCCGAGGCGCTGCGCACCGAGCTCAAGAAGCTCAAATCCGAGGCCCGGCCCAATGTGATCAAGGCCATCGCCGAGGCCCGGGCGCACGGCGATCTGTCCGAGAACGCCGAATATCATGCGGCCCGCGAGCAGCAGGGCTTCATCGAGGGCCGCATCCAGGAGGTCGAAGCCAAGCTGTCGACGGCCGAGATCATCGATCCGTCGACTTTGCCGAAGGACGGCCGGGTGGTGTTCGGCGCGGTGGTGGATCTGGAGGATCAGGCCAGCGGCGCACGCCTGAGTTATCAGATCGTCGGTGAAGATGAGGCGGACCTGAAGGCCGGGCGCATTTCGGTGACGTCGCCGATCGCGCGGGCGCTGGTCGCAAAGTCCGAGGGCGACATCGTGGACGTGGCCGCCCCCGGCGGCGTCAAGTCCTACGAAATCGTGGCCGTCAAGCTTTGACTTTCGGGTCGGGAATAATCAGCCCCGGCTTGGCATCATTCGCGCGGTAGAGCACCGCGACATGCCCGATGCGGTGGACGAGAGTGCTCGCGGTGCGGGTCGCAAGATCCGCGAACAGGGCATCGCGCGCCACCCGGTCGGCGCCGGTCGCACGCACCTTGATCAGCTCGTGATCGTGCAGGGCGCGCGCGGTCTCCTGGGTGACCCCGTCCGTCAGACCCTTGCCGCCGATCTGGATGATGGGCTTCAGGGCGTGGGCGCGACCGCGCAGAAAGCGGCGCTGGTTCTCGGATAACTCCATGATTGCGATTGTAACGGCTAAGGTGAATTGAGTGGCGCGGCGTTCCAAGAGCAGCGGCCGCTGGCTGCAGGAACATTTCGCCGACCCCTTCGTCAGGAAGGCCCGGGCGGATGGGTTTCGTTCCCGGGCCATCTACAAGCTCGAAGAGCTCGATCAGCGCGAAAAGCTGCTGCGCGCGGGCCAGGTGTGCCTGGATCTGGGGGCCGCTCCCGGGGCCTGGAGCCAGTACGCCGCCCGCCGGGTAGGGCGCAAGGGCCGCGTGGTGGCGACCGACATCCTGCCCATGGACCCGATCGTGGGCGTGGAATTCGTCCAGGGGGACTTCCGTGAGGCGGCCGTGGTGGCCGCGCTACGGGCCTTGCTGCCCGAGCGCGGGGTCGACCTGTTGCTCTCGGATATGGCCCCGAACTTGAGCGGCATCGATGCGGTCGATCAGCCCCGGGCCATGTACCTGTCGGAGCTGGCGCTGGATACCGCCGGGCAGCTCTTGAAACCGGGCGGGACGGCCCTGATCAAGGTCTTCCAGGGATCCGGATTCACTGAACTGCTCACCGCCGCGAGGCGGCGTTTTTCGAAGGTCCGGACGCTCAAACCCGAGGCCTCCCGAGCCCGCAGTCCTGAGCTGTACTTGCTGGCTAAGGACTTCACGATAGTGTAGGTTCGATCCATGAGCCAAATCAGCATTTTTATGAGGATGAATCCTTGAACGATCTGACGAAAAACATCCTGCTGTGGGTGATCATCGTCG
>DATHMT010000043.1:0-37797 GCA_035486855.1 Steroidobacteraceae bacterium
CCCAAGAGCCCCATGACGACCGGCAGGTTGGTGGCAAACGGCTCGGTGCGGAAGTGCTCATCCATCGCCCGAAATCCCTCGAGCATCTCGCGGAAATGCTCGGGTCCGATGGCGAGCATGGTGGAGAGCCCGATCGCGGAATCCAGCGAGTAGCGCCCGCCGACCCAATCCCAGAACTCGAACATGTTGGCCGTGTCGATCCCGAACTTCTTGACCTCCGCGGCATTGGTGGAGACCGCGACGAAATGACGTGCCACCGCGCGGGTGTCGCCCCCGAGGCCCTTGAGCAGCCAGTCGCGGGCCGCCGTGGCGTTGGTCATCGTCTCCAGGGTGGTGAAGGTCTTGGAGGACACGACGAACAGCGTCTGTGCGGGATCAAGATCGCGCACCGCCTCGACCAGATCCGTGCCGTCGACATTCGAGACGAAGCGGAACGCGACCTCCCGCTTGCTGTAGGCCCGCAGCGCCTCATAGCACATGACCGGCCCCAAATCCGAGCCGCCGATGCCGATGTTCACGACCGCCGTGATGGCTTTACCCGTGTGGCCCCGCCAGGCACCGCTGCGAACCGCTTCCGCAAAGGCACCCATCCGGTCCAGGACCGCGTGAACGTCGGCGACGACATCACGACCGCCCACCCGGATCGAGGCCTTGCGCGGCGCCCGCAGCGCGATGTGCAGCACCGAGCGGTGCTCTGAGACGTTGATGGGTTCGCCGGCAAACATGGCCTCGATCCGCTCGCGCAGACCGCTCTCCTCGGCCAGTTCCACCAGCAACGCCAGCGTGTCACGCGTGATGCGGTTCTTCGAATAATCGAGATAGACTCCCACGCGCTCCAGGGTCAGATGCTCACCGCGATCCGGCTCCTCGCGAAACAGATCGCGCAGGTGACGGGGGCCGATGGCCTTGAAATGCGCCTGAAGTTGCTTCCAGGCGGCACGGCGGGTCAGGGGTAATGTTTTGTTGCTCATGACGTGTCCTATGCGGCGACCGCGGTCTTGGAGGCGATGACGCCCAGCAGATCCTTCCAGGCTTTGACGAAGGACTCGGCGCCCTCCTCCTGAAGGCGGGTCGCGAGCGCATCCAGGTTGATGCCGGCCCGGGTAAACTCGGGGAGCACCTTGGATGAATCACCGCCATCCGGTTGCAGCTCGGTGCCGACCTGTCCATGGTCGGCGAAGGCGTGCAGCGTCGCCTCCGGCATGGTATTGACGGTGAGCGGGCCGACCAGGCCGTCGACGTAGAGCACATCGGAGGCCTGCGGATCCTTCGTTCCCGTGCTGGCAAATAACAGACGCTGCGGGCGCGCGCCCGCATTGAACACCCGCCGCCAGCGCTGACTCGCCAGCAGTTCCGAGTAGACCCGGTAGCAGTCCTGGGCGACCGCAATGCCCAGGCGGTTCTGCAGGGACGCCGGCACCTTGCCGGACACCGCAACATCCCAGCGGCTGATGAAGAGCGAGGCGACCGAGGTGATGTTCGGGTTCAGCCCCGCCGCGACGCGCCGCTCCACACCGCGCAGCCAGGCATCCGCGGCGGCACGGTACTGCCTGGCGGAAAACAGCAAAGTCACATTGATCGGGATGCCGGCGAAGATCGCCTCCTCGATGGCGGCGAGCCCATCGGGCGTGCCCGGAATCTTGATGAAGAGGTTTGAGCGGTTCGCCCGCGCGTGCAGATCCTTTGCCTGCGCGAGCGTCGATTTCGCATCGGCGGCGAGCAGCGGCGATACCTCCAAGGACACCCAACCGTCGATGCCCGCGCTGCGCTCGTGGATCGGCCGAAACAGATCCGCCGCGCGGGTGATGTCCTCCAGCGCCAGCTGGAAGAATACGTCATCGTGCGAGACGCCCGGGCCGCCGGCGGCGCGCAGGCTCGCATCGTAGGCGGGGTCCTGCCGCAGCGCCTTGTCGAATATCGAGGGATTGGAGGTCAATCCCACCACGGACAGGTCGCGGATGTACTTCTCGAGCGTGCCGCTCGCGAGCAGATTGCGGGTGATGTTGTCGAGCCAGATGCTTTGGCCGGCGGCGCTGAGTTGTCGCGTCGAATTCATAGGGGTCTTCTCCATAAGGTCGCAAGTGTTCGGGCCGGCGGCGCATCAGGTGCGGCCGCCGATTTCATCGATGTGACGCAGCAGATCTGCGGGATCCTCGTACACGCGGATGGCTCCGGCGCGCTCCAGCTCGTCCTGGCCATAACCGCCGCTGAGCACGCCGACGCCCAGACCGCGCGCCCGGCGCGCGGCGAGCATGTCCCAGATGCTGTCGCCGACAATGACCGCCGAGCTGATGTCGATATGCAGCCGCCCGGCTGCCGCCAGAAACAGGTCCGGGTCGGGCTTGGCCCGCTTCACGTCGTTGCGGGTCACGACCGGGGTGTGCTGCGGATCAATGCCCAGCAGGTCCAGGTTGTAGCGGGCGACATCCATATTGCCGCTGGTGGCGATGGCCCACGGAATCTGCGTGCGGGTGAGGTGCTTGAGCAGCGCGAGCGCTCCGGGTAGGGGGCGAACCGAGGGCACCAGTCGCCCGTATGCTTCGCTGTGACGGGTCTGCAGCCGCTCGAGCAGGCTCGGACTGATCGCGACATCGACCTCACGCAGCAGCATGCCGGTGAAGAGCCCGCCGCTCATGCCGATGCGGCGATGAATGCGCCACATGGACAGTTCGATCTGCTCGGCCTGCAGCGCTTCCTGCCACGCCATCACGTGCTGATAGACGCTGTCCACGAGCGTCCCGTCCAGATCGAATATGAAACTCACATCCTCGTGCGCCATGACGGTCTGCGTCCCTTATTGAGTAATAAGGGCGAGTGGCACGGGGATATTCGGCTCGACCGACTTGCCTTCGATCAGCAGCTGCGCGGTATCAACGCCCATCTTGCCGATCAGTTCGGGTTTTTGCTGCACGGTCGCGGCAAGCTTGCCGGCCTTGACCGCCGCCACCGCATCGGGGGTCGCATCAAACCCCACGATGGCGACATGCTTGAGGCCGGCCTCCGCGATCGCGCGCTCCGCACCGAGGGCCATCTCATCGTTCTGGGCGAAGACACCTTGTATGTCCTTGGTGCCCTGCAGGATGTTCTCCATCACGCTCAAGCCCTGCGCCCGATCGAAATTCGCCGGCTGCTTGGCCACGAGCTTCACGCCCGGCTTATCGGCGATCGCGGCCTCAAAGCCCGCGCCGCGCTCGCGGGCCGCGCTCGAACCGGGTATGCCTACCAGCTCGACCAGATTGCCTCTGCCGCCGAGCTTTTGCAGCAGGTACTCGGCGGCGAGTTTGCCGCCGGCCGTGTTGTCCGAGGCAATGTGCGAGCTCACCGCGGCGCCGTTCACGGCCCGATCGAGCGAGATCACCTTGATGCCGGCTGCGGTTGCCTCCTTCACGACGTTCGCGACGGCGTCGGAATCGGTGGGGTTCAACAGGATGACCGGCACCCGCTTCTGGATCAGGTCCTCGACGCCGGCGATCTGCTTGGCCGCATCATTTTGTGCATCGACCGTGATCAGGTTGATGCCGAGGCGCTTCGCCTCCGCCCGCGCGCCATCGCGCAGGGCGACGAAGAACGGGTTGTTCATGGTCGAGATCGAAAGTCCGACGGTCGCGGCAGCGGGCGCCGGGGCCGGCCTGGCTGCGCCCACATCCGGTCCCTGATTCGAACAGGCCGCGAGCCCCATCAGGGTCACGATGAAAGTGGCAATGTATCGGGTCATATCCAAGCGCTCCATCAGCTCTTCCCGCCCCGGTCCAGCAGCACCGCCAGCAGAATCACCGAACCCTTGACGACCTGCTGGTAGAAGGCCGAGACGCCCATGAGGTTCAGGCCGTTGTTGAGCACGCCGATCAGCAAGGCGCCGACCAACGTGCCGAAGATCCAGCCGCGGCCGCCCGCGAGGCTGGTGCCGCCGAGCACCACGGCGGTGATCGCGTCGAGCTCGTAGCCGGCGCCGGCGGTGGGCTGGGCGGAATCCAGCCGCGAGGTCAGAATCACCCCGGCGAGCGCGGCCATCGCGCCGGAGACCGTGTAGACGAGAATCTGCACCCGATCGATGTTCACGCCGGACAGCTTCGCCGCCTCGGCATTACCGCCGGTGGCATACACGTGGCGCCCGAATACCGTCCGGCCGAGCACGAACCAGAACACCGCGAACATCACGAGCATCAATACGACCGGCACCGGAATCAGCCGCGCGACATAGCCATCGCCCAGCGTCGCGAAGAAGTTGCTGGAGAAGCCGCTGATCGGGCTGCCGTTGGCGAACACCAGGGCGAGGCCCCGCAGCAGCGTCATCATGCCCAAGGTGGCGATGAACGGCGCCACCTTGCCCTTGGCAATGACGACCCCGTTCAGCGATCCCATGGCGGCGCCCGCCAGGATCGCAACCGCAACCGCCAGCACCGCGCCGTGGCCTCCCGTCATCATCATGGCGGCCAGCACCGAGGAGACCGCCAGGATCGAGCCCACCGACAGGTCGATGCCGCCCAGTAGGATGGACAGGGTCATGCCGAACGCAATCACGGCATTGATGGACACCTGCCGCATCACGTCGAAGGAATTGCTGACGGTGAGGAAATCCGGGCTCATGAAGGCGAGTGCGATGCACACCGCGACCAGGGCCAGCAACGGTCCAAGCCTCTGCAGGGCCGCCTTGTGCTGCGCCGTCATGCTCATGCCGCTCTGACGCCCCGGGTGGCCGCGGTCATGAGCTGTTCCTGGTTCGCCGTTTTGGCATCGAAAATGGCCGCCTGCCGCCCTTCAGACATCACCAGGATGCGATCGCTCATCGCCAGCACTTCCGGCAGTTCCGAGGACACCATCACGATGGCCGTGCCGGCCGCGGCTAGGTGGTTGATGATCTGGTAGATCTCGGCCTTGCCACCGACATCGACACCGCGGGTCGGCTCATCGAGCAGCAACACCTTCGGCGGCCGCGCCAGCCATTTGGCAAAGACCACCTTTTGCTCATTGCCGCCGGACAGCGACTTCACTTCAAGCTCGGCATCCCGGGCCCGCACGTGCAGTTCCTCCATCAGTTCCTTAACCGCGGCGTCCTCGGCCCTGCGGTTGACGATGCCGAATCGGGAGTACTTGGCGAGATGCACCAGCGTCGTGTTCTCGCGCACCGACCAGTCGAGCACCAGCCCCTGGCCCTTTCGATCCTCGGTGACATAGCCGATTCCGGCGGCAATGGCGTCGATCGGCCGCTTCACGGACAGACGTTTGCCCTCGAGCAGCACCCTGCCCGAGACCTGGCGGTCGAGGCCGAACAGGGTGTTGAGAATCCTGCTGCGTCCGGCACCGATCAGCCCGGCGATACCCAGTACCTCCCCGGCGCGGACCTCGAAATCAATGTGGCTGATGTGTCCCTCATCGGACAGATCCTCGACCTTCAGGCGCACCGGACCTAACGACACGGTGCGCTTCGGAAAGCGCTCCTTGAGCTCGCGGCCGACCATCATCTGCACGATTTCGTTGAAGTTCGTCTGTGCGACGTCGCGCTCGCCGACGAAGTGGCCGTCGCGCAGCACCGAGACCTTGTCACAGATGCTGAAGAGCTCCTCCATGCGGTGGGAGACGTAGACGATCCCGACGCCGCGCGATTTCAGATCCCGCATGATGGTGAAGAGCGTCGCGATCTCGCGCTCGGTGAGCGAGGCGGTGGGTTCGTCCATGATCAGCACCCGGGCGTTGAACGAGAGGGCCTTGGCGATCTCCACCAGTTGCTGCAGTCCGATCGAGAGCGAGTGCGCCTGTCGATCCGGATCGACCTGCGAGGCACCGACCTTGCTCAGCAACCCCTTGGCCTCGTCGTGCATGCGGCCGCGCTTGATCACGCCGAACACGTTGGGCTCGCGTCCGAGGAACAGGTTGTCCATCACCGAGAGCTGCGCAATCATGTTGAGCTCCTGGTGGATGATGGCGATGCCCAGCGCCTCCGCTTCGCGCGTCGAATGGATGGCCGCGGGCTGCCCGTCGATGAGGATGCCGCCACCATCGGCCGCATAGGCTCCGGAGAGGATCTTCATCAGGGTGGACTTGCCGGCCCCGTTTTCGCCGACCAGCGCATGGATCTCGCCACCGGCGATATTGAAATCGACGTTATCCAGCACCCGGACCGCGCCGAAGGACTTGCAGATGCCCTTCATCGTCAGGTTCACGGTGTCGCCTGCGCCGCATCACCGAAGATGACGCCGGAATACAAAAGGACATTCGCGTAGGGCGTCGCCTCACCGGTGCGAATCACGGCGCGAGCCTCGCGCGCCAGGTTTCTTAAGGCCTCGTGGGTCACGAATTGCACCGCGACCTGATCCTCCGCGAGGCAGGCGGCGCGCGCGACAACGGCGGGATTGTGTTGCTTGGCCTCCTCCGCGAACACCGCCCGCTCGACCTTGAGGTCGGCCAGTACGCTGTCGAGCACCCGCAGGAATCCGGGCGCCCCGAGGGCGATCGAGACGTCGATGCACTCGACTCCGCTCGGCACCGACAGCCCGCAGTCCGCGATGACGAGGCTGTCGGTGTGCCCCATGCAGGCCAGCACCCGGCTGACCTCACGATTGAGATGCCCGGCTCGCTTCATGGCGCACGCTCGAGCAGTGAGTTGAGCTCGGCGAGCGTCGGCATGCTGTCCTGCGCACCGCGCTTCGTGACCGCGAGCGCGCCAGCCGCAGCGCCGCGCCGTACGGCTTCGGCCAATCCGAGATTCCAGAACGCGCCCAGCGCGCCATTGAAGGTGTCGCCCGCCCCGGTGGTATCGACGGGTTTGACCGCGAAGGCGCACTGATGCCGCAGCGCCCCGCTCGGATCGATGAAGTAGGCGCCCGCGGCCCCTTTCGTCAGCACCACTCCCTTTGGCAATCGGGTCAGATCCTGCAACCAGTCCGGCTCGAAGTGCCCGAGCGCCGTGCCCAGCTCGTACTCGTTGGGTGTGATCAACGTGCAGCGCTCGAGCAGGCTCTGCGGGAGTCGCGCGGCGGGGGCCGGATTCAGGATGAAGGGCTTGCGATGGCGCGCGGCCAGTTCGGCGCCATGCTCGACCGTGGCGAGCGGCACTTCCAGCTGCGCGAGCACCACATCGGCCTCGGCGAAGGTCGACTCCGCCGCGTCCAGATCGGCCGCGCTCAGTTGGGCGTTGGCGCCGGCCACCACGACGATGGCGTTGTCGGCGTTACAGACGGTAATCGCGGCGATCCCGGTGGCAGCACCGACAGTCTCATGAACCCAGCGCGTATCGACGCCTTCCAGGGTGAGGCGCCCGATGAGGTCAGCTCCGAAGGCGTCCATGCCCACCCGGCCAAGCATCGTCACCTTCGCGCCCAGCCGCGCCGCCGCCACGGCCTGATTGGCCCCTTTGCCGCCGGCATGGGTCGCGAAGCTCGCCCCGGAGAGGGTTTCCCCGAGTCGCGGAAACGTGCTCGTTTCCACCACGAGATCCATGTTGATGCTGCCGAACACCAGTACCCGCGACATTGCGTTGCCCTGCGCGGCTCAGGCCTGCACGGCTGCGGCAACCGGATGGCGCGCGTAGATGCCGTACGCCAGGATGCCCACGTAACAGATCGCCGGGACCACCAGCGCGGTTCGCAGGGTGAACAGATCGGCGATGTGTCCGGTCAGCGGCGGGATCAGGGCACCGCCCACGATCGCCACCGCAATGATTCCGGACGCCGACGCGGAGCGCGGGCCCAAGCCCTCCGATGCGAGGGAGAAAATGGTCGGAAACATGATGGAGTTACACAGCCCGATCGCAAGCAGCGCCCACCCGGAGACCGCGCCGGTGGCGTGGGAGGAGATGAACAGCAGCGTCATCACGCCCGCCGCCGCCGTCGCAAGCACCTTGCCGGGTGAGAACAGGCGCAGCAGGTATGAACCGATGAAGCGCCCCACCATGGCGCCGCCCCAATAGAACGGCACATGTTCCCCGGCTGCCTGCTGTCCCAGCCCCAGCACGTCCGTCTGCATCAGATAGTTGACGATCAGGGAGCCGATGGAGACTTCCGCACCGACATAGAGAAAGATGCAACTGGCGCCGATGATGAAGCGCGGCACTCGCACCAGGCCCAGCGCCTCGCGCCAGCTGCTGCCGTCAATGCGCTGCTCGGGCAGGTGATTGCGGTACCACCACACCAGCGCCGCGAGCACGAACAGCGTGACCGCCAGCCCCAGGTAGGTCCCTCCGATGACGTGGGTCGCCTGCACCCGATAGTTCATCAGCGCGTGGGGCGCAAGCTTCTTGGGATCCACGGTCGACAGCGAACCCAGAATCAGGGCTGAGCCCACGTACGGGAAGATGGTGGTGCCGAGCGAGTTGAACGCCTGCGCGAAGGTGAGACGGCTGTGGACGGTGGCCGGCGGCCCGAGCAGCGATATCAGGGGATTCGCGACCACCTGGACCACCGTGATGCCGGCCGCGACAATGAAGAGTGCGAACAGGAACATCTTGAATAGCGCGGATGAGGAGGCCGGGATGAAGAGCAGACACCCGAGCATCATCAGCAGCAGTCCCACGACCGCACTGCGCATATAGCCGATGCGCCGCACGAGGGCCGCCGCCGGCAGCGAGATGATGAAATAGGCGCCGAAGAACGCCGACTGCACGGTCATGACTTCGGCGTAGGAGAGCGTGAACAGTTCCTTGAGCTTCGGAATGATCACATCATTCAGGCTCGTCACGCCGCCGAAGAAAAAGAACAGCGCAAATACGAACACCGGCAGGTATCCGGCGGCCGGCGCACCCGCTCGTGCGACGCCGGACGCCGCGCCGGCGCCATCCGCTTTGATAACGAGTTGTTCGCTCATCGCTGCCTACCTCGCTGTGGCCTCGCTAGTTGATACTGCTGGATGTTCCAGTGAATTCATTGAACCGCAGTGCTGCGGTCACTCGGTGATTCAATTCACGACGGCCGATCGCGCGGCGCCGAGCAGCGCGATGTCCGGGCTCACGATCAATCGGGTGGGAATGGCCGCGACATAGCTGCTCAGCCGCCCCTTGTCCTCGAAGCGTTCGCGAAACGGGCTGCGCATCAGAAACGGCTCGATCTTCTCGGCGATTCCGCCGGCGAGGTACACGCCACCGCGCGCGCCGTGCGCGAGCGCGAGGTCACCGGCGACGGCCCCGAAGATGGCGCAGAACAGGGTGAGGGCCGCGGTCGGACCCGCCTCGTTGCGCAGGGCCGCCGCGCTGATTTGCGCGGCCGTCAGCGCCGGTGCCGCGCGGCCGGCCAGCTGCTCCAGGGTTCGGTACAGGTGTTCGAGTCCATCGCCGGAGAGAATGCGCTCGATCGATACACGTCCCGACTGCTTCCTCATGAGCTGCAGGGCCGCGACTTCCTCGTCGGTGCCGGGCGCGAAGCCCATATGGCCGCCCTCGGTCGCCATCGGCACGACGTGTTCGCCCTGGCGTGCGAGACATGACACGCCGAATCCGGTGCCGGCCCCCAGGATGGTGAGGGTTCCCCCCTCGAGCCCCTTGAGCTGCGGCCCGATGGCATGCAGATCCTTCGGATCCAGAAGGTCGACCGCGAGCGCGAGCGCCGCGAAGTCATTGATCAGGATCGCCCGCTCGAAACCGAAGGTCCGTAAGGCGGCTTCCGAGATCTCCCAGCCGCGATTGGTGAAGCGGGCTGATCCGGCGGCGACCGGACCGGCGACGGCGATCGCGGCCCGGCGCGGAATCGGACGGATCCCTGAACGCTCGAGATAGCTGCGTAGCGCGTCATCGAACGTCGCGAAACGCTCGTCGAGGTCCAGCCGCTGCAGCACCCTCCAGGGTCCGGCGGCGGAGGGCTCGACCAGCGCGAAGCGCGCGTGGGTGCCCCCCACGTCCCCGACCAGAATCCGGCTATCGGTACTCACGGTGGCCGACATCGGCGGAGCGCGGCAGACTGCCCTTTGCCACCGGCGGATTGCTTCGCCGCCAGCGTCCGGGACTGATCCCCACGATATCGCGGAAGCGCCGGTTCAGATGCGCCTGATCGGCGAATCCGCAGGCCAGCGCCACTTCGGCGAGCGACTCGCTGGTGCCGCGGATCATCACTTTGGCCCGCTCCACCCGCCGCGCCACCACGTATTCCATGGGCGACATCCCCACGCAGTGCTTGAAGGCGCGGGAAAAGTGGCTGCGGCTCAAGGCGACGACCCGCGCCAGGTCATCGATTTCCATCTTCGAGGCGAGATTCGCCTCGATGTAGGCCAGCGTCCGCCGCGCCTGCCAGATCGCGAGGCCCCCTGGCCTGAGCTTGTCCACGCTGGGAGTAGTCGCCCCCAGCTCCTCCACATCCGGGCCGAGCAGTGTCGAGGCATCGCTCAAGCAGCGCCATGCTGCTTTGCGGTCGGTCTCGAAGAAGCTCATCGCCTGCCGGACCAGATCGCCCACCCGGATGGAGGCCGATGCCACCGAGCGCATCGAACGATTCAGGTAGGAGGGTGAATCCTCCAGGTCGGCGACCCCCAAGTGCGCGCTGGAGGGGGTGGCGGCGAGCGCAGATAGTTCTCTCATTGGCCGTGCTCCTCGAAGGGCTTGATACGGGCTTGGTGCCCTAACACGGCTGGGATTACGCCACGCGCAATGGCTGCGATTAATTGGACGATGGTATCGACCGATACCTAGGCATTGGTGCCCGGCGCGGCGGCTCATCGCTGGCGCGATGCTGACGCACCCGGGCGATTTCTTCCTGATCCAGCAGCTCCAGCTGCTCGTCCACGAATCGCAGGCTCCATTCGATCTCGGGCAGCAGCACATTTTCGATGGCGCGGGCACGCCGCTCGGTGCGCACATACTCGCGCAGCAGCCGTCGCAGGTTCAGCGAGCACACGGCGGCCATCAATACCGGCGCGAGCCATTCACGATGCGTGCGCCCGGCATTGCGTGCTTCCGGGGAGGGATTGACCGGCGGCTGCACCTCATGCGTCGCACCCGCATGCCACTGTGCCTCGAGCAGCGTCAGTCCAAACACCCGCGCGCGTGCGAAGCGAAGTTCATCCTCGGGCGCCGCGAGCGGCGGATAGGCGGATAACTCCTCGATGCCGTGACGGCCCAGGGCCGCGACCAGTGCCGCACGTGCGATCGCCTGCGATTTGCGGATCTCTTCCTGCCAGTGACGCAGTCGCGCCAGCTGGGTACGGATCTCGGCGGCCAGTCGAATACGCCGCTCATCGAGCAGCTCGTAGCCTTCCTTGACCAGTCGCTGCTCATCCTTGAGCTCGAGTTGCGCGATCCGGGTGGCGGCCGGCTTGCGTTGCGGTTCAGCCATGGGCGGGGGTGAGATGCCGTGCAATCTGCTCGGGCTTCAGCCGCGTCAGCTCCGCCTGCGGCAGGCCGCGCAGCAGTTCCCAGGCGAGTGCCATGCTTTCATCGAGGCTGCGGCGCTCGGGCTGATCGATCAGTCGCTCCTCGAACGCGCGGCCGAAGGCCAGGAAACTGCGATCCACTTCGGGCAGGCTGTCCTCGCCCATGATGCTGGCGAGCACCCGCACGCGAGTGGCACGCGCGTAGCTGGCGAAGAGCTGGTTCGCGAGGGCCGGATGATCGGCGTGCGTGAAGCCCTCGCCGATGCCCGCATTCATCAGGCGGGAAAGACTCGGCAGCACGCTCACCGGTGGGTAGATGCCTTTGCGATCCAGCTCCCGATCGAGGACGATCTGCCCTTCGGTGATGTAGCCCGTGAGATCGGCGATGGGGTGGCTGATGTCATCGTTCGGCATGGTGAGAATCGGCAGCTGGGTCAGCGTGCCCGGCAAGCCGTGAATGCAACCGGCGCGCTCATACAGCGAGGCCAGATCCGAGTACATGTAGCCCGGGTAGCCCTTGCGGCTGGGAATCTCGCCGTGGCTGGCGGACACTTCCCGCAGCGCTTCGCAGTAATTGGTCATGTCGGTCATGATCACCAGCACGTGCCGGCCTTCGACGAAGGCCAGGTATTCGGCCGCCGTCAGGGCATAGCGGGGCGTCAGCAGACGCTGCGCCGCCGGTTCGTCGGCGAGATTCAGGAACAGGGCCGCGTGTTCGAGCGCGGCACTGGCGGCCATGGCATCACGAAAGGCATCGGCCGTGTCGCGCGGCACGCCCATGCCAACGAACACGATGGCGAAGGCGCCCGCATCCCCATCGCGCAGCCGCGCGCTGAGGGCGATCTGGGTGGCCAGCCGATCATGCGGCAGCCCTGCGCCCGAGAACAGCGGCAGCTTCTGGCCCCGCACCAGGCTGTTGGTCAGATCGATGCTCGACACGCCGGTCTCGATGAAGGCCCGCGGCAGCGTGCGCGCGGCTGGATTGATGGCGAGTCCATCGATGCGCATGCGTCTGACGGCCGGGATCGGGCCGCCGCCATCGGTCGGTCGGCCGATGCTGTCGAATGTGCGGCCGAGCATGCCGGGTCCGACACCGAACAACAGCGGCTCGTTGCTGAGGTGAATGCGGGTATCGAGGATTCCCAAGCCGTCGGTCGACTCCAGCACCTCGACCACCATCGCGTCCTCTTCGAGCATCGTGACCCGACCGACGAGGCTGCGACCGTGGCGGTCGAGCACTTCAACGAAGCTGTTGAGTCCAACATCGCACTGGCGCTCCAGGAACAGCAGCGGGCCTTCGATGCGCCGGACACTGTTGGCGAGACTCACCTCAGCGTGCATGCGCGGGCTCCTCGAGCAGCGAGGCAAACTCGCTGTCCATCTGTTTCCACAGCTCGCGGATCGCCGGGATGCGCTCCTCCCCATACGCCTCGCCCACGCGCTGCAGGATCCGCCGGATGGGCAGCGCCGCCAGATGTTCGAGCGTGGCGCCGTGCGCGAGCGCCTGCTTGGCGAGATCCACGAAACGCGTGACCACGGCGAGGATCGCCGTCTGTCGCTGCGGGGAGCAATAGCGGTCCGCATCGGAGAAGGATGACTGGCGCAGCACCCCCTCCTCCACCAGGTCCGCACACAACAGCGTCAGCTGCTGCGCCGGCGGCAGGGCGTCCTTGCCGACGATGCGCGCCATGCGCTCGAGGCGCGACTTGGACTCGAGCAGCTCGAGCACCTGGCGGCGCTGCGCACTCCACTGGGGATTGCCCTGCACCTGCCACCACTGACCCAGCGCCTCAACGTCCGCGCTGTAGGATTGCAGGGGGTCGATCGCCGGAAAGAAGCGCGCTTGCGCGCGACTGCGGTCCAGCGCCCAGAAGGTGCGCACCGAGCGTCGCGTATGCGTGGTCACCGGTTCAGAGAAGTCGCCACCGGCCGGACTGATGGCACCGATGATGCTGACGGATCCCTCCTTGCCGCCGAGCGTCGTGACGCGACCGGCGCGCTCGTAGAACTGCGCCAGGCGCGAGCTTAGGTACGCGGGATAGCCGGCCTCGCCCGGCAGTTCGCTCAGGCGACCGCTGACCTCGCGCAACGCCTCGGCCCAGCGGCTGGTGGAGTCGGCCATCAGGGCGACATGCAGGCCCTGATCGCGGAAGTATTCCGCCACGGTCACGGCGGTGTAGATGCTGGCCTCGCGCGCCGCCACCGGCATATTGGAGGTGTTGGCGATGATCACGGTGCGCTCCATCAGCGCTCGCCCGTTGCGCGGATCCTCCAGTTTCGGGAACTCATCCAGCACCTCGGCCATCTCATTGCCGCGTTCGCCGCAGCCCACGTACACGATGATGTCGGCGTCGCTCCATTTGGCAAGGGACTGCTGCAGGACGGTCTTGCCGGTGCCGAAACTGCCGGGTATTGCCGCGCGACCGCCGCGTGCCATCGGGAACAGCGTATCGATGATGCGGGTGCCCGTGATCAAAGGGCCGGCGAGTGCCAGGCGGCGCGCGCTCGGGCGCGGCTGCCGCACCGGCCAACGCTGGGCAAGCGCCACCTCGAAGTTCGCGCCATCCGCATCGCGCAGCGTGCAGATCGGCTCATCCTCGGTGTACTCACCCTGGGGCACGATCGAGACCACCACCCCGCCGCGCTGCGGCGGCGCCAGGCACAGCTGGCGCCGGGGAGTCGCCACGGCGCCGAGCGACTGCCCCGGGCGCAGGCTCTCCCCGACCCGCACGCCCGGCTCGAAGGCGAAGCGGACAGCTGAAGGATTGGCGGCTCCGGGACGCACGAAGTTACCCGCCTCCCGCAACGGACGCAGCAGCCCATCAAAGATCTGGCCGAGCAGGCCGGGTCCGAGCTTAACGGACAGCGGCTCGCCGCTCCCCACGATGGGATCTCCGGGCTTGAGGCCAGTGGTATCTTCATAGACCTGCGCGACGATTTCATCGGCGCTCAGGCGCACGATCTCCCCAAGCAGCGCCGCGGGCCCGACCGCGATGGCATCCTGCACATGAAACAGGTCTGCGGAGCGTGCCCGCATGACCGGGCCACTGATCCAGTGTATGCGTCCTTCAGCCATCGTTCGCCTGCTCCGCCAGATACTCGGCGAGAAACGCCGCCTCGATCGCGCCGCGCGCGCTCAACAGTCCCGTCACGGTCGCATCGACGCACACGCCATTGGCGCTGATCCTGAGTCCGGCCGGCAGCGCGGGCTGTAGCGACCAGGTGATGGTACCGGCGCCGCGGCTGCGGGTCTGTTCCTGAAGCTCCAGGGCACTTTCGATGAGCCAGTCGCGCCCGCCGAGAACTCGGCCGGCCTCACTCATCGCGGCCTCGATCCAGGCACTGCGGCTTACCAGCGTCGACCAGCGACGCTCGAGCGCCGCCTCGATTTCGCTCCACATGTGATCAAGCAGCTTGCGACTGCACCGCTGCTCGTCGTGGCGCGCTTCGATGTCGGCGCGTGCCCGCGCCTGCCGCAGACCCAGCTCCAGACGGGTGCGTTCCTGCGCGACCGCATGATCAACGCTCTGCCGCGCCTGTGCCCGGGCCGTCCGCACGATTTGCCGTGCCTGCTGATCGACCGTGGCGCGCAGTGCCGCGCAGCGCTGCTCGCGATCGTCGGTGACCTGCTGCAACAGGGCCTGCGCCTGGCGGTCGAACTCATCATTGCGCAGCGGCGTACTCATACCGCAATCCCAAGTACCCGCCCGGCCTTGCGCGCCAGGTCCGCAGGCTCGCCGCCGTTCGGCAGCGCCGCCATCATCGCGATGAGCGGCTTCTCCTCCAGCAGCGCGGCATCGAGCACATCCTGAGGCAGCTGCCGGGCGAGATCCGCCGTGATGAGGATCAGATCGGCATCGCGCTGTGCCTGCGTAAAGTGGGCCTGCACGCTGTCAGCCGCGGCAATCAGCGGCTGGGCACCCGCCAGGCGCCAACCCACGGCGCTGAGTTCATCGGCGATGACGACCCAACGCATGGATCAGGCAATGCGGTTGAGAATGAGGATGGAGATGATGAGGCCGTAGATCGCGATGCCCTCCGCAAGACCCACCAGTACCAGCGCGCGGCCGAAGAGCTCCGGTTTCTCGGCGACCGCACCGACGGCAGCGCTGCCGACCTTGCCCACGGCGTAGCCGGCGGCAATGGCCGCCAGCGCCGTGGAGAGCGCCGCTGCCAAAAGGCCCCAGGCTACGATCTGCGGATTGACCGCCGCGAGCGGTGCCACCGCCTCGGCTGCCTTGGCGGTGCCGATCCCCAGCAGCAGCAGCGTTGCCAGGAGACCCACCGTGACGGTTAGAATCACGATGATCCGTGACCGGTTTGAAGATGGCTGACGAACGTCGATCATGTTGATTCCCTCGATAGTTGCAGCGGGATGGCGACCGGAGGGGCCCGCAGCGGCTTCAGTGCGCGGCCCGATCCGCGCAGAAAACGAATGAAGAATTCAAACAGCACCAGCCGGGTGGTCTGAATCCCCACCACCAGGCCCTCGATGAGGATCAGGACCGCATTCCCGAGGATCAGGCCCAGGATGGCGAGCCAGCGCGGTCCGATGCCCGCGCACAGCGCATTGATGGCGGCCGCGAGGCCCGCGTGCGCGAGTGCGAAGGCGCCGACGCGCACGAAGGAGAGCGTATTGACGAGCAGCTGCAGCAACGTCTCGATGGCTTCGCCGAGACTCGCGCCCAGCTGCGCCAGACGCCGCTTCGCGCCCGCGACCTCACCGGCGCAGTACCACGCAAGTCCCAGCGGCACGAGCCAGACGGCACGGCGATCGGCGACACAGCCCAGGGCAGCCAAGTAGCTGACGACGAGCCCTGCGCGCGAGGCCCACCAACGCTTGGCCTCGCCACCCCAGTAGCTCTCCAGAGCATCCAGCGCGAGACCCAGAAGGATCACGACGCTGCCGCCAGCGAGGCCGATCTCCAGTAATGTAAGGGGCGCCTGCAGCGGGTGTAGCCACAGGGCGGGCAGCAGCCCCTCTTGCGCAAAGACGCTGCCGAACAGGCAGCCGAAGACCATGGCGGCAACGCCCCCCGCGATCAGCAGTTCCGCCGCGGCAAAGCGTTTGCGCAGGGCCAATCCTGCCAAAACCAGGACACCGCCCTGTCCGACATCACCGAACATGAAGCCAAACATCAGGGGCGCGAGCACGGCCAGCAGCACGCTCGGATCCGCCTCATTGGCTCCGGGCACGCCAAGCAGGCGGGCGAAGGCCTCAAAGGGCCGGACCCAGCGCGGGTTGCGCAGCACGATGGGCCTTAGCAGCTGCGGCGGCGGCGCCGCAAAATGGATCAGATGATGCAGCCCCGCGGCGGCGAGGCGGGAACGCAGCTGCTCACCGCGTGCAGCGCTGGTCCAGCCGGTGATCCGCACGAAGTGATCCGTGCGCACCAGCTCCGGCACCGCTTCCGCGAACCAGCCGATCACCGCCATGTCTGCGAGCGCCGCGGCGAGATCATGCTCGACGCTACAGGCGCTCAACTGCGCGTCCAATTGCCGCCTCGTGCGATCAATCTGGGTCAGGCGCGCCTCGAGACGCGGGGAGAAATCCTGCTCGCTCGCGGCCTGCAGCGCGGCGGGCAACGCCAGCCGCCGCGCCTTGAGCACGCTCAAGCCCTCGTCAAGCTTCTCGAGCTGTGCCCGCGGTCCGACCGCGACCAGGTAGCCGTGCTCCAGGCAATCGACTCGCTGCGCAAGAATCGTATCCGGCAGCGGCGGCGGCTCACCGCCCTTTTCCAAAAGGTAGATCCGACCCGCGAGCACCGGCCCCGCATTCAGGATGCGATCCAGCGGCGGCAGCGGCGCGCGCGCTTGTGAGAGCAGCCGCCGCAGATAGGTCAGTTCAATGCGCTCGTGCGCGAGCTGCTGCATCTGGGTGACCAGCGGATCGGCCACCGCCGCCCACGCCCGCAGGCGCGTCAGGGCGCCAGCTCCGATGCTCTCGGGTTCCGCGGCAGGTTCGAAGGCGCTCGCGGCTGGCGGCCAGTAAATGCCGAATCGCTGCGCCAGATGGCCGTACTCCTCGAGCATTGCCCGCAGTCGCGGCGCAAGTTGCGCCGCCGAGGCCTGCTCTTGTGACTCGAGCTCAACCTCACCCCCGGCTGCAAGGCTCGCCAAGGCCGAAGGCAGGTCCCGGCGGGCGACCAGCACCTCAAACCACAGCGCCTTGACCGGTCGGAGCAGCACGGGCCTTACCCCCCACCGGCGAACAGGCTGCGCTTCACCAGACCCCCGCGCAGGCGCTCGAAGTCCAGCGCCATGAGGCCCAGGTGACACAACGTCGCCACCGCAGTGCCCGCGGCCGCACGAAAAATCCGCTCGAGCCGCGCCCGCAGGCGTTCACGGGGCGCCACCGAGTCATCATTGGCAAGCTCATTCTGCTGGGCATACTCACGCAGCGCCTTGAGGACCTGCGTCAGATGCTGCGCAGTGTCGGCATCCACCGCGGGCCACAGCGCCCGCCAGCGTGTCACCCACAGCTCAAAGGATGGCGCCTGTTTGGCGATCGCTGGCTCGACATCGGCGATGCGCGCACCCAGTCCGAGGGTCGGCAACCACTCAAGCCAGATGAGCCATGACTGCCAGCATCGGGGATGCCAGCCGGCCACGCTTCGGACGTAGTGACGCCAGGCACCGCGCAGCGTGCGCTCGATGTCATGGACATCCCGATGGCGGTCGAGGGAGACGATCCAGGGACCGAAGAGGCTGCCGCGCGCGCCCTCAAGATACTGCCCCAGATCGTGGCTGGTCTCCAGGCGACGCCATTGCACCGGGTCCGGACGCGCGCCATGTTGTGACTGTACGCGCGTCGCCGCGTATTCGATATTGCCTTCAAGGGACATCGGCGCGGCCTGCATCGGTGGTGAGACGCGCTGCCACCCGCTCGAGCACCCGGCGCATTCGCCGAGGGTCCGAGAGCTGCTTTACGGCCTCGGCGGAGGCCTTCAGGCGCGCATCCAAAAGCTGCGCCGCGCACTGCTCGAGCTGCTTCGCGGCACGTCCATGCAAGGCAACCGTCCGCGCCTGGGCATGCTCGATGATGCCCCGGGCCTGCTGACGGGCCGTCTCCAGCACTTTGGCCCCGGCTGCCTCGCATTGCGCCACCGCCGCCCGCGCCTCGAGTTCGAAGGCAAGCACCCGCTCCATCGCCTCTGCGGCCAAAGTATCCTCGCTCATGAGCCAATCATTCACCGGGCACCGATGGCGCGCTTGACTGGCAATGCTGGTTATTGTGTACAAGCGCCGCGCCATTTGGCCGGTACACAATTTCAGCATGCAGCAGAAGATCATCAAACTCGGAGGTCGCGAGATCATCACTGAGGGCCTCTTCCGGCCGATCTTTCACGATCTGTTTCACCACCTCATGACGGTGAGCTGGCCGCGGCTGTTCACGACGCTTGCCTGTTTCTTTGTCAGCTTCGATCTGCTGTTCGGCCTCCTGTATTACCTGGTGCCGGGCAGTGTTGCCGACCTTGATCCGGCGGGCTTCGCAGGGGACTTCTTCTTCAGCGTCGAGACGCTCGCCACGGTGGGCTACGGCGCGATGCACCCCGCCTCGCTCTACGGTCACCTGGTCGCGATGCTCGAGGTCTTCGTCGGTCTGATGTCGCTGGCACTGATGACGGGACTCATGTTCGCGCGGTTCTCGCGGCCGAAGGCACGATTCCGCTTCAGTGCCAATGCGGTCGTACGGCCCATCGATGGGAGGCGGACCTTGATGTTCCGCGCGACCAATGAGCGGCAGAATGTGATCCAGGACGCCTCGGCACGCCTGCGGCTGTTGCGCAGCGAGGTGACCGCAGAAGGCTATCGGATCAGGCGGATCGTCGATCTGCCGTTGCTGCGCTGCGAGTTTCCGCTGTTCGCACTGGGGTGGACCATCATGCACGTCATCGATGAGGTGAGCCCTCTGCGGTCTGCGACTGCGGAATCGCTGTCGAGTTCCAATGCGGCCTTCGTATTGAGCGTCAGCGGGATCGATGAGAACACCGGTCAGACGCTGCTGGCCCGCAGCATCTATTCCGGCGCCGACATACGCTGGGACTGCGCCTTCAGCGACATGCTCGATGAGGCGCCGGATGGGGGCATCCGTATCGACTACAGCAGATTCGATCGCCTGGAGCCGCTTCCCGCTACGGCGCCCAGACCACTTCCACCGGAACAGATTCCTGGCGCAGCACCGCCCTGATCGGCATCTGCGCAACGGGTCCGGGGCGGCTCGCCGCGGCATAGGTACGCAGCTTCCCCTCCCCCAGCATGAGAATCAGGATCCGCCGCGAGTTGAGCAGCGCCCGCAGGTTCACGCTGAGCCGCGCCTGTGGCGGACTCGGTGAGCGCATACCGACGCAACCTTCGGGCGCCTCAAGATCGAGTGCCGCCGGAAGATTCGGCGAGCCCGGGAACAGGGATGCGGTATGTCCGTCATCGCCCATGCCGAGCACGGTCAGGTCGAGGGGACGCGGCAGGTGCGCCAGTGCACTCCACGCCGCGGCCGCGCCCAGATCCGGTGTCGCGGCGGAATTCTTCAGCCCGAAGAACTGGGCCGAAGCGGCCTGATCGTGCAGCAACGCCTCGCGCGCCATGCGCTCATTGCTCGCAGGGTCAGTCAGATCGACCCACCGCTCATCGACGAGGCCGATCGACACCCGGCTCCAGTCGAGGGCTTGCACGCGCAGCTGCTCAAAGAGGCGAATCGGCGAGTGGCCGCCGGACACGAGCAGGCTCGCCGCACCGCGCAATGCAATCGCATTGGCCAGCTGCGCTGCGATATCGCCTGCGACCTGCGTTGCCAGCGCGGGCGCGCTGTCGAAACGCCTGAATTCCACGTTAGCGTTCGTCATGAAGAGTTACCTCCTGCCAGTTGCCGCCGAGTGCCTTGAACAGCGAGATGTCGGCGAGGGCGCGGGTCAGATCGCTGGTCACCTGCGCATCCTGCGTGGTGTAGAGAATCTCCTGATCATCGAGCACCGGCAGCAGTCCCACCTCGCCTCGCTGATAGCGCTGTTGCGCCTCACGCACCGCCTGTCGGTTGTCCGCGAGCTGCGTGGTGAGCGCCTGGTAGCGCAGCTCTTCGGTGCGCTGGCTCGAGAGCGCATCCTCCACCTCGCCAAAAGCCCTGATGACCGTCTGCTCATACTCGAGCAGCGCCGCCTGCTTGTCGGCGCGCGCCGCATCGACGTTGGCCGTGAGTCTGCCGCCGGTATAGACGTTCTGGCTGGCATCAAGACCGATGCGCCACAGTAGGCTCGCATGTTGAAACAGCTCGTGCACCATGCTGGTGGTGGGGCTGATGCTCACGGGAATGGAGAAGTGCGGATACAGTGCGGCGATCGCGACCCCGACATTGGCGTTCGACTGCGCATATTCGCGCTCGGCCCGGCGGATATCCGGGCGCTGCGCAACGACTTCGGAGGGCAGCGCGGCGGGCAGCGGCGGCGGGTCGGGCAGCGCCGCATCGGAGTGCAGCTCGCCGGTCGTGAGCGACGCGGGCGTCTGTGAGAGCAGGACGGCGAGCGCATGTTCGAGCTCCTCCAGGTGGGCCTGCAGTGGTGGAATGCTCGCCTCGACTCCATGGACACGGCCGTCCGCTTCGCTCACATCCAGGTGCGAACGCTCGCCCGACTCGAAGGCATGATGGGCAAGCCTTTGGGTCTCACGCGCGATGTCCAGATTCTCGTGGGCAATCCTGAGTCGCAGCTCGGTTGCTCGAAAGCTCAGATAGGTACTCGCGACTGCCGATGTCAGGCTGATCAGTATGCCGCGCCGATTCTCGACGGCCGCATCCGCCGCCGCTTGTGCGGACTCCCGGCGACGCCGCGTCTCCCCGAACAGGTCGAGTTCCCAGGATGCGTTGAACCCCAATGCGTAGTACGGGTATTCGCCATACCGCGGGGAAGCCGGTGGCCAGGCAATCGTCTGGGTCTCGCGCCGACTCTCGGCCGCGGCGCCTACACCTACCTGGGGCAGGTCACCGGAGGCTGCGACCTGCACCAGATCGTGCGCCGTGCGAATTCTCTCGCCGGCGATCTTCAGATCGTAGTTGTTGTCGATGGCCTGCTGGATCAGCTGGTTCAGGGTCTGATCACCGAAGCCGCCCCAAAAGCTCTTGAGAGCCGCGGCCGACCTGCTCTCGCCCGGGCTTGTGCTCCAATGCTCCGGTACCGACATGTTCGGCGCCTGATATGTCGGCCCGACGACGCAGCCGCTCAACACCAGGATCACGGCGAGCGTCGGCAACCGCCTCATGGGGCGTGCCCGCGCGGATGGGAGAGCCCCCCGGTACCGAATTCGGCCATCAGCACGATGATCAGGCAGCTGGCGAAGAGCAGCCAGCCCAAGGCTTCCAAGGTTGCGGAGATGCCGAGCACGGCGGCCTGTCGATGCGCCGCGCCCGCAATCATCTGAACCGCTTGCGCGCGGGCTGCCAGGGGATCGGGGGTGGTATGCGCCATGCGCGTCGCGAGATTCGTGAGGGTGCTGCCCGAGCCGGCCTGATAGAGGCCCGTATTGGTCAGAAGCTCGGCGAGTTTGCCTTGCGCGTTCAGTCGCAGCGAGGTGCTCGCCCAGGCGGCGGTGATGATCCCGGACAGAACACGCGACAGATTCAGGATGCTCGCGGCGGGCAGACTCTCGACCGGCGGACGCAGGCTCGCCACGAACATATCCACCAGCGGCACGGCGATCATCGGCAGTCCGATCCCTTGAATCACCTGTCCCACGTAGAGCTCGCCCACCTGCCACTCGCTCGTGATCCGCAGGTTGAAAAAGGCGCCGATGGCGACGAGCGCCAGGCCCACGATGACCAGCGCCCGCACCTCGATCATCTTGCGGGTCAGGAGTACCACGCAGAGGGGGTAGGACAGCAGCTGCGGCCACAGCGCGCTCCACAAGGCGGGGGCAATCTGCTCGGGCCTGAAACCCTGCACCTGTGCCAGGGCCGCCGGAATGATCACCCCCGACATGCTGATGGCGAGGCCCAGCGGCAGGCCCGCGATGGCAGCGAGCGCCACGTTCCGGCGCTTGTACAGCTTGACCCAGTGGATCGGATGCCCGACCGAACTCCAGTCGCGCAGTATGAAGATGGCAAGGCACAATGCCGAGGCGATGAGGAAGATCGGGATGACCGGGGTTTGAAACCAGCGCATCCGATCCCCCTGGCTCATCGCCCAGGCGAACAGGCCCAGGGCGGCCCCAAGCGAAATCAATCCCGCGACATCGGCATGAACCAGGGGCCGCCAATGGATCCGCTCCCGATGCAACCCGAAGTAGCCGGCAACCAGTGCCAGGATCCCCGGCGGCAGAGCCGCCAAGAGAATGAAGTTCCAATCGTAATGCTCGACGCCCCAGGCACCGATCACGCCCGCCAACTGGGGCGCCGCGGTGGGCGCGCACAGAAACAGCGACACCGCGAGCGGCGCGCGGGTCGGTCCCCAGGCGCGCAGCTGAATGATGATGGCCTGCGGCATGATGACCCCGCCCGCGAGCCCCGTGACGATGCGCGAGAAGAGCCAGCCGTCATAGGTAGGCACGATGAGCGGCGTGAGGGTGCCGAGCAGGTAAATCACCACTCCGCTCAGCAGCATACGTCGCAGTGACAGCGCAATCCCGAGCCAGGCGCCCACGATCACGCCGATGGGCTCGCACACTGCATACGCGGTCGCGAGCCACGAGCCGGTGTCAATGCCCACCCCCAGCGCGCCATTGATGTCGGCTCCCTGCAGTGCGTAGTAGCGGGTCGCCATCATCACCATCCACGCCGCTGAGAACGCACCGAGACTTGCGATGACCGAACTTGTGGTGATCGGCGTGGGCGAGGGTTCCGCCGCATTCACTGCGCGTCACTCCGCTTGGGCGGCGGTCCCCCCACGGCAACCGTGACAATGGCCGACATGCCGGGACGCAGGCGCTCGCTGCCGGATTGCCCCGGCGCGAGAATCACCTTGATCGCAAAGCGCTGGGCAATCTTGGTGAAATTTCCGGTGGCGTTATCGGGCGGCAGCAGCGCCTGCAAAGCACCCGAGGCGGGCGCGAAGCTGTCGACAGTGCCGCGGAACTGGATCCCGGGCACGCTGTCGACGCTGACCACCGCCGACTGACCCGGGTACATGTGCGCCATCTGGGATTCACGGAAGTTCGCGACCACCCAGACGTTGGGCAGTGGCACCAGCATTCCGATCTTGGTCCCCGGCGTTGCATACTCACCCGGCAGTGCCGCACGTTCGGCCAGTTGTCCAGCGCACGGGCTCACGATACGGGTGTAACCCAGATCGATGCGCGCCAGTTCGAGCGCCGCCTGCTTTGCGTTCACATCCTGCTGGGCCTCGAGACCTTGCGTACGGATGACCTCCAGCAGCTGCCTGGCCGCGGCCAGTTCCGCCACCGTCTGGTCGCGGGCGGCATCCAGGCGCTCCTCGTCGGCTTCCGCGGATTCAAGCTCCCGGTGCGAGGTCGTGCCATCATCCACCAGGGCCCGCTGGCGGGCCTGTTGCAGGCGCGTTTGCCGAAGTCCCGCTTCGGCCGCGCGCACCTCTGCCGCCGCCGCGGCAACCTTCTGACTCTGGAGGATGGCCTGGCCGTTGAGCACCTCCACGGCCGACCGCGCGGCCTCCAATGCCGCCTCCGCAGCTTTCACTTTCGCCCGGTAGTCATCATCCTGGATGGTCGCGACCACCTGACCTTCGCGCACGGTCTCATTGTCGCGCACCGGCACCAAGTCGACGTAGCCTGCGATATGCGATGCAATCGTGATCTGGTCGGCGCGGACGTAGGCATCGTCGGTACTTTCGTGGCCGGTAATCCCGCCCAGCGTGGTGCCATTGCGAACATTCGCCAGCGCCACGCCGACGACCAACGTCACCAAGAGGGCCACCACCAGTGTCGATCGGCCCTGCAGTGCCTTGACGAAAAGCCGACCGGCCCTACGATACGTCGGGGGCCGCTCACCCGGCTGCGCCATATCAGGCATCCTTTTTCTGCGGCGGGTCGACCTCCTTCAGCAGACCCGTCTCCATGTCGAACACGAAGCCCCGCACCGGAATCTCCTGCGCGATCCAGGGATGGGCGCGAACCTGCTTGATCTGTTCGCGGGTGTTCTCAACCGGATCCTTGAAGGCGAACAGCCGCATCGGCACGGGCGAGGAGTCACCGGTCTCGGCGGCGATCTTCGCATTGAGCTCGGCATCGGTGAAGGTGCTGAAGCCACAGCCGGTGTGATTGAGGATCAGGATCTCCTTCGCGCCCAGCACGCGGGTGGACACGACGAGTTCGCCGAGCACATCGGCGGTGACCGCCGGTCCGCCGGTGCGGATGACGTCGATATCCGCCTGCGCAATTCCCAGGATGTCCGAAAGATGTGACAGCCGCGGATCCATGCAGGTGATCACCGCGATTTTCGGATACGGGCGTTGTGCCAGCTTGTGATCGTGGGTCTTGGCGTACTTGTGATTGGCCTTGATGGCGTGATCGATGAGGCTCATCTGGGAATCTCCGGTTAGATACCGCGGAGCAGACCACGCGAGTGTCGGAGACTCCATTGCACGTTGGTATCAGCGCAATCGAGAGCACCCGGTGAATGCCAGTGCCTGGACAGCACGCGAGCACAATCGCGGCAGATGCGCGTGGCCTAACATCAGCTCTATGCAGTCCTTGATCGCCCTCATCACGCAGATCTCACTCGAGCCCTGGAAGCTTGCGATCTACACTCTGGGTGCGATCGGACTATTGGCGTTGACATTGGGTGCATCCTATGTGCAGGGCGACCGAGCCCACGGGCGCGATGGATGAGCATTCGAGTCGGGCGCCGGTATAGTCAGCGCGCGGCTAGGTGCTGGGTGTTGTCCAAGTCTGCGATGCGGACGGCAGATTCAAATGGAAGGTGGCGCCGTGGCCGGGATTGCCGACCCCCCACAGCTGTCCACCGTGATCTTCGACGATCGACTTACAGATTCGAAGTCCCAAGCCAGTCCCATGAGGCTTGGTCGTGAAGAATGGCGTGAAGATTTCCTGCGCCAAGTGCGGCGGAAAGCCGATTCCCGTGTCCGAGATCGAGATGTGTATCCAGTGCTGTTCGGTATCCTCAGACTTGAGCACGATCTCGCGATGCCCATGAGAATCTTTCAATGCATCGATGCCATTGACGAGGAGATTCATCAGCACTTGTTGTAACTGCACCCGATCCCCAAGAACATAGAGGCGCACCGCAGCCAATTGAGTGCGGATCGATACCTCGTGGCGCAGCGCCTCATCGCGCAACAGCGCAATCGTCTCCAATCCGATCTCGTTGACATCCAGCAGCTCCCGATCCGGCTCGTCCTTTCGGAACTTCGAACGCAGTCTTTCTATGATCGACACAGCACGCTGGGTGTCCCGTACCACGCGCGATAGGGCGGCGCGAGCGGACTCCAGCTCCGGGACCGGTTTTTCAAGAAGCATCCGGCAGGTATCCGCGCTGGCCATGGCACCGCTGATCGGCTGACTCAGCTCATGGCCCAGAGAAGCCGTCAGCTCGCCAATTGTCGTCAGACGGTTGATCCGGGTGAGATGATCCTGTGCCCGACGCAGCTCCTCTTCGGCCCTGGTGCTCTCGGTGATGTCGCGAACGGCGCCGACGAAGTCCAGTTCGCCCGAGTCCATGGGTCGGCCAATGACGTGCGCATACTTGACTCGTCCATCCGGCATCAGCAGCCGATATTTGAAGTCGAAATCGGTCCGCTCCTGGATGGCTCGGCCGAGTGTCTCGCGCACGAGCTCCCGATCCGCGGGATGGGTTCGCTCGAATCCCAATTCGAAAGTACCCTGGATCTGGGAGTCATACTCGAACAGCTTGTAGATCTCTTCCGACCAGTGGATCCGACCGGTGGCCACTGACCAGCCGAAGCTCCCGGTTTGGCTGATCAACTGACCCTGAGCCATGAACGCTTCGCTGCGCTTCAGCTCGGTGTAGAGACGCGCGTTCTCAATGGAGATGGCCGCCTGGGAGGCCAGCAGCTGTAATATTGTCAACCGCTCATGAGTGAAGACGCCCGGCGTCAGCGTGTTCTCCAAGTATAGCGCGCCGACCGGTTGGGCTTGCTTGAGGATCGGCAGCAGCAGGACCGAACGCAGACGGTTACGCTGCACATACTGGTCTTGCGAGTGCACTGTGTCAGACAGGGCGTCGTCCAGCAGCACCGCCTCGAAACTGCGCATGAGATAGTGAACCATCGAGAGGGGCAGATCCGCTTCCGTGATGTCCGCCTGTCTTGCGGTGACCGCCACTTGGCCCTCGACGACCATAGCCTCGGCCTCGATCTGTGGCGCATCACCGCGGAAGAGGATGAGCACTCCGCGGTTGGCCCCCGCGTGTTCGATCGAAATGTGCATGAGCTTCTCGATCAGCGTGGGCAGTTCGATCTCGCTAGATATGGCACGCGAGGCCTTCAGGGCGGTCTCCACATCCAGTTGGGCAACCGGCGAGGCGATGGGCCCCATGGCTCCGGGCAGGCGCACATCACGGTAACGCGAGTACCTTGCGACGATTTGCTTGACCTTGCCGTGCGCTCCCCAGCGCTCGTAACAGTTACGCGCGTTGGCAAGATGTGCGTGGCCGGCGGTCTCGAGGCCGAGCCTGAGGCAATACCGTCCCGCCAGCTCGTTGGCCAGGCCTTCGTTCTGCACAAATCCATGCTGGCGAGCGGACTGTATCGCCTGTTCGTACAGGCCCAGAGCATCGGTGGAACGCCCGTCGAGGCGGGCGATTTCCGCTCGGACCAAGAGGTGCTTGTCTGCAAAGGTCGACGGGCAATTCTCCGCCCACTCCTCAAGCTGTTTGCCGAGCTGCTCAATCTCGTTGCGCCACGTCTCCTGCTGAGCCGGTGATCCGTCCGCGTAGAGGGCCGCCACCGTCAGGGCACCGTAATAGTAGTAATGCACTATGTCTGGCATCCCGACCGTGATCCCAAGCAGCTGCTTCGAGTTCTCGCCAGCGATGCGGGCCATCTCATGGTCGCCCATGAGGAAACGTGTCTTGAGCTTGTACATCCAATACCAGCTGGCGAGAAGGGGCATTCGACCCGACAGTGTCGCCTCATCTAGAGGGTCCACGCCCGAATCCGAGAGCTTTGCAGCGTCGCCTTGCAGCTCCGCGATCAACCGCCGCTGTACGGCGACGATGGCCGCCAGGTCGACAAATCGGCTTCTCGATGTCAATTCACGGGCCGCCTCCGTCTCGCGCCACACCACATCCAGTGGGTCGTTACGCAGCAGCCGGTACATGACCTCGTGATACAGGCTGGTGCAGGCAAAGTATTGGTCGTCCGCTTCAATCGCGGTATCGAATCCCTTCCTCACGGATTCGACCACCATGCCGATCGGCTGAGTCCAGAAGGCGCACTGTGCGAGAGCTATATAGGCATTGGTTTTGTGCTCGACGAAGCCATGCTTATCGGCGATATCGCAGGAAAGCCTGCCGAATAGAAACCCTTCCGCGTAGCGGTGATAGCGTCCGCACAGCACGACGGCGATGGAGGAGTAGGCCATGATGCAGGCACTGCTGGCCCCGTGCTGCATGCAGAGCTTCACCATCCTGAGGATGTGAAGGAACCACAGGCGGGGGTTGGTGAAATAAGCGGGGCCGGTCATGGTGGACATGACTCGCATGAGCGCTTTCAGATCCGGGTCGGTGATCGGCGGCATATCGAGCAGGCTCTCGATTGTCCGGCCGCCGAGTGTGGGCCAGAGTGTCTCGAATTCGGCGCCGACCTGCTCTTCCGTGGGCTGCATTGGCAAATCCAGGCCAAAATCGCGCAGGCATCTCAGTGCGGCCGCGATGGCCTCCGTGTCATTGGAGGTCATGATGTGCAGCTGGATCTTGAGCCGATACACCGAGGTGGCATCGGTCCGCGAAGCCGCCCGAAGTAGCAACTCCTCGATCAGCTCGGCCGACTTGTCGGAGTTTCCACAAAGCAACTCGGCCTCGGCATACTCCAACCCCAAACTGAACTGCAATTCATAGTGGCGGCTCCAGTCCTCTTTCTCCAGAAGTGCGCGGCCCGCTGCAAAATAGCCGCGCGCGGAGGAGTGAGCCGAGGCTGCTTTGGACTTGCGGCCGGCTCGGAGATTCAGATCGGCGACCTGCAGTTGTTCCGTAATCTCCATCGGCAGTCCCTGCGCACGCTGGAACTGGTTGGCCACCTCAAACAGATGCGCGGTCAGTTCTTCTGGCGAAAGACTCCGCAGTAGCGTTCGGCCGATCTCAAGATGTGTCGCGGCCCGCGCGGATTCGGGGATGAGAGCGTAGGCGGCCTCTTGGATACGATCGTGCAGCAAGACGTAGGACTCCTCGTGTCGCCGCAGCAGTCCAGCGGCAATGGCCTCGAGCAGATCGGCATGAAGTTGCGCTGCGCTATAGCCAAACGCCACCTGGAGCGTCCTGCCTTCCGCTGTATTGCCGAGACAGGCGACGCGCTGAAGTGCGCTCTGGGTTCTGTGCGGCAAACGTTCCAACTTGGCCACCATCAGATCCACGACGTTGGTGGTATAGGCCTTGTCGCGGATGCGCTTAAGATCCCAGACCCATCGCCTCATGGCCGGATCGAACCGGATCAGCTCCTCTTCCGCGAGTGACATTAGAAATTGCTTGGCAAAGAAGGGATTGCCCGCTGTTTTCTCGTGAATCAACTGTGCCAGGTGATCCGCGGAGTTGATCTCAACGCGCAAGCTCTCGCCGACGAGCAAGCCGATATCGTGGTGGGTGAGAGGTGAAAGGACGATCTCCAAAGGTGTGATACCACCCTCGCGAATCGAAGCCAGCGTGCGCATCAGCGGATGCACTGAATCGACCTCATTGTCGCGGTACGCACCGATCAGCAGGACATGGCGCACCTCCGGATCGGTGACCAGATGCTCCAGCAGCTCCAGAGTCGCCATATCCAACCACTGCAGATCATCGAGGAACAATGCCAGCGGATGCTCCGGTGTGGCGAAGACACCGAGGAGACGTTTGAACACCAGATGAAATCTGTTGCGGGACTCTCGCGGTGGCAGTTCTGGGACAGGCGGCTGCCTGCCGATGACGAATTCCAGGTCAGGGATGAGATCGATCATCAACTGGCCATTCGATCCCAATGCCGCAAGGATTACGCGACTCCATTGCGACACTTCGGCTTCGCTCTTTACCAGGATCTGGCGCGCCAGCATCCGCAAAGCAAGCGCCAGCGTTGCATAGGGTACGTCGCGCTGGTATTGGTCGAATTTACCGCTGGCGAAAAGTCCGCGCGGAGGCACCAGCACCTTGTGCAGCTCCTGCACAACGGAAGACTTGCCGACGCCTGAGTAACCCGACACCAGCACCAGCTTGGCGGAGCCGTGTGACACGACCCAATCGAAGGCCGTCAGCAGCGCGTCGACTTCCCGACTCCTGCCGTAGAGCTTCTCGGGTACCTGCAATCGTTCCGGAGTGTCTTCCGTGCCGAGGGCAAACGAATCGATTCGCCCCTGCGCCAGCCATTGCGAGAGACACTGCCGCAGGTCAGTCTCAAGTCCGACGGCAGTCTGGTAGCGCTCCTCGGAGTTTTTGGCGAGAAGCTTCATGATGATCGCCGAGAGCGGTTCGAGTATCGGCCCAAGATCCGCCGGTGCACGCGGCTTGCGTGCAATGTGGCAGTGGATCCACTCCAGAGGATCTGTCGCCGTGAACGGCAGCTCTCCCGTCAGCGCTTGATATAAGGTGACGCCCAGGGAGTACAAATCGCCTCGTAAGTCCAATGAGCGGTTCATCCGGCCGGTCTGCTCGGGCGCCATGTAGGCCAGTGTTCCGGCAATCACCTCCGGTGGTGCGGGGGCGTGATGCTCGTGCCGGAGTTTCGAAGCGATACCAAAACCGGTGAACCATGCGCGTCCGGACTCATCAACCAGTGCGTGGCTGGGCTTGATGTCTTTGTGGATCAGGCCCTGTCGGTGAACCTGGCCCAGTGCAGCCGCCAGCCCGATGGCCAGGCGCAGGAAGCGAGCCAGCTCAAACATCTGCCCCTGCTCGCGCGCGATGAGCAGATCCAAAGGCTCGCCGCCCGGATCTTTAAGAACCAGTAGCGCGCATCCTCCATACCGCGTGAGGGCCAGAGGCCGAGCCGCCCAGGCCGAATCAAGGTCGCTGGCCAGAGCGTACTCATGCTCCAGTCGGCGGGCGCTTTGTGGGGAGGGCCGCTCCGCAGTCAAGGCCACGGCCAAGACAGGCACCTCCATGGTGCACTCCCTGCCCCGAAAATAGGTGAAATCTGCTTCTTTGCGAAGCGGCTCGAGTTCGAATTTGTATACCTCTACCATGACTCGAACACCAACTTGCCGGATGGGATGCGAAGCGAGCGCAATTATCCTTTGGTATTAATGCCCACCCCTCTCTCGTACGGGATCCCTGGGGTAAAGTCTACGCCGCGGCCGGATGCAAAGGCATCGGCGATTCAATAAGCGCAGTGCGCTACTGGACGGCCATGAAATTGATGTCGAGCGCGTGCTGGGGATTGTTGGCAATGGCACTTGGGATATCACTACGTCCATGCTGCGCGGCGGATGCCGACACAGGCGCCGCCGACGTGCCCGGTGTCCTACAGGAGGTGGTGGTCACAGCTCGGCGCCAGGACGAAGACCAGGAAAAGGTGCCCGTCGCCGTCGATTCCCTTTCAGCCACTGCCCTCGCCCAACAGCACATCACCACTGAACAGGAATTGCAGTCGGCCGTACCGGGGCTGCTGGCCGTGGCTTCCACGAACTCCAATTTATTGGCGTTCTCAATACGGGGACAGGCCCTGGATGCCTACTCCTACACCTCCCCAACGGTCCTCACCTATTTCAACGAATTTCAAACCGGGGGCTCCACCGCAACCCCATTCTTTGATCTGCAGTCCATTCAGGTGCTGAAGGGCCCGCAGGGGACGCTGTTCGGCCGCAATGCAACCGGCGGAGCGGTTCTCTACACCAGCACGCCGCCCGGCAAGGATCTGGACGGCTACCTGGATTATACCGCCGGAGACTTCAATGAACAAAAGGCCGAGGGCGCCCTCACCCTCCCATTGACCTCGTGGGCCTCGGTGCGCCTGGCAGGCGTGGATGAGCATCGCGACGGCTATGAACAAAATGTCTACCTGGACATCGACCAGGGCTCCGTCGACAACCGCGCGTTGCGTGGCACCTTGCGGCTGACTCCCGTGGATGCCTTGGAAAACTCCACGACGGTACAGTACGGGCGAGAGGGCGGAAATTCCGGTGGGCTCAAGGTCGACAGTGTCAACGTCGCCTGTCCCTCAAGCCCCTCGTGTGCCGGTGCCGAACTGTTTCCAGCCGGCGCTCCCACCGGAGGGACCTATCCCGCAAAGCTCAATTCCTACAATGGGCTTGCCAACTTTGTCGCGCTCGAGGCGACACAGCCGTTTTGGAATATTTGGAATGACAGCGACGGCGGACATGATGCGCTGCTGAAGGAAGCTGTCAACAAGACCACCTTCACTGTCAATGACGATGTATCAATTCGTAACATTATCGGCTACAACCGGGTCACCTCCCTGGACCGCACGGACTCAGACGGTAGTCCGTTCGCCATCATCGCCAGTGGCATCGGGAATGGTTCCAACACGAATGGCATTCTTTACTCCACTGAGCAGTACTCCGAGGAGCTGCAGCTTGCCGGCTTGACCGACTCTAGGCACCTGAATTACCTCATTGGTGGGTACTACGGGCGCGACAACGAAGGCCAGAATATCCCCCTGAATGTCGCTTGCGGCTCCATTGCGTTTCCCGAGACCGCAGGCAATCCCAACGGCTGCGAGGTACCGAGTGGTTTCCGATATAACTTCGCGAATGACGAAGTATCACGTGCGCTGTTCGGGCAGGTGTCCTATGACCTGATCGATGACGTCAAAGCGACGGCGGGGTACCGCGAAACCTGGGAAAACGTCACCTTCCGCTATGTGGATGATGGCAGCGTGCCGGAGGACACCCATCAGTTGGCAGGTGTGCCGGCGCCACCCCCGCTCGGCGAGCACGAGCCGAGCTGGACGCTGGGGCTCGACTATCAGCCCGCACCGAGCACGCTGATTTACCTGACCCAACGCGGCGGCTTCCGTGTCGGTGGATTCAATGGTACCAGCATTGTTCAAACCAGCAATGGCACGACGAATATTGACTCCTTCAAACCCGAGCTGGCCCGCGATCTGGAGCTGGGCGTCAAGTATGTGCAGCGGGTCGGCTCCATCCCGCTGCGGATCAATGCCGATGTGTTCGCCGAAAAAGTCGATGACGCGCAGCGCGTCGTTTATGCGGGAGTGGCCTCCTTCACGGTCAATGCCAATCAATCGCAGATCGCTGGCCTCGAACTCAATGCGCAAATCGAGCTGACGCCCTCCGTAGAGGCTGGCGTGAACTATGCCTACGCCGACCCACGCTACACCGATGGAGCCACGCACTTCACGCAGGTCGACGCATTGACCGGGTCAATCGATGAGCGCAGCGTGATACTGGGGCCCTATGGGGATGCGACCCGGAATGCCGGTTCATTTTATGTACGTTTCAACCATGAGCTGCCACATTCCCTGGGTGAGCTGGTAGTGCGTCAGGACCTGTACTCGCAGGGGCTCTTCTACTACTCCAATCTCGCTGCAAGTATCAACGTTCCGCCCAATGGAATCGGCCCATTGGACCCCAATACCCGGATCAGCGGCTACACGCTGCTGAATGCGCGAGTGGAATGGAACGCCATCGCCGGATCCAAGGTTACTGTGGCCGCCTATGTCCGCAATATGCTGAACAGGCAATACGAGGTCGGCGGCCTGGGATTGGGCGCCGTGGTCGGGGTGGACTCGGTCATTCTCGGCACCCCGCGCATGGCGGCCGTGGAAATCGGATGTAAGCTTTAGGTCTCTGAGTGCGTGTGCAGGTGCAGCTAAGGCAGGGCCATCACAAAGTGATCGCATTGAAAATGGCTTACCTCTTAGCAAACGGGCACTCATCGACGAGGTCGATCGACACGCGGCTCCAGTGAGACCGTGAATGCGGGTGCCCCGACAGCACACGCACACAATCTCGGCTGATGCGGTTGACCTAGCATGCGGCCTCATGCAGTTCTTGCTCAGCGTCATCGCGCAGGTCGCACCCGAGCCCTGGAAGCTCGCCATCTACACGCTCGGCGTGCTGGGACTGGTGGCGCTCATGCTGGGCGCCTCCTACCTGCTCGGCGGCCGCGATCACGGGCGGGCGAAGGATGAGCCCTTCGAATCCGGCGCGATCGGTGTCGGCACCGCGCTGCTGCGCATGCCCGCGAAGTTCTATCTCGTCGCGATGTTCTTCGTGATCTTCGACCTGGAGGCGGTCTTTCTGTATGCGTGGGCCGTGTCCGTTCGCCAGAACGGCTGGTCGGGATTCACGATCGCCTCGGTGTTCGTCATCGTGCTGCTGGCGGCACTCTTCTACGTCTGGCGCGCGGGGGGCCTGGACTGGGCGCCCCGTCGCAAACCTTAGGTGCTTGCAATGGAATACACGTTGACCCGCATCAATCCCGCCCGCGGCCGCGCACCGAAGCCGCCGGGCGTGAACCAGGATGAGAACTACGTCATCGAGCAGTCCGTTCGCAAGAACATTGTCTTGGCGAAGCTCGATGACCTGGTCAACTGGGGTCGCAAGAACTCACTGTGGCCCTTCAACTTCGGACTCTCCTGCTGCTACGTCGAATTCGCCACCGCACTCACGGGAGTGCACGACATCTCGCGCTTCGGCGCCGAAGTGATCCGCGCCTCACCGCGTCAGGCCGATGTCATGGTGGTCGCGGGGACCTGCTTCATGAAAATGGCGCCGGTGGTGCAGCGGCTCTATGAACAGATGCTCGAGCCGCGCTGGGTCATCTCGATGGGCTCGTGTGCGAACTCGGGCGGCATGTACGACATCTACTCGGTGGTCCAGGGGGTGGATAAATTCCTGCCGGTGGACGTGTACGTTGCGGGCTGCCCGCCGCGGCCGGAGGCCTTCGTACAGGGGCTGATGCTGCTGCAGGATGCCATCGCCGCGGAGCGGCGCCCGCTCTCTTGGGTGATCGGCGATCAGGGCGTTTATCGCGCGCCGCTGCCCGCGCAGCGCGATCTGAAACTCGCCCGGCGCCAGGCGACGGGTGCGCTGCGCACGCCGGATTCGGTCTGACTCATGGCTGACGGATCACTCGCGCCGCTGCCCGAGGTCGTACGCGAACTCTACGAGCGTTTCGGCGAACGGCGCTTCGTGCGCCAGCTCACTCGCGATGATGTGCCGACGCTGTGGGTCGCCGCGGAGGACCGCGACGAGGTGCTGCGTTTTCTCAAGCGCTCCGTGGTGCGGCCGTTCACGATGCTGCTCGACCTGCAGGCGATCGATGAGCGCATGCGCCGTCACCGCGAGGGGCTGCCTGCTGCGGATTTCACGGTGTTCTACCACCTGCTGTCGGTCGAGCGCTGCGGGCCGGGCGATTCGGGTCAGGTGCGCATCAAGGTTGCGCTGCTGGGGGAATTCCCCTCGATCCCATCGATCGTGGGGCTGTACGCGAATGCCAACTGGTACGAGCGCGAGACCTGGGATCTGTTCGGCATTCGCTTCGAGGGTCACCCGCACCTGGAGCGGATCCTGCTCCCCCGTTACTGGCAGGGTCACCCGGGTCGCAAGGAATATTCGGCGCGCGCCACCGAATTCGATCCGTACCGCTTGACGGCGGCCCGGCAGGATGAGGAGCAGGCCGCGCTCGAGTTCAGTCCCGAAGCCTGGGGCATGAAGCGCGGCAACGAGGAGGAGGACTTCATGTTCCTGAACCTCGGACCGAATCACCCTTCCGCGCACGGCGCTTTCCGGATCATCCTGCAGCTCGACGGTGAGGAGATCGTCGATGCGGTGCCCGACATCGGGTACCACCATCGCGGCGCCGAGAAGATGGCGGAGCGGCAGTCCTGGCACAGCTTCATTCCGTACACCGATCGGATCGACTATCTGGGCGGGGTGATGAACAACCTCCCCTACGTGCTGGCGGTGGAGAAACTCGCGGGCATCGAGGTGCCGGAGCGCGTGCAGACCATCCGCATCATGATGGCCGAGTTCTTCCGCATCACCTCGCACCTGCTGTTCCTGGGCACCTACCTGCAGGACATGGGCGCGATGACCCCGGTGTTCTTCATGTTCGCGGACCGTCAGAAGGCCTACGACGTGATCGAGTCGGTCACGGGGTTTCGCATGCACCCGGCCTGGTACCGCATCGGCGGCGTCGCGCACGATCTGCCGCGGGGCTGGGATGTGAAGGTGCGCGAGTTCCTCGACTGGTTTCCATCCCGCCTGGAGGAGTATGTGACTGCGGCGGTGGAGAACAGCGTCCTGCGCGGCCGCGTGGTGGGTGTCGCGCCGTTCAACACCGCCCAGGCGCTCGAATGGGGCGTGACCGGCGCCGGCTTGCGCGCCACCGGCTGCGCCTTTGACTATCGCAAGGCCCGTCCGTACTCGGGTTACGAGCATTTTGAGTTCGAGATACCGGTGGGCTCAAAGGGCGATGCCTATGATCGCTGCACCGTGCGCATCGAGGAGCTGCGGCAGAGCTGTCGCATCATCCGCCAGTGCCTCGAGCACATGCCCGCCGGCCCCTACAAGGCCGATCACCCGCTCACCTGCCCGCCGCCGCGCGAACGCATGCTCAAGGACATCGAGACCCTGATCACGCACTTCCTGGCGGTCTCCTGGGGTCCGGTGATCCCGCCCGGGGAGTCGAGCCAGCTGATCGAGGCCACCAAGGGCCTCAACGGTTACTACCTCACGAGCGATGGCAACACCATGAGCTATCGAACCCGCATCCGCACGCCGAGTTTCCCGCATCTGCAGATGATCCCCGAAGTTGTCCGCGGCCGGATGATTCCCGATCTGGTGGCACACCTCGCTTCGATTGATTTCGTCATGGCCGACGTGGATCGCTGACCCATGAGCACCGCCCCCACCCTCGCCCCGTACGTGCTTCATGTCGACGACAGCGCCTCGATCGAGGCAGAAAAGCGTCACTACGATGATCCCCGTGCCGCGAGCATCGGGGCGCTGAAGATCGTGCAGAAGCGACACGGCTGGGTACCGGATGCGGCGATACCCGCGATCGGCCGCCAGCTCGGGATCTCCGCGGCCGATGTGGAAGGGGTGGCGACGTTCTACAACCTGATCTTCCGCCGCCCCGTCGGCCGCCACGTCATCAAGGTGTGCGACAGCGTCGCCTGCTTCCTGACCGGCTACGAGGAGGTGCGGGATGAGCTCTGCAAACAGCTCGGTCTCAAGTTCGGCCAGACCAGCCCCGATGGGCGCTTCACGCTGCTGCCGATCTGCTGCCTGGGCGCCTGTGATCGCGGCCCGGTGCTGATGATCAATGAGGACACGCATTTTGACGTCACACCGCACGACATTGCCCGATTACTGGAGCGGTATCCATGACGGCCGAGACCCAACCCCTCACCTATCGCATCAATCTGGCGGCGCCGCTGGATATCCGCGGCTATGAGTCGCAGGAAGGCTACGCGTCGCTGCGCAAGGCCATCAAGGAGCTGCAGCCCGCCGAGGTGACGGGCCTGGTGAAGGCGGCGAATCTGCGCGGCCGGGGCGGTGCGGGTTTTCCGACCGGGGTGAAGTGGAGCCTGGTGCCGATGGGCGACGACGCGCCCCGCCAGAAATACGTGCTGTGCAATGCGGACGAGATGGAGCCGGGCACGTTCAAGGATCGATTGCTGATGGAAGGCGCACCGCATCAGCTCATCGAGGCGATGATCGTCTCGGGCTACGCCATCCAGGCCAGTCGCGGCTACATTTTTCTGCGCGGCGAGTATGTGCTGGCCGCGCAGCGGCTGGAGCGGGCCATCGAGGAAGCCCGGGCCGCGGGGTATCTGGGCGCCAACATCCTCGGCTCGCCCTGGAGTTTCGAGCTCTTCGTGCACAGCGGCGCGGGCCGCTACATTCCCGGCGAGGAAACCGCGCTCATCAACTCCCTCGAAGGCCGCCGCGCCAACCCGCGTGCGAAGCCGCCGTTCCCGCAGATCGCGGGTCTGTGGGGCAAACCGACCGTAGTCAACAACGTCGAGACCTTGTGCAACGTCCCGCACATCGTGCTGCGGGGGGGCGAGTGGTTCCACGGCTTGTCCCAGGGCAAGAGCAAGGACTCGGGAACCAAACTCTACGGCGTGAGCGGCCGCGTCAGGCGGCCGGGCGTGTGGGAACTGCCCTTCGGCGTCTCGGCGCGCGAGATCCTCGAGGCGCATGCCGGTGGCATGCAGGAAGGGCGCACGCTCAAGTGCTGGCTCCCGGGCGGCGCCTCGACCGATTTCCTGATGCCCGAGCACCTGGACCTGCCCATGGATTTCGACACCATCGCCAAGGCCGGCAGCCGCCTGGGCACGGGTCTGCTGACGGTGGTGGATGACGCTCGCGGTATCCTCTCGGTGGTGCGCAACCTCGAGGAGTTCTTTGCGCGCGAATCCTGCGGCTGGTGCACGCCCTGCCGTGACGGCCTGC
>DATHMT010000044.1:0-102566 GCA_035486855.1 Steroidobacteraceae bacterium
TCCGGGGCGTATCCGCGGACACCGGCTTGCCGTCCAGGTGGATGAACCGCACGTTGTGGGCGACCTCGTGCAGAATCGTGATCAGTCCTGGTGCAAAGACGAATTCGATCGGATAGGGCGAGGCCATGAGTCGCGGAATGCCGTGTGGAAAGCACTGGGTTGGCGCATCGGCAATGGGCGTGCCGGCCTTTTCCATATCGAGGTGATGCTGGCGGCTGGCGGCCTCGAGCGGTGTCATCGGCAGCAGGCTGGCTGCCTCGCCGGGCGACATCGGGTGATCCGCCACGGGGCGGAAGGTGCGGTCATAGCCACGCGTCCACCACACCCCGGAGAAGTCGCGCGGATCGGTGGGGGCCGGGTTCTTGTTCCACTCCGCCGCCTGCGCGGCGTTGATCCTATCCCGGGCCGCGGCGCGCGCGGCGGGATCGCCGCCCGCGGGGGGCGCCTGCGGCGGAGGACCTTCCTGCGCAAAAGATGCGGTCCAGATGACCGCGACGCTGATTGCCAGCCATGCAGATCGCCGCATGTCTTCCCCCTTCCGAATGCGTGCGAAGCAGTATACAGCAAAGAAATCAGGCGATTACCGACGTTGCAGGATCAACTGTGCGCCTTGACTGTCAAGGCGATGGCACGGGATCCCGGCAGCCGATCCCGCAGTTTCAGGAACGGCCGCTCCACCAACCAATACAGACCCGTTCCCGCCAACAAGGCGACCAGCAGGGCGCACGCGAGCTCGAACGGCTGCAGCCCGATGGGCCCGCGGCGGCCGATCTCCTGGATCGCGTTGAACACCATCTTGTGAGTCAGGTAGAGGCTGTAGGCAATGCTCGCCAGCGCGCCGGCGCCGGGCAGGGCGCGCCGCCCGATGAGTGAGCGCGCGTCGCTGGCGCCCACCACGATCAGCGCCGCGCTGCACGCCAGGAGCGGATAGCCGAACAGCGTCGGGACCAATCCTGCGATCTGATCGCCGAAGAATGCCATCGACGATGCAATTCCGGTGACGCCGCACATCAGCAGCAGATTTGCCCTCGCGGTGAGCCGTTGCCACCACCTCGGACGGAAGGTCTGGATCATTGCCGCGACGACGCCGGCCAGCAGGCCATCGAGCCGTGACCAGGTCGGGTAATAGATCAGGCTCATGAAGCGGGCGCTTTCAACGATGCGGGCCCCGTCCTGCATCTCGCTCACATCGTGCCACCACAGATAGCCGCGGATGAAAATTCCAAACAGCAACACCACGGCGACTGCGCCCACGATCTTTCTGGTACTGGGGCGAGTCGCCAGCAGCATGACGATGAGCGGAAAGAGCAGGTAGAACTGCTCCTCGACACACAACGACCAGGCATGCGAGAAGACCTTCCGCGGCGTGGGATCCAGTGCCAGGTTCTGCGTAAAGGTCAGGAACTGCCACAGCGGCTGCATCTCACGACCATCGCGCAGCGCGGGCGCGAGCAGGTATAGCAGCAAAACCACGAGGTAGGCCGGTATCGTACGCAGCAGCCGCCGGGTCATGAATTGCGAATAGTGGGGCGTGGCGCCGCGGGCCCAGGGTCGCAGCAGCTGCCCGGCGATCAGATAGCCGCTCAGGACGAAGAACAGATCGACGCCCATCCAGCCGAAACGGACGATCCAGGAGTCGCCGGGCACGTGCCAGAGAATGGACGCGTGGTAGAGCATGACCCAGCCGATCGCCACGGCGCGCACCAGGTCGAGGCCAGGGAGGCGGTCTGATCGCATCCGCCGATTATCCGGTCAATTCGGCGGAAAAAGTCTGACGCGGTCGTCAGCTTGCGAGCAGCAGGGCCTCCGGCGGTACCGACAGATCCTGCCCGATGACCTCGGAGACCATCGCTGCCGTCGCGGCGGAGAGCGTCCAGCCGAGATGTCCGTGACCGGTGTTGTAGTAGACGCCGGCGTGGCTGCCACGACCGACGCGCGGCATCATGCTCGGGGTCATCGGCCGCAGCCCCGCCCAGGGGATGACCGTTCCGGTGGCTACCTGCGGGAAGAGGGTGCGCGACCAGCGAACCAGCGGTTCGATGCGATCGGCGCGGATATCGCGGTTGTAGCCGTTGAATTCGGCCGTGCCGGCAATGCGGAAGCGGTCCCGACCGAGCCGGCTGGTGACGATCTTCGCCGCCTCATCGAGCAGGCTCACGGTCGGCGCCGCCGCCTGGCTGACCGGATCATCCATGCACACCGTGATCGAATACCCTTTGACCGGGTAGATATTGATCCGGTCGCCGAGCATCGAAGCGAAGTGGCGACTCGCGACGCCGGCACAGACGACCAGTGCGTCGGCGGTGAGCGGCGAGCGTTGCGCGCCGGTGTCGGTGTCGGTCATGCGCACGAGATGCTGTGAGCCGCGCCGTTCGATGTCCGTGACCGTGGTGTTGACCAGGAATTTTGCGCCCTGACGGCTGCAGGCGTCGGCCAAGCCCCGTGTGAACTTACGGATATCGCCGGTGGCATCCGATGGCGTGAAAAAGCCGCCGTGGAATCTCCCCTGCAATGCGGGTTCGATGACGTGGATCTCCGCGTCGGTCACCGCATAGCGCACCAGGCCGCCCTGGCGCAGCAGTTCATTGCCCTGTCTGGCGGTCTCGAACGACTGCCGGTCATAGTAGAGGTGGAGGATGCCGCGCTTTTCCAGATCGAAGTCGATGTGTTCGCGCTCGGCAATCTCAAACAGGATCTGGCGCGCCTGAATCGCGAGCCGCGTGGTCTCGATGGTATTGGCGCGGTGATTGCGGATGCCCGCGACAAACTCGGCCAGCCAGCTGTACTTGTGAAAGTTCGGCGCGGGATTGATCAGCAGCGGCGCCTGCGCGTCGAGCATCCAGCGCAGACCCTTGAAAATCGTGCTCCAGGAGTTCCAGACCTCGGCATTGCTGGCCGAGAGCTGGCCGCCATTGGCGTAGGAGGTCTCCATCGCCGCGTCGGGCCGGCGATCGATGACGGTCACCTGATGGCCCTGGCGCAGCAGGGCATAAGCGGTGGTCACGCCGGTGATGCCGGCGCCGATGACGAGGATATTGGATCTGGACACGGCGGTACTCCTTAAAAGCCAAGTTCTGGCTTAGGCCCGCTCTGTCCTTTGCGCCTGAGACTGTTAGTCCGTCGGCGGGCACGTGAGTGCCACTCTTCAGAGGTTTACGAACCGTGGTCCTTTTGCCTGAGAGTTTCCGGGGCGGTTGCTCCTTCGGCGTCGGGAAATCCCGATCTCTCCCACGATGTCGTTGAAATATGTAAGAAAACTGTCGGTCGCGATGGCCTCCAAGGCTCAGACGCTCATTCTCCGTCGCAGCAGTTGGGGTGTCAACCAACGGCCATCCGGGGCGAATCCCGCTTGGCTGTGGCCGCGACATAAGTGAGCAGCTCCTCGGTCGAGAGCACATCGCCGAACAGAAACGCCATATTCTCGAGAGTCGCATTATGAGCGGCGTCGGAGAGCGCCGCGTTGGCATCGGCGACGAAGATGATCCTGTAGTTCATCTGCATCGCATCGCGCGCGGTGGACTCGCAGCAGCAATTGCTCAGCGTTCCGCTGATGATCAGCGTGTCGATCCCATGACTTTGCAGAATCTCGTGCAGCGCGCTGGCGCCGGGCACGAACGCGCCGAAGCGGCACTTGTCGACCGTGAGGTCCTCGTTCGCAACCTCCAGCGCCGGCCACAGTTGCCAATAGTGCGCATTGCGCGCGAAGGCCTGGGTCAGGGCCGCGAATCTCCCGGGGCTGTGCCGGTGCGCGAACCAGTTGGACCAGTTCATCGGGGAGTGCGCATCGGCCGTCATGCGCAAGAAGATGTTACGCCCACCCCGGGCGCGGACCGCGGCGCTGATGCGGTTGACGTTCGGCACGATTTCGCGGGCGACCGGCACTTCGACCGGGGCGCCCGGCTCCATGAATCCATTTTGAAGATCCACGATGACGTGCGCCGTGCGTCGCAGGTCCAATGACTGAAACGAATGACCCGCGCCGCGCTCCTCCTGAATCATCTTCAGTACGTCGGCAGAAAGCGCAATTTTGTGCATGGCTCTTCCTTCATGTTCTATGATGCGCGACCACGATAATTATAACGGCGCCTGAACAGGGGGGTCGAGATGCCACAGGGCTCGGGGATTCAATCGCAACGCCGCGCATTCGAAATCGAAATGCGCACGCTGCTGCTGCTGGGCCTGGCCTGGGGCTTCGCCTACATGGACCGGATGGCGATCACGTTCCTGTCGCCGTTCGTCGTTCCCGCCCTGCATCTGACCAATCTGGAACTGTCGGCGCTGCCCGCGGCGCTGGCGTTGACGTGGGCGGTCGGCGCGTACCTCATCGGCTTCTGGTCTGACCGCGTCGGTGCCCGCAAGCCGTTCCTGCTGACGGCGATGGTGGTGTTCTCGGTGTGCTCGGTGCTGACCGGGCTTGCAAACTCATTCTGGACGCTGCTCGGTGCCCGTCTGGTGATGGGCGCCGTGGAGGGACCCTTTCTGCCGATTTGTCTGGCGATACTGACCGCCGTCACGGCGCAGCAGCGTCGCGGACTGAACGCCGGGATCATTCAGAATGTCTTCGGCTCGGTCATCGGCACCGCGCTCGCACCCATCCTGCTGGTGGCGCTGGCGACGGCGTACTCCTGGAATGCCGCGTTCTTCGTCGCGGGCGTGCCGGGGCTGATTCTGGCGCTGCTCATCTGGTGGCTGGTGGACGAGCCGCCGCGCGCCGCCGCGCCGGCCCTCGGCGCGGTCAAGGAACCCTCCGATTCCTTCTGGGCCATGATCGGCACCCGCAACATCGCGCTGTGCTGCGGCATCAGCTGCCTGATGGTGGGATCACTGGTCATCGGATCGATCTTCCTGCCGCAATACTTCACGGTCACGCTCGCCATGTCGCCAACGAAGATGTCGGTGATCATGACCATCCTCGGTCTTTGTCCGGCCGTGGGCGGAGTGCTGGTGCCGCTGTTGTCGGACCGGATCGGTCGGCGGCCACCCATGATCATTTTCTGCACGATGATGGCCTTGTGCCCGATCGCGGTCCTGTGGATCCATGGCTCGGTAATCGTGATGACCACTCTGGCGGTCATCGGCTGGATGGGGGCCGGCTCGTTTCCGCTGTTCATGGGCGTCGTGCCCTCGGAGACGCTGTCGCTGCGCCGGGCAGCGACCGCAATGGGGCTGGTGATCGGCTTTGGCGAAATTACCGGCGGGGTCTTGAGTCCGCTGGCCGCCGGTGCGTTGGCGGATCGTTTCGGCCTGTCCATGCCGCTGATCATGGCGACGGTCATGCCGTTGCTGGCCGCAGTGCTGGCGCTGGGGCTGATTGAGACCAATCCGCGCTTTGTGATCCGGGCCGTCGGACAAAGTGCCTGAAACCAACTGACGAGGGAGATGATATGAAGCAGGTGGCTATTGCATTCGCAGCAGCGCTGTTGCTGCCCATGGCCGTCGCGCAGCCGGCGCTCGCCGAGCAGCCGGCAACGACGTTGCAGACGCTGCTCGACAAGCAGCAGATCCAGGACATTCTGGTCGACTACTACACGCATCTGGGCAAAGGCAACAGTGATTTCGGCGCCTTCTATCTGCCGGATGGCGTCATCAATGTGAACGGCCTGATGGGCAAGGGAGAAGCCGGTATCGCGGATGTTTACAAGAAGGTGGGCGCCGGCACGCCGAAGCGCCCCGGAATCTTTCGCATGCTGCTGACGAACGTCTCCATTGTCGTCAATGGCAACTCGGCAACGGCGGACACGCTGTGGACGGGACTGAATTCGCCGACCAAGGCGGCGCCGCCGGAATTTGTCGAACAGGGCACCGAGCACGATGAAATGGTGAAGGTCAATGGTCACTGGCTGTTCAAGCTGCGCGTGATCACGAGCAACGCCGGCCTGCAGGCGATGTTCTCGAAGCTGCCCAAGGAGCAATAGTGAAAGTCTGGTTCATCACCGGCACATCCCGCGGTTTTGGCCGGGTGTGGGCCGAGGCCGCGTTGGCGCGCGGCGATAAGGTCGCGGCCACCGCCCGCGATGTGAAGACGCTTGCGCCGCTGATCGAGCGTTACGGCGAGCAGGTGGCGGCCATCGCGCTCGATGTCACGGATCGCGCCGCCGTGTTCCGAGCGGTCGCCGCGGCGCAGCAGCGATTCGGCCGCCTGGATGTCGCGATCAACAACGCCGGCTATGGTCTGTTCGGCGCGATCGAGGAGATCAGCGAAGCAAACGCGCGGGCGCAGATCGAGACCAACCTGTTCGGGGCACTGTGGGTCACGCAGGCAGTGCTGCCCATCATGCGGGCACAGGGTGCGGGTCATATCCTGCAGGTTTCCTCCATTGGCGGTGTCAGCGCCTTCCCGACGGTCGGGATGTATCACGCTTCAAAATGGGGTCTCGAAGGATTCAGCCAGTCCCTGGCGCAGGAAGTGGCTGCGTTTGGCATCAGGGTGACGCTGGTGGAGCCCGGCGGCTACGCCACGGATTGGGGTGGCGCCTCGGCGTCACGTTCGGCCGAGTTGCCGGCCTACGCGGGTGCGCGCGCCGCCATTGCCGCGACGCGCAGCCGCTTCAAACCAGGAGACCCGCAGGCCACGGCGGATGCGATTCTGAAGGTGGTCGATGCGGCAGAGCCGCCACTGCGGATCTTTCTCGGCACCACGGGGCTGCCCATGGCCCGCGCGGAATTCGCGCAACGCATGCAGGTCTGGGAGCAGTGGAACGACGTGTCGGTCGCGGCGCAGGGAGATCTGGCCGCGAAGCGGGGGACTTGAGAGTCAGGCTGCGGCGGTCTGCGCATTGAGCGCGAGGAGCACGCGGCGGTGCTCCTCCACGATCTGATCGAGCATGGCCCAGCCGGATGCGAGCTTGCCCTGTCGCGCACTCGTTTCCAGCGTCCCGCACAGCTGTGTCAGTAGCGTCGCCCCCACGTTGGCGCTGCTGGATTTCAAGGAGTGAGCGGCCTGCAGCACACCGGTCGCATCATCACGGATGATCGCGCCGCGCAATGTATCGATCAGCGTCCGCGAGTTGCCGATGTAGAGATCCACGATCCGCTTGAGAAGATCCGGTCCGCCCGGCTGCCGCAGCGAACGGATCTGGCGCAGCGCGTTTTGATCCAAAGATGATGCCGGCCGTTCGGCCTGCTCGTACGGTTTCAACGTGACGTACAACTCGTCGACCGAAAACGGTTTGCTCAGGTATCCGTCCATGCCGGCCGCGAGGCACTGTTCGGCATCGCCGCTCAACGCGTTGGCGGTGAGCGCGATGACGCTGATACGCGGCTGTCCGGAGCCGCTCTCGATCTCCCGCAGTCGCCGCGTAGTGGCATAGCCATCCAGCTTCGGCATGTGGCAATCCATCAACACCACCTCGTACCGCTCGGCGGCCAGCTTCTCAAGCGCCTCCTCGCCGTCCCAGGCGCAGTCCGCCTCCAGGCCGAGTTCCGCCAGGATCGCGATCGCGACCTCCTGATTGACGGGATTGTCCTCCACCAGCAGCAGCCGCCCGATGTTGAGGGACCCGCGCTTCACCTGCTGCGTATCCGCGGCGCTCTGCTGTACCGATATCACCTGCATCCGCCGGGTGGCATTGAGGTCATTGGCGATCAGCGCAACCAGCGTGCTATGCAGCTGCGCCTGGCGCACGGGCTTGCTCAGCCAGGCGACGCGGCGTTCCGGCTGGTCTTCGGCCGCCGGTGCCGTGGCCACCATGGGTCCGATCATCAGCGCCGGGGTATGGGCGAATTCCGGTCGCCGGCGCGCCAGCGCGAGGACCTCGATGCCATCACGATCCGGCATCTGGCTGTCCAGCACGAAAGCATCGAACTGGCCGCCGAAGGATGACTTCAGGATCTCGATGGCCTGGCCGCCCGAAGCGGCCTCCGTAACCTTGGCGTTCCATCCCGTCAACAGTTCGCGCAGGATCCGCCGGTGGTTGGCGTTGTCGTCCGCCAGCAGAATCCGCATGTCGGCCAGCGCGGAGCCGTGGTCGGGTTCGCGTCCGGCCGCCGGATCCGGTGCCAGCGTGATCGAGAAATGAAAGCGGGAGCCGTTGCCGATTTCGCTGCTGACGCCGATGGTTCCACCCATCAGTTCGACCAGCTGTTTGGAAATCGCCAGACCGAGGCCGGTACCGCCGTACTGACGCGTGGCCGAGGGATCCTCCTGGACGAAGGAGTCGAATATCGTCGCGCGGTTTTCGGGCCGGATGCCGATGCCGGTGTCGGTCACTTCGAAGGTCAGGGCCGAGTTGAGCAGATCATTCGTCGAACGGGTCACCGCCACCCGCACCTCGCCGTGCTGCGTGAACTTCACGGCGTTGCCGACCAGGTTGAGCAGAATCTGCCGCAGGCGCTTGGCATCGCCCAACACCGCCGTCGGGACCCGCTCGCCAATGTCGCACATCAGCTCCAGACCCTTGCTCTGCGCGCGCTCGGCGAGAGTCTCGACAACGTCTTCGGCCACATCGCGGATGCTGAAGGCCGTGGATTCCAGCTCGAGCTTGCCGACTTCCATTTTCGAGAAGTCGAGAATGTCGTTGATGATGCCCAGCAGCGCGGCGCCGGATTGATGAATGGTGACGGCATAGCGACGCTGGCGTTCATCGAGCGCCTTTGAAATCCGCAGCAGTTCGGCCATGCCCAGCACCGCATTCATCGGGGTGCGGATTTCATGACTCATGCGCGCCAGGAACTCGCTCTTGGCGCGATTGGCGGCTTCCGCACGCTCCACGGCTTCCTTCGCCGCGGCGACCGCCGCATCCAGCCGCACGGTACGTTCCAGAACCATCTTTTCCAGATCGTTCTGATACATCCGCAGGCTCAGGTCGCGTCGCTCAAGCTCCGCGAGCATGCTGTTGAAGCCGTCCACCAGCGCGCCCATTTCGTCATCGCTGTGCTTCTGGGCCCGTAAGGTGAATTTGCGGCTGCTGCGCACCTGTCGGGCGACCTCGAGCAGCGCATTGATGGGGGCGCAGATCGCGCGCTGCAGCCGCGCGGCGAGGAAGATCGCGACCAGTCCGGCCAGGAACAGCGACAGGCACATGAGTTCCAGGGAACGCTGCAACTGTGCGTACAACTGCGCCAGATCCGCATCCACCTGGATGGTGCCGCCGTACGCGCCCGCGATCTGCACCGGCACGACGACGTGGGCGCGTGTCAGTCCCTGAAACTGGATCAGCGCGCCGGGCTGCGATCCGGGCGCCCAGTTCTCGACCGGTTCGTCCGGTCCGGCGTGCTGAGCGCGGAAGGACACGCTGGTAAACAGCCGGCCGCTCGCATCAAAGAGGGCCACCGATCGCACATTCGGATCGACCCGCATGGACTGCAGCAGCGTCTGGGCGAGTGCCCGATTGGAGAAATTCAAGGAGGCCTCATCCTGCGCCACCGACCTGGCCAGGGTCGCCAGTTGCTGCGCGAGGCCCTGGCGCAGGCTCAGGACCTCGCCGGTGATATACAGGCCCGATGCCACCAGCAGCGCCGCGCCGGCCGCATAGACGATGATCAGGCGCAGCTTGGTCGCGAGCGAGAGGTGGTGGATCCAACGGGTCATGAGCGTTTGACGACGGACAGCTCACGCATGCGGGTCGTGCTGCCACCTAGCGCGCTGTGGTAGAGACGGGTGCCGTCCGGGGACGAACGCAGCAGATTCTCGAGTTCCTCGATGGGCACCGGGGCGCTCATCAGGTAGCCCTGCACCTGATCACAGCGATGGGTACGCAGGAACTCCACCTGCTCGAGGTTTTCCACCCCTTCGGCAATCACGCGCAACTTCAGTTCGCGGGCCAGGGCGATGATGGCGGCGCAGATCGCGCCGCCGTCGCCCTTGGCATTCAGATCCTTCACGAACGAGCGGTCGATCTTCAGGTTATCGACCGGGAAGGTGCGCAGGTAGCCGAGCGATGAGTAGCCGGTACCAAAGTCATCGATCGAGAGCGTCAGTCCCGCGGCCCGGAAACGCCGCATGCACGAGGTGGTGTCGTCGACGTTGCGCAGCAACAGGCTCTCGGTGATTTCCAGTTCGAGCAGTTGCGGGCGGACATTGAAATCCTGCAGCGTGCGCAGCACCGACTCGACGAAGTCCTCACGCGCGAACTGCTGGACCGAGACGTTGACGGCGATGGTGAGGTGTGCGAGATCCGTTCCCGCCCAGCGTTGCAGCTGCCGGCAGGTTTCCCGCAGCACCCATTCGCCCAGGGCGACGATCAGGCCGGTTTCCTCGGCGATCGGGATGAAGGCGTCGGGAGAGATCCAGCCGCGGGTCGCATGGCGCCAGCGCAGCAGGGCTTCCACGCCCACTACCCGACCGCTGGCAAGGTCGACCTTGGGTTGATGATGGATCTGGAAATCACCGGCTTCGAATGCCCGACGCAGGTCGTTTTCCAGTTCCAGCCGGCTCAATGACCGGATCGCCATCGACTCGCCGTAGAAGGCGTGACCATTGCGACCCTGATCCTTCGCCTTGTACATGGCCATGTCGGCCTTCACCAGCAGGTCCTCGATATCCGAGCCGTCCTTCGGGTACAGCGCGATGCCGATGCTGGGGGTCACCACGAAACGATGGCCGCCACATTCAAACGGCTCGCTGAGGGCGTCACGGATGCGGTCGGAGACGGCCGCTGCCTGGCCTTCGTCCGTAAGATCGCTCACCAGCACCACGAATTCATCGCCGCCGAGTCGGGCGACGCTGCCGCGACGGGGCGGCGTGCCACCAACGCCCGGTGCGACCACGTCCGTCGGCCGGATGCTCTGATGCAGACGGCGCGCGACCGCCTTGAGCAGCGCGTCGCCGACCGAGTGTCCAAGGTTGTCGTTGATGCGCTTGAAGCGATCCAGGTCCAGGTACAACAGCGCAATCAACGTGTTGGACTTCTGTGCGGCGCGGATGGCGCGGCTCATCTCGCGCTTCAGCAGCTGGCGGTTTGGCAGGCCGGTGAGGGTGTCGAAGTAGGCGAGGTACTTGATTCGCGACTCGGTCCTGCGACGCTCGGTAATGTCGCGGGTGATGACCACCAGCGTGCCATCGGCCTGCGGCCGCAGCCGCGTTTCGAAGCAACGCCGGTCGGGCCCCTGGCCCACTTCGAAATCACAGGTGGTGACGCGCTTACCGTCGATGGGAGCGGTCATCGAGCGGCGCGCGGCGCGCGCCGCATCGGCGGGGATCACTTCCTCGAGGCTCCTGCCGACCAGACTCGAACCGGCGGCCAGTTCGGCGCCGGTGATGTGCTCGAGCAGTATGCCGTTGCCATCGACGATGTAGAGGGTGTCCGGCAGGGCCTGCAGCAGGGCGCGATTTTTCTGTTCGCTGATCTTCAGCGACCGCAGGTTGTCCTGCGCGCGCAGAATGAATTCGATGCGCTGTGGCAGGGTCTGCCAGAGCACCGGTTTGAGGATGAAATCGGTCGCGCCGACCATGAAGGCGCGCTCGATGGATTCGGTGTCGTTGTGGCCGGTGACCATGACGATCGGAATATCCGCTCCGCCGGCGGAGCTGCGGATCGCCGCGCACAGATCGAAGCCGTTGGCGTCCGGCAGTTCGACATCCAGCAGCACCAGATCAGGTTTGGCGGCGTCGAACACTGCCAGCGCCTCGCGCCCGGTGCCGGCGATCAGTGCGGTGTAGCCGGCCTGCTGCAGCGTCTCGCTGGCAAGCAGCGAAAACACCGTGTCGTCGTCAACGACCAGGATGCCCCTCCGAACGCCTTGCTCGACCTTCATTTTTCGTACTGCGATGCTCTTTTGGCCGTCACTACGGGTGCCGTCTGCAGCACCTCAAATGCAACGGTTACGTTACTAGTTATGTCTTTGCGGCGCGTGCGCCAGGTCCACTATCCGCATTCAGGGCGGAATGGGATCGATGTCGGCCACCGGTAACGTGAACCCGGTCACAGGCGCGCGCCGCCGCAGCGCGGCCTCCGGCGCCGCCGGGCCAGTGGAGTCTTGGGGGAGGATTCCCTGGCCATCCTGGCCAGGGAATCAGCGGACCCGCTATTTGGCTTCCGCGAGGGCCTTCATGTTGGCGAGCGCGGCCGTGAAGTTCTTGGTGCGCTGGTCGCGGTCCTTCGCCTTCGCATCGTCGCTGGTGAGCGCCGCCTGGTCCCAGATGAGGTTGTAGAGAATCTTGGAGTGATTCTTGCCATCGGGAACCACCTCGAGCGTGCCGTGGTAGAGGATGGTGGTATTCGGCTGGGTGTAGGTATAGGAGTGGGCGGTCCTGCCCACCATGACCTCGTCGATCCGGTCCGCAAGCCGGCGTACCGTGCCCACATCACCACTGCCCGAGGTGATCACGCAAGGCAGCTTCAACCAGGCGGAAATATCGCAGTAGCCCCCGACTTTTTTCCACACCACATCGACCGGTGCATCGACGCTGGTATTGAGGTTGACGACCGCGTATTCCGCGGCGGACGCGGAAGCCGCGAACAGCGCAACGCCGAACACTCCCGCGGCGATGAGTACCTTTGATTTTCCGGTCATATGTCTTCCCCCTGAGTTGATGAATGCCTGCAGTGCTGCATCATGCCGGCGGGCGTGCCCGGAGTCACTCCCGAGCGGACGGATCCGCCCAACCCAGTCCGAGGCTCTTCTGCAGCGCCACATAGTCCTGCGTGAGCTGGGCCAGCCCTTCCTGATAACTCAACTGCGCCTGTTTGCGCCGGGTGTCCGCATCCAGCACATCGGTGGTCGCCGCCGTACCACCCCGCAGGCGGATTTCGGTCAGGCGGTAGGACTCTTCGGCGGAGGCGCGCGCCAGACCCAGATCGGCGACGGCGTCGCGCTGCTGCCCGTAGCGGGCGAGGGAGGTCTCCGCGTCGGCAAGAGCGTTCAGCACCGTCTGGCGATAGTTCGCTTCGGCCTCATCGCGTGCGGCCTTGGCCTGAACGACCTTTTCATGGAGGCGGCCGAAATCGAAGGGAGTCCACTGCAGCACCGGTCCTGCGAGGTAGGTGAAATTGCCGCTGTTGAAGAGGTCCTGCGGATGGGTCGCGGCAAAGTCGACCGAGCCGAGCAGGGCCACTTTGGGAAACTGAGCGGCCACATTCTGACCGACCGCGGCGGTGTGTTGCGCCAGCTGGCGCTCCGCGATGCGGATATCCGGTCGATGGCGCAGCAGCGCCGCCGGATCGCCAATGTAGGTGGTCGCGGGCGGCGAGGGGACCGCGCCGACATTCGCCAGCTGCGCATCCAGCGCCCCGGGGGCCTGCGCGGTGAGCGCGGCCAGGCGGTTCAACTGTTCGCTGATGGCGGCGCGAATCGCCGGCAGCGTCGCGCGCGTCGTATCGAGCTGATTGGTGATCCGCACCACGTCCAGGTCGGTCGCCGCGCCGCCCGTACGCCGGAGCTTCATCAGCTCGACCAGTCGCGCATCGATATCGATGTTCTGCTGGGTCAGCGACAGACGCTGCCGGGCATCACACAGTTCGACGTACGACTCGGCGACTTCCGCGGTGAGACTGACGATGGCATCGGCCACCTGGGCCTCCGAGGCAGCGACCGTGGCGGAGGCGCCCTCGACGGCGCGTCGATTGCCCCCGAAGAAGTCCAGTTCCCAGGTGGCATCAAATCCGATGACATAAAGATTCAGCGGCCCACCGCTCGAACTGCTCTGGGAACTGCCGCCGGAAGTGGAGCCGCCACTGCTACCGCCGCTCGCGCTCTGACCGCTGGTGCCCCCGCTGAGCAACGAACTGAAATTGCCGGTGCGCAGATAGGCGCCGGTGGCGCCCGTCGTGGGCAGCCCCGAGGCGGTTTGCAGGCGCAGGTTGGCCCGCGCCTGCCGTACGCGCGCACGGGCCACATCGACACCGGGGTTGGCGGCGAGCGTTTCATCGATCAGGTGATTCAGTTCCGGGTCACCCAGCGCGCTCCACCAGTGCGCCGGTTGATCCGCGCTGGCCGCGGCGGCATCGGCGCGCACGAACCCCTGGTTGGTCGGGGTGACGGTCGGCGGGCCGTGATAGTCAGGCCCGACGGTGCAGCCGGCGAGGATCAGGGCGATGCTGGTGAGGAGAATGGGCTTCATCAATGCGCTTCCAGGACGGGTTGCTTGACGGGTTGACCGACGGGTTTCGGCGTGCGCAGCAGCAGTAGCAGGGGTGACATCACCAGCAGCCCCACGCCCAGTATCCAGAAGCAGTCGGAGAAGGTCATGACCATGGCCTGCTGGTGGATCTGCGCGGCAAGCGAGGCGATCGCCGTCTGTTGTCCCAGGGCGACGTCCCCCGATTGGGCCGCAAAAACGGCGCCCTGCTGGGCAATGTGGTCCTGAACCAGCACCGAGTTCGCGTTCACCGTTTCGCGAATGACATCCGCATGGACCTCGGTTCGCCGGTCGATGAATACACCCAGCAGCGCCAGTCCGATCGTGCCGCCCAGATTGCGCGCCATGTTGAAGAGGCCCGCGGCATCGGCAGTGTCGGTACGACTGACGGCGCCCACCGATATCTGATTGAGCGGCATGAAGGAGAAGATCTGGCCCACACCGCGCAGCAGCTGCGAGGCAACGAAGTCGGTGCCGCTGGACTGTGCGGTGAGGTGGATATCGATGAAGCAGCTGGCCGCAAAACAGGTGAGGCCGAAGCCGACCACGAGCTTGATGTTGCCGAATCGCAGGATGCGCGGCAGCACCGGCATCAGCGCGAAGGCGGGCAGGCCCGAGAGCGCCAGGATCCGTCCCGACTGGAATGCGTTGTATCCGGCCACGCCACTGAGGAACTGCGGCAGCACGTACAGGATGTCGTACAGCACCATGCCGACGGACATGATGATCACGATCACGCTGGCGTAGGTTCGGTTGTTGAGCAGGCGCAGCTTGAGAACGGGGCGCTTGCTGGTGAACTGCGTGATGCCCAACGTGGTCAGTCCCAGCACCGCGAACACGGACAACCAGCGAATCACATCCGAATCAAACCACTGATCACGCTGGCCTTCCTCCAGCACGATGGTCAGGCAGCTCAGGCCCACCGACATGCCGATGATGCCCGGCCAGTCGGCCTCGACCAGCTCGTGAATGTTGGCCTTCTGGTGCGGCACACCGATCAGCAGCAGGCTGATGAGGCCAAAGGCGACCGGGATGTTGATGAAGAAGCACCACTGCCAGCTGCTGTTCTCCGTGAGCCAGCCTCCCATCACCGGGCCCATCAGGGGGCCCAGCAGCACGATCAGACCGAACATGGTCATGCCGACCGGTATCTGATGCGGCGGCAGCCGGGTGCGGACGATCGTCTGGGCGGTGGGAATCAGCGCGCCACCGAAAAAACCCTGACCCACGCGGCCGATCACCATGGTCGTCAGATCGTGACTGGCGCCGCACATGATCGAGAACAACGTGAACAGCACGGCGCAGGTGAGCAGCAGCGTGCGCATGCCGAGCATGCGTGATAGCCACGCGGTGAGCGGGATCATCACCACCTCGCTCACCAGGTAGCCGGTGGCGATCCAGGTTCCCTCGGTGCCCGTGGCGCCGATTTCGCCCTGGATCTGCGGCAGGGCTGAGTTGGTGATGGAGATGTCGAGAGTGGCGATCAGCGCGCCCAGCGCTCCGGCGAACACCGCGATCCAGTCCTGCGTCGTCGCATTCGGTTCGGCATGCGCCACCTTGGTTGTTGCCGGACTCATGCCTACTGGCCGTCGGTGCGGGTATCGATATCGACGCTCACCGACAGGCCCGGCACCAGACGCTCGGCGATCTGCTTGGGCGGCGTCAGCCTGATGCGCACCGGCACGCGCTGCACGATCTTGATGAAATTGCCGGTGGCGTTCTCGGGCGGCAGCAGCGCGAACTGCGCGCCGGTGCCGGGCGCGAAACTTTGAATGACGCCCGGAATTTCCTGGCTGCCGATCGCATCCACTTTGACGGTGGCCTTCTGGCCCACCTTCATATGGCGTACCTGGGTTTCCTTGTAATTGGCCACCAGGTACACATCCTGGACCGGCACCACCGACATCAAGCGGGTGCCGGCCTGGACGAACTGGCCGACCTGGGCCGTCTTGTCGCCGATGCGGCCATCAATGCTGGCGCGCACGATGGTGTCATCGAGATTGAGCTTCGCCGTGTTCGCCGAGGCTTTGGCGGCCGCGAGCTGCGCTTTGCTCTGGGTGATCTGGCTTTGCAGCGTCACCAGCTGTCGTTCCGCGACCTTGATGCCGGCTTCCGCGCCGAGCACGGCAGCCGCGGTCTGATTGCGTTCATTCACCGCCTGCTGGTAACGCTCATCGGTCTCCACCCCCTGATCGTAGAGTCCCTTGTAGCGGTCGGCTTCATCCCGGGAGAACTTTGCGTTGGCCTCGGCGCCCACCAGCTGCGCGCGGGCCTGCTCGACCGAGGCTTGCTGCTGGGTGATCTGGCTCTCGGCCGCCGAAATGTCGGCGGCGCGGGCATCCACGGTCGCATCCTGCTGGGAAACCAGCGCCCGGTAGTTGCGCAGGTCGATGCGCACCAGCGGATCACCCGCCTTCACGACCTGGTTGTCGATCACATAGATCTGGTCGATGTAGCCGTTGACGCGTGGCGCCACCGTGACCGTGTCGGCCCGCAGATAGGCATCGTCGGTGGATTCGATGTACTGGCCATAGAGGAAATAGCGAAGGCCGGCGGCCAGGCCGACCAGCACGACGATGGTGAGCACGACGAACAGCACCCGGCGGATGTGCCGGTTGCCGTCACCGTTGGTGGGAGCCGTGGCTGCCGGCGACTGGGGGTTCGGGGGGGATGGCGCGTCAGCCATGGCAAATCCTGTCAGAAGTATTCCGAATGGCACATGTTGTCCGACTGGAACTTTTGTGTCAAGTGGAATACATTCGCCTCAGGAGGACCCCGATGCCCATCACCCGGATCAAACGCCGCCATCCCGAGGACGGTGGCTACGCCAGAGGCGAGGAGACCCGCGCGCGCATCATCAATACGGCACTGCGTGTGTTCGGCGAGGAGGGCTTCAACAAGGCCTCGACGCGGCAGATCGCGGCCGTCGCCGGTGTCAATCCGCCGGCGCTGCAATACTATTTCGGCGGCAAGGAGGGGCTGCATCGCGCCTGTGCCCAGCACATCATCGACCGGATGCTGAGCATCGTTTCACCGGCCCTTACGCACGCGCGCCAGATCAGGCGGCCGGCGCAGCGCGAACAGGCTATCGATGCACTGTGCGCGGTGCTGGACGCCATGGCCGATGGCCTGGTGGCCGCGGGCTCGGAGAGCTGGAGTCGGTTCATCACCCGTGGCAAGGCGGATGGCGCGGGGCCCGCGATCGGCATGCTGCGCCAGAACATCGGTGTTCCGATCCTGCAGGCGGTCGCGCAGTTGATTGCGGTCGTGACCGACGGCGATCCCACCGATGAGATCACGCGCATCAAGGCCGCCGCGATCCTGGGGCAGGTCTCCACGTTTCACACCAATCGCGAAAGCACCATGGAGGCGATGAAATGGGGTGACTTCGATGCGCCACGACTGCAGATGATCAAAAGTGTCATTCGCGAGCATACCCGAGCGATACTGGGCGCACCGGCCCCCGCACCCCGGCGGCTGCGTTCAATAAGGGAGTCTCGACGATGAAATTGTTTCGTCATGGCATCAAGGGACAGGAGCAGCCCGGCATTCTGGATGCGCAGGGCCTGCGCCGCGATCTGTCCGGGGTCATCGGCGACATAGACCCGCAGTTGCTGGCCAGCGGTTTTGCGCCGCTCAGGCAGGTGAACCCTGCCGCTTTGCCCGCGGTTCCGGCGGCCGCGCGCCTGGCTGAACCGGTGGCACGCGTCGGCAAGTTCGTCTGCATCGGCTTGAATTATCGCGACCACGCCGCCGAGGCGAACATGAAGATTCCGCTCGAGCCCATCATCTTCATGAAGGCGACCTCGGCGATCATGGGTCCCAATGATGATGTCGTGATGCCGCCGCACTCGCGCAAGTCCGACTGGGAGGTCGAGCTTGGCATCGTGATCGGCCGGGAGGCCCGGTATGTGCCGCTGGAGCAGGCGCTCGCGCATGTCGCCGGGGTATGCGTCTGCAACGATCTATCCGAGCGTCACTTTCAGACCGAGCGCGGCGGCCAATGGGACAAGGGCAAGGGTTGCGACACCTTCGGGCCGTTCGGCCCGTACCTGGTGACCCTGGATGAGGCGGGGGATCTGGATGCCCTGCATTTATGGCTCAACGTCAACGGCGAGCGCATGCAGAACGGCAATACGCGGGACATGATTTTCAATGTGCCGTTCCTGGTGCACTACGTCAGTCAGTTCATGAGCCTGCAGCCGGGAGACATCCTCAGCACCGGGACGCCGGCCGGGGTCGGCCTGGGCCGCAGTCCGCCGGTGTTTCTGCAGGAAGGCGATGAGATCCACCTCGGAATCGACGGCCTGGGTGAGCAGCGGCAGAAGGTGCGCCGCTGGCAGGATCAGCGACGCACGTAGCGCCGCTCCCCCGACACCGGGTCGTACTGGACTTCCATTTCCTCGCCGCTGATCGGATCGGCGAACCTTTCCTGGGTCGACTGCCACTGCGCGCCACGCGGGTCGGCGCCTTTGCGGTAGCGCCAGCTTTCAAAGGCCGTACCGAGGAACACCAGCAGGGCAATGACCAGTAGCTGAATGCCCGGCTGCCACAAATGCCTGCTCAGCAGCCACACACCCGTCAGGGCCAGCAGCAGCGCACCACACAGCACGACCTTGCGCAGCATGGGCTTAAGGCGCCGGATCGATGACGACCGCGGTGCCATAGGCCACGACCTCACTCATCGTCTGGCCCATTTCCGAGGAATCAAACCGCATCATGACGATGGCGTTGGCCTGCATCAGCCTGGCGTTCTTCACCATGCGGTCGACCGCGTGCCGTCGGGCTTCCTCAAGCATCTGGGTGTACTCGATGATCTCACCGCCGCCGAGAGAGCGCAGGCCGGCCATGATGTTGCCGCCCAACCCGCGGCTGCGCACCACCACGCCGAAGACCTGGCCCTTGGTTTCCAGAATGCGGTGACCTGCGACATTTTCCGTGGTGACGACCAGCATGGTGCTCCTCGCGGCAATGAGTGACGACCCCAGGTCGGGCCCGACTCATTCTAGTCCTGATCCGGTCCGCATTCGCGGCCGACACATCAGCGTCGGGAAGCTGTCCCCCGGCAGAATAGTGGTTACAATTCACGGCTACGAAATTATTGCGCGCTGCGATGGACTGTGAGGGGGAGGATACCGATGCGTACATGGAGACTGATCCCGGGGCTGGCGATGCGGGTCGTGGCCATCGCCCTCGCCGCTGGCGTACACGCCGCAGCTGCAGACAGCGCCGCCGCCAACGTCAATGACCAGCGCATGCTGGATCCAGCGGCCACCGGGGCCAACTGGATGTCATACGGGGGTACCTATGCGGAGCAGCACTTCAGTCCCCTGAAGCAGATCAATCAGGACAACGTCTCGCAGCTGGGTTTGGCCTGGTTCGCGGACTACGACACCAACCTCTCGCAGTACGGAACGCCGCTGGAGATCGACGGCGTGATTTACGTCTCCACCGCCTGGACCCATGTCTACGCGTTCGACGTGCGCAGCGGCAAGAAGCTGTGGGAATACAACCCGCGGACCGCCGGCGCCTGGATCCGCAATGTCTGCTGCGGCATCGTCAATCGCGGTATCGCGGCCTGGAACGGCAAGATCTACCTGGGCACGCTCGATGGGCGGCTGGTGGCGCTCAACGCCCGGACCGGCAAGGAAGTCTGGTCGGTCATGACCGTCGATTCGAGCAAGCGCTATTCGATCACCAGCGCGCCGCGCATCGCGAAAGGCAAAGTGCTGATCGGTGAGTCGGGCGGCGAGTTCGGGGTGCGCGGCTACCTCAGTGCCTATGATGCCGAGACCGGCAAGATGGACTGGCGTTTCTACACCATCCCGGATGATCCGAAGAAGGGCTTCGAGAATCCGGTCATGGCAATGGCCGCCAAGACCTGGGGCGGAGACTGGTGGAAGCTCGGAGGTGGCGGCACCGTCTGGGATGCGGTCGTCTACGATCCGGTCACCAACCTGGTCTACTTCGGCGTCGGCAACGGCTCGCCGTGGAACGATCACTATCGTGATCCCACCAACAACGATGACCTGTTCCTGGCCTCGATCGTGGCCTTGAACGTCGACACCGGACAGTACGTCTGGCATTACCAGGAAACACCGGCGGATACCTGGGACTACGATGCGGTCAGCCCCCTGTCGGTGGTCGATATGAAGATCGACGGCAAGCAGCGCCGCGTGCTGCTGCAGCCGAGCAAGAACGGGTTCTACTATGTCATCGAGGCACAGACCGGAAAATTGCTGCACGCCTCGGCGTTCGTGCCCATGAACTGGGCCAATGGCGTGGACATGAAGACCGGCCGTCCACGGGTGAATCCCGCGGCGCGTTACCCGCAGGGCAAGCCCTGGGACCTCGCCCCGGGCGTGCAGGGCGCGCATGGATGGCATTCGAATGCCTACAGTCCGTTGACCGGCCTGCTGTACGTCCCGACTCAGATTGCGTACTTCCCGATGGTGTCCGATCCGGCTTACAAGCCGCAGCCGGTGGGCTTCAACATCGGCATCGACTTCGGCGCACAGTTCACCTATTACCGTGATCACCCGGAGGCGAAAAACGGCTTCGTCGGCTATCTGCAGGCGATGGATCCGAAAACCGGCAAGAAGGTCTGGGGTGGTCCGCAGAACCAGGGACCGACGGGCGGTGCCGTGGCGACGGCGGGCGGGCTGGTCTTCCAGGGCGCCGGCTCCGACAACGAGTTCCGCGCCTTCGATGCGCAGTCCGGCAAGATCCTGTGGTCCGCGAAGACCCAGACGTCGGCGCTTGCGGCCCCGATTACGTTCGAAGTGGATGGCAAGCAGTACGTCGCGGTGAGCGTCGGAGGCGCCGCTGCGGATTACTACGCGCCCAATTATTCGCGCATGCTCGTTTACACGCTCGGTGGCAAGGCCCAGTTGCCTGCGCCGCAGCCGTATACGCCGCGCGCGCTGCTGCCGCCCCCGGCCACCGCTTCGGCCACGCAGGTACACCAGGGCGAGGAACTTTATGGCCGCAATTGCGCCGGGTGCCATGGTGATCGTGGTCAGACTCGCGGCGCGAACTTTCCGGACCTGACACGTACCCCGCTGTTGTGGTCGCAGGAGGGTTTCGACTCGATCGTGCTGAAGGGTCTGCTGGCGCAGAAAGGCATGGCGCCCTTCGGCGCGGTGCTCAAGCCCACCGATACCGTTCTGATCCGCGATTTCCTCATCGCTCAAGCCAATGAGCTGAAGAACAATCCGCAGCTGATGGGGCCACCCCCGGCCGCTGCCGGAGCCCACCAGGCAAACTGACACCTTTGACGGTGCGGAAACCTGGCAGTGAGCCATGAGATCCGCCCTTGACGGGCGAGTGCTAAGATTCGCGACTCTTCTTTTTGGACAAGGGGCTCGTCATGAAGATCACACGCACGGGATCGGCAGCCTGGAAGGGCGGTCTCAAGGACGGCAAGGGCACGATTTCCACGCAAAGCGGTGCGCTCAGCGCCTATCCCTACGGCTTCGCGAGCCGTTTCGAGGGGGTCAAGGGCAGCAACCCGGAGGAGTTGATCGGCGCCGCTCACGCCAGCTGTTTCACGATGGCGCTGTCTCTGATATTGGGCAATGCGGGTTTTACCGCCGAACAGATGGATACCAAGGCGGAAGTCACCATCGAGCAGGTGGGCGAGGGGTTCGAGATCACCTCATCGAAACTGACCCTGCGCGCGAAGATTCCAGGCATCGACCCGGCGAAATTCACGGAGTTGACCGGCATGGCCAAGGCCGGCTGCCCGGTGTCCAAGCTGCTCAAGACCACGATCACGCTCGATGCGGCGCTGGTCTGAAGCCAGGAGACGCCATGACGATCTGCAGGCTTCCGTTCTCAGTCGCTGCGGTCGCCGTGGTGTTGACGGCACTGACACCCCACCTGGCAGCGGCGGCAGCGCCGAGCTACCAGGTGTGGGTCTCAAATGAGAAGTCCGGCGATGTGACCATCATCGATGGCGGCACGATGAAGGTGATCGGGACCATGCCGGTCGGCAAGCGTCCGCGCGGCATTCATTCAAGTCCGGACGGTCGCACCGTCTATGTCGCACTCAGTGGCACGCCCATCGAGGCACCGCCGGAGCTGGACGCCAAGGGAAATCCGATCTTCAAAAAGGGTCATGGCAAGGACGACGATGACGATGACGACAATGTCGTCTCCGACAAATCGGCCGATGGCATCGGCATCCTCAACGTCGCGACCCGGCAGGTCACCGGCAAGATCAAGGTTGGATCGGACCCCGAGGAATTCACGTTGAGTCCCGACGGGCGCAAGATCTACGTGTCCAATGAGGATGTGAAGACGGCGAGTATCGTCGATATCGCCTCCGCCAAGGTCGAGCACATCATCCTGGTCGGGCAGGAACCCGAAGGCGTGGCGGTGACGCCCGATGGCAATCGCATTTACGTGACCTGCGAGACCGGCGGCGACATCCTCGTGGTCGATGCCCACAACTACAAGACCGTTGCCCATTTCAACGTGCCGCCGCGGCCGCGCAGCGTGGATTTTCGCACCGACGCGGCCATTGGCTTCATTCCATCCGAGTCGGCCGGCTTGCTGAACGTCATTGACTCGGCGGCGTCATCGCTCATCAAGTCCATCACCCTGCCCACGGGCTCGCGGCCGATGCGGGTGCGAGTGAGCCCCGACAATGCCAAAGTCTACGTCAGTGACGGTCGCGCTGGCAGCGTGACGGTGCTGGATGCCCACAGCTACAACGTCGAAACCACCATCAAAGTCGGCAAACGCCCCTGGGGTATCGTGCTGTCACCCGACGGCAAGTACCTGTACTCCGCCAATGGGCCATCGAATGATGTGTCGGTCGTGGATCTGGCGCAGGGCAAGGAGATCGCGCGCATCAAGGCCGGCGAGAGCCCCTGGGGTCTCACCATCGTGCCGATTACTGCTGGCCCACAATGAATACCGATTCGGCGGTGATGCTGCGGGTCATCCCGTCCTTGTAGGCGCGGGCCCGCACCACCGTCGGTCCGGCGACCGTCAGGGGCTGCGAATAAAGCGGGTCATCGGGACCCGGCACGCTGCCATCCAGGGTGTAGTGGATCTTTGCACCCGGATCCGGACTGGACAGCGTCACGGTGACCGCGGCGCCGAAGGTGCCACCGTCCGGTGTGATCGTCGGCGGCACCAGCACGTCCTTGCCCGGCATGCTCTCGATCCAATCGTGCAGCAGCTGCATGCCCTTTGCATCGATGGTCTCGCGGGCAAGCGGCGGCATCCGGATGTCACCGTTGGTGTCGGCGCGCATGTACGCAATGGAGCGCCAGATGTCATGTGGCGCGATCGGATGCGGTCGGTCGATGCCTTCATTGATCAGAATCGGGCCATCGACCAGTTCCTGCTTGGCGGGCGGTGTGGTGTAGCGGGCGTCAAAGTAGGCGACGGTGCCGCCGGGCCGGTGACAATGCGCGCAGTTCGCATCGAGGTATGAGCGTGCGCGATCTTCGATGCTGCGCGTGACATCCGCGCTGGCCGCAAGCGTAGGCAGGCTCTTGAGCTCGGGGTCGGACAGCGCCGGAGTGAGCAGGTGCAGGTGATTGAGCGTGCGCAGCTCATTGTCGGTCACGCCGGAAGGATAACTCAACGTCCGGTTGAGCTGGCGTGGCTTCACGCCCAGTACCCCCGTCGTGTGTGCATTGTGGCAGGTGAGGCAGTTCTCGCGGCTGGGGTAGTACCAGGATTGTTCGCGCGAGCCGCCGTCGCGGGTGTGGAGGGTGACCTTTTCGATCTGACTGGTGCTCAGCAGGTCGGCATCTGAATTGTCCGCGCGCCATTTGTAGGTCACCCCGTAGACGCCGCCCCTGTCGTCCCTGACCAGCAGCCGGGTCTCCAGGCGCCGCAGCACCTGCGGGTGGGCCTCATCCGTGGGCAGTTCGAAGGTTTTTACGAATACCGTTCCGGCCGGAAAGGTCCAATCTCCATCCGCCGTGGACCCGATCTGCGTGTGCGGCGGGATCGCCATATACCGCACCTTCGCGGCACTGTCGGACCAGAAGGGCACGATCAGGTCGTAGGGGATGAGTCCCGCCGTCGGCACCATGTGTGCCGTATCGGAAAAAGCGCCGGTCTGCGACAGCAGAGCCGGAATGGGTCCGGCCCCGGCATCCGCTGGCATGTTCAGATACGGCCGCGGGGCTACCCAGGAGGCGATTCCATAGCCGCCCGTGGCGGGCGGAGAGTCGGCACGACTCACCGGAGTGGCTCCCAGCAGGGCACACAGTGCCAACCCCGCCATTGCGGACCTGAAACTTTCCAACCGTCAACCTCGGATATACCTGGGGGCTCAAAGACCGTCGGTCGTGAGCCGCCCGTAGCATGTCAGACCGCCACGTGACGTGAAAGTGCGCGCCGGCAACCGTCAGGAAAATATCCCGGCCGGTATTCGCTAACCTGCCCGCGCTGCTCGCAAAGGTTAAGTGAGACTTGCCGGTGAATGAGAAGATCCGCGCCCTGTGCAGGTGTGTGCCCTACGCAACATTGCTCATGGGGCTTGGCTCGGGCGCTTCGGCGGAGGACACCGATGCGGGCACCGGCCCCGACAAACTGGCGACGGTCACGGTCACCGCCACGGCGATTCCGGGCGCTACGATCGATATCGACAAGATCCCAGGCAATGTCCAGATTCTGAACTCGGACGATCTGATCCGCGATGGATCGGCCAGCCTCACGGGTGCCCTGAACTCGAATCTGAGCAGCATCAATGTCAACGACGCTATCGATGATGCCTTTCAGCCCGACATCCTGTACCGCGGCTTCGAAGCCTCGCCCGTGCTCGGCACGCCGCAGGGACTGGCGCTCTACCAGAATGGCGTACGCATCAACGAGGCGTTCGGCGATACCGTCAACTGGGACCTGTTCCCCGACGTCGCCATCAGCCAGGTGGAGCTGATCAGCTCGAGCCCGGTGTATGGGCGTAACGCGCTCGGCGGTGCCGTCTCGATCACCATGAAGAACGGCTTCAACTATCAAGGTGGCGACCTGGAGGTGCAGGGCGGTTCCTACGGCTTGCGCTCGGTCACCGGTCAGTTCGGCATGAACTGCGGCATCTTCGGTGTCTACGTTGCAGCGCGCGGCATAGATTGGACCAACTGGCGTGAGTTCTCCGACGATCGGATGCGTGATGTCTACGCCGCGCTGAGCCTGCACACGGATGACGCGACGCTCGATCTGAGCTACACGCGCTCGGACAATACCCTGGAAGGCCAGGGTCCCTCCCCGGTGCAGGAGCTCGCGGTCGACCGCTCGCTGGTGTTCACCGGTCCACAGCACAACGTCAATGACCTCAACTTCCTGACCCTGAACGCTACCTACAAGCTGACCGATACCTGGTCGCTCCAGAGCGTGCTCTACTATCGGCAGTATTCGCAGAGCGTCTCGAACGGCAATACGACGAGCTACGGTCCCTGCCTGCCCGCGACCGGATATCTGTGCCAACCCGATCAGACGACGCCACTGTCTGACGCGGCGGGTCGGACGCTGCCTGACATCACCGACGACGGTGCGAATCTCATCGGCGAAAATGACTATGAGCAGATCCAGGCCTGGAGCCGTGGCGCGACGCTGCAGGTGTCGAACAAGGACTCGCTCTTCGGGCGCGACAATGAATTCACCCTGGGCGCGGCCCTGGACTACGCCGCGAACAGTTATTACACCGGCGCGCAGATCGGGCTGCTCAACGCGCAGCTGATCGTGCTGCCCTCCGACCTGATCGTGGACACCCCGCAAGGCTCCATTGGCGCCGCCTACAATGGAGATCCGGAACCGGTGAGTGTCGATTCCATCAACAAGAGCCTGGGCGCCTACGTGAGTGATACGTTCAATGTGACTCCGGAACTGGCCGTTACCGCCAGCGGCCGCTACAACATTTCAAACATCAATCTGGTCGATCAACTGGGGAGGAATCTCAACGGCTACAACCGCTTCGTTCATTTCAACCCCGCCATCGGTGCAACCTACAGGCTGCTGCCGACCCTGACGCTGTATGGCGGCATTGCGGACAATACCCGCACCCCGACGCCGAGCGAGCTGGAGTGTGCGAGTCCGGTGGACCTGTGCCTGCTGCCCACGAATCTCGCCGGTGATCCGCCCTTGAAACAGGTGCTGTCGCAGACCACCGAATTCGGAGTGCGCGGCATCGTTCCCGATGTGCCGGGTGGGCAGCTGACCTGGAACCTGAGCGCCTTCCGGACGCTGTTGCTGAACGACATTTTCGGCATCGCGACTTCCGTCAGCCAGGGCTTCTTCCAGAACATCGGCGATACGCGCCGCGAGGGTTTTGAGGCGGGTCTCGCGTATCACGGCGAGCGCTGGTCGGCTTACGCCAACTACAGTTTCGTGCAGGCGACCTTCCAGTCGGCGCTGACCGTCCCCTCGCCCTCGAATCCCTTCCAGGATGCGAACGGCGACATTTCGGTGATGCCCGGTGATCGCATGCCCGGCATACCTGAGAACCGCGTGAAGCTCGGTATCGACTTCAAGATCATCCCGCGGTGGACGGTCGGCGCAACGTTGAACTACGTCAGCAGCTTCTACTATGTCGGGGATGAGTCGAATCAGCTCGCGCCAATTCCCGGCTATGCGGTCATCGGGCTGCACACCTCATACAAGCCCTTCGAGCACTTCGAAGTCTTTGCCTCGATCAACAATCTTTTCGATAAGCAGTATGCGACCTGGGGCATCCTGAGCGATCCGACCGGCATCGGCGCACCGGGCATCCCGGCGAATGCCACGACCAACGAATATTCGATCGTCAACAACCGGTTCCTGAGCCCGGCGCCGCCGCTCGAGATTTTCGGCGGCATTCGGCTCAGCCTGTAGTCGCGCAGCCCACCACACCCTGCAGTTCGAGGTGGGCGGCGACCCGCAACGCGAGCGACTCGCGCCAGGCGGGCGCGATGATCTGCACCCCGATCGGCAGTCCCTTTGCGGTCCACAACGGCACCGAGACCACCGGCAGGCCGATGAAGCTGATCGGCTGCGTATACATTCCGATGTTGGGTCGCAACGCGACCTCCGCGTTCCCCACGCTCAGGGTCTTCTGGCCGAGCAGCGGCGCCACATCCGGCGTGGCCGGCGCGAGCAACACGTCCACGTCCCGAAAGAGCTCCGCCGCGCGTGCGCTGAACCAGCGCCGCAGACGCTGGGCCTGGACCAGCACGACCGCGGGTAGCAGCGAGCCGGCGTAGAGCCGATCGCGAGTCAGTGGATCAAAATCGTCCGGGCGCGTGCGCAGCCGTTCGCGGTGCAGCGCGGCACCGCTGGCGCAGGTCAGGCAGAACGCCGCCGCGCGTGCGCGTTTGGCTTCGGGCAGGGTCAATCTGCGAATCGGGCCCAGGGCCTCGGCCACGCGCCGGACCGCATCGAGCGCCTCATCGCCGGCGCCGGCCTCGAACCAATCGTCGAGCACGGCGGCACGAATGCGCTGTGCACCTTGTTTCAGATCCGGGATCGTCGGTTCATGGGCGCGCCGCGCGCAGGCCGGATCGCTGGCATCGTAGCCCTGCATGACATCGTAGCTGAGGGCGAGGTCGGTCACCGTGCGCGCCAGCGGCCCCAGGTGATCCAGATCATGGACGAAGGGGAAGGTGCCGGTGCGCGGCAAGCGGCCAAAGGTGGGTTTGAGGCCGAATACACCGCAGTATGAGGCGGGGACGCGGATCGAGCCGTTGGTGTCGGAACCCAGGCTCAGCGCCACGAATCCGGCGGCCACGGCCGCGGCCGAACCGCCCGAGGAGCCGCCGGCGCTGCGCCGATGATCGTGCGGATTGCGCGTCGCGCCGTAATGGATATTTTCGGTGGTAAAGCCATAGGCGAACTCGTCCATGTTCTGGCAGCCGATGAGCACCGCGCCGGCGGCCCGCAGCCGCTGTACCAGAAGCGCATCGACGTTGGCCGGCGGGTTGTCGCGCAGGATCTTGGATCCGGCGAGCGTCACGGTGCCTGCCACATCGTAAAGATTCTTGACGCCGAACGGCACGCCCGCCAGCGGGCCGGCACTGTCACCACGCCGGATACGGGCATCGAGCGAACGGGCATCCCGCAACGCGTGATCCCGGTGCACACTGGTGAAGCAGCGCAGCGCCGGATCGAGCCGCTCGATCTGGGACAGCGCCGTCAACGTCACCGCCTCGGCCGAGAGATTGCTGGAGCGTACCGCCGCTGCGATTTCGTGCGCGGCCGGCAGTCGACTCACGGCGTGAATACCGGAGCCGGTTCCTCGGTCGGCTCAAGGGGGAGCCCCAGCACGAGTTCGGCCTGTTCCCGCAGCGCGACCAACTGCACGGCCACACCCGCTCGATACTGAGCGGGGATGGGAAGGTCGGTCAGCTGCGACAGTGCATTGATGTCGAGCGGGTGGTGGGCCCGGCCAGCTTCTTGCATGATGGGCAGTATGACAGCTCCCGCGAAGCCCATAACCCAGAACGCGGACATTCGTTATCTCGGCAAGCTGCTGGGGGATGTGATCCGTGCCTACGGCGGCTCCGAACTGTTCGAGCGCATCGAATACATCCGGGCGCGGTCCGTCGACCGGCACCGCGGCATCGCCGATGCGGCGGCGATGGATCGGGGGCTCGAGGCGCTGAGCCTGGATGACACGCTGGCGTTCGTCCGCAGCTTCATGCTGTTTTCGATGCTCGCGAACCTCGCCGAGGATCGGCAGGGCACCGGCGGCCGGCCCGGCGAGGATGTGGCGGCGGCGCTGGAGCGACTCGCCGCCAAGGGCATCGCTCCCGATCAGGCGGCACAACTGCTCGACCGCACCCTCATCGTGCCGGTGCTGACGGCGCATCCCACCGAGGTGATGCGCAAGAGCATGATCGATCACCGCAACCGGATCGCCAACCTGATGCGGCTGCGCGACCAGGGTCTGTCGCATGCCGCGGGGGGTGACGAAATCGAGCAGGCCCTGCTGCGCCAGATTGCTCTGCTGTGGCAGACCCGGCCGCTGCGCCGCGAGCGCATCATCGTCGCCGATGAAGTGGAGATCGCCCTCGCGTACCTGCGTGACATCTTTCTGCCGGTGCTGCCCATGCTGTACGCGCGCTGGGAGCGCAAGCTGCCGCAGCGGCCGCGAAGTTTCTTGCGACTAGGCAGCTGGATCGGGGGCGACCGTGACGGCAACCCGAACGTCAACGCCTCGACATTGGACTATGCCCTGGGCCGTTCGGCGGCGGCGGTGCTCGATAGCTATCTGCAGCAGCTGAATGCGCTCGGCGCCGAGCTGTCCATTTCGAGCGAGCTGGCGACGCCGACCGCGGCCGTCATGGCGTTGGCGCAGGCCAGCGGTGACACCAGTCCGGCCCGCAAGGATGAACCGTATCGGCGCGCCCTGACCGGGTGCTATGCGAGGCTTGCCGCGACCTACGAGCACATCACCGGCCGGGCACCGGCTCGACGCGCGACGGTGCCCGGCGTCGCCTATGCAAACCCGGAGGAATTGCGCACCGATCTGGTCGCCATCGCGCACTCGCTGGCCCAAAGAGGTGCAGGGCTGTTGGCCACCGGCGGTGCGCTGGGTCGGCTGATCCGGGCCGTGGACAGTTTTGGTTTTCACCTGGCAACGCTCGATCTGCGCCAGAATTCCGACGTGCACGCGCGCGTGGTCGCGGACCTGTTGAGCGTGGCCGGCGTCGAGACCCGGTACTCAAACCTCGATGAGGCCGCCCGCGTGACGTTGCTGCGTCGCGAACTGAGCAGCGAGCGGCTGCTGTGGAGCCCGTACTCGCAGTACACCGAGGAGACCCAATCAGAACTGGCGATCGTGCGCGCGGCCGCAACGGCGCATGGCCGCTTCGGCAGCGGTTGCATCACCACCTACAACATTTCCAAATGCGAGAGCGTCTCGGACATGCTCGAGGTGAACCTGATGCTGAAGGAGGCCGGGTTGTACCGACCGGCCGATCCGGCCGCTGCGCCGATCATGGTGGTGCCGCTGTTCGAGACCATCGGTGATTTGCAGAATGCGCCCGAGGTGATGCGCGCCTGGTTCGCCCTGCCGGAGATCCGCAAGGTCGCGAGGCGTCGCGGCTACCAGGAAGTCATGGTGGGCTACTCGGATTCGAACAAGGACGGCGGCTACCTGACCTCGGTATGGAGCCTCAACCGGGCCACACGGGCCCTGGCGCGGGTGTTCGAAGAGGCGCAGATCCGTATGCAGATCTTCCACGGACGCGGCGGGGCCGTGGGTCGCGGCGGCGGCTCATCCTTCGGTGCGATCCGGGCCCAGCCGCCGGGAACGGTGCAGGGGCGCATCCGTATCACCGAACAGGGCGAGGTCATCGCCGCGAAGTACGGCACGCCGGAGAGCGCCGCGGCGAACCTCGAGGCGATCACGGCGGCGACCCTCCTGGCGTCGCTCGAACCCACCTCGATGGCTGAAGAGGAGAAGGTGGCGCGTTTCGCGGTCGCCATGGATGAGATCTCGAGCGTCGCCTTCAGCACCTATCGCGGCCTGGTCTACGAAACCGAGGGCTTCAAGACCTTCTTCCGCCAGATGACGCCGCTCACCGAGATTGCCGAACTGAAGATCGGGTCGCGGCCGGCCTCGCGCACCAAATCCGATCGCATCGAGGATCTGCGCGCCATCCCCTGGGTATTCAGCTGGGCCCAGGCGCGGGTGATGCTGCCGGGCTGGTACGGTACCGGACAGGCACTGCGGGGCTTCGCGGATCGCGGCCTGCTGCGCGAGATGGCGGCGACCTGGCCGTTCTTTCAGGCCACGCTCGACAATCTGGAAATGGTGCTCGCCAAGTCGGACATGTCGATTGCCCGGCGCTATGCCACGCTGGTCGAAGATCGCGGCCTGGCTGAGGCGCTGTTCAACCGCCTCGAAACCGCCTGGAACACGACGCACGACACACTGCTGGAGATCACCGGACAGACCCGACTGCTGGAGAAGCATCCGGCGCTGGATGCCTCGATCCGGCTGCGCCTTCCTTATATAGAGCCGCTGAATCTGCTGCAGGTGGAGTTGCTCAAGCGCCATCGGGCGGGCGAGACCGACGCGCGGGTGCGCGAAGGCATCCAGCTGTCCATCAACGCCGTGGCGACCGCACTGCGCAACAGCGGCTGAAAGGGTGCTTCCACATTCGGCAGCCGTGCCGGAGAATGCCCGGGTGCGGTCGCCGGTGCGACCCGCCTTAAGAGGGGGCATATGGACATTTTCACAAGCGCGGCGGCACGCAGTGTTGCGGCGACGATCCTGTTTGGCGCTGGCGTCCTGCTGGCAGATCCCATGGCCAGGGCGGCCGCGCCGGCCGCGGCCTCGGCCCCGAGCACCGCGAACCTATCCCCCTGCGACCGCGCCTGTCTGCGCGGCATCGCCGAAACCTATCTCAATGCGATGCTCGCGCACGATCCCTCCAAGGCGCCGCTCGCGCTCAACGCCCGCTACACGGAAAACGGTGTGACGCTGACCTTGCCGGATGGGCTGTGGCGCACGCTCGACAAGCTCGGCAGCTATCGGCTGACGGTGGCGGATCCGGAGGAGCGTTCGATCGGGTTCCTGGCCAAAGGCCTCGAGAACGGCGCCCCGGTGCTGATCGGCACGCGCCTGCGGGTCATCAATCACCAGATCACGGAAATGGAAAGCGTGGTCGGACGGCTCAGCGGCACCACCGGCGGCTCCTCGTTCGGCACGCCGAAGGATGCCAGCATCGATGGCGAACCGCGTAAGCCGTTCCTCACTGATCTGCCGGCAGCGGCGCGTCTGACGGCGGCGCAGTTGGGCGCCATCGTCAATGGCTACTTCACCGGGCTCGAAGGCAACACCGGCGATAAACCGCCCGCCTTTGCGGAAGACTGTCATCGCCTGGAGAATGAAACGCCGACCACCAATAACCCGGTGGCCGCGGGAGCCCAGCCCAGCGCGGGCAACTTCCCCTGCGCCAAGGCCTTTGGTCTGGGGTATTACCGCGAGGACACGCGGCTGCGCAATCGCCGCATCCTCGCCGTGGATACCGAGCGCGGACTGGTCTACGCCAGCGTGTTTTTCGACCATGACGCGACCGTACGTGAGTACAAGCTCAAGGACGGGCGTGATTTCAAGGTGCGCAATACCGGCCCCTGGACCTGGATGATCCAGGAACTCTTTGAGGTCAATGCCGCGGGCAAGATCAGCCAGGTCGAGGCGGTGCTGTTGTCAGTGCCCTATGGCATGCGACCCGGCTGGGTCACCGGCGCGCACTTCCCCAGCCCGCAGGCGAAGCAGGATCATTTCAGAGAATATTGAGGAAGCGCCATGGCAGCGGTCTCGATCCGGAAATTCCCAGCGGCGGATGAGGCCCCCGGCGAAGAATATTTTCTGCCGCCCGAGAAACTGTTGCAGGGGAACCCCCGCCAGAGCGCGTGGCTGCACTACACCGATCCGTCCGGACGATTCATGGCCGGCATCTGGCACAGCGAACGGGGTCGCTGGAAGATCCTTTATACCGAAGAGGAGTACTGCCAGGTGCTGGAGGGGCGCAGCGTCATCACCGACCAGGCCGGCAATGCCGTTACGGTGGGCGCCGGCGATGAGTTTGTAATCCCGGCCGGATTCAGCGGCAGCTGGGAAGTCCTCGAACCGACACGCAAGCGCTTCGTGATCTACGAGCCCGGAACGCCAAACCCGGGGGCCTCCTGAGGTTGCAGCGCCCGACGCACGTAGTCTTCGACCTGGGGTGCGTAACGCTTCCAGATTTCGGTCAGCGCCGCGATCGGATCGGCATCGCTCCAATCGATGCGCAGGTCGATGATCGGCCAGGGCACTTCGCGAACCACCAGCAGCCCCGCCGAGTGCACCGGGCCGGCCTCACCGCCGGCGGCCGCGCCGGCACGCAGCGCCGCCAGCAAGCGGTCGGCAAAGTGGCCGCTCGAGGCGTCGAACGCGGCGATCATGGCCGCGGGAACCTGGCGATTGGCCAGCAGATTGCCGGCGGCGACGGCATGTTGAGTACCGGCGGCGCCGACCATCCCCAAGGCGTGCATCCCGGAGTGATGCGCGGGCGGCCCGTCGGCACCGATGGCCAGGAGCTGCCGATAGGCACCGTGATCGGTGGATTCCAGCACGCCCGCGACGGCTTCGGCAGCGCTGGCCCCGCAGCGCAGGCCCTCGAGCATGCGGGGTCCCAGAATCGGATCGGTGATGTTCTGAGTCGCGACGGCGCCGATCCCGGCCCTGGCATGACTGCAGCGCGCGGCCACCGCGGGCGATGATGAAGCGATCGCGACCCCGAACAGACGGGCATCCGCGGAGCGCGCGACGATGGAAAAGGTCACCTCAGTCCCCGTCCGGGATGACCGCGATCACATCCACTTCCACCAGCCATTCGGGTCGTGCGAGCGCCGCGACCACGATCCCGGTGGAAACCGGGAACACGCCCTTGAGCCAGCGGCCGATGGTGCGATAGACGGGCTCGCGGAAACGCGGATCGGTCAGGTAGATGGTGATCTTGCAGATATGCGCAAGGTTCGCGCCGGCCTCGCCGAGCAGCTGCTCGATGTTCTTCATCGCCTGCTCGGTCTGCGCGACCGGATCGCCGACCCCGACATTCCCGGCCGTCTCCAGATCCTGCCCGACCTGGCCGCGGACGAAGACCATGCTGCCGCGCGCGACCACGGTCTGGCACAGGTCGTTGTCGAGTTGCTGCTCGGGATAGGTATCGCGGGTATTGAATTTTCGAATGCGCGTATGCAACTTGAATCACCTTCAGGACAGTCGCTGCAGCAGGGCCTCCATCATCGCATCACAACGCTGCAGCTGATCACGTGAAATGAATTCGTCGGGCTTGTGGGCCTGATCGATCGATCCCGGCCCGCACACGGCCGTGGGTATCCCCAGTTCACGACTGAAGAGGCCGGCTTCGCTGCCGAAGCCTACCTTGATTGTCGAGCTGTTGCCTGTCAGGGCGGTGAGCAGCGCGACCACCGGTGAGTCGGCGGGGGTATTCAGGCCCGGGTACTCGTTGGTCACGGCCAGATCGATCCGGGCGTCCTTGTCGTTGTAGGCTGCGCGCAGCCGCTCGGCCTCGCCGCGGATGGTCTCGGTGATGCTCGCCGCATTCTGCTCCGGGAGGTTGCGGATCTCGAACTCCAGCTCGCAGCGCGGCGGCACGATGTTGAGCACGGTGCCGCCCTCAATGGTGCCGACGTGCACGGTGGAATAGGGCACTTCGTAGGCGGGGTCCCGGTGCTCGGCTGCGGCCAGCCGCGTCTGCTCATGGCGCAGGGCACCGATCAGGTCGCTGGCCAGATGAATGGCGTTGACGCCGTGCGCCGGATTGGCGGAGTGTGCGGCGCGACCCTTGCAGGTGACCGTGATGGCGGTCTTGCCCTTTTGTCCGAGCGCGGTGCGCAACAGCGTGGGTTCGCCCACGATGCACAGCTTGGGTTTGTGTGCCCATTGGGCCATGTCCTCGATCAGCGAGCGCACACCGATGCAGCCGATTTCCTCATCGTAGGAGAAGGCCAGATGCAGCGGGGTCCGCAGGGTGCGCGTGCTGGCGAGGTCCGCGGCGCGCAGCGCGCAGGCCAGGAAGCCCTTCATGTCCGCCGTGCCACGGCCGTAGAGCCGGCCCTCGCGTTCGAACAGCGCGAACGGATCCGTGCTCCAGCGCTGTCCGTCCACCGGCACGACATCGGTATGGCCGGAGAGCAGGATGCCGCCACGATCCGTCGGCCCGATGGTGGCGAACAGGTTCGCCTTGTCGCCGCTGTCATCCGCATAGAGCCGCGAGGGGATGCCGCGGGTGGACAGAAAGTCGCGCACCCAGTGAATCAGATCCAGATTCGAATTGCGGCTGACCGTGCGGAACGCTACCAACCGCTCGAGGATCTCGACGCTGTTCATGTCTCGATGGCGACTCTGCGGCTATTCGTCCTTGAAGTGATAGGCAGCGCTCACACCGACCGTGCGCGGCGTGGACACCACCGCCTGGTAGAAACTCGCGTAGTCGGCGGGGTCCGACCAGGAGCTGATACCCAGGTTGTTGGTGAGATTATTGCAGTAGGCCGCCAAGGTCCAATGTGGGATCTCCCAGGTCAGACGCGTATCCAACGTCGTGTAGCCGCCGACCTTCGGGATGGTCGCGGACAGGGCCGGGATGAGCGAGCTCTGATAACGGGCGCTGAGGGAGTAGGCGAGTTCGCCTTGACCGAGCATCACATGACCATACTCGAGCGTGAGCGCGACGCTCGACTTGGGTGTCCCGGGCAGCGGACCGCCCGGCGCCGGCGGCGCAACCGACAGTCCCGCGATCGCATCAGGAGCATAGGACAGCAGCTTCGTGGCGTCGTAGGTATACGACAGTTGCCCACTGATGTGATGGGTGATGTTGGTGAGCACCTCGGTCTCGAAGCCCTTGCTGTAGGCGTGGCCGACGTTGATCGCGCCGGGCAGCACCAGCGGCGTCAGCTGTGCGCCCTCCTGGACATTCTGCCAATCGATGTAGAACACATCCGCGGAATAGCGGATCCGGCTCTCGAGCGTGCCCTTGAAGCCGACTTCGTAGTTGTTGGCGGTGTCCGGCGCGACCTTGTACAGCGCCGGATTGGTCGTGTAGTCCACCGCCGGTTCATTGGGCGGCAGGGCGTTGACGCCGCCGCGGCGGAAGCCCTGCGACCAGGTGGCATAGACCAGGTTGGTCGGGTTGAGCTGGAAGGACGTGTTGACCTTCCACAGCGCGCGCCGCCAGGTGTCGCTCAGGGTGTTGTTGGCGATGGAGATCGGTCCATCGAACAACAGGCCGGTCTGCTGCGACTGGGTCACCGTCTGTTTGAACAGACGGCTGCCGCCGGTGATGCTCCATGGACTGGTGATGTGCCAGGTCACCTCGCCAAAGGCCGCAAGGTCCGTGAACTTGGTTTCGAAGTCGCCGATGTAGGTCTGGTCGAGGACGATCGGAATGCCATCCACGTACGTCGGCGGAGTGCCCGGCGTGTAGACGGTCTCGCCGATGCCGCACTGCGAGGGAGTGACGCCATCGCCGATGCTCACGCCATAGTTGGGGACGCAGGCGTTGAAATAATCGAGATATCCCGGATAGAACTCGTGCTCCTGGATGTCGGTGGTTTCCTGCCGATAGAACAGGCCGCCGACCCAGTCGATCGCGCCGCCGGTCTTGGAGGCAAGACGGATCTCCTCTGCCCAGGGCTTGTCGACGAGCTCGTCATGTCCGGTCACCAGCACGCGCGGATTGGCGCCGTAGAGCGAGGGATAGAAACTGAACGAGGCATACAGGTCGGTCAGATCATCGCTCGAGTGATTCTCGTGCCGACCCCAGGATGAGTTCGAGGTGAGTGTCGCGAAGCCCAGATCATCGTTGAGCGTCAGGGCGATCACGTCCACCTTGTCCGTGGTCGAGCCGCGCGTGTGGTCCGATGACTGATAGGTGTTCACCCCATACAGCGGCGAGGAGTAGGGAAAACCACCGGCCGTCGAGACCTGGTTGTAATAGGACAGCTGCGCCTTGAAGGTATCGGTCGGTTTCCACAGCGCCGAGATGTGAGCGGAGCGATAGGTGTAGGAGTTGGTGCCCTCGGCCGAGGCGGTCTGCGGCGGGCTCAGCAGATTGTTCGGATCCAGCGCGATGGGCGCGCCGGTATTGGTCAGCACGTACAGGTCGGGTTGATTGATGAAGCCGGCCTCGCTGCTGTAGCTGGCATTGGCCCGCACCGCGAGCGTCGAGCTCAGCGGGATGTTGATCATGCCGCTCAGATCGGCATTGGCCGTGTGCGTATGCTGCGTGTCGCCGACGCCGGCCGAAAACTTAGCGTCGAAGCCGTCCGGATCCGGCGCATTCTGCACGAAGCGGATGGTGCCGCCGAGAGAGCCTGATCCATAGAGCGTGCCCTGCGGGCCGCGCAGGATTTCCACGTGGTCCAGATCATCCAGCCGCAGGTTGACATAAAGCGGGGTATCATCGACGTAGGTTGCGACGGGCGGCACGATCGACGTGGCCAGCGCCAACTGGCCGGCGGTGGCCTCGCTGTTCAGGCCGCGGATGATCAGCGACGAGCCGTTCACATCGCCGAACGGGCCCTTGTCGGTGAAGTTTACGCCGGCCATGGAGTGCGCGAGGGCCGCCACATCGGCGATGCCGGCTGATTCGAGCTGGCTGCCGCTGACGGCCGTGATGCTCATCGGCAGATCCTGCGCCGAGGCCTCACGCCGTGTTGCGGTGACGGTGACTTCCTGCAGATTGTCTGCCGAATCCTGCGTGGAGGCGCTGGAACTGGCGGTGGCAGTGGCGGTCGCATCGGTGACCGCATCCGCCGACCAGGCGGCGGTTCCATACAATGCGGTCAGGACCGCCAGACGCACTGCGTTTGAAGTTTTCACAGATCCTTCTCCTCACAGACCCGAATCCAGGTCTGATTGCTCTGGCCGTCTTCGGCCAATTGCGAGGATTTTCTGTGCGTGTCCGGGAGTTTCTCCGCGTGCAGGAGATCTCTCGGGGCGCTATCCCCGCAGCCAGATCTCCCGGGCTTTTGTCCCGCCGTGTATCCACATCCAGAAGGGGTGAACTTCGGGAGGTGGACTGCCTCTCTCGGACCAGTCGCCTGTTACAAAGGCCGGAACCCTAGACGCACATTTAGTCGAGGAACTTGCAAGGCACGTGCCCAAATGTGAGGTTGATCACCAAGATGTGCGCAGAGGCCTGAAAACGCAGCAGTTGAAGCGTTGCGTGCAGGCCGCGAGCGGCCGCGCGCCGAGCGCTCCGGCCGGACTATGCCGTGCCGGTGCACCAGTCGCGTGCGCTGCCCCGAATGGACGCCCCGTCAGGGAACGACCGACCCGGGGCCGGGCCGGCTCACGAGTCCATACAGTTCGGGGCGCCGATCCTCGCGGTACGGGTAGACACGCGAGGTCACGGCGCGCACTTCCGGTTCGATGTTCGCGAACAGCAGTGCATCAGCTTCCTGCGCCGCGGCCAGCGGGTAGCCATCGGGACCGGTGATGCAGGAGCGTCCGAGGAACGGCATGCCGTTTTCGCGGCCGGTGCGATTGCAATAGGCGATGAACACCTGGCTCTCGAGGCTGCGCGTCGGCACGATCAGATCGGGTACCTGGGAGTACTCATCGGTCAGCGCGGTCGGCACCAGAACCAGATCCGCGCCCATCAGGGCGAGAATGCGCACGCTCTCGGGGTATTCCACGTCGTAGCAGATCAAGAGCCCGATGCGCAGGCCCGCGAAAGCAAACGGCGGCACGAACCCCGGCCCCGGACGGTAGCTGGCCCGTTCGTCGGGACCGAAGAGATGAGTCTTGCGGTAATGAGCCAGTGCCGTGCCCGCGGCGCTGATGACTTGCACACTGTTGAATATGTCCGAGGCGGCGCGCTCCGCGTACCCGTAGACAATCACCAGCTCATTGGCCCGGGCGATGGCCGCGATGCGCTGCGCCGATGCGCCATCCGCAGCTTCCGCAAGTTGTTCGACCTGCCGGCCGATGTTGTAGCCGGCCAGCCAGCACTCCGGACACAGCAGCAGCGCGGCGCCGCCCGCGCGCGCCTGCCGGGCCGTTTGTTCGAGCGCCTCAAGATTGGCGCCGACATCCGCTGCGAACCCGCGCGTCTGCCAGAGGGCCATTTTCATGTTTCGCCTTCCGCGGTGATCCTGACCCGCACAGTAGTACGATTGCGCAATGAAGCACAACGCTCCGCCGCTGTCCGATATGCCCGGCATGTGGCGCCGTGCCCTGATCATTCAGGCCGATGGCACGCGCGACTCAACGACGCAGGTGCGCTGGCTGCAGGCGCAGAGTCTGTTCGTCGACCTGCGGCAGGGCGCCGCGCTGCCGGATTTCCTCACGGTGCGCTGCCTGAACGACCTCACCCCCGGGGATTGCGCGCAGCTGGCGCAGCAGGAAGGATTCGCCGGCAGATTCGGCTTTGACGGTGACTGCTTCGAGTGGCTGCGGCTGATCGATTTTCAGCCCACGAGCGCATCTGCCGACGCCGGCCGACTATGGTGGGAAGATGAGATCCTCGTGGAGGCGGGCCGCGATGTACCCTACCTCGAGCACTGGATGCGCGATCCCACCGTGGTCACCCGACCGCTCGCGGCGCTGCGGATGCGCGATCGTGCAGCGGGCGTTGCCGCCCTGGTCGTGCAGCTCGGGACGGTATTCATGTTCGCGCGTGATCGCGCCATCGCGCTCACCGCCGGTTCGTCACTGCTGGATTGTGTGGCCGGCGCAGGCTCCCTGGCGCAGGCGCGCGCGATGCTCGACTGTGAAATCACGCTCGGCTCGGCAGGAATGGGTCCCAATGTGATCCTGGCTTCAACCCATCCGTGGCGTGTCGCGGAACGCTTTGAACTGCTCTTCCGCGACAGTGCGGCGGAAACGCTCGACACCGACCCCGCAGGCAAGGTGTTGCGGCGGCAGTGGGAGGTGCTCGAGGCCGAGGGAGATCCGGGCGCCGTGTGGCCTGCGCAGTAGGGAGACGATGATGAGCGCAAATTTCTCTTTGTGCGGCCAGCGCGCGGTGGTGACGGGGGCCTCACGCGGCATTGGCGCGGCGATCGCCGACGCTTTGGTCGATGCGGGCGCGGCGGTGGCCCTGCTGGGTCGCGAGGCGGGCACCTTGAATGTCGTACGCGACCGGCTCGCCGCACGTGGCACCGTGGTGACGCAGGTCGCTGATGTGACCGATACCGTGCAGGCCCAGACGGCCATCGCAGGTGCCGCCGAGCAGCTCGGCGGTCTCGACATTCTGATCAACAATGCCGGCATCGAGCAGCTGTGCGATTCCCTCACCGTGACCGAGGCAACCTGGGACCGGATTCTCGACACCAATCTGAAGGGCGCGTTCTTCTGTGCGCAGGCGGCCGCCCGTCAGATGACCCGCCAAGGCGGCAGCATCATCAACCTGTGTTCGCTGACCTCCGAGGTCGCAGTGCCCGGTGCCACCGCCTACAGCTCATCGAAATCGGGGCTGGCGGGCATGACCCGCGCGCTCGCCGCGGAATGGGCGCCGCGCGGTATCCGTGTCAACGGCATCGGCCCCGGCTATTTCAGGACCGCCCTGACGGAACCGTTCTACCGCGATCCGGCGTGGGAGCGGGCGGTGCTGAACAAGATTCCACAGGGGCGCTTCGGCCGGCTGGAGGATCTGGGCGGCGCCGCGGTCTTCCTGTGCTCGCCGGCGGCGGCGTACATCACCGGTCAGGTGCTATACATTGACGGCGGGTATCTGGCCGCGTTCTGACAGTGCCCGGGCGTGCCCATCAAAGCCCTCGTAGCGGGCGAGGACGGTGGCGTGGCGCGCCAGCTCGGCAAAGCCTTCCGGCGTCACGTAACCCACCGAAGAGCGCTTCAGGAAATCGTGGACCGACAGCGGCGAGGCGGTCCGCGCGCTGCGATTGGTGGGCAGCACCGCGTTCGGGCCCAGCACAAAATTACCCAACGTCACCGGCGTATGCTCGCCCAGCAGAATCTCACCGGCGTTGCGGATGCGATCCAGCAGTCCCATCGGCCCGCGCGTCATGACTTCCAGATGTTCGGGCGCGTAGTCATTGACGAAATCGATGGCGGCGTCCAGATCGCGGACCAGCAGGATGCCGCCGCGCGGCCCGCACAGCACGGTGCGTGAAAACTCCGCACGATGCGGCGTCATGTCCGCCCACAACCGCGGCAGATGTCCGGCCACGGCCCGGGCCGTCGTCTCGCTGGGCGTCACCAGATAGGCCGATGAATCCGGCCCGTGTTCGGACTCGATGATGAGATCCAGCGCCGCGGTATGCGGATCGCAGCTGTCGTCCGCCAGGATGACGCACTCACTCGGACCTGCGGGTACGCCGGGGTCGATGACCTCACGCAGCAGGCGCTTGGCCGCGATTACCCAGGGACTGCCGGGGCCGATGATCTTGTCGCACCGTGGCACGGTCTGGGTGCCGTAGGCGACCGCGGCGACGCCCTGCGCGCCTCCGCACTTGTACACCTGCTCGACGCCGGCGATCCGCGCGGCAACCAGTGTGGCGGCGTCGACGCGGCCGTCCGGACCCGGTGGCGTGATGATGCACGGCTTGGGCACGCCGGCGACGACCGCCGGGATGGAGGTCATCATGACCACGCTGGGAAAAGCGCCCTTGCCGCGTGGCACATAGCAGGCGACGGATTCGATGGGCGTGACCCGATCGCCGGCGAAGGCTCCCGGATGCACCTCCATCCAGGTGATCGGCGGCGGCTTCTGTGCTTCGTGAAAGCGTCGGATATTTTGCGCGGCGAAGCGGATGGCGGCGTGCACCGGGGGCTCCAGTGCCGTTTCGGCGGCGGCAAACTCCGCCGCGCCGACCCTCAGATCGAATGTGAGCGGGGCCACATGATCGAATTCACGCGCATAGCGGATGAGGCTCGCGTCGCCAGTGCGTCGCACCTCATCGATGATCGCCCGCACCGGGCCCAGATAACCGCTGAGATCCGCCTCGGTGCGCAGCAGCAGTTCGGCCGGCAGCGGCGAGATCTGACGCAGATCGCGAAAGGTCACCGTCTGCATGAGAGTGCCTGATGCGCCCATGGCACTTCAGACCCGCGCCGTCTTGCGCGACAGCCTCTGCAGCAGCTCTAGGTCGGTCTTCATGCCGGAGGTTGAGCGAATGCGTTCGAGGATTGCGGTCTTCAGTTCCAGGAACTCTTTGTGGTGCTTCATGGATTGGGAGCGCTCCTGAGTCAACGGCACCGGATATACGGTGTCCACCCGTCCGGGGCGCGGCGCCATGAGCACGACGCGCTGACCCAGGTAGATGGCCTCTTCGACATCGTGGGTCACGAAAATCACGGTACACAACTCCAGCTGCGAGACGTGCAGGATCAGATCGTGCATGACCTCACGGGTTTGCGCGTCCAGGGCGCCGAATGGCTCGTCCATGAGCAGAATGCGCGGCCGGCTCATCAGCGCGCGGGCGATGGCCACGCGCTGCTGCATGCCGCCTGACAGCTGATTCGGATAGGCCTGTGCCACGGCGGTCAGCCCCATGACCGAGAGCAGCGCATCGGCGCGACCCGCCGCGACTTCCACATCCGAGCTGGTCCGATCGCGGGTGTGTGCGGCCAGCTGGCGCGTGAACTTGATGTTCTGCACCACCGTCAGCCAGGGGTAGAGGCTGTAGTTCTGGAAGACCATGGCCCGTTCCACGCCGGGCCCATTGATCGGTATGCCGCCGACGGTGATCTCCCCGGCGTTGTGGGTCTCGATGCCCGCGATGGTCCGCAGCAGGGTGGATTTGCCGCACCCCGAGGCGCCCACCAGCGTGACAAACTCGCCGTCCTCGACCGCGAGGTCGATGTCCTGGAGCGCCGTGACCGCGGTGGCGCCGCTGCCGAAGGTCTTCCAGACTCCCTTGCATTGCACTGCGGTCGACATGTTCAGCTCCGCGCGTACAGCCAGGGAAAGGCCTTGCGATGCATCAGACGAAAGCCCTGGTCCATGGCGAGGCCGATCAGGCCGATGAGGATGATGCCGCAGAAGATCTTGTCCGTTTGCAGAAAGCGTTGTGCCTTGATGATCGCGTAGCCCAGGCCCGAGTTGGCGGCGACCAGCTCGGCCACGACCAGGTAGGTCCAGGCCCAGCCCATGGTAATTCGCAGGGTGTCGACCAGGGCCGGCTTGGCGGACGGGATGATCACCCGCTCGATGATTTCCACTCGCGTCGCGCCCATGGTCTGCGCGGCCTCGATCTGCGCCATCGGCACGCGCCGCACGTCTTCGGCGACCATCAGCACCATCTGAAAGAATGTGCCGATGAAGATGATCCCGATCTTGGCGCCCTCGTCGATCCCGATCCACAGCATGACCAGCGGAATGAAGGCCACCGCCGGCATGTAACGGATGAAATCGGTCAGTGGCTCGAGCAGCGCCTGGACCGAACGATAGGTACCGATGAACAGGCCGAGCGGCAGGGCGATCAGTGCCGACAGCGCCCATCCGGAGACCACTCGCATCGTGCTGATGCCGATGTCGCCGAGCAGGTCATCATTGGTGTACCAGGTGCCGACGCGCCCCAGCACGCTCAAGGGTCCGGGCAGAAACACCGGATTGACGATGCCCGTCGCCGACAGCAGCGACCAGCCGATCAGCGGCAGCACCAGGCCCACCGCCGCCAGCATCCAGTAACGACGCTGCGCGATGCTGCCGCGGATGACCCAGAAGCCCATGGTGCTGCGGCGTCTCACTTCTTCAGTGCAGCCGCGAGAATCGAGCCATCGACACCCTTGGCGGGGTCCGGCTTACCGTCGATCAGGCGATTGGCCAGCAGGAAGGCGCTGATCTGCGGCGCCTCGGCCACCAGGCTCACGGGGCTTGCCGCATTGAAACCGTCCAGATTGGCGCTGGCATCGAAGAAGCGGGTGCCCGGCAGAAACACCTTGTAGTCCGCCGCGCTCATGCCCACGACCTTGGACATGATTTTCACGGCGGCGTCGGGGTTGTTTTGAATGTAGGTCACCGTGTCGAACCATGCACGTGTCATGCCGATCAGGTCCTGGCGTTTGTTCTGGATGGCTGACTGTTGTGCAACCAGCAGATCCGGGATCAGGCCGGGCATGTCGCGCGAGGTGAACAGCGCGCGTCCCTTGCCGGATTTCTCGATCTGGCTGATCCACGGATTCCAGACGACGGCGACCTCGACCCGACCGCTGATGAAGGCGGCGGCTGCATCGCCGGCTGAAAGGTTCACGACGGTTACATCACGCGGCCCAAGGCCATGTCGGGCCAGTGCGGTGTAGAGCACGAAGTGCGACACGCTGAACTGTTCCAGTGCAACCGTCTTGCCCTTGAGATCCGCGAATCCATGGATCTTCGGGCCGACCATCAGTGCGTCATTGCCGAAGGAGTTGTCGTTGATCAGCACCGCCTTCAGCGGCAGTCCCTTCTGCAATGGCCCGAGGGTATCCGACCAGGTCTGGCTGTTCGCATCCAGCTGGCCGGTGGACAGGGCCGCGATCGAATCACTGTAGTTCGCGAACCAGACCAGCTTCACGTTGGCGCCGTACTTCTTGAAGTACCCCTGATTCTCGGCCACATACCAGGCGACCCACCCGGTCCAATCGGACACACCGACTTTGATTTCGGCGCGTGCCGGGGCGGCAAAGACGGTGAGCAGGGTCAGTGTGGCGGCGATGGCGGCCAACATGGCAGTCGATCGGTATCGGACCTTCATGGCGGTGACTCCGGGCTTGCGGATGCGGTGGGTGAGGCTGTTCATGACAAAGAGGCGATATAGGCGCGCCAGCCACCGAAGGCGGTGACGTCGCGCGCGCCCTCGGTGGCGCGCGGTTCGGCGATGAATCCTTTGACGACACTGCCGTCGGCCAGGACCACGCTGCCGATGGCCAGCGGCGGCGGGATTTCGGCGACGAAGCTGCCGAACGCCGCGAGCTCCAGTTCGTACACCTCGACGGCGATGGCGCTACCGCCGCCCGCGCCGCCGGTGTGGATCAGCGCCGGTTTCGGCGGGCTGCTGTGGGCCATCGCAAACAGACGGTAGTGGGCCGCGGTGTGTGTGGCGCTGACCAAGCGGGCGTTGCGCGAGCTAAGCTGCCAGTGCAGGGGCATGCCGGCGAGGTGGGCACCGACGACGGCTACCTGGACACCCGCCGTGCGGGCGCTCAAATCCAGGGCCGGAGGCACGAAGGGTGTGCCACCGTCGAGATAACGCTGCGCCAGTCGCAGCAGAGCGCCATCCATGAATGCGTTGCCGATGAGCGTAATGCCAAAGCCGGTTTGATTGGCGCGGAACCCGGCCGGTACGGCGACGGCGCTCATGTCCAGCAGATTCACGAAGTTGGTGTACAGCCCCAGGTTGCTGTTGAGCGCCACCGGCTCGGCCAGCACCTCACTCACCCGATAGACGGTCGGCGTGGTCGGTAGGACCAGGACCTCGATGGCGGACCACAGCAGTTGCGCCTGTCGGGCGAGGGCCTGCAGCTCGTACTGACCACGAAATGCCTGCACGGCCGTGGTGCCGGCGCCCGCGGCGATGATGGCCCGCACCACCGGATGGATCGCGCCCGGGCATTTGCGCAGGAAATCTTCAATGGCAGCGGTGCGCTCGGCGATCCAGGGCCCCGAGTACAAAAGCTGCGCCGCCTTCATGAGCGGCGCGATGTCGACCTCGACCGGCGTGCCGCCCGCGGCCACCATGCGGCTCAGGGCATTCTGGTAGAGACGGGATGAGGTCTCATCCCCCAGAAACTGCAGCTGCTCGGGTCGCGGTACCCCAAAGCGGAAGGCGGCGCCGAAGGCCGGCTCGGCCGTACCGTGTCGCGAGAAAGGATCGCCGGCGTCGAATCCCGCGACGACCTCATCCAGCAGCATGGCATCGCCCACAGTCGTGGTGAGCGCGCTGACGCAGTCCAGCGATCGACACGCCGGTACCACGCCCAGCGTGCTCCAGCGTCCCTTCGTCGGTTTGAGCCCGATCAGACCATTGAAGGCCGCGGGCACCCGCCCGGATCCGGCGGTGTCGGTGCCCAGCGCGAACGCCACGAGCCCGGCTGCGACCGCCACCGCCGAGCCGGAACTCGAGCCGCCGCTCACGAACTCGCGGTTATACACACAGCGCGGCGCGCCATAGGGACTGCGCGTGCCGACCAGTCCGGTCGCGAACTGGTCGAGGTTGGTCTTGCCCAGGCACACCGCGCCGGCTTCGAGCAGTTTTCCGACCACCGTCGCCGAATGCTCGGCGCGATGGCCATAGGCGGGACAGCCGGCCGTGGTCGGCATGGCGGCGACATCGATATTGTCTTTCACGGCGAAGGGAACACCCGCCAGCGGAAGGTGCTGGCCGGCCGCGATGCGCGCGTCCACCGCGCGCGCCTGTTGCAGCACATCGCTCTCGCTGGCGCGATGGATGAAGACCTCAGGCTGTATGAGCGCGTACGCCGCGACTCGCGCCAGCGCCTGCGCGGCCAGGTCCTCAGCCCGGATCTGTCCGGCGTTGACGCCCGCACTGAGCTGCGTCACCTGCAAATCGACCGTTGCGCGGGTCATGCTTCCTGCCCTTGCGCTTCCAGCGCGATGATGGGGGCGCCCGGATTGATCGACTGACGCGGCTGCACGTACACCGCCCTGACAATGCCGGCCTGCGGCGCCGGAACATCGCATTCCATTTTCATCGCCTCGATGACGGCAATCACGGTGCCGCGCGCCACCCGGTCGCCGGGCTGAACATTGATTCTCCAGACATTCCCGCCAAGCGGCGCTTCCAGCACCTCGCTGCCGGCCGGAATCATCGCCGCCACGGCCGGCAGCGGCGAGGGTTCCTGCAGCAGCGCCTCGACTCGCGAGAACTCATGGTTGCGCACCCAGGCGTCGCGCTCGGCCTCGAACGCCGACTGGCGTGCAGTCTGGAACTTCCTGATGGCCGTCTCGTTACCGTCCAGGAAGCGGCGATAGGCGGCGAGACTGAAGGTCTCGTGCTCGATGCGGAGATCGCGGCGGCCCAGCGGAAAGTCGCGCCGCCACTCGGTGAGCTCGGCGTGGCTGACCGGGAAGAACCGGATCTGATCAAAGAATCGCAGCAGCCAGGGCTTGTCCTCGGTAAACGCCTGCGTCTGCTGCCAGCTGTTCCACACCTGCAGCGTGCGGCCGAACAACTGATAGCCGCCGGGGCCTTCCATGCCGTAGATGCACAGGTACGCGCCGCCGATACCGACCACATTCGGCGGCGTCCAGGTCCGCGCCGGGTTGTACTTGGTCGTGACCAGACGGTGACGCGGATCCAATGGCGTCGCGACCGGCGCACCGAGGTAGACATCACCCAGTCCCATGACCAGGTAGCGCGCAGCGAAGACAATGTCGCGTACCGCCTCGATGCTTGCGAGGCCGTTGATGCGGCGGATGAATTCGATATTGTCCGGGCACCACGGCGCATCGGCCCGGACGCTCGCGATGTATTTGTCGATGGTCTCGTGGATGGCCGGATCATCCCAGGACAATGGCAGGTGAATCACGCGCGATGGAATGCTGAAGTCGGTGAGATCCCCGATCTGATCCTCGGCATCCGCCAGCGCCCGCAGCAGTGCCGCCTGGGTCAGCCTGCGGCTGTCGAAATGCACCTGCAGGGAGCGGATGCCGGGGGTGATATCGATGACTCCGGGCAGTGCGCGTCGCTGCAGCTCGAGCATCAGCGCGTGGATGCGGATCCGCAGCGTCAGGTCCAGCACCAGCGGACCGTATTCAACCAGGATGTGCCGATCCCCCTGCCGGCGGTACACCACTTCGGGACGATGACCGTGGGCGCCGGTGCTGCCGAGAATGGGGCTGTGCCGGTCCGTGCCGGTGGCTGCGAGGCGCGGGGGCGGTGGGGTGTCGGCAAACAGCGCCTCCAGTGTGGCTTCGGCCGCCTGCGCCTGGGCGTCACTGACCATTTCGAAGCGCACGCTGTCGCCGGGCGCCAGCTGCCCGACGCGCCACAGGTCGGCCTGGATCACCACCAGCGGACAGACAAATCCACCCAGCGACGGGCCGTCCGGACCCAGGATGATGGGCATGTCGCCGGTGAAGTCGATGGTCCCGATGGCATAGGCGTTGTCGTGGATATTCGAGGGATGCAGGCCGGCTTCGCCGCCATCGCGCCGGGCCCACTTCGGACGCGGTCCGATGAGGCGCACACCGGTGCGACTGGAGTTGTAGTGGACCTTCCAGGAAGTGCTCTGCAGCATCTCGATGTCTTCGGGCGCAAAGAAATCCGGCGCGCCGTGCGGGCCATAGAGCACGCGCAGTGTCCACTCATGCGACATCTGCAGCAGACATTCAGGAATCTGCGGCGCGGATGTGGCGGCGCCGCGCGCTTCGCACAACCGCAGTACATCCCCGGCGGCGAGAGTACGTCCGGCATGACCGCCGAAGCGGCCGAGCGTAAAGGTCGCACGACTGCCGAGGTAGCGCGGTACGTCCAGGCCGCCGGCAAACATCAGGTAGGCGCGCATACCGGCGCCGCGCACGCGCCCGAGTTTCAGGGTCTGGCCGGAGCGAATCGGCAGCGGCGCATAGGCCGCGACCGCGGCGCCATCGAGGCTGGCATCGAGGGCCGCACCGCTGAGGCAAATGCGCGCCTCGCGCCGGAACAGCAGCGTGGGACCTTGTGCGGTGATCTCCAGACCCGCGGCGTCGGGCGGATTGCCCAAGAGGCGGTTGCCGATGCGAAAGCTCAAGGCATCCATCGGGCCGCTGGGTGGAACGCCCACGTTCCAGTAGCCCTGACGCCCGGGATGATCCTGCACGCTGGTCGCCAGCCCGCCGTTGTGCACGCGGATGGTCTGCGGCGCGAACTCGATGGACTGGGCCATCGAGGTGGACACATGGCCACTGACAAATGCCTCACTGCGCGCGGCACGGCGCAGCCACTCGATATTGGTCTCCAGACCATGCAGCTCGGTGTGGTCCAGCGCCGCTTGCATGGCCAGCACCGCGGCGTCCCGGTCGCGGCCCGTGACGATGAGTTTTGCAAGCAACGGGTCATACCAGGCGCTGACTTCGCTGCCGTCGGTGACCCAGGTCTCCACCCGGGCGCCGGGCGCGAACCTCACCTGTGACAGGACGCCGCTGCTGGGGCGAAAGTCCTGATCAGGATCTTCCGCATAAATCCGTGCCTGGATCGAGGCGCCGGTGCTGGCGCCCGTCCAGGTGTCGAGGAATTGCGTATCGCCGGCCGCGCCGCGGATCATCCACTCGACCAGATCCACGCCCGTGATCTGCTCGGTGACACCGTGCTCGACCTGCAGCCGGGTGTTGACCTCGAGGAAGTAGAACTGATCGCGCATCGGATCGTAGAGGAACTCGACGGTACCGGCGGATCGGTAACGGGCCGCGCTCCCCAGGCGCAGGGCGGCATCGTGCAGACCCGCGCGCGTGGCCGCCGGCAGATGCGGCGCCGGCGCTTCCTCCATCACCTTCTGATTGCGCCGCTGCAGCGAGCAGTCGCGTTCACCGAGCGCGACGATCCGACCGGCGCCATCGCCGAAGATCTGTACCTCGATGTGGCGCGCCAGGCGCACGAAGCGCTCCAGGTAGACCCCGCCATCGGCGAAATTGCTCCCGGCGAGACGCACGATGGACGCGAAGGCTTCGCGTATCGCCACCGCATCCTCACAGATGCGCAGGCCGATCCCGCCACCGCCGGCGGTGGCCTTGAGCATCACCGGGTAGCCGACCCGGTCGGCCTCGAGCACGGCGGCGTGCGCATCGCTGAGCAGCCCGCTGCCGGACATGAGGGGCAGGCCGGCCTGCCGGGCCAGCTCGCGCGCCGTGTGTTTGAGGCCAAAGGCGCGGATGTTGTCCGGCGTCGGCCCGATGAAGGTCAGCCCCGATTGCTGGCACGCCTGCGCGAACTGCGCATTCTCGCTCAGGAAGCCGTAGCCGGGATGGATGGCGGTGGCGCCGGTGCGGTGCGCGGCCGCGATGATGGCGTCGACATCGAGGTAGCTGTGCGCGGCCGGCGGCGGTCCCAGGCGGATGGCCTCATCGGCTTCGCGCACATGCAGTGAGCCAAGATCCGCGTCCGAATACACGGCCACCGAGCCGATGCCCATGCGGCGCAGGGTGCGGATGATGCGGCAGGCAATGGTGCCGCGATTGGCAATCAGAACCTTGTTGAACATCAAGGCGGCCCGGCGATCACCATGCGCAGTGAGGTCGGATTGAAGGCATTGCAGGGATTGTTGATCTGGGGGCAGTTGGAGACCACCGCGGTCAGATCCATCTGCGCCAGCAGATCCACGTGCAACCCGGGTGCGGAGATGCCATCGACGATCCCCAGCGCCCCGTCGGCCTCGACCGGGACATTCATGAACCAGTTGATGTTGGAGACCATGTCGCGCTTGCCACGGCCGTAGCGCAGATTGGCGCTGAGGAAATTCTCGACGCAGGCATGCTGCGAGTGGGTGTGGAAGCCGTAGCGCAGGGTGTTGCTCTCACAGCTGCAGGCCCCGCCGATGGTGTCGTGATAGGCGACATCCGTGCCGGACACGAGCGCCATCGGATTGCCTTCGTTCGAGTACAGCATCGACCCCTGGCGCAGGTAGACGTTGCGCTGCGCGGCGATGGTGTCCTGCGCGCTGTAGCGTTCGCCGTCATCGTCGAGCGCATACATCAGGAAGTCTGCGGATTGATTGCCTTCCAGATCGATGATGCGCAGCGTCTGACCCTTGCGTACCAGGTGTGACCAGGGCGCGCGCGGCGGTACGATTTCATCCAGGACGATGGGGCCGAGGCCCGCCAGTGGGTTCATGCTGACCTCAGCGACAGAAGTAATCATCGACATTCAGAAAGGCCCGCAGCCCCTCCGGAGTCGCGTTGCGAATCGGGTCATCCGCAGCCGTCGGCGCAGCGCGCCAGGCGCTCGCCCGCACGGGGGTGACCGCGTATTCGGCCCGCGCATCGAGCCGGTGCGGGCAGTTCGCCAGCACCACGATCACGTTCATTTCCGCGCGCAGTGTCAGGCTGCGTCCCGCGGGGAATGGGCCGGCTTCGAACTGGGTCACCCCGTCGGGCGCAATGCGCACGCCCTTGAACCAGTTGATGCATGGGTGGATGTCGCGGCGGGTCAGGCCGAACTTCGCAACCGCCAGTGCGAAGCGATCGCGGGCATTGGGATGCGGGCCCCAGTTGTCGCCGTCACCGTAGTGCGCGGCGTTCGAGCGCGCGGTGGAGGCACCGCAAAAGGCATCGTGGGTGCCGGCGCCATCCTCGATGATGCTCATCAGCACTCGCCCCATGTCCGAGAGCAGCAATCTGCCTGCGCCCAGGTATGCGTTCCACTGCACCTTGATGGTGTCGGCAACGTTCAAACGCTCCACGGGACGTTCGGCATTGAAGAGCAGCATCGAGACGCAGGCATCGCCTTCCAGATCCACCAGCTGCAGCCGAGCGCCACGCCCCAGCTCCTTGGCCGCATAGCCGCCCGCGGCGAGGGTGGTCTCCCACAGCATGCAGCTGGCAGCGACGCCCGGCGGGCGTGCGGCCGCGGCACTGGCCGGCAGGGTCGGCATGGCTGCGACGCGCAGGTTGCCCATGGCCCGCGCGTGGGTCTGGGCGCCGTGGGGATCGGCGGTGCTGCTCATCGACCACCTCGGAAGGCACGGGTCGCGGGGCCGGGGGCTTCCTCGGCGCCATGGGAATGCAGTGGGGGCAACAGCGCGGTCGTCGTGACCAGCTTGATCTGCTGTACCCCGCGCACCTTGCGCAGGGCGTCGCACAGCGAGTGCAGGCGCGGCGCCGGACCCTGTACCAGCAGCACCTCGAGCGACTGATCGTCCTCCAGCAGCACATGCTGTGAGGAGATCACTTCCTTGACGTAGGCCGACTGGGTATTCGCCAGCGCGTGCCGGACGCGGCCGCTGTCGGCTTTGTAGATGAGTGTGAGCGTTCCTGCGAGCACGGCGTCATCGCGGCTTTCGCTGTGTTCGGCCAGTTCATGGCGAATCAGCTCGGCGATCATCTGCGAGCGGCTGGGCAGGGCGCGCTCGGCGACCATCGCATCCAGCTGGGTAAGGAGCTCCGCCGGCAGGCTGATGCTCAGGCGTGCAAGTTGCGGGACGGCATCCACGGGCGAACCCCATGTTATTACTGATCTTGGTATTAGTAATACTCCAGGACGGTGGTCTGCTGTCAAGGGAGCGCGCAAAGACGGTGCAGGGCGGCGACCGGCGCGCCGTCGCAGTGCGCGATCCGCACCCAAAAAAAGAGCGGCCCGGTTTGCGCCGGGCCGCTCTAAGACGCCTTCCGGCGCTTGGGGGATTAGGGAGTCAGGCTCAGGAATACGACTTCGGCGCTGCCATCGGCCGCGGGCTTCGCGGCTCCCGTGACCTTCGCGCCCGGTTTCACCATGGCGGGCGTGCCGGCGTCGATCCGGGTGATGTCGGCATCGGGCCCGACCTCGATGGTCTGCGCGCCACCCTTGTAGGTGACCTTGATGCTGGCGCTGGGGCCGGCGGTCTTGGAGGTCACCTCGCCACTGGCATTCAGCGTGGCCACATTGCCGTTGGTCATGGTGGTGTTCGGCGGACCCATCGGGTTGTGGCCTTCACCCATGCCACGCATGCTTTCCGGGAAGATATGGCACTCGGTCGCATGCAGCAGGCTGTCCGCGCGCTTGACGGCGGTACAACCGACGAACTTGCCGGCGGCCAGATCGGCGACCGTGCCCTTGTTGCTGATCATGATGTTGGGCTTGTCCGCAAGGGTCAGCTTCAGATCGCCGCCCTGCTGGGAGTGCACCACGAAGCTGTTGCCATTGGCCGTGGCGACGGTACCGCCGAATCGAACCAGGCCCGCAAAGGGATTCGCTGGCGCGGACGAAGCCGGGGCTTGGGCCAGCACCGGGCCGGCGGATAGCAGCAGCCCGCAGGCGGCAAGCAGGGGTCTGAGCGACATGGGCGTTCTCCTTGGTGTATATCTGCAGACCGATGCGACAGGTATTTCATTACATCCAGGGCCGGCAAACGCTGGGCAACGCCGCGCGGCGGGGCGAGGTGTTTGAGCCGGCCAGCGGCGAGGTCCAGGCGCAGGTGCCGCTGGGCGGGGCGGCGGAGCTGAAAATGGCCGTCCAGGCTGCGCTCGCGGCCCAACCGGCCTGGGCCGCTGCCAGTGCACAACGTCGGTCACAGGTGCTATTTCGCTTCAAGTGGCTGATTGAGCAGCACCTGGGTACCTTGGCGAAGCTCCTGTCGAGTGAGCACGGCAAGGTGCTGGCCGATGCACGCGGTGATATCCAGCGTGGTCTCGAGGTCATCGACTTCGTGTGCGGCGCCCCGCAGCTTCTCAAGGGCGAGTTTTCACAGGGCGTGGGCCCGGGTATCGATGTCTGGTCGATGCGTCAGCCGCTGGGTGTGGCGGCCGGCATCACTCCCTTCAATTTTCCGGCGATGATTCCGCTGTGGATGCTGGGGCCGGCGATTGCCGCCGGAAACGCCTTCATCCTCAAGCCCTCCGAACGCACGCCATCGGTCGCGGTGGAACTGGCGGCGCTGCTGCGCGAAGCCGGCGCGCCGGAAGGCATCCTCAATGTCGTGCACGGTGACCGCGAAATGGTCGAAGCGATCCTGGCGGAGCCGGCGATCAAAGCGGTGAGTTTCGTCGGCTCCTCCGATGTGGCCCAGCACATCTATGCGACGGCCGCGGCCGCCGGCAAACGGGTGCAGGCCATGGGCGGCGCCAAGAATCATGGTCTGGTGCTGCCTGATGCGGATCTGGATCTGGCGGTCGACGCAATAGTCGGTGCGGCATTCGGCTCGGCCGGCGAGCGCTGCATGGCGCTGCCGGTGGTCGTCGCGATCGGCGAGGAGACGGCGGTCGCGCTGCGGCAGCGGCTGAGCGCCGCCATCGCGCGCCTGCGGGTCGGTACGCAGGAGGATCCGCAGGCCGACTATGGTCCGGTGGTCACGGCGGCCCACAAACAGCGCATCGAGCACTACATCGCGATGGGCGTCGCCGAAGGCGCCGAACTGGTCGTGGATGGCCGAGGCCTGACCGTGCCCGGACATGCAAAAGGTTTCTTTCTGGGGCCCACCCTGTTCGATCACGTGCGCGCGGGCATGCGCAGCTACCAGGAGGAGATCTTCGGGCCGGTACTGCAGATGCTGCGGGTCGAGACGCTCGATGAGGGCATTGCGCTTGCTTCAGCCCATGCCTACGGAAACGGGGTGGCGCTGTTCACCCGCTCGGGGGAGGCCGCGCGACGTTTTGCCGAACAGGTGGAGGTCGGCATGGTCGGCATCAATGTGCCGATTCCCGTGCCGGTCGCGCATCACGGTTTCGGGGGCTGGAAGCGTTCGGCGTTCGGGGATCTGAATCAGTACGGCACGGACAGTATCCGGTTCTATACGCGGACCAAAATCGTCACGCAGCGCTGGTCGGGCGGCGCCAGCGCGGGTTCCAGTTTTCTGATTCCGACGAGCAGGGCCGACTGACGTCGGTCGGTTCACCACATCAGATCATCGGGCACGACGAAGTCCTTGTAGGCCTCGTCCACGACTTCGGCGCTGCCGGCGCTCTCTCCGGCTGCCACCACTGCCCGCGCATCCCGCTCGCGGATTTTTTCCGCAATCGCGGGCGGCACCAGTTCGTAGCGACCCTCGCAACGCACCAGCATGACCTCACCGCGCCTGATGCGTTCGCGCAGCGCCGCATCCGCGCGTATCCGTCGGACCTTGCCGCCGTCGATGAAGTTGTAGGTCTCCTCGACATCCGGTCGCACGATGCGGTTCTGACTGACGAGTTCCCGGATCTGGGCGTAGAGCGCCTTGCGCTGGGCTTTTTCCGCCTGCTTGCGGTTCAGTTCCTGATCGCGGGCGGCCTTCGCTTCCGCCTGTTTCTTGGCCGCGATCTCCTGGGGCGTCGGCCCATTGCGCTGGGCCCGCGGCTGCTGTTTCTGGCCCTGATACTGCTTGCGCTGCGCCTGGCGCTCGGCTTCCTTCACCTGCTGCTCGTTGACGAGCCCGGCCTGCAACAGCTGATCGCGTAATGATAGTGAACCCATGTGCAATTCCGACCGGTTCAGGCGAACCGGCCGGCCTCGTCGAAGGTCAGGCGCGGATTGCGCGGGAAGAGCTTCTCCTCCGTGCCATGCCCGATGCTGCAGATGAAGTTGGAGCGGATTCGGGTGTCGGCAAAGAACTCGCGATCGACCCCGGCATTGTCAAAGCCCGACATCGGTCCGCAGTCGAATCCGAGGGCACGCGCGGCGAGGATCAGGTAGGCACCCTGCAGGCTGCTGTTACGGAATGCATTCGTTTCGGCGATCACCGGGGAACTCTTGAACATGGAGCGCATCGCTTCGCCCCGGGCCGGAAAGAGCTTGGGCATCTGCTCCGGAAAGTCCAGATCGTAGCCCACGATGACCGTGACCGGGGCTGCCAGGATCTTGGGCCGATTGGCTTCGGACGCCAGCGCCGACAGTCTCGCCTTGCCCTGTTCGGAGCGAACCCAGACGAACCGGGCGGGACTGCTGTTGCCCGAGGTGGGCCCCCATTTGAACAGCTCATACAGCTCACGGATCTGATTTTCGCTCACTGGCTCGGGGCTCCAGCCATTGCGGGTCCTGGCCGTGCGAAACAAGGTGTCGAGCGCCGCGGCGTCGAGTGGGGGGTGCATGCAATGAGTCCTGCGGTTGGCCGGGAAGGAGGATGTTACACCGCGGATCAACGCCGGGCGAAGGCGTCCCGGTCCTGCACCGATTCAGCCAAAGGATGACATTCACTGTCACTTCCCGGGCGTAAAATGGGCGGCCCAGGCGATTGAATTGTGGGTGGCTGAAGGCATGAATTCGCACGAAGAAGGCATGAGTGCCTTGACGGAGCTGGCGCTGGATCTGCGTTCGGCGTGGGATCACGGGGCGGACCGGCTCTGGCGGCGACTGGATCCGCAGCTTTGGGAGTTCACGCGCAACCCCTGGTCCGTGTTGCAAACGGTTTCGGCGGCGCGTATCCGCGAAGTCCTGGCCGATCCCGCGTTTCGCGTAGAAGTGGATCAGGTTGTCGGTGCGCGGCGTGCCGCCCTCGGCGCTCCGGCATGGTTCGAGGTGAATCACCCCGGCAGCGCGCTGACCCAGGTCGCCTATTTCAGCATGGAGTTCATGCTGAGCGAGGCGCTGCCCATCTATTCCGGTGGGTTGGGAAATGTCGCGGGCGATCAGCTGAAGTCCGCCAGCGACCTGGGCGTCCCCGTGATCGGTATCGGACTCCTTTACAGCCAGGGCTACTTCCGCCAGATCATTGACCGCACGGGCGGTCAGCAGGCGCTGTTTCCATACAACTCGCCGGACCAGCTGCCCATCGCGCCGCTGCGCACGCCGAACGGTGAGTGGCTGCGCCTGAAAGTCGACCTGCCGGGGTTGCCGGTGTGGCTGCGCACCTGGCAGGCGCAGGTCGGGCGGACCCGACTGCTGCTGCTCGACAGCAACGATCCGGCAAACTTTCCCGCCTGGCGCGGCATCACCAGCGAACTGTATGGCGGCGGTCCGGAGATGCGCCTGCGCCAGGAACTGATCCTCGGTATCGGCGGCTGGCGGCTGCTGGGTGCGCTGGGCATTCGACCGCAGGTGTGTCACCTGAACGAGGGCCACGCCGCCTTCGCGGTGCTGGAGCGGGCGCGTGCCTACATGCAGGAGTCCGGTCAGGATTTCGCGGCGGCGCTGGCCAGCACGCGCGCGGGCAATCTATTCACGACCCACACGGCGGTCGCCGCGGGCTTTGATCGCTTCGCGCCGGCGCTCATCGAACAGTACCTGGGCGAGTACGCGCAGCAGGGCCTGGGACTGAGCACCGAGCAGCTGCTGGCATTGGGGCGGGCCAACGAGCAGGATTGGTCCGAGAGTTTCAACATGGCGTACCTCGCGATTCGCGGCAGCGGCGCCGTCAGTGCCGTCAGCCGGCTGCATGGCAAGGTGAGCCGGCAGATCTTTGCCAGTCTTTTTCCGCGCTGGCCCGAGGACGAGGTTCCCGTCGGCCATATCACCAATGGCGTGCACATGCCCACCTGGGACTCGGAACAGGCGCAGGCGCTGTGGACGAAAGCGTGTGCCGTGGATTGCTGGCAGTCGCCGGATGGCGCCGCCGCCGTGGGTCTGCGCCAGGTCAGCGATGCCGATCTTTGGCGGTTTCGCAACGAGTCGCGGGCCGCCCTGATCGAAGCGGCGCGCCTGCACCTGTCGCGGATGCTGATGATTTCGGGAGAGAGTTCCGACAGCGCCGAGGGCGCCAGGCAGCTGCTCGATCCATCAATCCTGACATTGGGGTTCGCGCGCCGTTTCGCCACCTACAAACGACCCAATCTGCTGCTGCGGGATACTGCGCGGCTGCTGCGGCTGCTGTCGCATGCCGAACATCCCGTGCAGCTGATCATCGCCGGCAAAGCCCATCCGGCGGATGAGCCGGGACAGGCACTGATCAGGCAGTGGCTGCAGTTCATTCGTGGCACTGATGCCCGTAATCATGTGATTTTCCTCGCCGACTACGACATGGCCGTGGCGGAGCAGCTGGTCCATGGCGTGGATGTCTGGATCAACACGCCGCGCCGACCCTGGGAGGCCTGTGGCACCAGCGGCATGAAGGTGTTGGTCAATGGCGGTATCAATCTCTCGCAACTCGATGGCTGGTGGGCGGAGGCCTACCGGCCGGAGGTCGGCTGGGCGATCGGTGATGCCCAGACTCACGGCGATGAAGGCGCCTGGGACGATCGGGATGCCGCAGCATTGTTTGAAGTGCTGGAGCGCGAGGTGGTGCCGCAGTTCTATGCGCGTGATGCCGCCGGGATCCCTTCGGCCTGGATCGCCCGCATGCGCGAGAGCATGGCAACGCTGACTCCCCAGTTCTCCAGCAGCCGTGCCGTGCACGACTACACCCAGCGCTATTATCTTCCCGCTGCACAGGAGTGGCAGCGACGCCAGGGCCGGGACCAGGCTGGCCAACAGCTGCTACGCTGGCGCGAGCGCCTCGATGCCGCCTGGAACCAGTTGCGATTCGAGAGTCTCACCGTGGCGACCACGGCCAGCGGGTTTGAATTCGGCGTGCAGATCTATCTGGCCGGGCTCGCGCCCCTGGACCTGTCGGTGCAGCTGTACGCCAACGGTATCGACGGCGCCGGGCCGCAGGTGTATGAGATGACGCTGCAGAACGTGGCGGGCGCCGGCGGCGGGACCGCCGAGGGCCGCGGGCTGTATCGGGCGGCGGTGCCGGCGAATCGACCGGCCGGCGACTACACTGCCCGGGTCGTACCGCGCTTTTCCGGTGCCGCGGTGCCCCTCGAAGCGAACCACATTCTCTGGCAGAGATAACGGAGTGACCAATATGGCGAATGAAAAATCGATCTCGGACGCGCCGCGCAAGCTCAATGAACTCGGGCAGAGCCTGTGGCTGGACAACATCACGCGGGACCTGCTGAACAACGGCACGCTCGCGCACTACATTGGCTCCGGGCTCTCGGTGACCGGTCTCACCTCCAATCCGACCATCTTTGATCACGCCATCAGCAAAAGCGCTTCCTACGATTCGGACGTGAGCGCGCTCGCCAAGCAGGGTCTCGCGGTCGAGGACCTGTTCTTCGAACTCGCCATCGCCGATCTGACGCGCGCCGCGGATCTGTTCAAACCGATCTATGAGCGCACCGCCACGGTCGACGGCTTCGTCTCACTGGAAGTCTCGCCGCTGCTGGCCTACGACACGGCGAAGACACTGGCCGCAGCGCGGATGCTGCACGCCAAGGCCGGGCGGCCGAACCTCTTCATCAAGATCCCCGGCACGCGCGAAGGCATTCCGGCCATCGAGGAGGCCATTTTTCAGGGCGTCCCGGTCAACGTGACCCTGCTGTTTTCAACCGCGCAATACCAGGCGGCCGCCGAGGCCTACCTGCGTGGCCTGGAGCGACGCGTGCGGGCCGGTTTGAGTCCCGACGTGCGCTCGGTGGCTTCACTGTTCGTCAGTCGCTGGGACAAGGCGACCCTGGAGCGGCTGCCGGCGCCGCTGCGCAATACTTTGGGTATCGCCGTCGGTCAGCAGTGCTATCGTGCCTACCGGCAGCTGCTGGCGACGGATCGCTGGCAGCGGCTGGAGAATCTGGGCGCACGGCCGCAGCGGCTGTTGTTCGCCAGCACCGGCGTCAAGGACCCCTCGGCACCGGATACGATGTACGTCACGGCGCTGGCCGCCCCGAACACGGTGAACACCATGCCCGAGGAGACGCTGCTGGCGTTCGGCGATCACGGGGCAGTCAGGGGCGCGCTCAGCCCCGAGGGTGGCAACTGCGAGCAGGCGCTCGCCGCCGTGAGCGGCGCCGGCGTCGATGTCGCGGCGCTGGCTGCGCAGCTGCAGTCCGAAGGCGCCGAGTCCTTCAATGCCTCCTGGAAGAACCTGCTGAAGTCCATCGAGACGAAGAGCAAGGCGCTGAAGTAGGCACGTATTCCGATGTGGATCGTGCAGCACGGGATTGCGATGCTGTCGCTGGCGGTCTTCCTGCAGGCGATCGGACTGCCGGTGCCGGTGGCGGTCGCGGTGATACTGGCGGCCGCGGAGTGCGCCCGCGGCCACCTGTCCGCGGCCGGCATTCTCGGCGGCTCGCTGATCGCGATGGTGTCCGGTGATGCGCTCATGTTCCTGCTGGGTCGCTATACCGGCTGGTGGCTGCTGGGCGCGCTGTGCCGGGTGTCGCTGAATCCGGAATCCTGTGTGGTCACCTCCGCCGACACCTTTCACCGGCGCGGGCGCGCGCTGCTGGTGGTGGCGAAATTCCTGCCCGGCATCAACACCATGGCGCCGCCGCTCGCGGGCAGCATGCAGATGCGCTGGTGGTCCTTTGTGGGGCTGGATCTGGCCGGCTCGGCGCTCTACCTCGGCGCGTATTTTGTGCTCGGCTTTCTCTGCAGCGATGCGGTCGCGGCGATCATCCGCTTCTATGAGCGATTCGGCCATCTGACGACCGCGGTGGTCCTGATCCTGGTGACCGCCTATGCCCTGTGGCTGCTGTGGAGCACATTGCGGGCCCGCAGCCTCGGGCGGGGAGTGCCGCACGCGCCGCCCGCCATCGTCGCGCGCGAACTTGCCACCGGCGACGCGCTGGTGTTCGACGTCCGCAGTCACGGCTACTTCGACCCCGGCGCCCTGCGGATCCCGGGGTCGCGGCGCGTCGATCCGAATGCGCTGCGGGCCCGCCTCAAGGACTTCGCCAAGGATCGGCAGATCTACCTGTACTGCACCTGCCAGCGTCAGGCGACCAGCGTGCGCGTCGCCCGTGAGTTGCTGAAGCAGGGACTGCAGGTCGCGGTCATCGAGGATGGGCTGCGCGGCTGGCGCGGTGCCGGACTTGAGCTGGAGACGGTGCCGCCGGCGGAAGTGACGGCGCTGCCGCTGTTCACCTAGGCCGTGACAATCGCCGCGTTGGAGCGGTGTCGCAGCGTGATGCGGCCAAAAGTCGCGCACAGCAGCGCACACAGGGTGATGCCGGCGATCATCGGCAGCGGCGAACCGTTGGCGAAGGTGCCGGAGAACGCCATGACCATCGAGCCCAAGCCAAATTGCAAGGTACCGATCAGCGAGGAGGCGGTGCCCGCGATCGCCCCATGCTCTTCGAGCGCCAGAATGGTGGCGGTCGGAACGGTCATTCCGAGGCAGGCGTAAGCGCAGCACAGCAGCGCCACCATCACCACCAGGTGATCGACTCCCGCCGCGAACAATCCGAGCAGCAGCAGCATGGCAAGCGCAAAACCCGTGGAGGCGCGGCGCACCAGGGCCTTCAGGCCAATGCGGGCCGCCAGCGTGCCATTGAACTGGGCGGCGACGAAGAATGAAGCCGCATTGACCGAGAACAGCAGGCTGAAGCCACGCGGACTCAGATGGTAGTGCTCGATCATCACGTACGGCGAGTTCGACAGATACAGAAAGAAGCTCGCCATGCCGCAGGTGCCGATCATCACGGTACCCAGGAAATGCCGATCACCCAGCAGTCGCCGATAGGAGTGGAAGGCGCTCATCAGGCTGCTGCCCGCGCGTGCCGCCTTGGGGCGCGACTCCTTGAGCGTCGTCAGGATGCCGAAGCCGATGATGGCCGCGCCGAGCACCATCCAGAATACGCCGCGCCAGCCTGCGACCTGAATGACGAAGCTGCCGGTCAGCGGTGCCAGCAGCGGGGAGATGCTGAACACCAGCATGAGCAGCGACATGAGCCGTGTTGCCTCCACACCGGAATGCAGATCGCGTACCACGGCCCGCGGTATCACCATGCCGCCGCAGGCGCCCAGGCCCTGCACGAAGCGCCCCAGCAGGAAAATCCCGGCGTTGGGCGCCAGGGCACAGGCCACGCTGCCCAGGCAGAACAGCGTCAGGCCCGCGTACAGCGGCAGCTTGCGGCCGAACATATCCGACAAGGGTCCGTAGATCAGCTGGCCGCCCCCCACGGCAATGAAGAACACCGTCAGGCTCAACTGTACCGTGGCGGCGTTCGCATGCAGGCTTTGCCCGATGGAGGGCAATGCCGGCAGGTACATGTCGATGGCAAAAGGACCGATGGCCGATAACAGCCCCAGAATGATGCCTTCCCGTAAGTAACTCTTGCCCATGGTAAAAAGTCCGCTAAGCCCGAGGTGCGCCGTTACCGGCGCGCCGGACAGATATAAGGAGTGGGTTGGGTGGGTCGCAAATGCGACAATTGGGCAAATGGTCGCCTGCTTGGGCCCGAGTGTCAAAGTGAAATCTCATTGGGCCATCGTTGGCGCTGATATCAGGTATTGGCCTTGATCTGGAGTGCGCGCAAATGACAATAAATCCGATGGCTGGTAAACCGGCGCCGGCATCCATGCTGGTCAATGTGCCGCGACTGATCTGTGCCTATTACGCCGATGCCCCGGATCCGGCAGTGCCTGACCAGCGGGTGGCGTTCGGCACCTCGGGTCATCGCGGCAGCTCCTTCCAACGCTCCTTCAATGAGGCCCACATCCTGGCGATCACCCAGGCCATCGTGATGTACCGCACTCAGCAGGGAATCAGTGGCCCGCTGTTCCTTGGCATGGATACGCACGCGCTGTCGGAACCCGCCTTCATCAGCGCGCTCGAGGTTTTGGGTGCCAATGGCGTGACGGTCATGGTGCCGGACGAGCACACCGACTACACGCCAACGCCCGTGATCTCGCACGCCATCCTCACCTACAACCGTGGCCGCACTGCGGCGCTCGCCGATGGCATCGTGGTCACTCCCTCGCACAATCCTCCGGACAGCGGCGGTTTCAAATACAACCCGCCCAATGGGGGTCCCGCCGATACGGCCGTCACCTCCTGGATCGAGAACAAGGCCAATGAACTGCTGGGCAAGCAGCTCGACGGCGTCCGGCGCATGCCATTCAATCAGGCGCGCGCGCTGCCCACCACGCACCGCCACGACTACCTTCACAAATATGTCGACGATCTGCCCTCGGTGATCGACCTGGATACGATCCGTGCCTCCGGCGTGCACATGGGCGTGGATCCGTTAGGGGGAGCCGGCGTGCATTACTGGCCGCTGATCGCGGACCAATTCAAGCTGGATCTCACCATCACCAATGATGCGGTGGACCCGACCTTTCGCTTCATGACCCTGGACTGGGACGGCAAGATCCGCATGGATCCTTCCTCTCCGAATGCCATGCAGCGACTCATCGGACTCAAGGAGCGGTTTGACATCGCCTTCGCCTGCGATACCGATCACGATCGTCACGGCGTGGTGACGCGCAGCACCGGCCTGATGCCGCCGAATCACTACCTCACATCCGCGGCGCACTACCTTTTTTCCAACCGCCCGAAGTGGAGCACAAAGGCGACCATTGCCAAGACCGTCGTGACCAGCATGATGCTGGACAGGGTCGCCGAGCGGCTGGACCGGAAGATCTTTGAGACCCCGGTGGGATTCAAGTGGTTCGTCGACGGGCTGGTCGATGGCTCGCTGGGCTTCGTGTGCGAGGAAAGCGCAGGCGCTTCGCTGCTGCGTCGTGACGGCAGCGTCTGGACCACCGACAAGGACGGCATCACGCTGGCGCTGCTGGCCGGCGAGATCACCGCGCGCAGCGGCAAGGATCCTGCGCAACTGTACGATGAGCTCGCCCGCGAGCTCGGCAATCCCGCCTACGAGCGCGTGGATGCACCGGCTGATGCGGCCCAGCGCAAGGCGCTCTCGAAACTCTCCGGCGAGCAGATCAAGAGCGCGACCCTGGCGGGCGAGAAGATCACCGCGGTGCTGACCAAAGCACCCGGCAACGATGCGGCAATCGGCGGTGTCAAAGTGGTCACGGCCAGTGGCTGGTTTGCGGCGCGGCCGTCCGGCACCGAGAGCATCTACAAGATCTACGCAGAAAGCCTCAAGGGGCCGGAGCACCTGAAGCTGATATTTGCGGAGGCGCAGCAGATCGTGGGCGCGGCGCTCGGATCGGCGGGCCGATGAACCGGCGCGAGGCCACGGCGATTGCGGGTGCCACGGTGCTGTCGGCCATGGCGGGTCAGACGATACGCGCCGCGGCACCGGCACGCGTTTTGATCCTCGGCGGGACCGGGTTCATCGGCCCGCACTTCGTTGCGGCGCTGGTCGCGCGGGGTCACAGTGTCACGGTGTTCAACCGTGGCCGTGATCCCGACAAGGTTCCCGCGGGGGTCGTGCAGCTCATCGGCGATCGCAATGGGCAGGTGGAGGCGCTCAAGGGCCATGACTGGGATGCGGTCATCGACAATTCCGGTTACACCCTGCGCCAGGTGCGCCTCACGGCGCAGCTGCTCGAGGGCCACATCAGGCATTACATCTTCATCTCCAGCATTTCTGCTTACGCGGACCTCGCGGTGGCGGGCGTCGATGAGAACTACAAGCTGGCAACGGTGGCGGATCCCAATACCGAGGACCTGGGCGCCGGTAACTACGGTGGGCTGAAGGCCCTGTGCGAGCAGCTGGTCGAAAAGACCTATCAGGCCAACGCGACCGTCATCCGACCCACCTTCATTGCCGGCCCCGGCGATCCGACCGATCGTTTCACCTACTGGCCGGTGCGCGTGGCCCGGGGCGGGGACATGCTGGTGCCGGGCGCCCCGGGGGATGCGCTGCAGTTCATTGACGTGCGCGATCTGGCCGACTTCATCTGTCTGTGCGTTGAGAAGCGGCTCAGCGGTCGTTATAACGTATGTGACCTGCCGCGCGCCGTCACGATGGCATCCTTGCTGGACGCCAGCCGTCGCATCACCGGCGCGGACACCCGCTTCGTGTGGGCCAGCGTCGCCTTTCTGACGGCGCAGAAGGTGATCGGTGATGAGGCCCCGCCCCCTGGAAATCCTTTCCCCATCTGGAATCCGCCGATCGACGAGCTGGCCGGGGCGGCCCTCGTCAGCCCGGCGCGAGCCGTCAGTCACGGTTTGCGCTTCCGGTCGCTCGATCAGACCATCCGCGACACCCTTGCCTGGCAGAAGCAGCGCCCGGCAGCACAGCAGACCTTGAAGACGGGTCTGACGCCGCAGCGCGAGGCCGAGCTGGTGAAGTTATTGCGCAGTGCCTAGCGAGGGCTACTGCGCCGCCTTCTGCCGCTGTTTTGCCGCATCCTGATTCGCGCGGTGAATGACATACGCGCGAATCGCATCCGTCTGGCCGGATGAGTACTCGGGGGCGAAGCTCACCATGCCATGGCCCTCGAGGGCCCCCTCGCGGACGATGTTGTTCCAGATCTGCGGATCCGCGAGCGATGCGGAGTAGCGCAGGTCCGGAAGTACGCCGCCGCTGGTTGCACTGTCACCATGACAGACACCGCACGAGTGACTGAAGTACTGCTTGCCCTTGGCGACGACGCCGGCAGCGGCGAGGTCCGGGGGCGGCTGCAGGATTCGGGCGCTGGTCGGAGTGGCCTCGGGAACGTGGTCGGCGCCATTGAGCTTGAAGACCAGGAGCCGCGGCGTATTACCCTCGCTCGTGTGGGAGGCGAGGGCGATCTCACCGGCGGCGAGACCCACGGCGCCGCCCCAACCGAGGAGAATCGCCACGTATTGTTCGCCGTCGACCTCATAGGTCATCGGCGCGGCGAGGATTCCGGTGTGCACCGGCACCGACCACAATGACTGGCCGGTGGCGGCGCGGTAGGCGTTGAAATCTCCCATGGCGGTCCCTTCGAAGACCAGATTGCCGGCCGTCGCCAGTACGCCACCGTTCCAGGGATGATTCTGGGCAACCCGCCAGACTTCCCTTTGCGCGACCGGGTCCCAGGCGACCAGATGTCCCAGGGAGGCGGCGATGGCCGCGGCCTTGATCTTGTCGTCCTGCGGGAGACTGCCGGCATCAAAGTCGGCGCCCGTCTGCCAGGTCAGCGGATGGGTGGCGAAGTGCTTGTCGGGGAAATACGGGAACGACAGATCGGAGACCGGAATGTAGACCAGTCCGGTCGTTGGACTGAAGGCCATCGGTTGCCAATTGTGGGCGCCCCCGGGGCCGGGCGTGGACACCCAGGGCTTGCCGGTCTCGCCATAGCGCGACTGCGGATTCTCCAGCGGCCGTCCACTCACCGGATCGACACCGCTGGCCCAGTTCACTGCCGCGAACGGTTTCGCCGAAATGAACTGGCCGTTGGTGCGATCGACGACATAGAAGAAGCCATTCTTGGGCGCCTGCATGATCACTTGCCGCGGCCGGCCGTCGAGCGTCAGGTCCGCGAGAATCAGACTCTGGGTGGCCGTGAAGTCCCAACTCTCACCGGGCGTTTCCTGGAAATGCCACACATACTCGCCACTGTCCGGGCGCAAGGCGACGATCGAGGACAGGAACAGGTTGTCACCCCCGCCGGGAGAGCGGATGGCTCGGTTCCACGGCGCACCGTTGCCGACACCGATGTACAGCAGGTCGAGCTTCGGGTCATAGGCCATCGAGTCCCACACCGTCCCGCCGCCGCCGAGCTTCCACCACTGACCCTTCCAGGTCTGCGCCGCGGTCTTCAGAATCGGATTCTCGAAGGGCTTCGAGGGATCGCCGGGCACCGTGTAGAAACGCCAGACCTGGCGACCGGTTTCAGCGTCGTACGCCGTCACGTAGCCACGGGCGCCCAGTTCCGCGCCGCCGTTGCCGATCAGCACCTTGCCTTTGATGACCCGCGGCGCCCCGGTGATGGTGTAGCGCATGCCGGGATCGGTGGTCGCGACCGTCCACACCACCTGGCCCGTGCGCGCATCGAGCCCGATGAGGCGTCCATCGAGTGTGCCGACGTAAATCTTGCCGTTCCAGGCGGCGACGCCGCGATTCACCACATCGCAGCAGGCATTCACGGCGGTCTTGCCCGGAACCTTCGGGTCATAGGACCACAGCAGAGCCCCGGTCGCGGCATTGAAGGCGAACACCACGCTCCAGGAGCCGGTGACGTAGAGCGTGCCGTCGATGACCAACGGCGTGGCCTCATGGGCGCGCGGATCGGTCGGCAGGTCATAGTGCCAGGCGAGCTTCAGCTGCGAGACATTGCCGGCGTTGATCTGCTGCAGCGGACTGAAGCGCTGCTCATCGTAGGTGCGGCCGTAAGAGAGCCAGTTGTTCACATCCTGATTGGCCGCGACGAGCCTGGCTGCGTCGACCACCTTGGCAGTGGCCGCCGGGGGTGCGCCGGGCGCGACGGGAGGCAAGTTCGAACCACACGCGGTAACCAGCACTACAGCGCAGGCGATGAACACACGTGCGACAGGCATCAATGAAGTCTCCCGGCGAGGACTGAAGCGCCGGCTATTCTATTGCTAGAGTACACTCGCCTTTCGAGATCTTCTTGGGTGACGGGGGAGGCGCGATGCGAGTGCGATACTGGGTGCCGCGTGGAGTGTGGTTGCTGGCCGCCACCAGCCTGGCTTTCCGTTTCCATATAGTGCATGCCCAGCAGGCCCCCTTGGGGATCGAGGCGGTCCCCCTCACTCAGCCCGAGTATGTTTTCGATACCGCGGAGCAGCACAAGGTGCGCGTGGTCGTCGTCGTTCACGGCCTGCGTCACCCCTTCGCCGTGGCACCGCTGCCCTCGGGTGATGCGCTGGTGGCCGAGCGTGGCGCGGGCCTGCGCCTGGTTCACAACGCCGCCGGTGTTGGTCCCGCACAACTGGATCCTGCGCCGATCGACGGCCTGCCGGCCCCGCCGCCGTACCGCAATGGCGGTCTGCAGGATGTGGCCCTGCATCCGGACTTTGCGCATAACCACCTCGTCTACTTCACGTTCAACCAGGCGGGTAATCCGCCGCCCGCGGACGCCAAGGCGCCGGTGCGTCCGGAGAGCCGGATCTCCTTGTTCCGCGGCGAGCTCGCCGGTCATTCATTGACCCACGTGCAGCAGCTCTTCAGCGGCGGTTCCGGCAGCACCAGTGGTTCGCGGCTGGCCTTCGATGGGCACGGCATGCTCTACATGACCACCGGCGGACCCTTCGATGATGCTCCACAACGCCTCGATACCGTCTATGGCAAGGTGCTGCGGCTGAATGATGACGGCAGCATCCCCAGGGACAATCCGTTCGTCGGCCGCGCCGGCGCGCGTGGAGAGATTTTCTCCATGGGCCACCGCGATCATCTGGGTCTGACGGTGAGCCCCGGCGGCGTGGTGATGAACGCCGAGGAAGGTCCCAATGGCGGCGATGAGCTCAATGTGATTCTGTCCGGGCACAACTACGGCTGGCCCAAGGTCAGCTTCGGTCGCGATTATGCCGGTCCGCGCATTTCCGAGTCCCCGGTGGCGGACGGCATCGATCAGCCGCTGGTGGTGTGGTTGCCATCGATTGCACCGGGTGGCCTGACCTTCTACACCGGCAATAAATTTCCCGCCTGGACGGGCAATGTCTTCGTGACCAGTGCGCGGCGCGGGGAAATACCGCGTACCGGCGGCCTCGAGCGGGTCGTCTTCAACGCGAAGCTCGAAGAGCTGCGCCGCGAAACGCTGTTCACCGAACTGCATCAGCGCTTCCGCGACGTGCGCCAGGGGCCCGATGGACTGCTGTACGCCGTCACGGATGAGGATGATGCCGCGCTGTTGCGCCTCGAGCCGGCGGCGGGCGCGACGGCCGTTGCCGCGGTCGCCGAAGTGCAGGCTCCCGAGCCGCAGATTCGTCTGACCCCCGAGGACATCCAGGCGCTGGCGCAGAAGAATCCGCCGCGCCCCGGACTCGCCTCCGTTACCTTGAATGGCGACTCCACCAAGCCCGGTGTCTACAGCGTCCAGGTCACCTTGCCGGCGCACACCACGGTGCCCCCCCATACTCACCGCGACAACCGCACGGTGTACGTCGTTTCCGGAACTCTCTATGTCGGATATGGGGAGAAGCGCGATCCCGGCGCACTCAAGACGCTGCCGCCGGGCAGCTACTACACCGAACCGGCCCTGACCGCGCACTACACCGAAACCCACGACGATCCGGTCGTGATCGTGATTACCGGCCTTGGCCCGAGCGACACGCATTTGTTGAGCGCGCCGGCCAAATAGGGTCGGAGTTCGCGGTTGAGTGAATCCCCGACCGGTGCCGTTTTCCTAAGCTACGCCAAGCAGGATGGCGAGGCGGCGCGCCGTGTCTGTGCGGCGCTTCAGTCGGCCGGCATCGAGGTCTGGTTCGACCAGGCCGACCTGCGCGGCGGGGATGTCTGGGATCAGAAGATCCGTCAGCAGATCCGGGACTGCGCCCTGTTCGTGCCCATCATCTCCCATGCGACCCAGGAGCGACTGGAAGGCTATTTTCGCCGTGAGTGGCGCCTGGCCGTCGACCGCACGCACGACATGGCCTCGCGGATGGCCTTTCTGGTACCGGTCGTCATTGACGATACGGCCGAACGCGAGGCCGAGGTGCCGGACGAGTTTCGCAAGGTGCAGTGGACACACCTTCCCGATGGCGAGGCCGCGGCTGCCTTCGCACAGCGGGTATCGGCGTTGTTGGCCGCGCGGAGCGCGCCGAATCGACCGATTCGCACGCCACAACCTGCCGCGATCCACGCGGCCCCCGTCCCGCGGCCCCGCACTTCGCCCCAGCGTCCGTGGATCATGGCGCTGCTTGCCGTGGCGGTGATCGCGGCGCTCGGCGTCGGTTATCTGGGCTGGCGTCGGGGTGCGGCACCCGCACCGGGCGCACCGAGTAGCACAACCGCCATCCCCGACAAGTCCGTCGCGGTATTGCCCTTTGTGAACATGAGTTCGGATAAGGAGCAGGAGTACTTCTCGGACGGACTGTCGGACGAACTCATTCAGATGCTGGGGAATGTGCCTGATCTGCGCGTGCCGGGCCGCACCTCCTCGTTCTATTTCAAGGGCCGGAACGAGACCATCGAGACGATATCGAAGCAGCTGCGGGTGGCGAATCTGCTCGAGGGCAGCGTCCGAAAATCCGGCGATCGACTGCGCGTGACCGCGGATCTGGTGCGGGCCGACAGTGGCTACCACCTGTGGTCCGAGACCTTTGATCGCGATGCGAAGGACATCTTCAAGGTGCAGGACGAGATTGCCGCCGCGGTGGTCAGTGCGCTGCAGGCGAAGCTGGTACCGACCTCTGACATCGCATCGCGCCGCACCTCGAGCACCGCAGCGTACGATCAATATCTACTCGCAAATCAAATGCTGGTGATCGCCGGAGGTATCGAAAGCTCGCAACCGGCGCTTGAGGCCCTGCACAAAGCAATCGATCTCGATCCGAACTACGCCGCGGCCTATGCTCTGCTGGCGCATGTGGATAGTTTCATAGCGGATCGAACCGGCAATGCCGCGCAACTGCAGTTGGCGCGCGCCGAGGCAGAAAAGGCCATTTCGCTGGCGCCGAATGAGGCTGATGGCTACATCGCGCGCGCCCATCTGCGCAGCGCCTTCGGCTGGGATTGGGCGGGCGCGCAGGCGGATGTGGAGCAGGCGCTTGCCCTCAGCCCGGGCGACGGGGCGGCCCGGCTCGCCTACGTCGATGTGTTGGCAACTGCCGGTCGGCATCAGGAAGCGATTGCCGAAAGCAGAAAGGTCATCGCGGCCGATCCCCTTTCGGGTAGCGGCTATAGGCTGCTCGGCGAGGAGCTATTGGCGATCGGCGATGCAGCGGGCGCCGAGGCCGCCTTTCAAAGAGGATTGCAGATACATCCGGAAAGCGTCAGTGCGCAATGGGATGTCGCCGAGGTTCTCCTGTTCCAGGGGCGTGCCGCTGAGGCGCTCACGGCGTTCACCAGGATCAATGATCCCGCCCGCCAATTGCGCGGCGTCGCCCTGGCGCAGCACTCGCTGGGGCATGCACAGGAAGCACAACAGGCTCTCGATCAAATGATCGCCAACTACGCCCAGGTCGAGGCATTTCAGATCGCTGAAACCTACGCCTGGCGCGGTGAGAAGGATAAGGCGTTCGCTTGGCTGGAGCGGGCCTACCGACAACACGACGCCGGTCTCTCGGAACTCAAGTACCGCGCGCTCATTCTCAAGCTCCGTGATGATCCGCGTTATACGGCGCTGCTGCGCAAGATGAACCTGCCGGCTTAGTCCTATTGGCGGCGTGTCGTCAGCCGCGGCAACACGAGCAGCGCGACGATGACGAGAACCACGAGCACGCCAACCGCGATCGCAGGCAGCATCCACGGCGAGGAGCGATGAAACTGCGCGGCGATCGGATGCGCCAGCATCATTCCCAAAGCGCTCGCGCACAGGCAGATCACGCACAGCACGATGGTCCGACGCAGGCGTGGCGTCGAGTCGGTGCTGTTCGGTCCCGCCATCACCGGATCAGATCACACTCAGATGGCCTGGTTGATGATCTTGGACTGCGTGAACTCCTCCAGCCCTTCCTGACCCATCTCGGCACCGAAGCCGGACTGCTTGGCGCCACCGAACGGCACGTCCACCGGCAGATCCAAGTGCTTGTTCACCCAGACGGTGCCCGAATCGATGCGCAGCGCGGTCTCATAGGCACGCTTGTCGTCAGAGGACCACACGGTGCCGCCCAGTCCGTATTCACTGTTGTTGATGCGGGCAATCGCATCGTCCAGGTTCTTGTAGCGCAGCACCGGCAGAACCGGGCCGAACTGCTCTTCCTTGACCAGGCGGGTGTCATCGGCAATGTCGCGCACGATCGTCGGGCGCACGAAGTAGCCGCGGCCGCTGTGCGGCTTGCCGCCGGCAATGATCTTGCCGTGCTTGCGCGCATCCTCGATGTACTCGTTGACCTTCTTGAACTGCGTGGCGTTCTGCACCGGACCGTACTGGGTGTTCGGGTCCATGCCATCGCCCACCACGGCCGCTTCGGCCAGCTTCGCGAGCTCGGCGCACACGGCGTCATACATCGAGTCCGGCACATAGGCGCGCTTGATCGCCAGGCACACCTGGCCACTGTTGACCATCGAGCCGGCGAAGAGGCTCGCGGCCGCCTTCTTCGGGTCCAGGTCATCCAGCACCAGGGCCGCATCGTTGCCGCCGAGTTCCAGGGTCACGCGCTTGATGGTGGCCGCGACACTCGCCATGACTTTCTTGCCGGTGGCCGTGGAGCCGGTGAAGGCGACCTTGGCGACATCCGGGTGCGAGGTCAGTGAGTTGCCGAGGTCGTTGATGTCGGTGATGACGTTGACGACACCGGCGGGGAATATCTTGGCGCACAGCTCGCCGAGCCGCAGTGTCGACAGCGGGGTCGTCGGGGCGGGCTTCACCACCACCGTGTCACCGGCGAGGAGTGCGGGGGCGAGCTTGATCATCAGCAGGATGACCGGGAAATTCCACGGAGTGATGGCGGCCACGACGCCGAGCGGTACGTGATGCTGCACGATGCGTGAGCCGTCGCCCTCCTTGAGGACCTTGGACGGCAGATCCATGGCCGCGAAGGTCTGGATCATGTGGATCGCACCACCGATTTCATACTTGGCGGCGCCCAGGGGCTTGCCCTGTTCCTGGGTCAGGACGCGGGCGATGTCATCCATGTTGGCGCCGATCGCGTCGGCGAACTGCAGCAGCAGCCGGCGGCGCTCGGCAATCGGTGTGGCGGCCCAGGCCGGGAAGGCGGCCTTGGCGGCGGCGACCGCCTGGTTCAGCTGATTGAGATCCGCGCGCGGGCAGGCGGCCAGCAGATCCTCCGTGGCGGGGTTGATGACGTCGAAGGTCGATGCGCCGGGCACCAGTCGACCATTGATGAGCAGGTTGAATTCGGAAGCCGGGTAGGTCTGCAGCTGGGCATTCATGGGCGCTCTCCGTGGGAAACGCCCGTGAGACGGGCGCAATGTCGGCCGAAATATACCCCAATTCGAGGGTGAAAATTCAGGGCTCGTGCGGGGCGGGCACCGCAGCTCCTGCGTCAAATGCAACCCATTGATATTAAAGCACGTATTGCCTTCGAGGCCGGACTGTCCAAACTGGCGCGGAAGGGCAACCTGCGCGACCCCTAACGTGGCGCATCTCACGTTGTGGCGCTTTGAAAATCTTATGTAGCGGGGTCTCGGCTATCCTAGCAACCGATCTCATCAGGCGAGGGGGCGGGTGAGTGCCGTTTCGCATTCCAAGTCCCGTGGAGGAAGTCCCCCGTGAATGGCATGGCCCCGAGCGAGACCCCTATGGAAGAGCATCCGGTAACGCCGCGCGAGAAGGCGCTGAAGGTCAACCTGGATCCCGGCTGCTACGGCAGTTTCGCCGAAATCGGCGCCGGTCAGGAGGTCGTGCGCTGGTTCTTCCGGGCCGGTGGCGCCGCCGGGACCATCTCCAAGAGTATTTCGGCCTACGACATGAAGGTGTCGGACGCCATTTACGGGCCGTGCGCGCGCTACGTCTGTCGTGAGCGCCTGCAGTCCATGCTCGATTACGAACAGCGGCTCAACATCGAGCGGCTGGTCGCCGGCCGCGGCACGACCACGGCGTTCTTCACCTTCGCCGATACGGTTTCGGCGCGCAGTTTCCGCGGCAACAACGAATGTCACGGCTGGCTCGGCATCAAGTTCCAGCCGCGACCCATGGCCGACAGCAGCCAGATCATCATCCATGTGCGCATGCTGGACGTGGAGAACGCCCTGCAGCAGGAGGCGCTGGGGATCGTCGGCCTCAACCTCATCTACGGCGCGCAGTATTTCAGCGAGGATCCGGATCGCCTGGTCGAATCGCTGCTCGACGGCCTCACGACCGACCGCATCGAGATCGATCTCATCGAATTCTCCGGTCCGGAATTCAAGACCGTCGACAACCGCGTGATGAGCCTGCGCCTGGTGCAGCTCGGGCTGACCGGCGCGGCGATGTTCTCCAGCGACGGCAAGGTGCTGCAGCCCTCCGAAGTGCTGCACAAGAAACCGGTGCTGGTGGAGCGCGGGCGATTTCGTCCGGTCACCTACGTGAACCTGGATCTGGCGCGCTCGGCGCTGCGGGCCTTCGAGGCTGAGGGCGATGACGTTCAGCCCGGCGAGACCATCTCGCTCATGGAGATCACCATGAGCAGCCTCACCAGTGACGGTACCGTGGATCTGCGGGACTTCATCAGTCGCGCCGAGGTCCTGGCGGCGACCGGCTGCACCGTGATGATCTCGGACTTCGCCGAGTACTATCGCCTGGCGGCCTATCTGTTTCGCTACACCTCGCGGCGCATCGGGCTTGCAATGGGCGCCATGAACCTGGAAGCCATTTTCGATGAGGCGTACTACACCCGGCTCGATGGCGGCATTCTGGAAAGCTTCGGGCGGCTGTTCCGCAACAACCTGCGGTTATACATATATCCCTACATGGATCAGAAGACCGGCAAGCTGGTTACCGTCCATGATGTGGATGTGGGGGAATCCCTGCGCCAGCTCTACGGGTACCTGCTGTCGCGGCGCTGCATCGTCCAGCTCGAGGATGCCAACCAGACCTACCTCAGCATCTATTCGCCCGACGTGCTGCGCAAGATCAACTCCGGCAACACCGAATGGGAAAGCATGGTGCCGCCCGAAGTCGCCCAAGCCATCAAATCCCGCGGTCTGTTCGGCTATCAATAGCGAACTGCGAGGGCCTCAGGTATAACGGCTTCAGTCACGTCGGGGGCCGTTGATGAAGCTACTGCATACCATGGTGCGCGTAGGTGACCTGCCCAGGTCGATCGATTTCTATACCAACGTCCTGGGCATGAAACTGCTGCGGACCACCGATGTCCCCGCGCACCAATACAAGCTGGCGTTCGTCGGCTACGGCGCCGGCAATGCCGACGGCTCGGCCGAAATCGAGCTCACCTACAACTACGGCGTGCCCGGCTATGATCAGGGCACCGCCTTCGGGCACTTCGCCATCGGGGTCACGAGCGTCGCCGCGACCTGTGAGCGCATTCGCGCCGCCGGCGGTACGGTCACGCGCGAGCCCGGCCCGGTCAAGGGCGGCACCACTGTCATTGCCTTTGTCCAGGATCCCGACGGCTACAAAATCGAGCTCATTGAACGACCGTCACTGGACTGAGTCGAATTCACGAGGGGGGTCGGGTCGGATGCTAAGCCAATACCGGCGGGTGATCGTACTGATCGCCGCAGTCATCGCCTTCTGTCCGGCGCCGGGGCAGTCGCAGAATCTGATCAGCTGCAAGACCAGAGCCTGTTACGAGCATCTGGTCGATGACTACCTGGCCGCGCTCGTGGCCCATGACCCCAGCCGCATTGCCTTCGCGCCGAATGCGCGATTGGTCGAGAACATCAGGGCCACGAAGATCGGCGATGGGCTGTGGAAGACGGCTACCGCCGTGCCCGCGAGGTTCAAAATCTACGTGCCCGATCCGGTGTCCGGCCAGATCGGCTTCATGGGCGTCATGCAGGAGGGGGGCAAGCCGATTCTGCTGGGCCTGCGACTCCAGGTGTTCGAGGGACAGGTGATCCAGGCCGAACATGTCATTGCCCGCGACCTCAACGAGCAGAGCCTCGCCAACCTGCAGGTCGTCCGGCCGGTCTTTTCGAAAGTGATCCCGGAAGCCATGCGCATGCCGCGCTACGAGATCAAGGGCATCGCCTATTCCTACTACGACGCGCTGGATTTCAATGATGGCGAGCTGGCGCCGATGGCGCGCGACTGCGAGCGCCACGAGAACGGCCGCGAATCAAGCGGCAGCCGCGCGCCCGTCACCGACCAGACTCCCAAGCCCAATTACAGCGCGATGGACTGCACCCGGCAGTTCAGCACCGGCATGATGGCCTACATCGACAATATCGATAACATCCGGGTGGTGGCGGTGGATCCGACGACCGGTCTGGCCTTCGGCCTCTCACACTTCCATCACAGCATGAAGAACCACGTGTTCCCGATCAAAGGCGTGCCGGGCGTCACCCAGCGCGAGGTGGCCAGTCAGCCCTTTGACCTGCCGGCGGCACACATTTTCAAAATCAGCGGCGGCAGGATCCACCAGATCGAAGCCATGGGTTTCGTTGCGCCCTACAATTCTGCGTCGGGGTGGTAGCAGGCGATACACTGACCGCCATGGGTACCGCAGAACCTCTGCCACTGCTCGCGGGCGTTGAATTGGGTGGCACCAAGTGCATCTGCATACTCGGCACCGGACCTTCTGACATTCGCGCGCAGGTCGAGCTGCCGACCGGCACGCCGGCGAGCACCTTGCAGGCCATTGCCGGGGTGCTCGATGACTGGCGTGCCCGGAGCCTTGATTTTACGGCAATCGGTCTCGCCGCCTTCGGCCCCTTGAATCTGCGTAGTGACTCGCCGCGATTCGGCTGGATAGCACGCACCGTAAAACCTGGGTGGTCCGACACTGAGCTCGTGGGCCATTTTGCGCGGCGCTACCGGGTGCCGATCGGCATCGATACCGACGTCAACGGCGCGGCGCGGGCCGAGGGGCGCTGGGGAGGCGCGCGGGATTTGAACGATTTCGCCTACGTCACCGTGGGCACCGGGATCGGCGCCGGCGTGATCATCAACGGGCGATCCATCGCCGGCGCCAATCACACCGAGGTCGGGCATATCCGCATCGCACGCCTGGCGCAGGACGAGTTCGCCGGAGTCTGTCCGTTTCACGGTGACTGCCTCGAGGGTCTGGCCTCAGGCCCCGCCATCGCAGCCCGTGCGCGGCGCGATCCAGCGCAGCTGGCGCCCGATGATCCAATCTGGGGCTATGTGGCCCATGCACTGGCGCAGCTGTGCCAGACCGTGGTACTGACGAGTGGTCCGCGTCGGATCTTCCTGGGCGGCGGCGTCATGGTTGGCCAGCCGCAGCTCTTTGCGCTGATCCGGGAGCATCTGCAGCGCAGTCTCAATGGCTATCTGGCGAACGATGAAATCGGATGCGACATAGATCGATTCATCGTTCCTCCGGTGCTGGGGGCTGCGGTGGGTCCGCTCGGCGCACTCGCGGTCGCGGCTGCCAAAATGGTAAAAGAGCTCTGATGAACGACAAATCGAGTCTCGCCCAAGCGCGTCAGATGCACGGACGCCTGGTGAGCTGGCTGATCGATGATGCCTACCCCGTGTGGGCCACGGCCGGCTTCGATGCCGTGCATCGCACCTTCAATGAACGATTGATCCCGGGCGCCGCGATTCCCGATGAGCCGCGTCGCGCCCGCGTGCAGACACGCCAGGTCTACGCCTATGCGCGGGCCGGCAATCTGGGGTGGCGCGGTGAGGCGCGGCCGCTGGTCGAGGCGGGGCTGAGCTTCTTCATTCGCCACTACCTGCGCAAGGATGGTCTGTTTCACACCCTGGTCGCGCACGATGGCAAAGTCCGCGACGATCGCGCGCTGCTCTATGATCAGGCGTTCGCACTGCTGGCGCTCGCCAGCGCCCAGGAAGTGCTGGGTGCGGCGCCCGATATCGTCAGTCGCGGCGTGCAGCTGCGCACCCGGCTGCTGCAGCAGATGCACCGCGCCGGTGGTGGCTTCGACTCCGGCATTCCGGATCGGACACCGCTGTTGTCGAACCCCCATATGCATCTGTTTGAAGCGGCCCTCGCCTGGAAGGCCGTTTCGGACGATCCGGCCTGGCGTGCGCTGGCGGATGAAGTCTGCGGTATCGCCCTGAAGTATTTCATCGATCCGGGCACGGGAGCACTGGCGGAGGTATTCGATGAGAACTGGGGGGTCCTGCCCGAGTCGACGCCGGGCCAGGCGATCGAACCCGGACACCAATTCGAATGGGCGTGGCTGCTGCTGTGTCAGGACTCAACGCCGGGCAGCCGCACGCGGAGGGCGGCGGTGCGCCTGTTCGACATTGGCGAAAATCACGGTGTGAAAGGGGGCATTGCGATCAATGCCCTGGGCATGGACCTGCGCATGAAGGATCCGGCGGCGCGGCTGTGGCCGCAGACCGAGCGCCTGAAGGCAGCCTCGCGTCTGGGAGCGCTGACCGCCGATGAGCGTTATTGGCGAAGTGCGCTCGGCGCTGCGCAGGGCTTGTGGCGGTTCCTCGATCACGGGGCGCGGGGCCTGTGGTACGACAAGATCGATCGCGAGGGAAAGTTCGTCGCCGAACCGTCCCCCGCGAGCAGCTTCTACCACATCATCTGCGCGATCGCCGAATTCGGCGAGGCGCTGCAGCGCGCTGCCTAGGGCTTGCCGACCTCGACCGCGGTCGCGACGAAGGGCTTCACCGGTGGCGGCGGGGCTGAGGAGCCGGGCCGGCGCATCATGCCGCTGAGCTGGCCTTCACAGACGTAGGCCGTCGTGCCCACCACCGTGACCGCGACCGGGCCATCCGGATAGCCCTGCTTGATCAGATCGACCTTGCCGTTGTTGCCGGTGAAGGTGACCTTCTCGAGCTTGCCACCGTCACCGCCCTCGACGATCAGTACCGCAGATCTGCCGAAGCTGCGCATGCCATCCGGACGCGAGATCGGACGATCCAGCGTGATTTCCACCGGCTTGCCCGCCGCGCCATCCTTGCCGATTTCGACGCTGAACAGTTTGCTGGCGATCAGTTCGTTGACGATGACGCGGCGGCCGAGCACCGAAATGCCATCGACTGCGCCGCCCTTCGCACCCAGGCCCCCGTCGGCACCGGCCCAGACTTCAAGCGCCGTGGCGCCTTTCTTCAGCACCTCGACCTGCATGTTGTTGGTATCGGTGGCGAAGGTCAGACCATCGGGGGTGGTCGCGATGTCGTTGCAGAGCGCGCCGGCGGTGAGGAACGGATAGTGTCCCTTCGGAGCGCCGGTCTTCAGGTCGAACGCATACAGCGTGGCCGGCGGGCCGCCCGGAGGCCCGAGCAGATTGGAGCAGGCCCACAGCGTGTTGGTCTTGTTGTCGGCATACAGGCCGAAGGTGCTCTGCACGCCGTCCGTGCCCGGCTGCACGAAGGCTTCCGCCTTGTCCGAGCCCGGCGCGGCCCGATAGATCATCTTGTTGCCGATGCTGCCGAAGTAGACCGAGCCGTCCGCAGCGGAGGTCATGCTCTCCGGAAAGACCTTCTCGCCATCGACCGTGATGGTCTGCGGCAAAGCGGCGTGCGCCATGGTGGCCACCGTGGCGGCGGCGAGGGTGGCCGCCAGCGCACTGACTTTGGTGCTTGTCCTGTTCATGAGTTCGATCCTCTCAATGTTTGTAGGCAATGCGGTAGACGACATTGGCGCCATCATCGCTGAGCAACAGCGAGCCGTCCTTGTTGACCAGCAGGCCGACCGGCCGGCCCCAGGCGTTGCCATCATCAACGATGAAGCCGACCAGGAAGTCATCGTATTCACCGGTCGGCACGCCGTTCTTCATGCGTACCCGAACCACCTTGTGGCCCGTGCGGAAGGCACGGTTCCAGGAGCCGTGGAAGGTCGTGAACGCGTCGCCCACGTATTCCTTGGGGAAGGCCGAGGCACCGTCGGTCGCGGTGTAGAACACCAGACCCAGTGAGGCCGAGTGGGCCTGGTAGGGCACATCCGGCGAGGTGACCTTGCCGGCCAGATCCGGCCGCTCACCGGCGTGGCGCGGATCCTCGTGGTTGCCCATGTAGTACCACGGCCAGCCATACCATTTGCCTTCCTGGACTCGCGTCGAGTAGTCGGGCACCAGGTCATCACCCAGCATGTCGCGCTCATTGGTGGTGCACCACAGCGCGCCACTGCCCGGCTGCACCGTGAGACTGACGCAATTGCGGATGCCGCTCGCGTAGACCTTGCCCGGCGCCTTCGAACCCACATCGAAGACCAGCACGTTGGCCCGATTCTCTTCGTTACCCCAGGCCGCGCCGAGCCCATGCGCGGCTTCCCACGCCCTGATCTCATCGGCTGTCTTCTTCGGCATGTCCTCGGCGACGTTGGACTGCGAACCCACCGAGACATACATCTTCTTCAGATCCAATGAGAAGGCGACATCGCGCGTGAAGTGGCCGCCGCCGGCCACCGGCGACAGCTGCGGCACCACGACCTCGGGCACGGCGCTGGCCTGTGAGTCACCGGTCTTGTACGCATAGCGCACCAGGCGGTTGGTTTCCGCCACGTACAGCCACTGCGGATTGCTGGCATTCGGATAGAACGCCAGACCGTACGGCAGGTTCAGACCCTGCGCGAAAGTGGTGATTGTTTCCACGTGCGTGCCGTCGGCTGACGGATGCATCACCGAGACCTTGCTGTTCTGCGGCTCGGAAATGAGGATGTCGCCATTCGCCGCCAGCAGCATCTTGCGGGCCGAGGGCACATCGCTTGCGAACACCGTCATTTCAAAGCCCGGTGGCAGCTTGACCGCGGCGCCCGCGGGCTTGGGCACGAACTTCGGAAACTTCGCCGACGACGGGGTATCGAACGGCGCGGGCAGTTTCGCCAGATCGATGCGATGGACCCGACCCGGCGTGTCGTTCTTCCAATCATCAAAGCCCTTCACCGGTTTGTTCGATCCCGGCGGCATGGGCGGTGGTCCACCCGGGCCTGCAAAATTCGGCGTCTTGGATTTGAACGTGCCTGCCTTGACCGCCTGGAAGTAGGCAATCAGGTTGGCACGCTCATTGTTGTCGGGGACGGGAATCACCATGGCCGAGCCTGGGACCACGGTCGTCGGTGACGTCAGGAATCGGTTGAGCGTTGCCGCATCCCAGGTAAGACCGGAGGCCTTGAGCGCGGCGGTGTACCCGAAGGCAGAATTGCTGGCTGAATGGCGGCCAAAGACGCCGTTCAGATTGGGGCCCTGGGCGCCGCCGTTGTCACCCGGCTCGGCGCTGTGGCACAAGGCGCACTGAGCGCGGAACACGGCCTTGCCGGCGTTGGCGTCGGCACCAAAGACGGGTGCGGCGCACATCAGCCCGGCAAGCAATGCTGCCGTCGTTATCGATCGCATGTAGTCCCCCTGCGGACAGTAGATGAACGTTTGAGACCTGTGGCGTCGTTTGAGGTCCGTCATGGCGCACTGGACGCACGGTATATCGATAAGAATATAACGCAATCCATTGCAGTGCTAGGACATCTCCGGAACATCTGTTCCTTCACGACGATCCGGGTCGTCGTTGGGCAGCTGCCAGAAAATCCAGGCCGAGGCAGTTGTCATCAATCCGACGCACATGAAGGTGGCATGGAACACGGTCAGCTCGCGGGCGTGCCCGAAGGAGTCGGTGAAGGCCGCCAGCAGACCCGCGGCCGTGGCCACCGCCAGACTCATGGCCAGCATCTGCACCATCGACAGCATGCTGTTACCGCTGCTCGCCCCGGCGCCGTCGAGGTCCTTGAGCGTCAGGGTGTTCATGGCGGTGAACTGCAGTGAATTGACGATGCCCAGCGCTGCCAGCAGCACCAGCATCAATCCCAGTGGGGTCGATTCGCGGATCAGCGCGAAACTCGCCATGGCGATGCCGACCAGCAGGGTATTGGCCACGAGCACCGTGCGGTAGCCGAAACGGCGGATCAGGTTCGTGACGCTGCGCTTGGTCAGCATCGCCGCGAGCGACATCGGCAGCAGCATCAGTCCGGCATGAAACGGGGCGAAGCCCAGCTCCACCTGCAGGAACAGCGGTATCAGATAGGGCATGCTGCCATTGCCGAGCCTTGCGAACAGATTCCCCAACAGACCGATACCGAAGGTCGGGATGTGGAACAGCGCCGGAGGAAACAGCGGGTGCGGCTGCTGCGTGGCCCGCAACCAGTAGCCGACCAGACTCGCAAGACCGAAGACCAGCAGCAACAGCACCGTCGCGTGATGCAGGGCGAGTTCCGAGAGGCCATCGAGCGCAATGGACACCGTGATCATGCCCACCGCCAGCAACGAGTAGCCGGCAAAATCAAACGGCGCGACCGAAACCGTGCGTGGCATGCGCATGAAGCGCAGGGTCGCGAGGCCGCCGAGGAGACCGATCGGCACATTGATCAGGAATATCCAATGCCAGCTCGCGACCTGCACCAGCCAGCCACCGAGCGTCGGACCGATCAGCGGCCCCACCAGACCGGGAATGGCGACGAAACTCATCGCGGGCAGCAGCCGCTCGCGGGGAAAAGTGCGCAGCAGGGCGAGCCGGCCGATCGGCAGCAGCAGCGCACCGCCGCCACCCTGCAGCACCCGCGCGGCGATCAGCTCCACCAGGGTGTGCGAGGCGGCGCACAGGATGGAGCCGACGGTGAACACGACGATGGCGCTCAGGAATGCGCGGCGAATTCCGAAACGGTCCGCGAGCCAGCCGGAGGCGGGGATCAGCATGGCCATCGTCAGGGAGTAGGCGATGACGACCGACTGCATGCGCAGCGCAGCCTCGCCGAGGCTGCGCGCCATCGCGGGCAATGCCGTATTGACGATCGTGGCGTCCAGTGTCTGCATGAAGAAGCTGGCCGACACCAGCCACAGGAGTGGCTGCAACGAACGCTGTGGGGCGGGGCTGGCGAGCGTCTCAGCCACCGGAGCGTTTGGCCTCATAGCCCAGCTTGACCAGCTCCTGGACCAGACGCTCCCGGTGATCACCCTGGATTTCGATGGCGCCGTCCTTGACCGCGCCGCCGGCGCCGCACAACTTCTTAAGGCGGGTGGCCAGCGCCTCCAGCTCCTGCGCTGCCAACGGTAGTCCGGTAATGACGGAGACGCCCTTCCCACTGCGACCAGAAGTCTCCCTGCCGACCCGTACCCGGGCCGGACCAGCGGGTGACGGGGGCTTGAGGCGCATCGCGGGGTCGCGTTTCACGACCACGCCGCGGAAGGTATGAACGGGTTTCATTGCACACAAGGGTGCACTCAAGTGCCATGTGGCGACAAGGGTCGCAGCGCCGGCGGCCATTTCAGGTAGAAGTCGTACTGACTGCGGCAGTCGCGCAGGAACAGCCGTGGCCCGTAGCCGGCCGCCTTCAGCACCCGGCGGTGCGTGATCCATACCATCGCCGCGGCCGCGCTCAGCAGGCACTGTTCCCACGCCTGCGCCAGCACCTTGCTGAGGCCCGGCTTGCTGCTCCTCAAGGCCAGCAGCAGCTGGGACTCAAACGCGACATGGACCAGCTCATCGGCGACCAGCGTTCGGCACAGGATCTGCAGTCGCCGGCAGTCGGTCACCACCTCGAGCGCGCGGTAGTAGACGATGCCGATGAGCTCGGCGGTGACCAGGATGCGAATCCGCGCGGGCAGTCCGCCCAACCGGCGCAGCGCCCGAAACGTCTGATCGGTCAGCGCGCCCTGGCGCTGCGCAATCTCATGATCCTGCATGAACTCACCCAGCAGCCGCGCATGCCGCTGTTCTTCGGCGATGAACAGGTCAAAGATCTCGACGAATGGTTGATCGGCGGGCGTTCGGCAGTGGCTGCGCACCGCGCGGCGCAAGTGCAGCCCCGGGGAACTCTCGCCCAGCTGAAAGACGGCGATCGAGGCCGCGATCAGTCGCCGCTCGCGACCGGTCAGCGTGTCATCGAGCGTGCTCGGCACCTGCCGAGGGTGCGCCGCTTGACTGCGGAAGTGCGCAAGCCAGACCGGAAGATCCTGAAGCATGGGGTTCACCTGCGGTTTTCGGGCTCACTTCAAGCTTCGCGCCGTATTCGGCCATCCGGATGGGGCAATTCGGGCAGATTGTGGCAGGATGACCTCCCCCTGGGATGACCCGTGCGGGAGGGCGCGTGTCTGGATTGAAAACTGCGGCGGGACCGTTTGTTGTGCTGCTGGCAAATGTGCTAGTCAACACGGTGAGCGCGGCGCCGCCGCTGCCGCATACCGAATCCGATGCGGACGCCCGGTTCGCGGTTCTCGAGCACGCATACGTGGTGTACAGCATGCGTCGCTTCCCGGTGATGGCGACCTACCTCGGTGGCTCGGCACTGGATCCGAGCCTCGCCGACGTGGACGGCACGCTGCGCGACTACTCACCCGCCGCCATCGCTGCCGAGGATCAACATCTGCGGGAACTGCGGACTCAGTTCGCGCAGAGCGAGCCGCGGCGCCTCTCCGCGCGCCGGCGCATCGATCGCACGGTGGCGCTCGCGCAGATCGATTTCCTGCTGCACCAGCATGAGCAATTGCGTCATCAGCTCAACTGCCTCGATTCCTACGTGGATGAGCCGCTGCGTGGCGTCGACTGGCAGATGCAGGGCATGACGCCCACGGGCGCCGCGACCGCCGGCACCGACGCGCAGTGGCAGCACCTGATCGCACGCACGCGTGCCGTGCCGGCCTATCTGGCCACGGCGCAGGCGCAATTGGCCGCGGGCTTGCGCGCCGGCCGGCCGCCCGACTGGCGCATGCTCATGGACTATGGACTGAGCAGCGCCGCCGCCGATGCGGAGTACTTCGCGAAGACCCTGCCGGGAATCGCCCAGCAACAGCTGACCGGTGCGAACCGCGAGTCCCTGCTGCATCAGTTGCAGCAGGCGGGCAAGGATGCCGGAGCGGCCTACCAACAGCTGCATGACTATGTCGCGAGCACCTTCTTCATGGATCCCGCAGGCAAGGAGGCGAAGGCGCTGAAACCCGCGTTCCGCCCCGATCGGTATGTCCTGGGCGAAGCGGAATACAACTGGGCGCTGCACAACAACCTGCACCTGGAGACCACCGCCGCCGCGCTGTTCGTGCAGTCCGTGCCGATGGTGCAGGTCACGCGCGCGCAGATGGTCACGCTCGCGCGCAGCATCGCACTGTCGCATCACTGGGCCGTACCCCCCACCGCCGATGCCCTGGTGCACATGGTGTTCGAACATCTGCAGCAGGATGCGCCGGCGAATGACGGCGCGCTGGTCGAGTCCTATCGCAAGACCGCGCAGCGCCTGGTGGACTATGCACGCACCACGCATCTGTTTGACGTGCCCGCCCAGTACCGGCTGGACATCGCGATCACACCACCGACGCTGCGCGCCTCCATTGAAAGCGCCGCCTACTATCCGGCACCGATCTTCACGGCGCAGGGGGTGGGGCGCTTCTACGTGACCCCGACCGGGGATGACCCGCAACTGCTGCGCCAGCTGCACAATCTGGATTCGCAACCGGATCTGGCGGCGCACGAGGGGTTCCCCGGTCACGACTGGAACTACAAGGTCATGACCGAGAACCGCGCGGTGATCTCCCCGCTACGCTGGCTGACGCCCGGCGCGGTCGAGGACTCCAGTTCGATGTGGGAGGACTCGCTCTCGACCGAGGGCTGGGCCTTGTACGCGGAAGGCCTGATGGCGGAGCCGCAGCCGGGTGCGCCGCATGGCTTCTACACTCCCGAGGAGCATCTGTACCAATTGCAGAATGAATTGCTGCGCGATCTGCGCGTGCGCCTCGACACCGGGCTGCACACCGGGCGGCTGTCATTTGAAGATGCGGTCACCCTGCTGTCGGAGAGCCTGGATTTCATGCCCGGCTCCTGCCACGACCCGAAGTTGCTGGCGGAGGCGCTGAAACGGGCCAGCTGCGAGACGGCCCGCAGTGAGATCAGGCGTTACGCGCTCGGGCCCACCCAGGCCATCACCTACCGGCTCGGCAAGGATCAGATCCTCTCGTTGCGGCATCGGGCGCAGCGGCTGTTCGGACCGGAGTTCTCGGAGCAGCGCTTCCATCTGGAGTTCATGAAGCAGGGGACGATCCCGGCGAGTTACTTCGGCGAGGAGCTGCTGCGCGCACTCGGCCGGCCGGCCTCCTAGAGCGGCGGCAGTACCTGCGTCAACCAACGACTGATGGCGACGACTTCCTCGCCACACAATGAATGCTGCATCGGGTACTCCAGCAGCTGCGCGCGGTAGCCCAGGGCGGTCAGGGCCGCGAAGGAGCTGCGCGCGAGGTCAAGGGGCACGATGGCGTCCTGGTTGCCATGACACATCAGAATCGGAATCTGCCGGTTCGCGGCCGAAGCCTCGCCAGCCAGGCTTGCCGCCAGCGGCAGGTAGGCGGAGAGGCACAGGATACCCGCCAGCGACTGCCCGTAGCGCAGGCCGGCCTGCAGTGCGACGGCACCCCCCTGGGAAAAGCCGGCGAGCACGATGCGGTGGGCGGCGACGCCGGCGGCCCGCTGCTGGTCGATCAGACCGTGCACCAGGGTCGCCGAAGCCTGGATGCCGGCCGCGTCTTCACGGTCGCGGGCGACCAGGCTGTAGATGTCATACCAGGCCCGCATCGACATGCCGTTGTTGACGGTCACCGGGCGCACCGGCGCATTGGGGAAAATGAAGCGTGGCGCCTGGGTTTCCGGCAGGCGCAGCTCCGGCACCAGTGGCACGAAATCGGTGCCATCGGCCCCCAGCCCGTGCAGCCAGATGACACTGGCCGACGGTGGACTGGCCGGGGTCATGATGATCGCGTCGCGCTGCTGGCGTGTCTCGTAGTTCATGGCTCAATGTTACGATGCGCGCATGTCAAAAGCGCCCCTTGATTACCAAAGTGCTGGGGTCGACTACCATCGCATCGATGCGCTGAAGATACGGGCCCAACAGGCCGCCCGTGGCACCGCCCGGCACCTGCTTGGCCACGGTGCCCGCGAGATCGAAAGCTCGCGCGGGGAGTCCGCCTACGTCGTGGAAAGCCACGGCGTGCTGCTGGCCTCCATTGTCGAGTGCCTGGGCACCAAATCGCTGGTGGCCGATGCGATGCGAACGATCTCGGGCCGCAGCCACTACGACACCATTGCCCAGGACACCATCGCCATGGCGGTGAATGACCTGGTGACGGTCGGCGCCGCGCCGATCTCCATCCACGCGTACTGGGCGGCGGGCAGCAGCGATTGGTTCTCCGACGTGCCCCGCATGGAGGACCTCGTGCGCGGTTGGCAGGCCGCCTGCGATGTCTGCGAGGTGTCCTGGGGCGGCGGCGAAACACCGGCCCTGGCCGGAGTCGTTGCCGCCGGCAGCATCGACCTGGCCGCCGCCAGCGTTGGCATCGTGCCCTCGCGCGCCCACCTGACGCTCGGTGATGATCTGCAGGCCGGTGATGCCATCGTGCTGCTGGCGGCCAGCGGTATTCACGCCAATGGCGTGAGCCTCGCGCGCAAGCTCGCGCAGTCGCTGCCGCAGGGGTACGCGACCCCTCTGGCGGGCGGGCGTCGGTTCGGTGAAGCCGTGCTCGATCCGACGGTGCTGTATCCACCGGTGCTCAAGGCGCTGCGGACGGCGCGCATCCAACCGCATTACTGCGTCAACATCACCGGTCATGGCTGGCGCAAGCTGATGCGCCACGCGGCGCCATTCACGTATCGCCTGCACGCGACGCCACCGGTTCCGGAAGTGCTGGGCTTCATGCAGCGCGAGGGCCAGATGCAGTGGCGTGAGGCGTATGGCAGTCTCAACATGGGTGCCGGCTTCGCATTGTTCGTGCCGCCCGCGGCGGTGCCCGCGACCATCGCCGCGGCGCGCTCGGTCGGAATCGCCGCCTGGGACTGCGGCAGGGTCGAGCCCGGGCCGCGCCGGGTGCTCATCGAGCCGCTGGACATCGAGTTCGCCGCCGACGAACTGGCGCTGCGCGCTTAGATGTACGCGCTGGCGCGACCGCTGCTCTTCGCGCTGGACGCCGAGGTCGCGCACCGTGTGACGCTCAGCAGTGTGCGGGTGGCGCATCGGCTGGGACTGCTCGGTGTGATGAGCGCGCCGCAGTCCGGCCAGCCCATCGACCTGATGGGACTCACCTTCACCAACCGCATCGGGCTGGCCGCCGGCTTCGACAAGAACGGCACCTGCGTCGATGCCATGGGCGCCCTGGGATTCGGCTTCGTCGAAGTCGGCACCGTGACACCCAAGCCCCAGGAGGGCAATCCCAAACCCCGCATCTTCCGCCTGCCGCGGGCGCGCGCCGTCGTCAATCGCATGGGCTTTCCCAATGAGGGCGCGGCCGCCGCGGTCCTGCGGCTGCGTCGGCGCCGCTTCACGGGTGTCTGCGGCGTGAACATCGGCAAGAACGCCGCAACGCCACTGGAGCAGGCCACCGCCGATTACGTGGCCGCCTTCCGCTGCGTCTATGAATACGCGGATTACGTGACCATCAACATCAGCAGCCCCAATACCCAGGGGTTGCGCCAACTGCAGCAGGGAGAGCAGCTGCGGCCGCTGTTGCAGGCGCTGCTGCAAACCCGCGCGGAGCTCGCCGAGCGCATCGGTTGGCGCGTGCCACTGGTGGTGAAGCTGTCGCCGGATCTGGCGCCCGATGCCCTGGCGGCGACCGCGCAGGTGATCGGCGAACTCGCGCTCGATGGCGTCATCGCCACCAATACCACCCTGGACCGCGCCGCGGTGACCGGGCTCAAGCACGCCGATCGGCCCGGCGGCTTGAGCGGCGAGCCGCTGCGCGAGCGCGCGCGGGCGGTGGTGCACCAGCTGCGGACGTTGCTGGGCCCGGATATGCCGCTGATCGGCGTGGGCGGCATCGCCAGTGCGGCGGATGCCGCCGCCATGTTTGCCGCCGGAGCCGATCTCATCCAGATCTACACGGGCCTGATCTACCGTGGCCCGGCCCTGGTGCGGGAGCTGGTCGCGGCCGATCGCCACAATCAGCCATAAATCTTCGCCGACGGCGCACAGTTGCCGCATTCGACGCACGGTTTGCGGGTGTGAACTGTACCGGTAGCGGAGGCAAAGTGCCGCCGCCACCAACCAGAGGTGCAGGTCATGAATGCGAATGCGCGCAAGGTACACAGGATCGTGGTGGGTTTCGGCGTGGCATGCGCCATGGCGGCAGCGCTGCCTTGCGTTGCCGGCGATGCGGCGCCGGTCGACACGGTGACCGTGAAGAGCAAGTCCGCGCCGGCCGAGGAGAACATCGGATTCTTTGGCGGGCTGGCGATTGGCGCGGTGGCCGGTGGTCCGGTCGGTGCGGTCGTCGGCGGGGTCGCCGGTGCGCTGCTCGGGGAGCATTACCACAAGCAGAAGGTGGCCAATCACGAGCTGGCCGCGGACCTCTCGGGGAGCAATGCCGAGAAGGCGAAGCTGACCCAGACCGTACGGCAGCTGGATGGCTCACTGGTTCATGCCCGCGAGCTCACGCTCAATGTCTCGTTCAAGACCGGCGACGCCAATCTGACGGCGGATGACATCGATCAATTGACCGCCTTGGGTCAGCTGGTCAATGGCATGGACGGTGTGAAGATCCAGGTCAGCGGCTACGCGGATCCGCGCGGCTCGCAGGAATACAACGCGGCGCTGTCCAAGGATCGGGCCGAGTCGGTGGCCGCGGTGCTGACGAACGCGGGTGTGGACCAGGACCGGATCGTGATCGAGGCACTGGGTGCGAAAGGCGCCAGTGTAACCGGCGACCTGGATGACTACGCCTTCCAGCGGCGGGTCAGCGTCAAGCTGCTCGGGAGTGGCGCGGTGCCCGACTCCACCAAGGCAGCCGCGGCCACCGTGGCGCAGGTTCAGTAAGCGGCCCGGGCGCCGCTGCGGGGAGTCAGCAAAATGCCGTGCGGCCGATCTGACCGCACGGCATTGATGGACTGCAGCGAGCGCTACAGTGTTTTCAGTACCGCGCGCAGTGTCTCGAAGATCTGATCGATGTGCTTGGATTCGATGATCAGCGGCGGTGAAAGCGCGAGAATGTCCGCGGTCTGGCGTGTCAGCAGCCCCCGCTCGAAGCACTTCAGATACAAATCGAAGGTGCGCGCGCCGGGCTTGCCGGCGATGGGATCGAGCTCCAGGCCCAGGATCAGACCGTAAGCGCGCACGTCGATGACATGCGGCAGGTCGCGCAGCGCGTGCGAGGCCTCTTCCCACTCCCTGCCCACGCTCTTCGCGCGGGTCAGAAGGTTCTCGCGCCCGTAGATATCGAGCGCCGCCAGAGCCGCCGCGCACGCCGTCGGATGGGCCGAGTAGGTGTAGCCGTGGAAGAGCTCGATGCCATCCGGGCCGTTCATGAAGGCGTCGTAGATATTCTTGGTGACGATGGCGGCGCCCATCGGCACACAGCCGTTGGTGAGGCCCTTGGCGCAGGTGATGATGTCGGGTGTGATGCCGAATTCCTGGGCGGCGAAGGGTGAGCCGGTACGACCGAAGCCGGTGATGACCTCGTCGAATATGAGCAGGATGCCGTGCTTGGTGCAGATGTCGCGCAGGCGCTGCAGATAGCCGACGGGGGGCAGCAAGACGCCGGTGGAGCCGGCAATCGGCTCGACGATCACGGCCGCGATGGTCGAGGCGTCCTGTAGGGCGATGATCTTTTCCAGCTCGTTGGCCAGTTCCGCGCCATGCTGGGGCAGACCCCGGCTGAACGCATTGCGCGCCAGATCGTGCGTGTGGGGCAGGTGATCGACATTCGGCAGCAGCGTGCCGGACCACATCTTGCGGTTGGCCGCGATGCCGCCCACCGAAATGCCGCCGAAGCCCACGCCGCTGTAGCCGCGCACGCGACCCACGAGGCGGGTCCGGCGCGCCTCACCGCGCACCGCGTGGTAGCCGATGGCGATCTTCAGTGCGGTGTCGACGGCCTCGGAGCCGGAGTTGACGAAGAACACATGATCCAGACTTGCCGGCGCGAGCTCGGCCAGCCGGGTCGCCAGTTCGAACATGCCGGGGTGCCCCATGTTGAACGGTGGCGCATAGTCAAGCGTCTCCAGCTGGCGCGCGACGGCCTCGGTGATTTCGCGCCGACCGTGACCGGCATTGACGCACCACAGGCCCGCCACGCCATCCAGAATCTGTCGGCCATCGCCGGTCCAGTAATGCATGCCCGAGGCCTTCGCCAGCATGCGCGGCTTGGCCTTGAACTGCCGGTTGGGGGTGAAGGGCATCCATAGGGAATCGAGCGTGGGCGTGGACATGGTCGTAAGTGCTCCGGAACGCGCAAGGGGGTAATTGACGGGCGCATGATAAAGAAAGTTGACAATTTGGGCTACAAGGGCCGAAATTTCGCCTCATTCGTTGAGTATCCTCAACATCTCTGAAGTTTACATAATATGAGTATCGACGTTGGCGCGAAGCTGCGCAGCGTGCGGGTCGCCTTCGGATTATCGCAGCGGGCGCTCGCGCGCCGCGCCGGGGTGACCAATGGGCTGATCTCTCTGATCGAGCAGAACCGGGTCAGTCCTTCCGTCAGTTCGCTCAAGAAGGTATTGGATGGGGTGCCGATGACTCTGGCCGAATTCTTTACTTTGGACGAGGCCAGCGCGCCGCAGATGTTCTTCGCCGCGGACGAACTGGTCGAAGTCGGCAATGATACGGTTTCACAGCGGCTGGTCGCCGCGCAGCGCAATGGCCGCCAGCTGTCGATCGTGCACGAACGGTATGCGCCGGGTGCCGCGACGGGCGATGAGATGCTGGCCCATCGGGGCGAGGAGGGCGGGCTCGTGACGCGCGGGCGCATCGAGCTGACCATCGGCGGCTCGACCCGTGTGCTCGGTCCCGGGGACGCCTACTATTTCGCGAGCCAGCTGCCCCATCGCTTCCGCAACGTCGGTCGCGAGGTGTGCGAGATTGTCAGCTGTGTCACCCCGCCCCGACAATAAGGAATGAGCCTGCCTTCCGAGGATGGCGCGGCGCTGTCATTGATCGCGAGTTGTCCGCGGGGACTGGCGGACCTGCTGGTCAAGGAACTCGAAAGTCTTGGGTCCCGCAACATCCGAGAGCGCGCAACCGGTGTGACGTTCGAGGGCACGCTCGAGTGCGCCTACCGGGTGTGCCTGGAATCACGCACGGCGAACCGGCTGTTCCTTGCGCTTGCGAGCTTCAAGGCCGCGACCACCGAGGAGTTCTACGCCGAGGTGCGCCGCATCGACTGGACAAAGCATATCGGCCCGCAGGCGACGCTCGCCTGCGACTTCACGGGGCTGCATCCGCAGATCACCCATACGCACTTTGGCGCACTGAAACTGAAGGATGCGATCTGCGATGGCCTGCGTGCCTGGGCCGGCTATCGGCCGGACGTGCAGCGGGAGCGCCCCGACGTGCGCGTGCACGCCCACGCGAATGGCGAGCAGGTGACCGTCTCCATCGATCTTGCGGGTGAAAGCCTGCACCGTCGCGGCTACCGCGCTGTCGCGGGGGAGGCGCCGCTGAAGGAAAACGTGGCGGCCGGCATTCTGCTGCGCGCGGGCTGGCCGCAGCTCGCGGCGGAAGGCGCGGGGTTTCTGGACCCCATGTGCGGTTCCGGAACGCTGGTGATCGAGGCCGCGCTGATCGCCGCGGACCGCGCGCCCGGACTGGGGCGCGACTACTTCGGCTTCAGCGGCTGGCGTGGACATGAGCCCGCGCGCTGGACGCAGGTTCAGGCGCAAGCGCTGGCGCGTGTGCGCGCGGTTGCTGCGACTCATCAACCGCTGCGCGGTGTCGACCGCGATGCCGCGAGCGTTCGCGCGGCAGCCGACAATGCCCAGCGCGCCGGCATTGCACCGTGGGTGCATTTCTCGACGGGGCTGCTGGCGCAGTCACAGCCGTTGCACGGCCAAACCGTGGGATTGCTCGCCACCAATCCGCCGTACGGTGTGCGCATGGAAGACATGGCCGGCGCGCGCGTCGCACACCGGGAGCTCGGCATCGTCCTGCGCGAGCACTTTCAGGGTTGGCATGCGGCGGTCTTCACCGGAACGCCGGAGTTGGGCCTGGAGCTGGGGATTCGGGCGCGTCGCACCCACACGATGTGGAACGGCGCCATCGAGTGTCGACTGCTGCGACTGACGGTTGAAGCGGCGAGCTTCCGCGAGGTGGGTCAGAAGCGCACCGGTGTGACCGCGGACGCGCAATCCGCCGCGACGCCGGGGGCGCGCATGTTCGCGAACCGGCTCGGCAAGAATCTCAAGCGCTTCGACAGCTGGGCGCGCGAGCACGGGGTGTCGAACGTGCGCCTGTATGACGCGGACATGCCCGAGTACGCACTGGCCATCGATCGGTATGGAATCGCCGGTGAGTCCGGGCCGGAGGACTGGCTTTACGTGCAGGAGTACGAAGCCCCCGTCAGCATCGATCCGGAAGCGGTACGCCGCCGCCGCGGCGAGGCGCTCTCGGTGCTCACGGAGGTCACCGGAGTTGCGGGTGAGCGCATCCGCGTGCGACTGCGCCGCAAGCAGTCCGGTGCGGCTCAGTACCGCAAGCTCGAAAGCCAGGCGGTCTTCCACATGGCGCGCGAGGGTTCCCATCGTTTCTGGGTCAACTTCGATGATTACCTGGATACCGGACTGTTCCTCGATCATCGCATCACGCGCGAGCGCCTGGGCGCGCAGGCCCAGGGACGGCGTTTCCTGAATCTGTTCTGCTATACGGCGACGGCGACCGTGCATGCGGCCTGCGGCGGGGCGCGGGCGAGCACCTCAGTGGACATGTCGCGCACCTACCTGCAATGGGCCCGCCGCAATCTGGAGCTCAATGGCGTGGCGCGCGAGCCCCACGAGCTCATCCAGGCGGACTGCCGGCAATGGCTCGATGCGGCGGTCGCGGCGGGCGAGCGCTACGATCTGGTGTTCCTCGATCCGCCTACGTTTTCCAACTCCAAGCGCATGCAGGGCGTGCTCGACGTCAGTCGTGATCACGGCGCGCTCATCGAACTGTGCACGCAGCTGCTCGATCCGAACGGCCTGCTGGTGTTCTCCACCAATGCGCAGCGGTTCAAGCTGGATGAGTCACTCACCGAGCGCTACGCCATCACCGATATTTCCCGCGCCACCATCGCGCTCGACTATGAGCGTAATCCGCGCATCCATCGCTGCTTTGAAATTCGCCCGCGCTGAAGGCGTGGCGCTGCTACAGCAGATCCTTGATCCGGTAGTACATCATCGCCAGCACCAGTGCCGGGCGGCGCAGCGCCTGACCGCCGGGAAAGCCGTGGTGCGGGATGCGGGCGAAGACATCGAAGCGGCCGGCATCCCCGGCGATCGCCTCGCTCACGAGCTTGCCGGCCATGCCGGTGAGGGCGATGCCATGTCCGGAAAATCCCTGCAGATAGTAGACATCCGGGTTGATGCGCCCGAAGTCCGGCGCGCGGTTGCGGGTGATATCCACGTGACCGCCCCAGGCGAATTCCACTTTGCTGTCCTGCAATTGCGGGAACACCAGGGTCATGCGATCGCGCGTGGCGGCAGCGATGCGGTCGGGATCGAAACCGGCGTAGGTGACCCGACCCCCAAAGAGCAGGCGGTGATCCGCCGAGCGCCGGAAATAATCGAGCACCCAGTTCATGTCGGCGACGGCCGCGTTGTTGCTGATCAGCGCGCGGGCGCGCTCGGCGCCCAGCGGCTCCGTCGCGACGATGCAGGTGCCGACGGCCATGATCCGCGACTGCAGCTGCGGGGCGAGCTTGCCGAGGTAGACGTTGCCGCACAGGACCAGCTGCCGGCAGCGCACCTCCCCGCCCGGGGTGCGCACGCGGACCGGCGCGCGGCCGCTGAAGTCGATGGCGCGAGTGTTTTCGAAGATGCGCACGCCGAGGCGCTCGGCCGCCGCCGCCAGCCCCAGGGTGTAATTCAGAGGATGAATGTGGCCCGCGTTGGGATCGTAGAGCGCCCCGAGATAGCGGTTGCTGGCCACGACGCTGCGCACCTCATCCTGCGGCATGTAGCGCACACCCTCGTAGCCGTAGACCTGCCGCAGCTCCTCCACATAGGCGCGCAATTCAACGTCATGTCGCGGCTTGACCGCGGTGAGCATATGGCCTGAAACAAATTGCCCGTCGATGCCGTGGCGGGCAATGAGATCGCGCACCAGCTGCAGCCCGGCGACGGAAACGTCCCAGACCTTGCGGGCGTCCTGCGCGCCGATCAGTTTGACCAGCTTGTCCTGACTGGCCGCAACGCCGGGCAGCACCTGGGCGCCGCTGCGGCCCGATGCGCCCCAACCGATCTGCTGGCCTTCCAGCAGGATCACCTCGAAGCCGCGTTCGGCCAGATGCAAGGCGGTGGAGGCGCCGGCGATACCGCCACCCACCACACACACATCGCAGCTTTCGGTCCCGCTGAGCGCCTGGCGAGCCGGTGCCGGGTTGCCGGAGGCGGAATAGTAAGTGCGTGCGAGCGGCTGGCCGGACATAACGGCAATCCCAGGTGTTTAAAATATTTAAAGCGCCAAACGCTGCGCTACGCACGCCGGCGGCGGGCGTCGGGGTACGCGGAGTGAGCGCCCGCAAATGGCTTAATTGCCGGGCTGAAGGGCAAGTTTACCACCGATCAATCCATCCCCAAAATGTGCGCCGGGGAGCAGCCGGAAGCTCGGCCTTGTGGTCTAATAAGTGCCAGTATTAAGTCCTGAGGGCAGGGTCTGTTTAATATTTTAAACAGACTCCGAAACTACCCATGAAATCCCGACGCCCGGTTATCGGCATATCTGCCGATCGCCGCATGATTGGCAGACATCCGTTTCACCTGGTCGGCGAGAAGTATATGAAGGCGGTCGCCGATGCCGCGGGCGGCATTCCCGTGCTGCTGCCCGCATTGGGCGACAGCGGCGACATCGAGGAGGTGCTGCGGCATCTCGATGGCATCGTGCTGCCGGGCAGTCCTTCGAACGTCGAGCCGCACCATTACGCGGGCAGTCCGAGCGCACCCGGAACGCTTCACGACCCGGACCGCGATGCGACCACACTGACGCTCATTCCCCGTGCGGTACAGATGGGTGTACCGCTGCTGGGCATCTGCCGCGGCTTCCAGGAGATGAACGTGGCCTTCGGCGGCACCCTCCTGCAGCGCGTCCATGAGGTCCCGGGACACATGGACCACCGGGATGATGAGACCGCCGACCTCGAAACTCAGTACGGCCCCGCGCATGACGTGCGCCTGGAGCCCGGGGGATTGCTCAACACATTGGCGGGTGTGGATCAGATCCGGGTCAACTCGCTGCATTGGCAGGGCGTCGAACGACTGGGGCAGGACCTGGTCGTCGAGGCCCGCGCACCGGATGGCCTGATCGAGGGTTTCCAGGTACGCAACGCGCCACGCTTCGCGGTGGCGGTCCAATGGCATCCCGAGTGGCAGGCGATGAGCAATACATTTTCGCGCGCGTTATTTGCGGCCTTTGGCGCTGCCAGCCGCGAGCGCGCGCAGACCAGGTGATTTATGGCTACTGATATTCAACAGTTCTTCCGCGATCACGGCATCTCGGAAGTCGAAGCGATCATTCCCGACATGGCGGGCATCGCCCGCGGCAAGATCATGCCGGCGGTGAAGTTCGCCGAAGATGAGGGCATGCGGCTGCCCGAGAGCGTGTTCCTGCAGACCGTGACCGGGGACTATCCGGTCAACACCGGGGATGCGATGAACCCCGCGGAAATCGACATCATCCTGAAGGCGGACACCAAGACCGTGCGGCGCGTGCCATGGGCGGCCGAGCCCACTGCGCAGGTCATTCACGACTGTTACTACGGCGACGGCCGCCGGGTCGCGATGGCGCCGCGCAATGTGCTGCGCCACGTGCTGGAGCTGTATGCCCAGCGCGGCTGGGAACCGGTGGTGGCACCGGAACTCGAGTTCTATCTGGTGGAGCCGAACCTTGACGCCGACTATCCCCTGAAGCCGCCCGTGGGCCGCTCCGGCCGCGCCGAGCCGGGCCGGCAGTCGTACAGCATTGCCGCCGTGAACGAGTTTGATCCGTTGTTTGATGACATCTACCAGTTCTGCGAGGACCAGGAGATCGAGATCGACACGCTGATCCATGAGGATGGACCGGCGCAGATGGAGATCAACCTGATTCACGGCAACGCGCTCGATCTGGCCGACCAGGCCTTCCTCTTCAAGCGCACGGCGCGCGAGGCGGCGCTGCGTCACAAGATGTACGCGACTTTCATGGCGAAGCCCCATGCCAAGGAGCCGGGCAGCGCCATGCACATCCACCAGAGCGTGCTCGATCGCAAGACCGGCAAGAACATCTTCAGCAATGCCGATGGCACCCCGTCACAGCTGTTCTTTTCCCATATCGCCGGGCTGCAGCGTTATCTGCCGGCAGCGATGGCGCTGTTCTGCCCGAACGTCAACTCCTATCGGCGCCTGACCCGCTACCAGACGGCGCCGATCAACACCCATTGGGGCTACGACAACCGGACCGCGGGCCTGCGGGTACCGAATGCCAGCGCAGCGGCGCGACGCGTGGAAAACCGTTGCGGCGGCGCGGATGCCAACCCCTACATCGCCCTGGCCGCATCGCTCGCATGCGGCTACCTGGGGATGATCGAGGGTCAGCAGCCCACGGACCCGATTACCGGCAGCGCCCATGATCTGCCGTTCGGTCTGCCGCGTACCCTGGATGAGGCGCTGCGTGAATTTCGTGCATGTGAACCACTGGTCGAGCTCCTGGGGCCGACCTTCGTGGAGGCCTTTGCCCTGGTCAAGGAAGCCGAGTACGAAGTGTTCCTGCAGGTCATCAGCTCCTGGGAGCGCGAGCATCTGCTGCTGAACGTGTAATTCGCGGGTGCGGGGCCCGGCGGGCGGACTGTAGTATAGGGATCCATGCTTATTACCGTGCGCCCCCTGATTGCAGGCTGCCTGCTGCTTGCCTGCCTTGCCGCCTGTACGGGGGGTTCGACCGCCACCGAGCCGGTATTGAACGTCTACCAGTGGTCCGACTATGTCGCGCCGGGGGTCATCGAGGATTTCGAACACGAGTACGGCATCAAGGTCAATTATGACGTCTTCGACTCCAACGAAGTGCTCGAGACGAAGATGCTCATGGGGCATTCCAACTTCGATGTGGTGGTGCCTTCTGGACCTTTCCTGCAGCGCCAGGTGGCGGCGGGCGTCTATCAGAAGCTGAACAAGGCGCTGCTGCCGAACCTCAAGTACGTCGATCCGGAGGTGGCTCGCGCCTCCGCGGTGTACAACCCGGGAAACGAGTATGGCGTGGACTATATGTGGATCACGTCCGGGCCCGGCTACAACGTGGCCAGGATCCGCGAGCGCATGCCCGATGCGCCGGTGGATTCGCTGCGCATGATCTTCGACCCCAGCGTCGTGTCGAGATTCCAGGACTGCGGCGTCTCCATGCTGGACACCCCCACGGAGATACTGGGTGCGGTGCTGCTGTATCTGGGTCGCAATCCGAACAGCGAATCAGTCACGGACCTGAAGGCCGCGGAGCAGGCCCTGATGGCCATCCGTCCCTATATCCGCTACGTGCACTCCTCGCGCTACATCGACGATCTGGCCAACGGCGAGATCTGCCTCTCGATGGGCTGGTCGGGGGATGTGAAGCAGGCGCACGACCGCGCGATCGAGGCCGGCAAGGGCATTGAACTGGCATACCACATCCCCAAGGAGGGTGCGATGCGCAACTTCGACATGCTGGCCATACCCGCAGATGCACCGCATCTGAAGAACGCGCACCTGTTCATCGATTTTCTGCTGCGCCCGGATATCGCCGCGCGCAACAGCAATTTTCTCAAATATGCCAACGGCGATGACCCGGCGGTCCAGGCACTGGCGCCCGCGGTCCGCAACGATCCGGGCATCTATCCACCGCCGCAGGTGCGCGCGACGCTGGTGCCGGAACTGGCCAAGACCTTACAGTTCACTCGGTTGCTGAACCGCATGTGGACCCGATTCAAGACCGGCGAGTAGGGCGTAATGGTGGACAAACAACAGGCCTATGTGCGCATCGAGGGCGTCAGCAAACGCTTCGGCGATTTCGTCGCGGTGGATGACGTCACGCTCGATATCTACCGCGGGGAAATCTTCTGTCTGCTGGGCGGGTCCGGGTCCGGCAAGACCACCCTGCTGCGGATGCTCGCCGGGTTCGAAACCCCGAGCAGCGGCCGGATACTGGTTGACGGTCGCGACATGAGCACGGTGCCCCCGTATGAGCGGCCGGTGAACATGATGTTCCAGTCCTATGCACTCTTCCCCCACATGAGCGTGGAGAAGAACATCGCCTTCGGACTGGAGCAGGAACGGCTGGGGCGCGATGAGATCAGGCGCCGGGTCGGGGAAATGCTCGACATCGTCAAGATGGGCAACTTCGGCCATCGCAAGCCGCACCAGCTCTCCGGAGGGCAGCGCCAGCGCATCGCCCTGGCCCGCTCGCTGATCAAGCGGCCCAAGCTGCTGCTGCTCGATGAGCCGCTGGCGGCCCTGGACCGCAAGCTGCGCGAGCATACCCAATTCGAACTCATCAACATCCAGAAGGCCCTCGGAGTCACCTTCATCGTCGTGACTCACGATCAGGAAGAGGCCATGACGCTCTCCACGCGCATGGGAGTCATGAATCATGGCCGCATCGTGCAGGTGGGCACACCCTCGCAGATCTACGAGTCGCCGGGCACGCGCTTCATCGCCGATTTCATCGGTTCGGTGAATCTGTTCGAGGGCCAGGTGCTGGGCGAAGCCGAGGAACGCCGCCGGATCCGCTGCAACGAGCTGGGCTGCGTCATCAGGGTCGATCGACATCTGCCGTCGGCGCAGGACGCCACGGTGTGGGCCGCCGTGCGGCCGGAGAAGATCCACATGACCCGCGAGCCACCCGATGGCCTCGCGCAGGTGAGCCCCGACACCGAAAATGTGGCCCGCGGGCGCGTGCGCGGCATTGCCTACATGGGCGATGCCTCGGTGTACCTGGTGGCGCTGGATTCGGGGCGCGAGGTGCGGGTGACGCTACCGAACTCGGCGCGCGATGCCGAGCAGCGCATCGGCCCGGATGAGATCGTGTTCCTGTCGTGGCACACCGGCAGCCCCGTCGTGCTGACGGAGTAGCGATGACGCAGAACCTGCAGACCGAAAGTCTACGTGCCCGGCGGGTGGTGATGGGCATCCCGCTGCTGTGGCTGCTGCTGCTGTTTCTGCTGCCTTTCCTGATCGTGCTGAAGCTGTCGTTCTCGGAGACGCGGCTGGCGATTCCGCCCTATGCCCCGCTGCTCGAATGGCTGGGCGGGGTGCCGCATTCGGCGCTGCACATCAGCAACTACGCCTTCCTGTTCACCGATCCGCTGTACATCAGCGCGTACCTGTACTCGCTGAAGGTCGCGATCGTCTCGACTTTTTATTGTCTGCTGCTCGGCTACCCCATGGCCTATGTCATTGCGCGTGCTCAGGGCACCTGGCGCACCGTGCTGCTGATGCTGGTCGTGTTGCCGTTCTGGACGTCCTTCCTGCTGCGCGTCTATGCCTGGATCGGGCTGCTCAAGCACAACGGTGTCATCAACAATATCCTGATGTACCTGGGGCTCATCCATCAGCCGCTGACCATGCTGCAGACGGATTTCGCCGTGTATGTCGGCATCGTCTACTCATATCTGCCGTTCATGATCCTGCCGCTGTATGCGAATCTGGAAAAGCACGACGGGGCGCTGCTCGAGGCCGCGGCCGACCTGGGCGCGCGCCCCTTCACGGCATTTGTGCGCGTGACGCTGCCGCAGTCGATTCCCGGCATCATCGCCGGCTCGCTGCTGGTGTTCATTCCGGCGGTCGGCGAGTACGTCGTGCCGTCGCTGCTCGGTCGCACCGACCAGCTGATGATCGGTCGGGTGCTGTCGGATGAGTTCTTCGAGAACCGGGACTGGCCGTTGGCGAGCGCCGTGGCCATTCTGATGCTGCTGCTGCTGGTGATTCCGATCATGCTGTTCCAGCGCTCGGGCGGTCGGGAGCTGGAGAGTCACCATTGAAGACCTCGGGCTGGTTTCCGCGCACCATACTGGGCGTCGGGCTGACGTTTCTCTATGCGCCGATCATTTCGATGATGGTGTTCTCACTCAACAATTCGCGCCTGGTGACGGTGTGGGATTCGGCACACTCACCGACTCTGAAGTGGTACGGCGAATTACTCGGCAATGACGAGATTCTCGGGGCGGCCTGGCTCTCGATCCGGATCGCCCTGATCGCCGCCAGCGGCGCCGTCGTGCTCGGCACGCTCACCGGTGTGGCCCTGGCGCGCTTCGGTCCATTCCGTGGACGCACGCTGATGGTGGGCATGACCACCGCGCCGCTGGTGATGCCCGAGGTGATTACCGGTCTTGCACTGCTGCTGCTGTTCATCACCCTGCAGCAGGCGATCGGCTGGCCGCACGGCACCGGCATGGTGACCATCATTCTGGCGCACATCACCTTCTGCACCGCCTACGTGGCGGTGGTGGTGCAGTCGCGCCTGGTCGGATTTGATGAGTCCCTGGAAGAGGCGGCGCTGGATCTGGGGGCGCGGCCCGGCACTGTGTTCCGCCGGATCACGCTGCCGCTGGTGGCGCCGGCGCTGGTGTCCGGATGGCTGCTGTCCTTCACGCTGTCGTGGGATGATCTGGTCATCACGCAATTCGTCGCGGGTCCCGGCTCCAGCACGCTGCCCATGGTGATATTTTCGAAAGTCCGGCTCGGAGTCAGTCCGGATGTGAATGCCTTGGCCACGATCATGGTGCTGCTGGTGGCCAGCGGAATCACGCTCTCGGCGCTGTGGCTGCGCTATCAGTACCGGCGGCGCGAGCGCGACCTGCAGCTGGCGGCCGCCGCAAATCAATGAAGGCCTCAGGTATGAGTCAGAAGCTCCTGGGAATCGATGTCGGGGGTTCCTCCGTCAAAGCCGGTGTGGTGGATGTGACCAGCGGCCGGTTGCTGGGCGAGATGATCTCGGCGCCGACGCCCAAGCCTTCGACACCGCAGCATCTGGCCGCGGTCATCGCGGAGCTGGCCGCGCGCCTGCCGCGGGCGACCGGCAGTGTCGGGGTGGCGTTTCCGAGCGTGGTGCGGCAGGGCGTGGTGCGCACTGCCGCGAATATCGATCATTCCTGGCTGGGCGCGAACGGCGCCGCGGTGGTCGGGCAGGCCCTCGGGCGGCCGGTGATTTTCCTCAATGATGCGGATGCGGCCGGGATCGCCGAGATGCGCTGGGGTGCGGGCCGGGGCGTGACCGGCACGGCGATGATGCTGACGTTCGGCACCGGCATCGGTTCGGCGCTGTTCGTGGACGGCAGACTGTTTGCGAATACCGAGCTGGGGCACCTGGAGTTGAATGGCATGGACGCCGAGAAGTTTGCCTCCGCCGCCGTGCGCACCGCGCTGAAGCTGGATTTTCCGGCGTGGATCGAGCGGGTGAACGTGTACCTGGCACGCATGCAGGCGCTGTTCTGGCCCGACGTGATCATTCTCGGTGGTGCGGTCAGTGAGCGTTATGAGGAGTTTTCCCAGCTGCTCAGATGCGAGGCCGAGCTGCGGCCGGCGCGCTTCGCCGGGCAGGCCGGGGTCATCGGCGCCGCGATGGCAAGTAGCGAATCGTGACCGAATTCCTTCGCAGCAAGCTGCCCGACGTGGGCACCACGATCTTCACGGTCATGTCGCGGCGCGCGCGCGAGCTCGGCGCGTTGAATCTCGGCCAGGGATTTCCGGATTACGACATCGATCCGCGGATCGGCGAGCTTTTGGCGCAGGCCGTGCGCGCGGGCCACAACCAATACGCCCCGATGGAAGGGAATCTGGCGCTGCGCCAGGTCATCGCCAACAAGCTCAATGCGACCTATGGCGTGCTGCCCGATTGGGAATCCGAGGTGACCGTGACCCTCGGCGCCACCGAGGCCATCTACTCGGCCATCCAGGCAGTGGTCGGTGCCGGCGATGAGGTGATCGTCTTCGATCCCGCGTACGATTCCTACGACCCGGCCATCCGCTTGGCCGGCGGACGCTGCGTGCACATCCCGCTGTTGCCGCCGACGTTCGGCTATGACTGGCAGCGCGTGGCGGCGACCCTCACGCCACGTACCCGCCTGATCATCATCAACTCGCCGCACAATCCCAGCTGCACCGCGGCGACGGCCGCGGACCTGGACGCACTCGCCGCGGTGATTCGGGGCCGGAACATCCTCGTGCTGTCGGATGAAGTGTACGAGCACGTCATGTACGACGGCGGCAGACATCACTCGGTCGCGGCGCATGCGGAACTTGCGCCACGCGCATTTGTAGTGTTCTCGTTTGGCAAGACGCTGCATGCCACGGGCTGGCGCGTCGGCTACTGCATCGCGCCGCCGCCGCTGACGGTTGAGCTGCGCCGCGTGCATCAGTTCAACACCTTCAGTATCGCGGCCCCGCTGCAGCAGGCGATTGCCCAGTACCTTACGGAAAAGCCCCAGGTGTGGAGTGAGCTTTCCGGATTCTTCCAGGCCAAGCGTGACCTGCTGCGGCAGGGTCTGGCCGGATCCGCCTTCAAATTGCCGCCGGCGCAGGGGACCTTTTTTCAACTACTGGACTTCAGTGCTTTGGATCAAGGCCTGCAGCAAGCCGCGGGCGAGCAGCCACCGGCCGATGTGCGGTTCGCCGAAAAACTGCTGGTCGAGGCCGGTGTGGCGAGCATTCCACTGTCGCCATTCTACGTCGCTGCGCCGCCGATGCCGTTGGTTCGACTGTGCGTGGCAAAGCGTGATGCTACCCTTACGCAGGCGGTGAGCCGGCTGCTTGAATATGCCGGCAACGCACAGCGGAGATAAGGGTATGAAGAAGTCCACGAGTGTCAATCATCCACCGGAAGTGCAATTGCCGGCGGGCAATCGCCCGCTGGTCATGCCCATCTATCAATCGGTCAAGTTCGATTTCGAGAGCCTGGACGACACGCTCGAGTTCCTGCGTGGTGACCGACCTGGGTTCTTCTATTCGCGCGCCGCGAATCCCACGACCCGGCAGCTGGAACTGCTGCTCGCGGCAATGCAGGGCCGAGATGATTGTCTGGTCACCGGCTCCGGCGTCGGCGCGATCTCGCAGACGCTGCTGGCGTTGACCCGGCAGGGCTATCACGTGCTGTGCTTCGTTGAAACCTACAATCCGACGCGCTACCTGATCCGCCGTCTGCTGGGGCGCTTCGGGGTGACCAGCACCATGCTGTCGGTCGAGGATCTGCCAGGCATCGAACGGGTGCTGCGCACCACGCCCACGCGACTGGTGGTCTTCGAGTCGCCCACCAACCCGGTAACGAAGGTGGCCGACATCGAGGCCCTCACCCGCCTGGCGCAGGCCCATGGCGCCCTGACGGTCCTGGACAACACCTTCGCGGGGCTGCACC
>DATHMT010000045.1:0-43932 GCA_035486855.1 Steroidobacteraceae bacterium
ATCCGGACGATACCCGTGGCGCCTTTGCAGAGGTACCGGTGGCGGTCACGGGCCAGGTCATCGGGCACCTGGGTATGGCCGATCCCCTGCGTGCGAGCTGGTCATCCGACGACATCGCGGCCTTGCACGATGCGGCCGCCGGCGTCTCCACCGAACTCGAGCGGCGCATGGCGCGTGCCGAGGTCGTGCGGGTCCAGGAACTCGTCACTTCCCACAATCGCGTCTACGACATGATCGGCAACGGCGCGCCGCTGCGCGACGTTCTCATTGAAGTGTGCCAGATCATCGAGCGCTACGACCCCTCCTTCATCCCCTCGGTGCTGCTGCGCGACTCGGTATCGAACACGCTGCACTCCGGCATCGGTCCGTCCCTGCCGAAGGCCTACCTGGATTCGGTGGACGGCGCGCCCATCGGTCCCAGCATCGGCACCTGCGGACCGGCGGCGTGGTTTGGTGAACTGGCCATCTCGGCGGATTTGAGCCAGGACCCCAAATGGGCGCCGATCCGCGCCATGGCGGAAATGGCCGGCGTTGCCCACTGCTGGTCGATGCCGATCAAGGATCCTTCCGGGGAAGTCCTGGGCACGCTCGCCCTCTATGGGCGCCGCCCGCGCCTGCCGCAGCCGGAACACATCGCGCTGCTGCGCGACTGGGCACGCGTGGCCAGCACCGCCCTCGAGCGCACCCGTTCGATCGCACGGCTGAAGCATGATGCGCGCCACGACAGCCTGACCGGTTTGCCCAATCGAGCCGCGATCTTCGAGAAGCTGGACGCCGTCATCGAGCAGGTACGGCCCGAGATGCCGCTGGCGGTGTACTTCGTCGACCTCGACGGACTCAAGGCCCTGAACGACACCCTCGGACACGATGTGGCGGATGAGATGATCCGCGAGGTCGCGCAGCGCCTGCTCGGCAGTGTCCGGACTCAGGACTTCGTGGGCCGCTTCGGCGGCGATGAATTCATCGTGGTGGCCGAGGCGATCGGCGACCCGATCGAGGCGGGCCAGCTGGGGGAGCGGCTGCTGAGCGCCATCGCCCAGCCGCTGCCGGGCCTCGGAGCCCGCGTCGTCACGGCGAGCATCGGCATTGCCTTGATCCGCAGCAGTGGCATCGAGGCTCGCGAAGCCATCCGCAGATCCGATGCGGCGATGTATGAGGCGAAACGCACGGGCCGGGATCGCTGCGTCTTCGCGGAAATCGGTGAGACCGCCCGGGCGGGCCGGCGGCTCGAGCTGTCCCGCGCACTGCACGGTGCCGAAACGCGCGGCGAGATGCACCTGGTCTACCAGCCGGTCATCGCCTTGCCCAGCCGGGAGATCATCGGCGTCGAAGCGCTGCTGCGCTGGAACAATCCCACGCTCGGCGACGTACCGCCGGGTGAGTTCATACCGATCGCGGAGGATACCGGCAGCATTCTGCAGATCGGCGCCTGGGTGCTGTGGGAGAGTTGCACCGCGCTCGCCTCGCTGGCGGCGGCCGGTCACAGACTCGAACTCGGTGTGAATGTGTCGGCGCGGCAGCTGTCCCAGCCGGATTTCCCGTTGTGGGTGCGGCAGACGCTCTCGCACGCTCAGTTCAGTCCCACGAAGCTGAGCCTGGAACTCACCGAGACCTCGCTGCTGCGGCCCGACAGCGTCAGCGTCGGCAATGTGCGCACGCTGGAGAAGATGGGCGTTCGGGTGGCATTGGATGATTTCGGGACCGGCTATTCCTCCCTGACGTGGCTGCGCGATCACCCCTTCGGCTCGATCAAGGTGGATCGCAGTTTCGTTGCGAACATTCAGAAGCAGGAGAGCAGTCGCGCCATCGTCTCGGCCATCATCCGCATGGCGAAGGATGTGGGCTGCACCGTGACCGCCGAGGGTGTCGAGACCGAAGAGCAGCTGCGCATTCTCGAATCACTGGGGTGTGATCACGCCCAGGGCTTCCTGATCGCACGGCCGGTCAGCATCGGCATACTGTTGAGCCAGCTGGATGCACCGCTGCCGATGGTGGTCGCCTAAGGCACAGGACGGCGAGCGCCTGCATCCGCACGGGCCTCCCGACCGTATAGCGTTCGGGGCATTCTCGCCCCCGTATCGGCACCCTTGAACCGCTGCGTTTGTCGGCACCCGCTGCATCCGCGGTGTGGGTGGTCGCGTACATATGTTGCACGCCACCACCATGCAGGGGACCACGCTCTATGAATATTCCTCGTCAGCGGATTTTCTCCGCGGTCGCCGCCGCTCTCCTTCCGCTCGCGGCATCCGCCTCCAGTCACCGGGAAGCTCCGTTCATCACCACTCGGCCGAAGGTGGACGGTACCGACCTCTACATGTTCAACAGTTACGAACCCGGCCGCGCCGGATACGTCACCCTGATCGCCAACTACCAGCCGTTTGAAAATCCCCAGGGCGGTCCGAACTACTACACGATGGACCCGAACGCCCTCTACGAAATCTCGATCGACAACAACGGCAGCGGTCATGAGTCACTGACCTTTCAGTTCCGTTTCACGACGGTGGACAACGGCCTGACCGTCACCGCCGGTACCAAGGCGGTTCCGGTGCCGCTGACCAATATCGGGCCGGTCACCGCCACGGATATGTCGGCGCAGAACGTCGCCGAAACCTATACGGTGACATTGGTGAACGGTGATCGGCGCACCGGCGCGGCGCATGCCATCACCGATGCAACGAGCGGTGCGAAAACCTTCGACAAGCCGCTCGACAACATCGGCGCCAAGTCGATCGCCAACTACGCGGCGTACGCGAATGCGTTCATCCACACGATCAACATTCCCGGCTGCAGCGGCACCGGACGGATGTTCGTGGGTCAGCGTCAGGATCCCTTCGTCGTCAACCTCGGCGAGACGTTCGACCTGGTCAATATCAAGTACCCGGTCGAGGAACTCGCGCCCGCGGGCGTCAACGCCCGCAATCTGGCGCCGAACTCCCTGGCCGGATACAACGTGACCTCGATTGCACTGGAGATTCCCGCCTCCTGTCTGACGGCAGGCAAGGACCCGGTGATCGGCGCCTGGACCACCGCCAGCGTGCGCCAATCCGCGGTCGTGAACCCGTTTCCGCAAAGTGCCTTCAGCGCTCAAAGCGTCGGCCCGGTCGTGGCGCCGACCTTCGCCTCCGTCGAGGGGGGGGCCTGGGCGCAGGTGTCGCGTTTGGGGATGCCACTGGTGAATGAGGTGGTCATTGGCCTGCCGGACAAGGATCGGTTCAATGCCTCCGCCCCGAAGGATGATGCGCAGTTCGCCGACTACGTCACCAATCCGGCCCTGCCGGTGCTGCTGCAGGCACTGTTCGGCTCCGCGGGTGTGGTGGCGCCGAAAGTCTATCCCCGCACCGACCTGATCGCGGCCTTCCTGACGGGACTCAAGGGACTCAATCAGCCCTTGACGGTCACGCCGGCCGAGGAGCTGCGGCTGAATACCAGCATCGCCGCGACGCCCGTCGCTTCTCAGAGTGATCTGGGGGTGCTCGGCGGCGATACCGGCGGCTTCCCCAATGGCCGGCGGCCCATCGACGATGTGGTGGATATCGAGCTGCGCGTGGCAATGGGCGTGCTGCTGTCACCCTTCGACGGCAGTGCGCAGGATCCGGATCCGGCTTCCGACGCTTCGCGGCAGCTGAAATATACGGACGGCGCCGAGCCCGATCCGACCAACTACCTTGCGGTCTTTCCATACATCAATACCGCCCTGGCGGGTTCACCCACCAGCGCCAATGACTAGGGGCACAGCGCAATGAAACACAAACTTGCCATCCTCACGGGCATGGGACTGGCCGCCGGACTCGTCAGTGGCTGTGGCGGAGGCAGTGAGGGCCAGGGCGCCCCTGCGACCTCAGCGACGCCGCCGCCGCCCGCCAGCACCGCCATGGCACTGGATACGCAAATGGTTCTGGCGCAGGCGCGTATGAGTTCCGAAACCGCCGCGCCCTACACCGTCGATGGGGGTGCCCTCACGATCACCGACACCAGTGACACCAGCGAGCCCATCAGCGTCAACGGGATGTAAGCGTCATCGACACACTGCAGACAATCAGCCGCCGCGCGCGTCTCCGACGTGCGCGGCTGGCGGTTGCGGGGCTGCTCGTCGCGGCTTCGCTCGCCAGCGCCTGGGGCACCCCCTATACGCCAGGCAATGATGCAACCGTGCTCGCGGAGCTTCCGGCAGGCGCCCGGCACGCGAGCTTCGCCAATCGTGAGGTCACCCGCACCCGCCTCGATATCGCGCTGCCGCTGGCCCAGTTCTACATTTCCCGGGCCCGCGCCACCGGAGATCTGCGGTTCCTGGGCTATGCCGAGGCGATTCTCATGCCGTGGATGAGCAGGCCCGACGTGCCGACGGCCGTCTTGGTACTGCACGCAACCGTTCTGCAAAGCCGCCATCTGTTCGACGCTTCGTTGACTGAACTGGATCGTGCCCTGGCAAAAACCCCGGACGATCCGCAGGCGTGGCTGACTCGCGCCACGGTGCTGCGCGTGCTGGGACGCTATCAGGAGGCCCATGTGTCCTGCGAGCGCCTGGCGGCCGCAGCTGATCCGGCGATCAACACACTTTGTACGCAGGGCCTGAGCGGTCTCACCGGGCACCTGCCCGAGGCCTATGCCGCCATTGCCGCTCTGCCGCAACAGGCGCTGCCGCCCGAGGCACGCGCCTGGCGCTATTCGGAGCTGGGCGAGATGGCCGAGCGGCTGGGCGATGACACCGCCGCCGAACACTGGTTGCGCCAGGGATTGGCGGTAGCTCCGGATGATTTCTATATGCGTGCGGCCTGTGCCGATGTACTGCTGCGGCAGGGGCGCGCGGCCCAGACCCTGCAGCTGCTGGCCGGTTACGAATCCATGGAACCGATGCTGCTGCGGATCGCCATCGCACAGCGGATGCTGCATGACGGCTCAAGCGCGCACACCGCGGATCTGCTGGCGAGTGCCTTCAACGTCGAACAGCAGCGCGGCGATGCCGTACACCGGCGCGAGCAGGCGCGGTTTCTGCTGGATGTGTCGGCGCAACCGGCCGCGGCGCTGGCGGCGGCACGCGAGAACTGGCAGGTACAGCGTGAACCGGAGGACCTATTGATCCTGCTGCGCGCGGCGCAGGCGGCTCATCAGCCGCGGGTCGCGCAACCCGCGCGCGAGTTTCTGCGGGCCCAGAAACTTCAGGACGCGCGGCTCGCGCCCTACGAGGCCGCGCCGTGAAGCGCGGGTGGTGGGTCGCGCTGCTGTGCTGGATGGGCGCCGCGCAGGCGCATATCTCGAGCAACGGCTTTCTGGTGCTCCATGTCCAGGGACAGGAGCTGACCGGTTCGCTGGAGCTGGCGGTGCGGGATGTGGAACTCGCGGTCGGCGTCGATACCAATCACGACGGCAAGGTGACCTGGGGCGAACTGCGGGCGAATGGGCCGCAGCTGCTGCAGTACGTCGCCCAGCACCTGCGCCTGTCGACCGAAGCTCGGGCCTGTGTCCTGAATCTGGGCAGCCTGCAGGTCAACGAGCGCGTTGACGGCACTTATGTCTGGCTGCCGCTGTCGGCCCGCTGTCCCCAGGCCATCGGACAGCTCGGGATCGGCTATTCGATGCTGGAGGATATCGACCCGTCGCATCGCGGCTTACTGACGCTCACGGCAGGCGCCGTCACGCAGTCGGAAGTTCTCGGCGGCACCCGTCCGAATGCGACCTTCGAGGTTCATTCACCGGCAACCTGGCGCACCTTCAGCGCGTATCTGCAGGCCGGCATCTGGCATATCTGGAGCGGCATCGATCATCTGCTGTTCCTGCTGTCACTGCTGCTGCCGGCGGTATTGATTCGACGCGGCCGTCACTGGGAACCGGTCAGCGCGGCGCGACCTGCGATATTCAGCATCCTCAAAGTCGTTACGGCCTTCACGCTGGCGCATTCCATTACCTTGACGCTGGCGGCATTGAACGTGGTACGGCTGCCGAGCCGGCTCACTGAATCGGTCATCGCTGCCTCGATTGTCGTCGCCGCGCTCAACAACATCTTCCCCATCGTCACAGATAGCCGCGCGCGAATCGCCTTCGCGTTCGGCCTTCTGCACGGCTTCGGCTTTGCGTCCGTGCTGGCTGACATGGGGCTGCCGTCCGGCGCGCGACTCATCTCCCTGCTGGCGTTCAATCTGGGGATTGAAACCGGCCAGTTGGCGGTGGTCCTGGGCGTGATGCCCATCGTGTATCTGGTGCGCGCGAGCCTGGTCTATCGCCGCGCGATCCTGCCCTGGGGATCGGCGGTCATTGCGGCGATCGCGCTGGTTTGGCTGCTGCAACGCGCGTTGCCCCCCGTGGCCTAGATGGCTGAGCGCGCAGGACGGGCGTAGACTCGCTGCTCGCTTATCAGGGACTGCCGGGGGTCATCATGGCTGCGCGCGTTTCCGCACTGCTTGCACTGAGTGTCATCGTCTCAATGGCTCCGGCCCACTCCCAGACGCCGGGGGCGGCGCCTGCCCCCAGCAGCGCTCCCGGCGAGCATGGGCCGCAGCGCCCGCCGCTGTTCTTCCGTGAGGAATGGAAGCAGGGGCCCAAGGGCGGCGAAAACCCGGTGACCGCCGCTTCGCTTGGGAATCCGGATCTGGAGCTCACACTCATCGTTCCGGGTGGCACGATCGAGCTCACGGGAAATGCCGGCGATGAGAACAATCCGACCCACGTCTGGCAGGGCCTGTGCACCACGCCCTGTGGCCTCGCCCTGCGCAGCAAACAGCACCTGGCGGATCTGACCGGACTGGCGCGGCTCCGCTGGAACACCAAGATGTCGGGCTTTCACCAGGTCCGGCCGATCGTGAAGCTCGCCGACGGCACCTGGCTGGCGGCGGATCGCACCGAGGGCTCGCCCCGGGACTGGATGGTGAGTGAACTGTCATTCGCGGACCTGCACTGGCTGAAACTGGATATCACGCGCGCGGTCACGACCGGCGTCATCGTCGACCATGTCGATCTGTCCAAGGTGGATCAGATTGGATTCATCGATCTCATGCCGGGCAGCGGCCATGGCCCCGGGGGCTGGTCCGACGTGGCGCAGATCGAGGTCTACGCCAGGTCGGTAGCCCGCTGATTCACGGCGGTGGGGTCGGCGTGGTCAGCAGGCGCATCTGCGGCAGCGCCAGGTTGACCCGATGGGCCCGCAGCGCCTCGAGCGTGGCGCGCGTCAGTTCGGACATCGCCGAACCATAGTCATCGACCGACACCCACGGCTGGATGCTGATCTGCGCCGCGGCGTCCGTCAGTCTCGAAACACCGATCAGGGGCGGCACATCCTTCAGCACCCGCGGGTTTGACTGCACGACTTCCTGAATGACCTGCAGCGCGGCGGCCATATCCGTGTCATAGGTCACATTGACCTGAATGCTGACCTGGCGCACGTGGCCATAGTTGTGAAGGATCTCGCCGACGATCTTGCGATTGGGAATGACCACCTTCGACCGATCGGCGTGCAGCAGAATGGTGCTGAACAGCGAGACATGCTCGACCTGCCCTTCGACCCCCGCCACCTGGACGTACTGGCCCACGCGAAAGGGCTTGGTGAGGATGATCGACAATCCCGCGACGATGTTGCTGAGCACACCCTGCATCGCGAGCGCGATGCCGGCGCCGGCCACGCCCAGTCCCGCCACCAGCGGCAGCAGCTGAACCCCGAGGTTCTGCAGCGCCATCACGACGAACAGCAGCAGCACCAGCCCGCGGATGATTTTCGAGATCAGTTGCCGCAGCGGCGGCTCCAGAGCAAAGCGCCGCAGGCCGCGCAGCAGCCAGCGCTCCGCCCAGCCGCCGACGATCACACCGGCGATGATGATGAGAATGGCGGTGAGCAGCTTGGGGCCGAACTGGATGAGCAGATCGATGATCTGCTGACGGATGTGGTCGATCGTTGCCAGGTGCAGGTCCATGACGGCTATTCTAGCGGGTGCCGTAGAGCCGGTCTCCGGCATCGCCCAGACCGGGCAAGATATACCCATGATCGTTCAACTTCGAGTCTATTGCGGCCGTCCACACCGGTACCTCGGGATGTTGGGCGTGTAACCGTGCCAAACCCTCCTCGCTGGCCAGCACGCACACGAAGCGCAACTCGTTGGCGCCGTGCTCCTTCAGCCGGTCGATCGCCGCAACTGCCGTGTTGCCGGTGGCAAGCATCGGATCAACGGCGATGACGAGGCGCTCGGAGAGCACCGTGGGCGCCTTGAAGTAGTATTCGACCGCGACCAGTGACTCAGGATCGCGATACAGCCCAACGTGCGCGACCCGCGCCGAGGGCACGAGATCCAGCATCCCATCCAGCAGTCCGACGCCGGCGCGCAGAATCGGCGCAAACACCAGTTTCTTGCCCGAGAGCTTGCGCGACTTCATTGCCATCAGGGGCGTCTCGATTTCAACCGGGTCCAGCGGCAGATCGCGCGTCACCTCGTAGCACAGCAGGGTCGCGGTCTCGCGCAGCAGCTGCCGAAAGGTCTTGGTCGACGTGGTCCGGTCCCGCAACAAGGTCAGCTTGTGCTGCACCAGGGGATGATTGACCACCGTTACTTTGTTCATCAGAACACCGTCCCGTCACTTGAGATTCGTATCGGCGGACCGCCGTCGCTGCGTCGCTCGCGGGCGATCAGCCGACCCGCTGCCCATGTTCCCCCTTCCAGCACCCGCGCCAGCGGAAAATTCTCAGGCGCGAGCCCCAGGCGCATCGCAACCAGTGGCGCTAGCTCATCCAGCAGCGCGACCGTCAACCCACGCCAGCCCACGATAAACGGGTCAGAAACCGAGTGCACCACCGAAAGTGCGTTTTGGTCGCGCGCGGCGAGCACTCCCATGTCGACCATCAGCCCGCCGTTGCGATACTCCGCCAGTCCCGTCAGCTCGCCAACCCCGGTCACGCGGATGCCGGCGGCCTCAAGCGGCTCGATCAGTGAGTAAGCCAGCCACTGCGACAGCTTGTGCAGCGGCACAAAGCGGTCTGCCGCACGCGCGCCCACCAATGCGGGATGGGGCCAGCAGTCCCCGAGTGCGACGCCCTCCAGGCGATGCCGCTCAGGCCAGATCGGGCCCAGGCCCTCGAGCAGTATCTCGAGGATGCTCGCTGCGGGAACCTGCCCCTGGGAAGCGCGCGCCGCCAGGGCATCGAACAGTCCGCCCGGGCGCGGTTTATCGGCCAGGGCAAACAGGTCCGGTCGGGCGCTCAGCGCACTGCCCAGGCGATTGAGCAGCGTGGCACGGCCATGAGTGCCCTGCAGCGGATTGCGTTCACCCGACTGAAATGCGGCATCGATCGCTGCCTCATCGATATCCCGCAGCCTGCCCGCATCTGCCCGCAGTGGGTCGCGTGCGTCAGCCGAGAGACCACCCTGCTCGAACCAGCGCAGGCTGGCGAGCGCCAGACCCTCCGATCGCGCCACGCGCTGCCCGGTTGCGGCATCCGCGTACTCCCAGTGCGCACCCGCGCCCGCATCCAGCAGTACCGAGGTGATGGCCAGGTCAAAGGCCGACCTGGCCTGCTCGGCCGGCGTGCGCCAGCTGCGCGTGGCCACCGCTTCGGCCCACAGATCGCGCCCCGCGAACACGAAGTGCCGCCAGCGTGCGTGGAACGGCGGATGCAGATCCGGATAGCGGTCACGGACGAGGCGGGCCACGAAGTCCGCGGTGGCCGGCAGGCGATCCAGATGAACGGTCCAGTCCGACAGCGATTCCTCCAGTGCCAGCTGCAGCAGGCGTCGGGAGGTGCGCCGCACGGCGGCGGCCGATAGCAGCGAGCGTGCCGGGGAGTCCTCAATAGTCTTTGAGATCACGCCCGACCACGCATGCAGGGTCCACTGCCACCTCGGAACTGAAATATCCGGCGGCCTTCTTGGCCTCGATTTCCACCTGCGCGTCGGGTGGCACCAATTGCGCCGGAATCGGTACCCGCTCGCCGATCGCGATACCGGCCTGTGTCAGCGCGTCATGCTTGAGGTTCGACATCGACACCAGCCGATCAATCCGGCCGACTCCCAGCCAGTGCAATACATCCGGCATCAGCTGCTGGAATCGCGCATCCTGGACTCCGGCAACGCATTCGGTCCGCGCGAAATAGGTCGAGGCCTGATCGCCACCCGGCTGGCGCTTGCGCGCGTTGTACACCAGGAACTTGGTGACCTCGCCGAGCGCGCGACCTTCCTTGCGGTTGTAGACGATGAGCCCGACGCCGCCGCACTGGGCACCGCGGACGCACTCCTCGATGCCGTGCGTCAGATAGGGCCGACAGGTGCAGATGTCGGAGCCGAAGACGTCCGAGCCGTTGCACTCGTCATGAATTCGACAGGTCAGCGGTCGCGTCGGATCGTGCAGCGCCGAGGGATCACCGAAGATGTACAGCGTCATGCCACCGATCGGCGGCAGGAACACGTGCAGGTCACCGCGCGTGACGAGCTCCGGGTACATGCCTCCGGTCTGTTCAAACAAGATGCGTCGCAGCGCACTCTCCGCGACGCCGAAGCGTTCGGCGACTCCCGGCAGATGCCACACCGGCTCGATCGCCGCCTTGGTCACACTCACTTCACCACCGTCATGCACGATCACTCCGTCTTCCGCGACCCTGCCCGAAGCAATGGCGTCGCGAATCTCCGGCAGGGTGAGCCGGGCGCGGGTGATCGCAATGGTCGGCCTGATGTCGAGGCCGCCTTCGATCTCAGCTTCGAAGTCCAGGGTCGCCCGATGGCCCCAGGGATCGAGCGAGACAATGCTTTTGGCGTCCGCCCATTGCGGATGCGGGCCGATCTGGATGACGGGCTCAGTGTCGGTCAGGTCGGGACGGGCGACGGGATCGAGCGCCCCGGAGGAGACCGCCAGCGCGCGGTAGATCGAGTACGCGCCACCATGGGCACCGATGACGTTGCGATCGGCCGCGGCGGTCACTGAACCGATGACCGGCCCACGCGCGCGCGCGTTCGGCGCGCCCCACTCGATGGGGAAGTGATGCGCCTTGCCGCTGCCCGGATGCGAGGTCAGGCGAATGTGGCGGGGTGAATCCTTCTTGGTCACGCGAGGAAGCCTAGCTCAGTTGAATCGCATCAGTCGCGGACCCGTGTCGCGCTGAGCACTATTTGAGTGAAAAGGCATCATTCATGTGCAAGTTATTGACATTCATAGATATTGTAACATCAATGATCATGCCCTTCACCGCTCCCTTCACCGATGTCCTCGTTCCAGACCGCGGGCTGCTGGCGGATGTAGTCGCCGAGCAGTTGCTCGCACTGCGCCGAGGCCAGGTCAATCACTTCGACCCCGCGCTCCCGCAGCCAATCGATGCCTCCGCGGAAGGTGCGTGATTCACCCACTATCACCGCGCCAATCTGAAACTGCAGAATCAATCCACTGCAGTACCAGCATGGCGCCAGTGTCGTCACCATGACGGTGTCCCGGTAGCTGCGGCGACGGCCCGCCTTGCGAAACGCATCGGTCTCACCATGGATGGAGGGATCATCTTCCTGCACCCGGCGATTGTGCCCGCGTCCGAGAAGCTTGCCTTGTCGGTCGAACAGCGCGGCGCCGATCGGAATGCCGCCCTCGGCCAAACCGATACGCGCTTCCTCGAGTGCGACATTCAACATCGCGGCATATGCGTCACTCATGGTGAGCATGCTACCGCAATGTACGGGTATTGCCTGCAATTGCGACCCACGGGGCAATGCGGCACACTGGCTGCAACAAGCGGTCTTCAATGCCGTACCGGGCAAGGAGCAGCCGATGAGCGTCGCGCCCTCCAGATCCTACCGCTCGACGGGCCAGCGGGGTTTGTCACCGCAGGTTCGATCACAGCCCGGAATGGTTTTCGCACACAAGGTTCCGGATGAAGTGAACGTGGAGTTCGCAACTTCCGAGTGCACGGTGCGCACGCGCGAAGGTACGGTGCAGGCCCACGCCGGTGACGCCATCCTGACGGGCAAGCGAGGCGATCGGTGGCGCGTCTCGCGCGCCCGATTCGGCGAGAAATACCGTCCGCTTCCTCCGACTGCGGAGGGTGCGGATGGACGCTACGCGGCGCTGCCGATCCGGGTGGCCGCGGTGCAGATCGATGAGCCGTTCGAAGTGGTGCTCTCCGATGGCGTGTCGGTACTGAGTGGGGCGCCCGGCGACTGGCTGGTCGACTACGGGGACGGCAGTCTCGGAGTCATCGCGCCCGCGATTTTCGCGGCCACCTACCGGATAGGGGACTGAACGGTCGATGGCACTGTACCAACTGATCCAACGACTGCTGCTGGCCGGGTCGCATCTCAACATTCCGGCGCCACCCCCGGAGCCGGTTGCCCCCCGCGAATTGATGCCGCTGGTCACGGCGCTCTCCAGGGATCAGCAGCGCTTCAACGCGCGGGCCATCCATTATGGAGAGCGTTACCGAAGCGGATACTGGAGCATCTACTTGCTGAGCGCCTTGGCGGTACTCAGCGCGGTGATGCCGCTGGCGCTGGGCTGGGACAGCCCGAGCCACCGCCTGCACCCCTTCTCCGGACTTTGGGCCGCGGCCGAAGTGCTGATGATCGGGACGGTCAGCGGCATCTACTGGTTTGGCAGTCGCCACAAGTGGCAGCAGCAGTGGCTGCAGGCACGCACCAATGCGGAACTGGTGTGGTATCTGCCAATGCTCGCGCCGCTGTTGCCGGAGGCGAGACTGGACGACGAAGCCAACTGGTATTTGCGGGTGTTCGACCCGGGCCAGCATGTGCGCGCCGCCGATGAAGTGGGGGCGTGTTGCGCGCGCATCGAGCCCATGGCGCGCCAGCTGCTGGCCGGCGCCTGGAGCGACGGTCAGTTTGTCAGCACCTATGCCGAGTGGACGATTCAGGTTCTGGAGCAGCAGCGCCACTATCACCAGGGCGTTTCAATCAAGCAGCGGGCGCTCGAGCACCGCGTCCACAAAATCAACACCTGGCTGTTTGCGCTGACCGCGGTCGGGGCCGTCACCCATCTCGCGGTCCACACACTGTGGCTGTCATTGGTGACCACCTTCCTGCCGGCCCTGGGCGCATCCCTGCACGGCGCCCTCGCGCAATCCGAAGCGCATCGCCTCGATGCGACCTCGCAGCGGCTGATGCAGGAACTGCAGACCTGTGTGGGCCGGATCAAGGAGGCGTTGGCGGCACCGCCGGCCGACATCAACCGCGCGCTGCGGGGCAGTATTGAAGCCGCGGTCGCCGTGATCCTGGACGAGCATCAGGACTGGAATCTACTGGTCCGACCGCATCATTTGCCGCTGGGTTGATAGATGTTTGAATGACATTTAACACTTTGCAGACAGGCCTGATTCCATTGCTTTCGCTGACCTGACAGCTGTCGCGAATCGCTGACAGGGCGACACAAATCGCATCATTCGCATACACGGCGTCAACCGGATCCCTCCTCAATCGCTACTGAGCTGCATTGCCAGCACTGATTGCGCGATCTCAACCGCGCATCAGCGGTGTAACGGTAAAGAGGGAGTGACATGGAAACCAGGAAGCTCAACTACGCCGTTTGCAGCGTCATTGCAGCGACACTCGCGGCCTGTGGCGGTGGTGGATCATCGGGCATGACCTCGAGCACTACCTCAGCGCAGACGGCCAGTGTCCCGGTGATGATCAGTGATGCCTCCGCTGATGACTGGGCCTGCATCGCCGTCAAGGTACTGAGCATTGCGCTCATTCCGCAAGGTGGCGGCGCCGATGTCACGGTCTATACGGCTCCCGCCACCGCGCCCTTCGTGAACCTCGAGCAGCTGGATCAGCTCGGAGAAATTCTCGGCAATGCCACCGTACCGACCGGCACCTATACCGGCGCCGTGATCACGGTGAGCGGCAACCCGCAGGACATCATGCTGACCGCCTCGGCGGATCCGGAGGCAGGATTCGCCCTCGCCGCGGGCGCATCGGTCAGCAATTCAAATATCACGGTGGTCAATGCCCAGGGCAGCGGCTCGAATCTGACCGTTCCGGTCAACGTCACCTTCGTCTCTCCGCTGGTGGTGAACACGACCGGCAGCACTGCGCTCGATCTGGAATTCGATCTGTCCCACCCGGCCTTCATCATTGCCCACAACCCGCCCGGTGCGAGCGCCACACAGTGGGCCGTCAACTTCAACGGGCCCATTCGCCATCATCCGCTCGCCGATCTGCGGCGCCTGGTGCTGCGTCATACCTACGGCACCGTGACGGGCGTGGCGGCGGCCAGCATCACGATCGACAAGGACTTTCCGACGGTGCCGGCGGTCTCACCGGAGACGCAGATCAGCACCACCAACGCGCTGACGATCAATGCGGATGCGACCAATGGCACCCTGTTCTACGACCTGGATGCGAGTTCCACCAGCACGATCTACAACTTCTCGAGCGCGACCAGCCTCAATGGCAAGTACGTGCGCATCGCGGCGCGCTACGGAGTGGACGGCAGTCTTACGGCAACCCGCATCTGGGCGAGCAGCAGCTTCAACAACGTCTACGTCGGCCCGGAAGGCCATGTGCTGGATGTGAACGCAACCACCAATACCATCACCGTCACCAACGACGACGGCGCCCCGGTGACGATGGCCATCAATGGCAGCACCGCGTTCTACTATCGTCAGCCCTGGAATCCGCCGGCGGATGCCACGCCGATCGCCACCGGAACCGCGCTGCTGAGCAATCAGCAGTTCGTGCGTGGCTTCAAGGTCCATGCCAGCGTGAATGCGCTCACCGTGCCGATGACCGCGCAGGAAATCGACATCGAGACCGCCGACTACTCCGGCGCGATCTCAAAGTCCAGCGCGAGCGGGTTTACTATGACGCATGACTACCTGCGTGCCATCGATGACTACTCGGTGCAGCTGGGCTTCATCGAGGCCACGACGGACAACGGCAACGATCCGATTTCAGGGACTGCCATCCAGGGTTTCAAGTGGTGGAACTTCGCCTACCCGACGCGCGTGACCTCGGGGACCGACTCTTCCGGGGACTCCGCCGCAACGCTGTTTGCTGATGCCACCAATGGCCTCTCCGCGACCTTCGGTGGCACGGCCGGCATGATCATTCCCTGGGGCGTGGCCTACGTCACCTGGGCCGACCCCGCCAATCCCAGCGGCTGGAGCGTCAATGCGTCGATTCTCGAGCCGACGCCATTGCCGGTCGCCACGGTGGCCAGCATCCCCGCAGCGCCCACCAGCGGTGAGGAGACCTTCACCATCACCGCGGCCAATGGGGCGAACGCGGTGACGGTGGCTGCCAGCACCGTGGCCGGCTCCGGCACCCTGGTCTACCAGGTGGATCGCAGCAACGGGGTGGTCACGGTGAGCCCGGTCGACATCACCACCTCCGCGGGCCAGACCACCTTCAGTGCGGCCATGCTGGTGGGTACCAAGGTCAAGGTGTCGGGCGTACCGCAGAGCGATGGCTCGGTAAAGGCCTACGTGATCACCTATTACACGGGGACCGCGCCGGCCATGTGAGGCAACCTCAGGTCTGTTGCAGATACTCCGCCAGCGTGATGATGCGATGGGCGCGGATGTCCCAGAGAATGCACTTCATGGCGCCGCTGACGCCTGAGAGTTTGACCCGTACCACCTCTGGAAACAGGTGCTGGTACTCGTTGTGGCAGGCCACCAGGCGATAGCTGGGGATGCTCGAGGACAGGTGGTGAATGTGGTGATAGCCGATGTTGGCCGTGAACCAGTTCGCCCACCAGGGCAGGACCAGGAAGCTCGTGCCCTCCATTGCCCCCACGTCGTAGTCCCAACTGGCGCATCCGGTCGCATAGGCGTGCTCGAAATTGTGCTGGACGGTGAACAGCACGATTCCCAGTCCGCCGGCTATGGACACCGTCAGTACGTAAATGGTGAAGAACAGGACCGGACCCCAGGACCAGCACATGATCCCCCAGACGCTCAGCAGCACCAGGTTGTTCGCGAGCATGTGCCGGTACTCTTTGGGGTTCTTCCAGTAGCGCGTCTGATAGCCCGCCGCCAGTTCGCGCAGCGATTGGCCCGAACCTGCAAGCTTGCCGCGAATGATGTGCCCCAGCAGGCCGATGGTTCCCCGGATCCAGGTCAGGCGCGGATTCAGAATCAGATAAATGAAGCCCGCCAGGGGCGCGGCGGCGAGGCTGCACTTGTGGCGATAAAAGCGTTGTTGCCCGCTGCTCAGTGCCGCGTATTCATCGACGGACAAGGTCGCGTAGGGCCCGCGATAACGCTCCCAGTTGCCGTTGTGCGCATGGTGATAGTTATGATGCTGAGCCCAGACATACTGCGGCATGCCGGACAGCACGCCCAGCACGAATCCAGTCCAGCGATTCAGGGCAACGCTGCGGAACAGACTGCGATGGCCACACTCGTGCATCAACGCGAAAACGCGCAGCGTGAACAGGATCAGCAGCGGCATGACTGCGCCCACGGCCCAATATGAGCTGCGTCCGAAAGCGACTGCCACCCACCAGAGCAAGCCCAACGGCACCAGAGTCGTCAGCACCGCCAGCAGTCCGTGAAGATTGTCGGACTTCGCGTAGCGTCCGATCATTCCCTGCTTCTGTTGCTTGACGCACTCGATCAACGTTGTGATGGAGCGTCCCTCATGGCGAATCGAAAGGGTAGAACGTATAGCTCGAACGTCTTTATTCTTGCTTTCGCCGAGCTACTGGGGCCCAGTGTACCATAGCGTACATAAGACTTTCGGCGCGACGTCACGTTATTGGATGAATTGGCGTCGGCTTCATGAGCGGTATCTTAGCGGTTGCCGGGGCAGCCGCGGAGAATGAATCACGGCGCAGCGTCAGGACGCAAGCGGAAGTCATAGTTGACCGTATAGAACGGGACGTCCACCCGCTCGCCGTTCGGGCCCGTTCCGGGCGGGTGCCGGTCGAATTGGGCGACCAGCGACTCCTTCATCCCGAACACGGCATCCGAGTCGAGGTACTGACTGCCCGCCACGAACAGGTGCGTCGTCACCGGTCGATGGCCCGCGGCCGAAACGATCATGTGGATGTGCCCGGGGCGGTTGGGATGGCGACCCATCCGGCGCAGCATCACCCCTACCGGACCATCGGTGGGTACCGGGTAAAAGGTCGGGCGAATCGAGCGGAACCAGTAACGTCCGGCCGCATCGGTGCGGATCCGCCCGCGGGCCTTCATCCCCGTTTCGCCCGGAATCTGCATGTCATAATCGCCATCACCGTCTCCGGACCAGATATCCAGCAGCGCGTTTTCCAGCGGCTGTCCCGAGGCACTCAGGACCCGTCCCGAATAGAACGTCGGCTCACCTTTGACGCCCTCAGCCAGATTGCTGCCACGCGGCAGGTCTGGCGCACCCGGCCAGTAGAAGGGACCCAGCACCGTCGATTCGGCGCTGCCCTGATCGGCGGGATGATTGAGCGTAATGACCAGCACCGAGACCCCCAGGGTGTCCGAAAGCAGGATGAACTCCTGACGCTTCTCGGTGCAGGTCTGACCGACCGCGGTCAGAAATTCAATCGCGCCCATCCATTCGGCTTCGGTCAACTTCACGTCGCGAACGAAGTCGTGCAGATGCGTGACCAGCGAGGTCATGACGCGCTTGAAGCGCGGATCCTCGCATTGCGAGAGTCGCTCGATCACCGCCTGGGTAATGCTCTGCTCATTGAATTCGCGCATGTCGTTCCCCCTCGTTTGCCTCGCCTCAGCGCCACAGCCGGCGCGAGGCGATCTGCGCCCCTTCCACCAACGATTGCAGTTTCAGGTACGCAATGTCCGGCTCCACCGGTCCGAAACCGGCGAAGGTTCCAAAACCGCAGTCGGTGCCCGCCACGACCCGCTCGCGCCCGACCACCTGGGCAAAGCGTTCGATGCGTTCGGCGACCAGCTGCGGATGCTCAATGTAGTTGGTGGTGGTGGACAGCAGTCCCGGGATCATGATTTTGTCATCGGGAATGCGGATGTCCCTGAAGACCATCCACTCATGTGCATGGCGCGGATTCGCGGCCTCGAACAGCAGGCCCTGCGGCTTGGCCTTGATCACCACCGGCAGCAACCGCTCCAGCGGTATGTCGTGATGGTGGGGTCCCTCGTAGTTGCCCCAGCACACGTGCATGCGCACGCGATCGGCGGGAACATTGCGCAAGGCATGATTCAGGACTTCGATGTGCCGCGCCGCGAGCACCTCGAACTCATCGAGCGTGCGGTCGCGATACATGGTGTGGCGGCCCATGGCCAGATCCGGCGCATCGATCTGCAGGATGATGCCGGCGCGCACGATCGCCTCGTACTCCACGGCCAGCGCGTTGCCCAGTGCCTCAAGGTACGCATCCTGCGTGGGGTAGAAGTCATTCGGCTGGAACAGCGCGATGACCCCCGGGGAGGCGGCATTCATGAACGCGCCGTGCGGTTTGATGGCCGCGACCGCCTCGTTCAGGTTCGCGATATCGGTATCCAGGGGCCGCAGATCCTTGACGGTCACCGGGCCGACACAGCGCGGGCGGCGGTACTTGGCGGTCGAACCGCGCTCCGCCAGTTTGCGCAGCAGCCCGGGGAACTCCACCAGGTCCTGGCCCGGCTCGCGCGGTGAATCACCGTCGAAGCCCGAAAATCGATCGGCGATGTAGGTGGCGTAGCTGATCTTGCTCATCTCGCCATCGCTGACGAAATCGATACCGAGACTCTTCTGGCGCCTGACCACCTCGGCCACCGCCGCGGTGATCACGCCATCGTCATGGGCAACATCGCGCCGCGCATCGGTCTGACGGGCGAACAGCACATCCGTCACCGCCTGGCTGCGCGGCAGGCTGCCCACATGCGTGGTCGCGATGCGGTCGATTCGGGTACCCATCAGCGATAGGTGTTGTTTGAATGATGGTCGCCCGCGAGCCAGCGCTTCAATGCCTGGTGGGCATCGGCACGGCGCGCCTTGTTGATGTCCTCGACCTCGGGTGCGTCCAGCGTGAATTCCAGGATCAGGCCGTTGGGGTCGTTGACGTAGACCGAACGGCAATACCCGTGTTCGAGCACATAGGTATCCGGTGGCTTGATGCCCGCCTTCGCGATCCGCGCCTCGATGCCGGCCTGCGCCTCCGCATCCACCTGCAGGGCGATGTGATGAAATGGCGAGGAAGGCATCTTCGGGCCGAACTCGGCCTGATCGGCTGGATCGGCGAACTGGAAGAAGGCGAGCGCACCCCCGTCGCCGATGCCGTAGAAGGTATGCACATAGGTGCGTTCCTTGCCGAACAGCAGGTCGGTTTCGCACCAAGTGGCGGTCAACGGCAAGCCGATGACCTCCTCATAGAAGTGTCGTGTCTTCTCCTGATCCTTGGTCACATACGCGGTGTGGTGAAGACGCGCGGGCAGCTTGCTCACGTTGATTTCCCTCCAATGTCCGGCCATGCCGTATCACGTTCCAGGGCCGCGCGGATTGCCTTGCCATGCTGGTCCAGGAGTGGCGCCGGTCTCACTGAACGGGCACGGTGGCCATCGAACCGGACCGCCGGCCGCACCGCCTCGGTCGCAGTATGCGGCGACTCAATGGGCACAACAACGCCCAGGTGCTTGACCTGCGGGTCGTTGACGACCTCGTTGATGCGATTCACGGCGGCATGGGGCACATCGGCGGCCCGCAGCCGCTCCACCCAGTACTCGAGCGGCTGGCGCGAGAAACGCTCATCCAGCTCCACGCGCAGGGTGTCGTATTCGGCGATACGGCGCTCGCGCGGGTTGAAGCGTGGATCGGTTCCCAGTTCCGGTGCCTCAAGCGCCGCCACCAGACCGGTCCAGAATTTCTCCAGCGAGGACAGATGGATGGCGATCAGGCGGTCATCGGCCGTGCGCAGGATGTAGGCCTGGGCCAGTCGCGGCCGATCCGCCGAAGTCGGCGCCTCGCCCAAGGCAAAGAAGGCGGCAAAGGGCTCGACCGCGAAATGCGCCATGGCCTCGATCATCGAGACCTCGACATGGCCGCCCACCCCGGTGCGGCCGCGGCGCACCAGCGCGGCCAGTACTCCCTGCGCGGCATACATGCCGGTGATGGCATCGGCCAGGGCCGGACCCAGAAACTGGGGCCGGCGATAATCGACGACGACGCTCAGGAAACCGCTCAGGGCCTGCGCGACCGAGTCGTAGCTGGGCCGGTCGGCGTACGGACCGGTCGCGCCGAAGCCGCTGATGGAACAGTACACCAGCCGGGGATTGACCTTCAGCAGCTGCTCGGCACCGGCACCGATGCGCTCGGCCGCGCCGGGGCGAAAATTCTGAATGTAGACGTCCGCCTCGCGGATCAGCTTCAGGAACAGTTCGCCATCACCCGGCTGCTTCATGTTCAGGGCCAGGGCGCGCTTGTTGCGGTTGTAGGCCTGGAAGTGCGGTGAATACTGTCCGCCCTGGTAGGAGCGGTAGGGATCGCCGTCGGGACTTTCGACCTTGATGACATCCGCGCCGAGATCGGCCAGCAGCATCCCCGCGCACGGACCGGTGATGAAGGTCCCCTGCTCGACGATGCGGACTCCGTCCAGTGCCGGTTCCATCAGCCCTCCGCGCTGGGCACGAACCCGCTCGGCACATCCCCGTCGTAGGTGATGGCCCGCGCTGCGGCGTCCGACATGACGAAGCCAATCGAGCGCTGCTGCTCCTCGAGCAGATGTCCGACCAGACCGGCCGTTCGCGCCAGCAGCGGCACACCCTTCAAGGCGAGCAGCGGATAGCCGGCATCCAGCAGCACCGCGGGGATGGCACCGGACACATTGAGTGCCAGCGGTCGCCCCACCGCTTCGGGCAGCAGTTGCTCCACGATGCCGGCGATCTCGGCGTGCCGGCCCGCGGTGTGGGTTTCGGCGGCGACCGCAAACAGTCGCAGGGCCCGCGGATCGCGTCCCTTGTGCAGCGGGTGGCCGTAGCCCGGAATGGCGCGTTTCGCGGCCCGATATTCCCGGATCACCTCCAGGGCGGCGTCGCGCAACGAAGGCGCGGACGCCGATCGTGCCTGAATCTCCGCCAAGAACCGACCGGCCGCCTCGGAGGACCCGAGTACCACCGAGCCGCAACCCAGGATGCCCGCCGCCACGGCGCCCTGCAGGGCCTCAGGCGCGGCCGCCAGGGTCATGCGGGCCGCCTGAACACTCGGCACCATCCCATGCTCGGCGATCGCGACCAGGGTGGCATCGAGGATCCGCAACTGGGCCGGCGTTGGCCGCGCCCCGGTCAACAGCAGCCAGAAGTGTTCGCTGAAGGTGATCGAACCGATGAGCTGCGCCGCCAGATCGTGGCCGCGGACGATGATGGTGTCGGCGTTGGACGTGGAGATTGCCGAACTGCGCTGGTCCTGACGGCCGATTTTCACTTTGTTCCTCGGTGTGCTACTTTTCGGATATCGAAAATGTTGTCGATATCCGAAACGATACTGGACCCGCGCTCCAGGGAGTGTCAAGGCGGTGACTGAGCCGCGTACGATAGCCGTTCGCCGCGAGGCCATGGGCGGACTTGCCAAAGGGCTGGCCGTCATCCGCGCCTTTGGTCGCGATCATGCCGCCCTGAGTCTCAGCGACATCGCGCGCGGCGCGGGCATGCCCGCCGCCACCGCGCGCCGCTGCCTGCTGACACTCGAGGAGCTGGGTTATGTCACCCGCAACGGTCGCAGCTTCCTGCTGCGACCCAAGGTGCTGGAACTCGGCGCCGCGTACCTCGAATCGATCAACATCGAACAGCTCACCCGCACGCATCTCGAGGAGCTGGCGCGCGAGACCTCCGACTCGGCGGCGTTGTGCGTGCTGGATGGCACACAGATCGCCTATGTCGCGCGCACCTCGGTGCGCACGTTGCTGCGGCTCGAGGCGCACGTCGGCAGCCGCTTCCCGGCGCACGCCACCTCCACCGGCCGCGTGCTGCTGGCGGGGCTGGGTCCCGAACGGCTCAAGCTGTTTTTTGAAACCGCGAAATTCACCGCGCTCACCGAACGCACCGTGACCGATCCGCAGCAGCTGCGCGTGCTGATCGATGAGGCCCGACGCAGCGGCTACTGCGCGGTGGAGGATGAACTCGCCTATGGGGTGATCGCCCTCGCCGTTCCGGTGTTCGATCAGCAGGGCCGCGTGGTCGCGGCCTTGAATTCATCCAGCCACTCCGGACGCATGACTCGCACCAAGCTGATCCGCGGGCGTCTGACGATGCTGCAGCGGGTCAGCCAGCAGATCTCCCTGTCACTTGCGACCGTTCCCGGCTTGTCCTTGAGCGCGCAGCTCTAGGCCTGCGCCTCGAGAATCTGGAATTCGCTGGGCGTGCCGATCCGGCGCACCTGCCTGAAGCCGGCCGATTTCAGCAGCTCGAGCATCTGCGCCAGGGTGCGCTCCTGGGCGCCCAGTGCCACGAGCATGTGCAGATCCACTCGCGCGAGCCCCCGATTTTCCTCCGAGGGCTCGAGCCGCTCGGGCATCAGCCGCTCGATGAGCAGCAGGCGCGCCCCCGGGGCCATGGCGCGCAGACAGGTGCGCAGAATCTCCCGCGCCCGATCATCCGGCCAGTCGTGAATGACCGTCTTGAGAACGTACCGGTCCGCGCCGCCTGGCACGCTGGCGAAGAAATCTCCGGACCGGAATTCGCAGCGGCCGGCGAGGCCGCGATCGGCCAGATGTTCGCGGGCGCGGGAAATGGCATGCGGCATGTCGAACAGCACGCCCTGCGCGGTCGGGTACGCTTCGAGGATCTGCGCCAGCAGTTCCCCGTAGCCGCCACCCACGTCCATGACCTTCTGGCCCGCGAAGTCGTACGCGCGGGTGATCGCCGCCGCGGCCAGCCGCGTCAGGTCCACCATGGCCTGATTGAATATTTTCGCGGCCTCCGGATCGCGCTCCAGATGGCCGAATCCCTCATTGCCGGTGATCAGTGAGCGCGCGCTCTGGCCGGTCTTCACGCTATGAAGCAGATTCGACCAGATCTGCCACGCCTCCCCGCCCCACTGCAGCGTCCAGGCCCGCATCGAGTAGGGAACATCGCCGCGCAGCAGCGCCCCCAGTCGCGTCATCTCGAACGAGCCGTCATCTCGCTGGCGGCAGATATCCACGCTGCCCAGTGCGCCGAGCAGACGTTGCAGCGCTGCCGCGTTCGCGCCGGTTGCCGCGGCCAACTCCTGCGCCGTGAGCGGACCTTTGGCCAGCAGATCCGCGAGACCCAACCGGGCCGTCACGTAACAGGCCTGCGCCACCCAGCTGCCGTTGATCAGATCGAGCAGCTGGCGCGCCATTCCCAGATCATCGTTCGTAGCCACGCAGGATCCTCGAGGTTGCGTCAGTTCAGGTCAAGACGGTTTCCACGCCGCGCGTCTCCCGTCCCAGCCAGGCGAGCACCGCAATCGACAACGCCGCGGTCATCGCGACGCCGGCCAGTGCCAGCGCATAATTTCCGCGCTGCTGCGTGGCGAACCAGGACTGCAGCACCGCATTTGAAGAAGCGATGAAGTTGCCGATCTGGTAGACGGTGCCGGGAAACGTGGCGCGCGCATCCGGCGGGGAGACCTCGATCAGATACGCGGGCACCGCACCCCAGGCTCCCTGGACACAGAACTGCATCAGGAAGGCGCCCGCGGCCAGCATCACCGCACCGGAGGAATAGGCCCACAGGTAAGTGATCGGCAGGGCCACGAGTGCGGCGACGATCATGGCACGCCGGCGACCCACCCGCTGACTCCAGATGCCGATCGTCCAGCCACCCAGAATCGCTCCGATGTTGTAGACGATGGCGATGGTGCCCGTGGTGCGCGCATCAAAGTGATAGGTGGACTGCAGAAAGTTCGGATAAAGGTCCTGGGTGCCGTGACTGAAAAAGTTGAACGCCGTCATCAGCAGGATGGCATACAGCGCCAGTCGCCAGTGCCGTCCCAGGGTCTTGATGATGGAGTCGGAACCGGCGCGCTTGGCCTGCCAGGTCGGTGACTCCGGCACGTGGCGCCGGATGTACAGCACCAGCAGCGCCGGTGCGAACCCGATGACGAACATGCCGCGCCAACCGATCCGGTCGTACAGCAACGCGAACACCAGCGACGCCAAAAGGTATCCGGTCGGGTAACCCGACTGCAGCAGCCCCGACACCAGACCGCGCGCCTGTGGCTTGACACTCTCCATGGTGAGCGAGGCGCCGATGCCCCATTCGCCGCCCATGGCCACGCCGAACAGCGCCCGCACGATCAGGAACGCGGCCAGGTTCGGCGCCAGGGCACTCGCCAGCCCCATGAGCGAATACAGCGCGACGTCCAGCATCAGGATCGGCCGTCGCCCGAAGTGGTCCGCCAGGCGGCCAAAGATGAAGGCACCGATCGGGCGCAACGCCAGCGTCAGCGTTACCGCCCAGGCCACCGTGTCGCGCGTGGTGCCGAATTCACGCGCAACGTCCTTCATGACGAAGACCAGCAGGAAGAAATCGAATGCGTCCAGTGTCCAGCCGAGAAAACTGGCTGCGACGACCTTGCGTTGTACGGGCGTCCAGCCTTTGAGTGCGTCAAACATGTCCGAATTCTACGTTGACTGCGCAACGCTGCGTCTGACGCAACATAGCGCATTTATGGTATCGTTTGCCGCGGACAAAAAGAGTGGCGCCGGAAGGGGGGGTACGAACATGAAACTCAAAGCATTGCTGCTGGGATTGCTCGGGTCGTTGCTGATAGCGGTGCCTGCCTTCGCGGCCGGCGTCGACGGCAACTGGTCCGGGTCGCTGGACTCGCCGAACGGTCCGGTTCAGATCGACTACGTATTCAAGTCGGACGGCACCAAGCTGACGGGCACGACCACCGGACCGGACGGTACCAAGCTCGCCATCAAGGATGGCAAGATCGACGGCAACAATATTTCCTTTGCCGTGGACGTGGATTTCGGCGGCAGCCCCACGACCATCAAATACACGGGCGTCGTGGCCGCGGACAGCATCGCGCTGACCATGGATTTCCAGGGCATGCCCGTCAATATCACGGTCAAGAAAGCGGCGGCGAAGTAGCCTTCACCGCGAGCCGGATCTGAAGGTGGCCTCAGCCTCAAGGAGAGTGCCATGTCACTACCATCATTGCAGCATCGTCCGGCCCGCACCCGGGTCCTGTGCCTGATCGGCGCAGCAGCCCTGGGTCTCACGGGGTGTGGCGCCGACAGTCCCACCGCGACGGTCGGCACCAGCACCGCGCGGGGCACCCTCATCGAGGATCCGCCGTTTCGCATCGCCTCGCTGGATGCGGCGAGCTTCGCCGCCAACCTGGGTGCCAACCCGGCCGGTGCACAATTGCTCGAGGTGACCGGCGCGCCGACCTGCGGGGTTGATTTCTATTACATTCAGTACAACACCGTGGGCGGTGCGGGCGAGGCCACCACGGCATCCGGTGCGCTGATGGTGCCCACGGGCAGCGCGCCCCAGTGCAGCGGCGGTCGGCCCATCGTGCTGTATGCGCATGGCACCAATGCCAACAAGGCCCTCAACATTGCCGACATCACCAACCAGAGCAACACCGAGGGGGCACTGATTGCGGCGATGTTTGCCGCACAGGGGTACATCGTCGTGGCGCCCAACTACGCCGGCTACGACACCTCGAAACTGACCTATCACCCGTTCCTGAACGCTGACCAGCAGTCCAAGGACATGATCGATGCGCTGACCGCGGCACGCACCGCCCTGCCCCAGACGCTGACGACGCAGACGACGGACAACGGGAAGCTGTTCATTACCGGCTATTCCGAAGGTGGGCATGTCGCGATGGCCACGCATCGGGCCATGCAGGCCTTGAACATGCCGGTCACCGCCTCCGCACCGATGTCCGGCCCTTATGCGCTCGAAGCCCTGGTCGATGCGGTGTTCTACGGACAGGTCAACATCGGCTCCACCGAGTTCACGCCGCTCGTTGTCACGAGCTACCAGAAGGCCTACGGGAACATCTACTCGGCGCTGACCGATGTCTACGCGCAGCCTTACGCCCCGAACATGGCCGACATCCTGCCCAGCACCACGCCACTGGCAACCTTGTATGCGAATGGCAGTTTGCCGGAGACGGCACTGTTTAGTTCCACGACGCCCGTCACCGGGGACCCGACACTCGATGCGGCATTGGCCGTGCCCAGCAATCCAATTTTCGCCGTGGGATTTGGTACCGCAAATCTGCTGACGAACGATTACCGGCTGGCCTATGTGCTGGATGCGGTGGCAAATCCGGACGGCGCGGTACCGACCCTGACCCCGGGTGTCGCTCAGGCGGCGAATCCCCAGAACCCGCTGCGTATCGCGGTGAAGATGAATGATCTGCGCAATTGGACGCCGCAGGCGCCGGTGCTGATGTGCGGCGGCGATCAGGATCCGACCGTCTACTTCAGCGTCGATGCACTGGTCATGCAGCAGTACTGGGCGGCGCTGCCGCCGGGCCTGATCACGGTGGTCGACATCAACGCGCCGGTGACCAGCGCCTCCGATCCGTTCGCAGCGGCGAAGGTCGGTTATCAGACGACGATCGCCAACATTGCCGCCACTGACGGCGCCAGCGCGGAGGTCGCGGCCATCCATACGACCGAGGCGCCATTCTGCACCGCGGTGGCCCGCGGGTTTTTCGCGCAGTTCTGATCGCCTGGCGGCGACTGGCGCAGCGATTGCGAGGTTTGAACATGAGAGTCATCCATCATTCCGTCAGCGCCCTGACCGTTCTGTTGAGCCTGGGGCTCAACATCGGGCTCGCCCACGCGGACAACGACACGGGTGCCGGGGATCATCCGAACACGCTCGCGCTGGGCCTGTACGAGGTCAGTTTCCACGTCAATGCGGAAGACATCTCGGGCCCCTACGTGCCTTCGGGACTCAACGTCCGCAACCCCAGCATCGACACGCTGTACGTGGGCTACATGCGCCGGCTGTCACCGCATTTTGATGTGGAGCTCGCGCTCGGCGTGCCGCCCCTGACGCGCACGGTCGCCAGGGGACCCGCGCTCGTGGGCTCCGTACCCTACAACGGTGAGACCATTGCCACGGCGCGTTGGCTCGCGCCGAGCCTTCTGGCCAAGTACTATTTCTTCAGCCCGGATGCGATGTTTCGCCCGTATGTGGGTGTGGGCGTCAACTACACCCGTTTCTATTCGCGCCAGGTCACCCAGGCCGGCGATGAGATCAGTGGTGGTCCGACCTCGCTGTCACTGCCCTCCTCGGTCGGACCGGTGGGCAACGTGGGGCTGTCCATCCAACCCTTGAATCGGATGGTGGTCATCCTGTCTGCCTCCAAATCCTGGGTGAACTCACGCCTGATTACCGACACCGACGGCGTGCTGCGCACCTCGCACGTGGAGTTCAATCCGCTGGCCGTCATTCTGGCCGTCGGCTACCAGTTCTAGAGCCGTCTACTCCGATCAGTTCAGGAGCCGGCTGCACAGCGACAGCAGCGGCCCGGGCATGACGCCGAGCACCAGCGCCGCGACCCCATTGACTGCGACCGCCAGGCGCACCCCCGGCTGCCATTCGGGCAGCGGGCGCCCCGCACCGGGCTCATCCATGTACATCAGCCTGACGATCCGCAGGTAGTAGAACGCGCCGATCACCGACACCACGGCGGCGATGATCACCAGCCACATATGGCCGGTCACCCACAATTGCTGAAAGATCGAGAGCTTCGCCCAGAAACCGAGAAACGGCGGGACCCCGGCGGTCGAGAACATCAACGCCATCATCACCAGGGCCAGCAACGGGTCGCGGCTGTAGAGGCCCTTGTAGTCATCCAGGCGATCGGCCTCGAAGCCCTTCTGCGTCAGCAGCAGCATGACCCCGAAGGTGCCGAGCGTCGCCAGCACGTACGCCAGCGTATAGAACAGCGCCGCGCCGTAGCCCGCCTGGGTGCCGGTGACGAACCCCAGCAGGATGAACCCGACGTTCGAAATCGCCGAGTACGCGAGCATGCGCTTGAGATTGCTCTGGGCGATGGCCACGCAGTTGCCGAGGATGACCGTCAGGATCGCCAGCGCCGCCAGCATCTGTGACCACTCATGCTCGGTACCGATCAGGCCATGGGTGAGCAGCCGCAGCGCGAGGGCGAAGTAGGCGATTTTCGGCGCGGTCGCGATGAACAGCGTGACATTGGTCGGCGCCCCCTCGTACACATCGGGGATCCACATATGGAACGGCACCGCGCCCAGCTTGAAGGCGACCGCGACCACGACGAAGGTCAGGCCGAGAATCGCGCCGGCGCCATGCGTGGTACCCAGTCGCACCGCCAGTTGATCCAGCCCCAGCGTACCGGTGATGCCATAGAGAATGGACATGCCATACAGCAACATGCCCGAGGCGATGGCGCCCAGGACGAAGTACTTCATGGCCGCTTCGGCCGCGACGCCGTTGTCGCGGTCGAAGGCCACCATGGCGTACACCGAGAGGGCCAGCAGCTCGACGCCGATGTAGACGGTGAGCAGGCTGTTGGCCGAGGCCAGCACGAATATGCCCAGCAGCGCCGTCAGGGCCAGCACGTAGTATTCGCCGCGGGCGGTGCCGCGCTGGCTCATGTAGCTGCGCGAATACATGAGCGCGATCGCCACGAACAGCAGCGCCGCGAGCTTCAGCACGAAGCCCACCGGGTCGGCCACGTACAACCCGTTGAACAGCACCAGCCGTCCCGTCACCTGACCCACGCCGACCAGCAGCCCCGCCGTGATCGCCAGCGCGACCAGCGTGAGTGTGGGGGTGAGGCCGCGACGTTTCTCGCCGGCGAACACATCGATCATCAGCACCGCGCAGATGGCGAAGCAAAGGAAGATCTCCCCGATGGCGGGAGCAACCGAAGCCCAGGTCATTGTCGTGTCTGACATATCAGCTCAAAGCGGCAGCTTCGAATGCACGGCCTGCTGGACCAGGTGCTGCACCGAAACTTCCATGATGTTGAGAAGGGGCGCCGGATACACGCCCAGCAGCAGCACCGCCACCGCGAGCACGCCCAGCACCAGAGATTCGCGGCCGTTGAGGTCGGTCAGCTGCGCCACATGAGTGTTGGTCACCGGCCCGTAGATGACCCGCTTGATCATCCACAGGGTATAGGCCGCGCCCAGGACCAGCGTCGTCGCCGCGAGGAACGCGTACCAGAAGCTCGCCTTGAAGCTCGCGATGATCACCATGAACTCACCGACAAAGCCCGAAGTGCCCGGCAGTCCCGAGTTGGCCATGCCGAAGAACACCATGAGCGCGGCAAAATACGGCATGACGTTGACGACGCCACCATAACTGGCGATCTCGCGGCTGTGCATCCGGTCGTACAGCACGCCGACACACAGGAACAGCGCGCCGGACACCAGGCCGTGGGAGACCATCTGCACGATGGCGCCATCGACTCCCAGCACCGCGCCACCCAGGCTGCCGGTGCTCGCGAGCACCGCATAGATCCCGAAGGTCCCGAGGGTGACGAAGCCCATGTGCGCGATCGAGGAGTAGGCGATCAGCTTCTTCATGTCCTGCTGCACCAGGGCCACGAAGCCGATGTACACCACCGCGATCAGCGACATGGCGACGATCAGCATCACCAGCTCCCGGCTCGCATCCGGGGTGACCGGCAGACTGAAGCGCAGGAACCCGTAGCCACCCATCTTCAGCATGATGGCCGCCAGGATCACCGAGCCGCCGGTGGGCGCCTCCACGTGGGCGTCGGGCAACCAGGTATGCACCGGCCACATCGGCACCTTCACGGCGAAGGCCAGCAGGAACGCCAGGAAGATCCAGCGCTGCTCGTTCAAGGTCAGCGGCAGCGCCTGCAGCGCCGCGATCGCATAGTCGTGACCCTTCACGTACATATAGATCAGTGCCGCCAGCATCAGCACCGAGCCCAGGAAGGTGTACAGGAAGAACTTGATGGTCGCATAGACGCGCCGTGGACCGCCCCAGATGCCGATGATCAGGAACATCGGAATCAGCATCGCTTCCCAGAAGAAGTAGAACAGCAGCGCATCGGTGGCGGAGAACACGCCGACCATCAGACCCTCCATGATCAGGAAGGCCGCGTAGTACTGCGCGGGACGCTGCTCGATCACGGTCCAGCCCGCGATGATCACCGGGATGGTCATGAAGGTCGTGAGCAGGACCAGCGGCAGCGAGATCCCGTCGAGCCCGATGCCGTAGTAGGCATTCATCGAAGGAATCCACGACAGCTTCTCGACGAACTGCAGGCTCGCCGTGTGGGTGTCGAAGCCGGTATAGGCGAAAATGGAGATCACGAAGGTCGCAAGCGCAGCGAGCAGCGCCAGCCAGCGGCCGAGCGCAATGGAGCGCTCACCCAGCCCCAGCACGACCACCCCCGCGAGGATCGGCAGCCAGATCAGAACCGACAGTAGACCAAAACCGTGCATGTAATGACCGCCCTTAGCCTTAGCGGACCAGGAACCAGCCCAGCAGCAGGGCAAGTCCGATCATCGTCCAGAACGCATAGGTGTACAGATAGCCGCTCTGCAGGTGCCGCAGCAGCCCGCCCAAGCGGCCCACCGAAGCGGCGGTCCCGTTCACCATCGCGCCATCGATCAGAATCTGATCGCCCGCCTTCCACAGGCCCTTGCCCAGGCCGCGCGCCAGGGCGCACAGCACGTTTTCATTGAACCAGTCGAAGTAGTACTTGTTGACCAGCAGCGTGCGCAGCGGCGCCAGCGCCCGCGCCCAGGCATCGGCCCACTCGGGCTTCTTCAGGAAGAACAACCAGGCCGCGATCACGCCCGCCAGCGCCAGCCAGAAAGGCGGCGCCATGAAACCCTTGATGGCGAAATTCAGCCAGATCGGCTCGCGCAGCTCCTCGCCCACCCTGCCGATGACGTCATTGGCGGGCAGCACGAAAATCGAGCTGCCGAAGTAGCCGCCAAACAGCACTGACTTCACGCACAGCGCGCCGATGACGATGGAGGGAATGGCCAGCGCCACCAGCGGCCCGCGCACCACCCAGGCAGTTTCGTGCGGCACGGCCGCACCGTGTCCGTGATCATCGTGAGCGTGGGCGTCGTGCGCATGATCGTCGTGATCACCATGGCCGTGCGCCAGGGTTTCGCGAAAGCGCTCCGGCCCGTGGAATGTCATGAACAGCATGCGGAAGGTGTAGAGCGCGGTGATGAAGACGCCGCCGAGCACGCAGGCGTAGGCATACCCCGAGCCCCAGCGATGCGACTCGCCCACCGCCTCGATGATGGCGTCCTTGGAATAGAAGCCGGCGAAGAATGGCGTGCCGATGAGCGCGAGCGAGCCGATCCAGCTGGTGACCGCGGTCCAGGGCATGTACTTGGCCAGGCCGCCCATCTTGCGCATGTCCTGCTCATGGTGCATGCCGATGATCACCGACCCTGCCGCCAGGAACAGCAGCGCCTTGAAGAAGGCATGCGTCATCAGGTGGAAGATCGCGCCGCCGTAGGCCGAGACGCCCAGCGCCACCGTCATATATCCGAGCTGCGAGAGGGTCGAGTAGGCCACCACCCGCTTGATGTCGTTGGCCACGACGCCCAGCAGACCCATGAAGAAGGCCGTGGTCGCGCCGATCACCAGCACGAACGACAGTGCCTGATCGGACTGCTCGAACAGCGGCGACATGCGCGCGACCATGAAGATGCCCGCGGTCACCATCGTGGCCGCGTGGATCAGGGCCGAGATCGGCGTCGGACCTTCCATCGAGTCCGGCAGCCACACGTGCAGTGGTACCTGCGCCGACTTGCCCATCGCGCCGACGAACAGGCAGATGCAGATCAGCGTCATGGCAGGCACGGCGGTCGTCGAGGTCAGCGTGAAGGACTGCGCCGCGATATGCGGCGCGGCGCTGAACGCCACCTGATAGTCGAGCGAGCCGGTGTAGTAGACGACGGCGGCGATGCCCAGCACGAAACCGAAGTCACCGATGCGGTTGACCAGGAACGCCTTGAAGTTGGCGAAAATCGCCGACGGGCGCGTGTACCAGAAGCCGATCAGCAGGTACGACACCACGCCCACCGCTTCCCAACCGAAGAACAGCTGCATGAAGTTGTTCGACATCACCAGCATCAGCATCGAAAAGGTGAACAGGGAGATGTAGCTGAAGAAGCGCTGGTAGCCGGGATCATCGGCCATGTAGCCGATGGTGTAGACGTGCACGCACAGCGAAACGAACGTAACCACGACCATCATCAGCGCCGAGAGCCGGTCGATCAGGAACCCCACCTGAAAACTGATGCCGTCGCTGATGAGCCAGTTGTAGATGGGCGCATTGAAGACGGCCGCCCCGCCCCACACCAGATCCTTCCAGACCACGATCGAGAGGCCACAGGAGACCGCGACACCGATGATCGTGACGGTGTGGGCACCGGCGCGTCCGATGACCTTGCCGAAGAGACCGGCCAGGATGGCGCCGAGCAACGGCAGGAGCGCAATGGCCAGCAGCAGATTCGGATTCATCATCGCCCTACCCTTTGAGCGTGCTCAGGTCTTCGACATTGATGCTGCGCCGCTCACGGAACAGGACCACCAGGATCGCCAGGCCGATCGCCGACTCGGCCGCCGCGACGGTGAGCACGAAGAACACGAACACCTGGCCGTGGATGTCGCCCATGAAGCGCGAAAATGCCACGAAGTTGAAGTTTGCGGCCAGCAGCAGCAGCTCGACGCACATGAGCAGCAGGATCACGTTCTTGCGGTTCAGGAACACCCCGGCGACCGCGATCGCGAACAGCACCGCGGACAACGACAGCAACTGCCCCAGGGTGATCATGGACGCTTCTCCGTCGGCATCTTCACGATCCGCACCCGATCCTGCGCGCGCGCGGCGACCTGCCGATCCACATCCTGCAGCTTCAGGCCGCGCCGCTTGCGCATGGTGAGGGAGATCGCGGCGACGATCGCGACCAGCAGCAGCACCGCCGCGAGTTCGAAAGGATAGGCGTACTGCGTGTAGAGGGTCTGTCCCAGCTGCGTGGTATTGCTGTAGCTCGCCGGCAGCGGCGCCGCACCCTGGGTGACATCCGGTCCGAGGGTGCGCGCGACGATCACGCCGACGATCTCAAAGATCACGGCGCCCGCGGTGATCCATCCCAGCCACGCGAAGCGGGTGAACCCCTCGCGCAGCTCTTCCAGATTGATGTCCAGCATCATCACCACGAACAGGAACAGCACCATCACGGCGCCCACGTAGACCAGGACCAGCACCACCGCCAGGAACTCCGCACCGATCAGCAGCCAGATCGCGGCGCTGGTGACGAAACACATCACCAGCGCCAGTGCCGCGTGCACCGGATTGCGCGAGATGATCATGCCCAGCGCCGAGGCCACCAGCACCACCGCGAAGGCGTAGAACAAAATCTGAACGAGCACGCTGCCCTCCCCTTGGATTTTCTGGCTGCTGGCGCTAGCGAAACGGCGCGTCCGCAGCCCGATCGGCCGCGATCATCGCCTCGTAACGCTCGCCGACCGCGAGCAGCTTGTCCTTGGACATGATGTTCTCACCGCGATGTTCCATGTGGTACTCGTGGATGCGCGTCAGAACGATGGCATCCACCGGGCAGGCCTCTTCGCAGAAGCCGCAGTAGATGCACTTGAACAGGTCGATGTCGTAGCGCTTGGTGCGACGCGTGCCGTCCTCGGCGACTTCCGAGTCGATGGTGATGCACACCGCCGGACAGACGGCCTCGCACAGCTTGCAGGCGATGCAGCGTTCCTCGCCATTGGCGTAGCGGCGCTGCGCATGCAGACCCCGGAAGCGCGGCGACTGCGGCGTCTTCTCTTCGGGGTAGTTGAGCGTGTACTTCGGTGACACGAACATCCGCCACGTCACCGTCATTCCCTTGAGGAGTTCGGGGAGCAGCAGGGTCTTGAGCAATTGGCTGGCCATGGTGTACGCCTCAGGAAGTGTGCCAGGGGCCGACGTGAGCCCAGGACAGGACCCCCTCGACGAAAATCCAGACGATGGTCACCGGGATCAGCACCTTCCAGCCCAGCCGCATGATCTGGTCGTAGCGGTAGCGCGGGAAAGTGGCACGGAACCACAGGAACAGAAACAGGAACACGAATGCCTTCAGGAACAGCCAGCCGAAGCTCGACGTCGCGAGGATCGTGTGGCCCAGGCCCGGCCAGCCGTCGAAGGGGCTCAGCCACCCGCCCATGAAGAAGACCGCCGTCAGGAACGAGATCAGAATCATGTTGGCGTATTCGGCCAGGAAGAACAGCGCGAACGCCATGCCCGAGTACTCGACGTGGAACCCGGCGACGATTTCCGATTCGCCCTCGGCCACATCGAACGGCGCGCGATTGGTCTCCGCGACGCCGGAGATGAAGTAGACGATGAACAGCGGGAACAGCCAGGTCCAGTTCCAGGTGAACAGGCCGCCCTGCTGATGACGGACGATGTCGCCGAGATTCAAACTGCCCGCGGCCATCAGCACCCCGACCAGCGCGAAGCCCATCGCAATTTCGTAGGCCACCATCTGCGCCGCCGAGCGCATCGCACCGAGGAAGGCGTACTTGGAGTTGGAGGCCCAGCCCGCGAGGATCACGCCGTAGACACCCGCCGAGGTCAATGCCAGCAGGAACAGCAGGCCCGCATTGACGTTGGCGATGATCAGATCCGGTGACAGCGGCATCACCGACCAGGCCGAGAAGGCCGTCACCAGCGTGATGATCGGCGCCAGCGTGAACAGGAAGCGGTTGGCCTTGGCGGGGATGATCACCTCCTTGGTGATCAGTTTCACGACATCGGCGAACGGCTGCCCGATACCCGGGAACATGCCGAGAATGGCGACCCGGTTCGGGCCGCGGCGCAGCTGCATCCAGCCCAGGACCTTGCGTTCCCACAGCGTCGTGAAGGCGACGCACAGAATCAGCACGATGGTGACCGCCAGGATCCACAGGGTCGAGATCGTGGTCGAGCGCACGATGTCCGGCAGCGAGTTCCAGGTGGTTATCAGGTTGTTCAGCACAATCGCGCCTTGCGGTTCTCAGTTTCAGTAGGTCGCGGGCGCACTGCGCCCCTCGGCGGTGCGCTGCAGTGACGGCGCGCGCCTCACCACGGCGTCGACCTGGTACATCGGCACATCGACCGTACTGGCGGTGACCGGCGCGGCGCTCACGCTGCGCGATCCGACCCAGGCCGGCGGCAGACCGTCGGCGCAGATGCGGCGCAGCTCATCGCGAACCGCTTCGGAGGTCTGGTAGTCGAAGCGTTCGACGCCCAGCTCCGTCCCGAGCACCCGCAGCACCTTCCACCCCGGGCGCGACTCCCCGTGGCCACGGGCGGCGGCGGTGAAGCTCTGCCAGACGCCTTCCAGGTTCACGTAGCTGCCCGAGGTCTCCGCAAAGGTGCCGATGGGCAGCACCACGTGGGCAATGTGCTTGAGCTGCTCGGTCATGTAGGGGGTGATGGCCACCACCAGCTTGGCCCCGGTGAGCGCCTTCAGGCCTTCCGGGCTCAGGGTGTCGGCCTCGGGCTCCACGCCGCCGAAGAGGATGTAGGCCGACAGCGGCGTCTGCAGCATCTCGGCTGCAGTCTTGCCGCCGCTGGCGAGAACCTTGCCCCCGGCTTCGCGATGCGGCACGCACCCGGCGAGATAGGCGCCCGCCGCATTGCCGCCTTCGGCGAGCTCGGCGAAGGAGGCGCCGCAGATCTGGGCAATGGCGCCGGCCAGCGCCCGCAGGTCGGCGTACTGCGGATGCCGCAGCGCCAGGGCGCCGAGCCATACCGCCCGCTTCGGTCCCGACAGCAGCGCCGCCGCCACGGCCTGGTGCGCATCGTTCGGCCTGGCGGCGCCGGTCACGGCCGCCAGATGCGCGGGAATCGCAGTCCCGGTCTTCGCGCCGAGTGCGGCCAGTACCGCGGCGAGATCCGCCACTTGCGCGGACGGCGCCGACTTCAGATAGGCCGCGACTTTGAACTTGTATTCGAAGACGGCAGGATTCAGGAACGCCACCGCGGCCCCGGCCAGGGACGCCTTGCGGACCCGATGCGCCAGCACCGGCACCTCGCGACGCAGATTCGCACCGATCACCAGCAGGCCATTCAAGTGGTCCACATCGGCGATGCGCATGCCGAGATTCGGGTACAGCGCATCGGCCGCCTGGTCGCTGAAATCGCGGCGGCGCAGGCGGTGGTCGATATTCTGCGAACCCAGCCCCCGGGTCAGCCGGTTCAACAGGTACAGTTCCTCCGTGGTGCCCGAGGCGCTGCTCAGCGAGCCCAGGCTGCCGGCATGTTTGCGCAGCCCGTCGACGGCAACCGCCAGCGCCGATTCCCAGCTCACCTGGGTCCAGCTGTTGGCTTCGCGGATCAGTGGTGCGCCCACGCGGTCGGCGCTGTACACGCCCTCGTAGCTGAAGCGGTCGCGGTCCGCGATCCAGGTTTCGTTGATGGCCTCGTTGTCGCGGGGCACCACCCGCATCAGTCTGCCGCGCAGCACGTGGCCGAACAGGTTGGTGCCGACGCCATCGTGCGGTGATACCAGCGGATGCGCGATCATTTCCCAGGCGCGCGCGCTGAAGCGGAACGGCTTGGAATTCAGCGCGCCCACCGGACACAGGTCGATGATGTTGCCCGAGAGTTCATGATCCACGGTGCGCTCGACGAAGGCGCGCACCGAGCTGTTCTCGCCGCGACCCACCATGCCCAGTTCCTGCACGCCGGCGATTTCCTGCGTGAAGCGGATGCAGCGGGTGCATTGGATGCAGCGGGTCATGTCCGTGGAGACCAGCGGCCCCAGTGACTCATCCTTGACCACGCGCTTGCGCTCGGCGAAGCGTGAAATGTCACGGCCGAAGCCGACCGCCAGATCCTGCAGCTCGCACTCCCCGCCCTGATCGCAGATCGGGCAATCCAGGGGATGATTGATGAGCAGGAATTCCATGGTGGCGCGCTGCGCGCCGGTCGCCTTCTGCGACTGGGTGAAGATCTTCATCCCTTCCGCGACCGGTGTGGCGCAGGCCGGCAGGGGCTTGGGTGCCTTCTCGACTTCCACCAGGCACATGCGGCAGTTCGCGGCGATCGACAGCTTGTCGTGGTAACAGAAGCGCGGCACGTAGGCGCCATTCGCATCGGTGACGCGAATGATCATCTCGCCCTTGCGCGCCTTCATCGGCACGCCATTCACTTCCACATTGACGAACTCGTCTGCCATTTCTGTCTCTCTTAAGCCGCGGCCAGGCCCTGGGCTTCGACGATGCTGCGGCCGCCGTGATCGATCATGTACTCGAATTCGTGGCGGTAATGCTTCAGGAAACTCTGCACCGGCCACGCCGCCGCATCCCCCAGCGCGCAGATGGTGTGCCCCTCGATGCGATTGGCCACATCGAGCAGTAACGCGAGGTCCTCGCGTCGCCCCTGACCGGCGAGGATCCGCTTGAGCATGCGGTCCATCCACCCGGTCCCCTCGCGGCACGGCGTGCACTGCCCGCAGGACTCCGAGGTGTAGAAGCGCGCCAGGCGCTCCAGCACCTTCACCATGCAGGTGGTCTCATCCATGATGATGACCGCGGCCGAACCGATCGATGAACCGGTCGTCTTCATGGAGTCATAGTCCATGTTGACGTTCATGATGAGTTCGGCCGGAACCACCGGCACCGAGGAGCCGCCGGGGATGACGGCCTTGAGCTTACGGCCCTTCCAGACGCCCCCGGCGATCTCGAGCAGGTCGCGGAACGGCACTCCCATGGGCAGCTCGAAGTTGCCGGGATTGTTGACGTGGCCGGACACGGAAAAAATGTTGGTGCCGCCGGCGTTCTTCGGCCCCAGTCCCGCGAACCACTCCGCGCCCTTGCGCAGGATGGCCGGCACCGAGGCGAAGCTTTGGGTGTTGTTGATGGTCGTCGGTTTGCCGTACAGACCGAAATTCGCCGGAAACGGCGGCTTGAAGCGCGGCTTGCCCTGCTTGCCTTCCAGCGAATCCAGCAGCGCCGTCTCCTCGCCGCAGATGTAGGCGCCCGCGCCGATGAAGGTGTGCAGGTCAAAGGTGATGCCCGAACCCTTGATGTTCTTGCCGAGCAGACCCGCCGCGTAGGCTTCCTCGAGCGCCGCCTCGAACCGCGGCACCGGTTCGCCCAGGAACTCGCCACGGATGTAGTTGTAGCCCACGGTCGCGCCCATCGCGAAGCCGCCGATGGCCATGCCTTCGATGAGCGCGTGCGGGTTGAAGCGCAGGATGTCGCGGTCATGGCAGGTGCCCGGCTCGCTCTCGTCCGAATTGCACACCACGTACTTCTGGATCGGCGAGCTGCGCGGCATGAAGCTCCACTTCATGCCGGTCGGGAAGCCCGCCCCGCCGCGGCCCCGCAGTCCCGAGGCCTTGACCTGGTCGATCACCTGTTCCTGCGTCAGGCCGCCGGCCAGGATCTTCTCCCAGCTCTGGTAGCCGCCGATCTTGCGATAGGTGTCCAGCGTCCAGGAGTCCGGCAGGTGCAGTGACTCGAACAGATTGAGATTGAACTTGGCGGCGTATTGGTCGTGGATTGAGCTCATTTCAGGTCATCCAGCAGCTTCTCGACCGTTTCCGGGGTGAGGTGCTCATAGAAATGATGGTCGATCATCATCATCGGCGCGCCGGTGCAGGCCGCCAGGCATTCCTCTTCGCGCTTGAGGAGGATGCGGCCATCCGCGGTGCTTTCGCCGAGCTTGATGCCCAGGTGCTTCTCGGCGTGGGCCACCAGCGCCTCGCCGCCGCGCAGCATGCAGGAGATGTTGGTGCAGATGCTCACGTAGTGGCGGCCGCAGGGATGCAGCTCGTACATCGAGTAGAAGCTCGCGACCTCGTACACCTGGATCGGCGGCAGCTCGAGGTACACGGCCACCGCATCCATGAGTTCGGTGGTCAGATGCCCGTCGTTCTGTTCCTGCGTGAAACGCAGCGCGGCCAGCACCGCCAAGCGCTTGCGGTCGGGCGGGAATTTCGCGACCCAATGATCGATTTCCCGGCGCGTATGCTCGGAGAGCAACGCCGCGGCACCCATGGCAGACATCAGCGATCGACCTCCCCAAAGACGATGTCCTGAGTGCCGATCACGGCCACGACATCGGCGAGCATGTGACCCCGCACCATCTCATCGAGGGCGGAGAGGTGCACGAAGCCCGGCGCCCGCACCTTCAGCCGATAAGGTTTGTTGGCGCCATCGGATACCAGGTACACGCCGAGCTCGCCCTTGGGCGCCTCGATCGCGGCGTAGGTTTCCCCTTCCGGCACGCAATAGCCTTCGGTGAAGAATTTGAAGTGATGGATCAGGGACTCCATGTCCTCCTTCATCTCCTCGCGGCGCGGGGCACGCACCTTGCGCTCCGCGACCATCACCGGACCGGGGTGCACCTTCAGCCAGTCCACGCACTGGCGCACGATGCGCGTCGACTGACGCAGCTCCTCGATGCGCACCAGGTAGCGGTCGTAGCAGTCACCGTTCACGCCCACCGGAACGTCGAAGTCCATCCGCTCATAGACCTCGTAGGGCTGCTTCTTGCGCAGGTCCCACTCGATCCCCGAGCCGCGCAGCATCGGGCCGGTGAAACCCAGCTGCAGGGCGCGCTCCGGCGTCACCACGCCGATGTTGACGGTGCGCTGCTTCCAGATGCGATTGTCGGTGAGCAGGGTCTCGTAGTCATCGACGCTCTTCGGAAACCGATCGACAAAGGCGCCGATGAAATCCAGCATCGTCCCCTGGCGCGAGGCGTTGGAGCGGTCCGCGTCCTTCTGCGAGCGCCACTTGGAAGCCTGATAGCGCGGCATCGAGTCCGGCAGGTCGCGGTGCACGCCGCCGGGACGGTAGTAGGTGGCATGCATGCGCGTACCCGACACCGCCTCGTAGACATCCATCAGTTCCTCGCGCTCCTTGAACGCGAGCAGAAACACCGTCATGGCGCCGATGTCCAGGGCGTGAGCACCGAGCCACATCAGGTGATTGAGGATGCGCGTGAGCTCATCGAACATCACGCGGATGTACTGCGCACGCTCCGGGGGCGTGATCTGCAGCAGATTCTCGATGGCCAGGACGTACGCATGTTCGTTGCACATCATCGAGACGTAATCCAGCCGGTCCATGTAGCCGATCGACTGGTTGTACGGTTTCGACTCCGCCAGCTTCTCCGTGCCCCGGTGCAGCAGGCCGATATGCGGATCGGCCTTCTGGATGACCTCGCCATCCATCTCCAGGACCAGGCGCAGCACGCCATGCGCGGCCGGATGCTGCGGCCCGAAGTTCATCGTGTAGTTGCGGATCTCGCTCATTTCGGCGGCGCATCCTTGAGCGCGGGGTTGTAGCGATTGTCATCGCGGATCACCCGCGGCACCAGCACCCGTGGCTCGATGCTCACCGGCTGATAGATGACCCGCTTGCGCTCGGCGTCGTAGCGCACTTCGACGTTGCCGCTGAGCGGAAAGTCCTTGCGGAACGGGTGGCCGACGAAACCGTAGTCCGTGAGGATGCGGCGCAGATCGGGATGATTGCGGAAGAACACGCCGAACAGATCGAAGGCCTCGCGCTCGAACCAGTTCGCGGACGCCCAGATTTCGACCACGGAGTCGACCACCGGCTCCTCCTCGTTCTCGCACTTCACCCGCACGCGCAGCCGCCGGTTGTGGCTGACCGACAGCAGGTGGTAGACCACGGCGAAGCGCGCGCCGGCGGCGGGCCTGGGCGGCGGTGCATGCTCCTCGGCGGGCGCCGGCGGAATACGGCCGCGGCTGAAGCCGGTCTCGGTCGCCGAATGCGTCGCCCATTGCTCGAGACGGAACTGCGAGTAGTCGACCACGGTCACATCAATGAGCGTCTCGAACTGCAGTTGCGGATGATCGCGCAGGATCCACGCCACGCTCAGCAGCTCGGCCTCGGCCACCTCGATGGTCAGTTCGGTGGCCAGCGCGGGCATGCGCCTGGCGCGCCCCTGCAGCTGCGCGTCGATCTGCCCTGCGAGAGCCTCGATGTGCTCGCTCAATCTGTGCTACTCCGCAAACTAACTGGCTGCGCGCGCACCTGGAAAGATGGTGCTGGTTCGCTGGATCTTCTTCTGCAACTGGATGATGCCGTAGATCAGCGCTTCGGCCGTGGGCGGGCAGCCCGGAACGTACACGTCCACCGGCACGATGCGGTCGCAGCCGCGCACGACCGCGTACGAGTAGTGATAGTAGCCGCCGCCGTTGGCGCACGACCCCATGGAGATCACCCAGCGCGGTTCGGACATCTGGTCATAGACCTTGCGCAGGGGCGCCGCCATCTTATTCACCAGGGTGCCGGCGACGATCATCACGTCCGACTGGCGCGGGCTCGGACGGAACACGACGCCGAAGCGGTCCGTGTCATAGCGCGAGGCCCCGGCGTGCATCATCTCGACGGCGCAGCAGGCCAGGCCGAAGGTCATCGGCCACAGCGACCCGGTGCGCGCCCAGTTCACCAGGCTGTCGACCTGCGTGGTCATGAAGCCGCGTTCGGCGAATCCCTCCGGTCCATCCTCCACGTCTAATCCCACTCCAGTGCTCCCTTCTTCCACTCGTAGATGAATCCGACCACGAGGATGGCGAGGAAAATGGCCATCGCGAGCAGACCGAAGACCCCGATCTTCGCGAGGGCGACCGCCCACGGGAACAGGAACGCGATCTCCAGATCAAAAACGATGAACAGGATGGCGACCAGGTAGTAGCGAACGTCGAAGCGCATGCGCGCGTCTTCGTAGGCCTCGAATCCGCACTCGTAGGGCGAGAGCTTCTCTTTATCGCTCTTGGCGCGGGTCGAGAGGCGCCCGAGCAGCGAACCCAAGCCCAGCATGATCACTGCAAGGGCTGAGGCGATGATCAGGAAGATCAGGACTGGAAGATAATTACCCAGCATGCTCTTAAAACTTCACAGCCAAATGCTCGCTTTCGATTGTAGCAGCCATAACCCAAGATGTGGTGCCGACGGCGAGACTCGAACTCGCACGCTGTTACGCGCTAGCCCCTCAAGCTAGTGTGTCTACCAATTCCACCACGTCGGCATTGCTGGTCGGGAAAGATTACTTCGGCGCGCTGCTGGCCGCAGCGGGCGTCGCTGGTGCAGGAGCCGGCGTCGCGCCCGAATTTGCACCCGCGGCGGGCACGCTGATTGAGAGCGGGCTGCTCGCCGGCGCGGACGCACTCTCGGCGGCCGTATCAAAGATCGTCTTCGGCGCCTCGGCCCTCTTGGTACCCATGTAGGCCAGCGCCAGGCTGTTCACCATGAACACCGCCACCAGGATCGCGGTCGCGCGCGACAGGGCGGTGCCCGCACCGCGCGCACCGAATACCGTACCGGAGGCGCCGGCGCCGAATCCGGCACCGGCATCGGCACCCTTGCCGCGCTGGATCAGCACCAGGGCGATGATGCCGAAGCAGCTGACGAACTGAACCGCTGTCAAAACGATATGCATCATTTACGAACCTGTTCCACGGGCGGCGAAATGCCGCCGCTCCCGTCAGCGGCCGGCCGCTGCCAGGATTGCCAAAAATTCATCTGCCTTTAACGAGGCGCCGCCGATCAGACCACCGTCCACATCGGGCATCGCAAACAGCTCTGCCGCATTACCAGTGTTGACGCTGCCGCCGTAGAGGATACGAACCTCGTCGGCGATTTTAGCATCCTGCAGCGCCAAGTGCCCGCGGATGAACGCGTGGACTTCCTGCGCCTGCTGCGGGCTGGCCGTCATGCCGGTGCCGATGGCCCAACGCGGTTCGTAGGCAATGACCGCACCCCGAAAGCCGACCGCGCCACAGCGCTCGATCACTGCGTCCACCTGACGCGCGACCACCTCCAGCGTCCGGCCTTCCTTGCGTTCGGCCAGCCGCTCGCCGACACACAGTATCGGGACCATCTTCGTGCGCGCCGCGTCAAACTTGCGGGCGACCAGATGGTCGTTCTCGCCCTCGGCCTTGCGCCGCTCGGAGTGCCCGACGATCACGTAGCTGCAGCCCAGGTCCTGCAGCATGGACACCGACACCTCACCGGTGAAGGCACCCTTGACCTCGGCGCTGACATCCTGCGCGCCCAGGGCGATCGGCAGCTCGGCGGCCAGCAGCATCCGGCCCACCTCCGACAGATAGACATGCGGCGGACAGACCGCGCAGGCCACTTCGGTCGTCGGAAAACGCTCGGCCAGCCCTTCGATGAGCTGGGCGTTCTCCACTCGCGAGCCATGCATTTTCCAGTTGCCGGCGACCAGGGGCTGTCGCATGTTCCACCTTGGCGGCGCCCTAAAAGGGCGCGCGATGATAGCCACGCCGCCGCCCCGTTGCAAACGACTTGAGCGTCAGCGTGGCAAAAAGGACGATTTCCTCAGGCGACGGCGCCGCGCACCACCGCGGCGAGTTCATCCGCATAGGCCCGTGTGGCCCGCTCGTCACGACCCTCGACCATGACCCGGATGACCGGTTCGGTGCCCGACGGCCGCAGCACCACCCGACCCTCGCCCGCCAGCCGCGACTCGATGCTGCGGACGCTGGCTTCGATGGCCGGCACCGTGGCCGGGTCGAATCGCTGCGCCACCCGCACATTGAGCAGCACCTGCGGGAAGCGCTGCATCCCGGCTGCGAGCTCGGCCAGAGTCTGATGCGTCCGGCGCATGATGGACAGGACCTGCAGGGCGCTGATCAGGGCATCGCCGGTGGTGGTCTGGTCCAGGCATAGAATATGTCCTGAAGTCTCCCCCCCGAGCACCCCACCGGTCTCGCGCAGCAGCCCCAGCACGTACCGGTCACCGACCGCGGCGCGTTGAAACTCGATGCCATGCGTTTTCAGCGCCTGCTCCAGGCCGAAGTTGCTCATGACCGTGCCGACGACCGGGCCCTCGAGGGTGCCCTCGCGCTGACGCGCCCGCGCCATGATGTACAGCAGCTGGTCGCCGTCCACGACCCGTCCCAGATGATCCACCATGACCAGCCGGTCGCCGTCCCCGTCGAGTGCGATGCCGACATCGGCCCGCACGCCCGGCACGGTGAGCTGCAGCAGCTGCGGCGCCATCGCGCCGCAGCCGTCATTGATGTTGCGGCCATTCGGCGAGCACCCCACCGGCACGATCTCCGCACCGAGGTCCGTGAGCACCCGCGGACCGACCTTGTAGGCCGCAC
>DATHMT010000046.1:0-52057 GCA_035486855.1 Steroidobacteraceae bacterium
CGTGGAGCGTGCGGCTGCTCGCGGCGCTCGAGCGCGGCGAGGGGCAACCCGGTGACATCGAGACTCTCGAGCAGCTGTGCCGGTTCCTGGGTCCGGGCAAAACCTTCTGTGCGCATGCCCCCGGAGCGGTCGAGCCGCTGCAATCGGCGATCCGCTATTTCCGTCATGAGTTCGAGGCCGGCATTGCGCAGCCGGCCGCGCAGGCCGTGGCCTGAAGGCACAGGGGTTAAGCGACGTGGCAACGATTTACATCGATGGTCGGCAGTACGAGGTGGAAGCGAAGGACAATCTGCTGCACGCCTGTCTCTCGAAGGGTCTGGATGTGCCCTACTTCTGCTGGCACCCGGCGCTCGGCAGCGTTGGCGCCTGCCGGCAGTGCGCGGTCAAACAGTACCGCGATGCCAACGACCAGGTCGGGCATCTGGTGATGTCCTGCATGACTCCCGCGGCCGACGGCAGTCGCATTTCCATCGCCGATGGGGAGGCGAAGGAGTTTCGCGCCAGCGTCATCGAGTGGCTGATGACCAATCACCCACACGATTGCCCGGTGTGCGAAGAAGGCGGTCACTGCCATCTGCAGGACATGACGGTGATGACCGGGCATGCGGCGCGCCGCTACCGCTTCACCAAACGTACCCATCGCAACCAGTTCCTCGGCCCCTTCATCAATCACGAGATGAACCGCTGCATTGCCTGCTACCGCTGCGTGCGCTACTACAAGGACTATGCCGGCGGCACGGACCTGGACGTGTTCGGCGCCGCGCACAACGTGTACTTTGGCCGCAGCGCCGATGGCGTGTTGGAGAATGAGTTCTCCGGCAACCTGGTCGAAGTGTGTCCTACGGGCGTCTTCACGGACAAGACGCATGGCGAGCGCTACAACCGCAAGTGGGACATGCAGTTCGCCCCGAGCATCTGCCAGGGCTGTGCGGCGGGGTGCAACATCTCACCCGGGGAGCGCTATGGGGAACTGCGGCGCATCGAGAACCGCTACAACGGTGCGGTCAATCACTACTTCCTCTGCGATCGTGGCCGATTCGGTTACGGCTATGTCAATCGCAAGGACCGTCCCCGCCAGCCGCTGGTGCGTCGCGATGGTCATCAGGTCGCAGTGGGCAGGGCCGACGCCCTGGGCGTGGTCACCAACCTGCTGAACTACGCGCAAGGTGTCATCGGCATCGGCTCCCCGCGCGCCTCGCTCGAGGCGAACTTCGCGCTGCGGGCGCTGGTGGATCCCGAGAATTTCCATGACGGACACTCCCGCGAGGAGGGGGCGTTGGTGCGTTGTGTACTCGAGACCCTGCAGGCAAGTCCACTGCCCGCGGCGACCCTGCGCGGCATCGAAAGCGCGGATGCCGTGCTGGTACTCGGGGAGGATGTGACCAACACGGCGCCGCGGGTCGCGCTGGCCGTGCGCCAGAGCGCGCAGGGCCGCACCGCGGCGCTGGCCGCCGCGAAGCACCTGCCGGAGTGGCACGCGGAAGCCCGCGCCAACGTCGGTCAGCATGAAAAAAATCCGGTGTTCATCGCCAGCCTCGCGGCCACGCGCCTGGACGACATCGCGGCCGGCGCCCAGCGCGCCGCGCCCGAGGACATCGCGCGCTTGGGGTTCGCCGTGGCGCACGCCCTGGATGCGAGCGCGCCTGCCGTCGAGGGGCTTGATCCGCAGATCGCGCAATGGGCCGCGAGCATCGCCCGCACGCTGTCGGCGGCCAGCAAGCCCCTGATCATCTCCGGAACCGGCGCAGGCTGCGCCGCCGTGGTGCGGGCGGCCGGCAACATCGCACTCGCCCTGCATGCGCAGGGCAAGCAGGCCGAGCTCAGTCTCATCGTGCCCGAGGTCAACAGCCTGGGACTGGCGCTGCTCAATGCCGGCCGGGAGGACTGCGACCTGGAGGCCGCCTTGACCGCGATCGAACGCGGCGAGGCCGATACGCTGGTGGTGCTCGAGAATGATCTGTACCGCCGCGCCGATCGCGCGCGATTGGACGCCCTCCTCGCCAAGGTGCGGCTCATCGTGATCGATCATCAAAGCCACGCGACCGCAGCCCAGGCGGAGGTGGTGCTGCCGGCGGGCTCCTTTGCCGAAAGCGACGGCACGGTCGTGAGCCATGAAGGCCGGGCGCAGCGCTACTTCAAGGTCTATGAGCCCAGCTACTACACGCCTGACAGCGGCATCCGCGAATCCTGGGAATGGCTGAATGATCTGCAGGAGCGTGAGGAACCCTTCGAGTGGCGGCACTTCGACCAGGTCACGGCGGCCGTGGCACGGGCGTTGCCCGGCCTGAGCCGGATCGTCGCGGCGGCCCCCACGGCGCAATTTCGCATGGGCGGCCTGAAAGTCGCGCGCGAGCCGCATCGCTACAGCGGACGCACGGCGATGCGCGCCAATCTGTCGGTGCATGAGCCGCGCCAGCCGCAGGACGCCGACACGGCGCTCGCCTTTTCGATGGAGGGTCACAACGGCACGCAGGCGGGCAGCCGGCCGGCCGCCCTGATCCCGTATGCCTGGGCACCGGGGTGGAACTCCCCGCAATCCTGGAACAAATTCCAGGATGAAGTCGGCGGTCAGCTGCTTGGGGGTGATCCGGGCATCCGGCTGATCGAACCGGTCGCCGGCGCGATGAGGGCCTATCACACGCAGATCCCGGCAGCGTTCGTCGCGCGTGCCGGTGAATGGCAGGCGCTGCCGCTGGTGCACATCTTCGGCAGCGAGGAGCTCTCCGCACGCGCCGCGCCGGTGGCGGTCCTCATCCCGACCGCTTACGTGGCCCTGCATCCGGCGGACGCCGATGAGTTGGAGGCGCAGGAGAACTCGACGCTTGCGGTGTCCTTGCCCGGTGCGACGGCGTTCCTGCCGCTGCGACGGCGCGCCGATGTGCCACGCGGCACCGCGGGTCTGCCGGTCGGGATACCCGGATCGCCCTGGTTCATCGCTGGCGCGAGCCTGAAACTCGCCAGAGAACCCGCGCCATGAGCGCCTGGTCACCGGCATTGACCGTCGATCTCCTCAATGGCATCGAGGCGCTGGTGCTGCTGGTCGGCCTGGTGGTCGTTGCCGCCTGGATGATCTGGGTGGAGCGGCGCCTGCTGGCACTGTGGCAGGACCGCTATGGCCCCAACCGCGTCGGGCCCTTCGGCCTGCTGCAGGTGATGGCCGACATGATCAAGATCTTCTTCAAGGAAGACTGGATCCCAGGCTTCGTCGATCGCCCGGTATTCCTGCTCGCGCCCTTGGTCGCGATGGCAACGGCGCTGCTGATCTTCGCCGTGGTCCCGATCGCACCCGGCTGGGGCGTGGCGCCGGGTCTGAATGTCGGGGTGCTGCTGTTCCTGGCGCTCGCGGAACTGCAGGTCTACGGCGCGATGCTCGGCGGCTGGTCGAGCAACAGCAAGTATGCGCTGCTCGGGGGCCTGCGCTCGGCGGCGCAGATGCTCTCCTACGAGGTGTTCATGGGTATCGCCCTGATGGGCGTGGTGATCCAGGCGGGCTCGTTCCGACTCGATCGCATCGTCGAGGCACAGCAGCACCTGTGGTTCATCGTGCCGCAGATCTGCGGGTTCTTCGCCTTTTCCCTGGCCGCGGTGGCCAGCGTGCACCGCTTCCCCTTCGACATGCCGGAGACCGAACAGGAACTGGTCGCGGGCTACCACACGGAGTACTCGGGCATGAAGTTCGGCATGTTCTTCGTCGCCGAGTACGTGGGCATCGTCGTGGTCTCTGCGCTGCTCACGACGTTCTTCCTAGGGGGTTGGCACGGCCCGCTCGCCGCGCGCCTGCCCTGGATGGGCTTCGTCTGGTTCGCGCTCAAGACGCTGTTCTTCATCATGATGTTCGTGCTGCTGCGCGGCGCCCTGCCCCGCCCGCGCTATGACCAGATCATGGCGATGGGCTGGAGGTTCTGCCTGCCGCTCTCGCTGGTGAATCTGCTGGTGACCGCAGCCTTCGTCCTCATGGGTACTCCGGGAGCCTAGCCATGCTCAGCATTCTCAAAGGCATCTTCACGAATCTGCGCACGCTCGCGATGATCTTCGCGCACGCGACGCGCAAGCGCGACACGATCCTGTATCCGGAAGTGAAGCCGTACCTGCCGCCGCGCTACCGCGGTCGCATCGTGCTGACGCGTGACCCGGACGGTGAGGAGCGCTGCGTCGCCTGCAATCTGTGCGCCGCGGCCTGTCCGGTCGGCTGCATTTCGTTGCAGAAGGCCGAGCAGCCCGATGGCCGCTGGTACGCCGAGTTCTTTCGCATCAACTTCTCGCGCTGCATCTTCTGCGGTCTGTGCGAGGAGGCCTGCCCGACGAGCGCGATCCAGCTCACGCCGGATTTCGAGCTCGGCGAGTATGACCGGCAGAACCTCGTGTACGAGAAGGAGCATCTGCTGATCAGTGGCAGCGGCAAAGTGCCCGAATACAATTTCTATCGCATCGCGGGGCTTGCGATCGCCGGCAAGTCCAAGGGCGAGGCCGCGCACGAGGCGGCGCCGGTCGATGTCAGAGAGCTGCTGCCGTGACACTCTATATCGAAGCGGCCGTGGCGGTGATCGCGACTGTGTTCGCGATCACCAACTACCACCCGCTGCACGCCCTCTTGTATCTGATCGCCTCCTTGCTCGCGGTGGCGATGGTGTTCTTCACCCTGGGTGCGCCCTTTGCGGGCGCGCTCGAGGTGATCGTGTACGCCGGCGCCATCATGGTGCTGTTCGTGTTCGTGGTGATGCTGCTCAATCTGGGCCAGGCGACGAACGATCAGGAGCGCGATTGGCTGCGGCCGCGCGTGTGGATCGGTCCTGGGCTGCTGTCCTTGACGTTGCTGCTGGTGTTGGTGCGCGTTCTGGTCCTGGGCAGTGACAGCCTCAGCGCAGAGGATCATTCGATCACGGCGGCGCAGGTCGGCGTGGCGCTCTACGGGCCTTATCTGCTGGCGGTGGAGCTGTCCTCGATGCTGCTGCTCGCGGGCCTGGTGACGGCGTTGCACCTGGGGAGACAGGAATGAGCGCCGCCTCGCTGCAATTTGCGCTGCTGCTCGCGGGCATTCTGTTCTGCCTGGGGCTGCTGGGCGTCCTGGTGAGGCGCAACCTGCTGTTCGTGCTGATGTCGATCGAAATCATGATCAACGCCGCGGGGCTCGCCCTGGTCGCGGCGGGCAGCCGTTGGAACCAACCGGACGGCCAGGTGATGTTCCTCTTGGTGCTGACCCTCGCCGCCGCCGAGACCAGCGTGGGACTTGCGATCCTGCTGCAGCTGCATCGACGCTTCCGCACCCTCGATACCGACGCCGCCAGCGAGATGAGAGGCTGACTCAACATGTTCAACCTGTTATTCGTCGTGTTCCTCGCGCCGTTTCTGGGCTTCGTCGTACTGAGCATCGGGCGCAACCGGTTCTCGGAGAGCACCGCGGCGGCCATTGGCATCGGCTCCCTGGGCATCGCCGCCCTGACGACGCTCGCGCTGGGGATCGCCTTCATCGCCCATCCGCCGGCGGGCGGTGCGTTCACGCAGCCGCTGTGGCAATGGCTGGATGTGGGCGGTTTCGCGCCGCGCTTTGCGCTGCGCCTGGATGGGCTGTCGCTCAGCATGCTGGGGGTGGTCACGGGCGTTGGCTTTCTCATCCACATCTTCGCCGCCTGGTACATGCATGAGGATGACAGCTTCGCGCGCTTCTTCGCCTACATGAATCTCTTCGTCGCGAGCATGCTGTTTCTGGTGCTGGGCGACAACCTGCTGTTCCTGTTCTTCGGCTGGGAAGGGGTGGGTCTGTGCAGCTACCTGCTGATCGGCTTCTGGTACAAGGATCCGGCCAACGGCACGGCGGCGCGCAAGGCGTTCATCGTCACGCGGGTCGGTGATGCGCTGATGGCGGTTGGGCTGTTCTGGTTGTTTCGCGAGGTGGGCACGCTCGACATTCAGCAGGCGGTGATTCAGGCACAGCAGCACCTGGCCCCGGGCGGAACGGCGATCACGGCGATCACCCTGCTGCTGCTGGGCGGTGCAGTCGGCAAGTCGGCCCAGCTGCCCCTGCAGACCTGGTTGCCGGATGCGATGGCGGGCCCGACACCGGTGTCCGCCCTGATTCACGCGGCGACCATGGTCACGGCGGGCGTCTATCTGATCGCGCGCACCCATGGCTTGTTCGAGCTCGCCCCGTTCTCACTCGAGGCGGTCGGCGTGATCGGTGCGGTGACGCTGCTGCTGGCGAGCTGCGCGGCGCTGGTGCAGTCGGACATCAAGCGCATCCTCGCCTATTCGACCATGAGCCAGATCGGCTACATGTTCCTGGCGCTCGGCTCCGCCGCGTGGGGTGCGTCGATTTTCCATCTGATGACGCATGCCTTCTTCAAGGCGCTGCTGTTCATGACCGCGGGCAGCGTGATCCTCGCGTGCCATCACGAGCAGGACATCTTCAAGATGGGCGGGCTGCGCAGGCGGTTGCCGCTCGAGTACGCCTGCTTCCTGGTCGGGGGCCTGGCGCTCTCCGCGTTTCCGCTGCTCACGGCCGGCTACTACAGCAAGGATGAGATCCTGTGGGAGGCCTACGCCGGGGGCCATCTCGGGTTGTTCCTCGCCGGACTCCTCGGCGCCTTCTTGACACCGCTTTATACCTTCCGCCTGATCTTCACCGTCTTTCATGGTGAGGAGAAGCTGCAGGCACATCCCCGTCCGGGCGTCACCAATTGGTTGCCGCTCGTGGTGCTGATGGTGTTCTCGACCTTCCTCGGCGGCCTGATCCATCTGCCGCTCGCGGGCGTACTGCCGGCAGCGACCGAGCACACCGTACCTACCTCGCAGTTTGAGATCGGAATCCTCTCGAGCTCGATCGCACTGAGCGGGCTCGCCGTGGCCTGCGCTTTGTTTCTCGGTCACCGGCGCTTCATCACGTGGCTGGCCGGATCAGCGCCCGGGAGGCTGCTCGCCGCCTGGTGGGTCCAGGACTGGGGCTTTGACTGGCTGTACGACAAACTGCTGGTACAGCCTTTCGCGTGGTTTGCGCGCATCAACTTCCGCGATGGCATCGACCTCGCGATCCTCACCATCCCCACCGGGCTGCGTGCGCTCCATGGCGCGCTGTCTCGCACCGAGACGGGACGGATCCGCTGGTACGCCGCCGGCATGGCGGCTGGCGCACTGGTCGTCGTCGGGATGGTGTTCATATGAGGGGCGAGCCATGATGCTGCTGTTGCTGCTGCTGGTTCCGTTCATCGGCGGCCTGGTGTGCTGGCATCTGCAGCGCCTCGATCCGGGACAGGCGCGCTCTGTGGCGCTCGGCACCATGATCGTGGTGCTGGCGCTGGCCCTGGCGTTATGGCTCACCGGCGATTACTCCCAGACCCTGTTGCCCTTGGCAGGCGATCCGCCGGGTCACTGGGTGCAGCAATTCTCGGTGCCGTGGATTCCGCGCCTGGGGATCCGCTTCAGCCTGGGGCTGGACGGGCTGTCGCTGCTGCTGGTGACGCTCACCGCGCTGCTGGGGGTGCTCTCGGTCGGCTGCTCCTGGCGCGAGATCCACACCAACGCCGGCTTCTTTTACATGAACCTGCTGTGGAACGTGGTCGGGGTCATGGGCGTGTTCCTGGCGACGGACCTGTTCCTCTTCTTCCTGTTCTGGGAAGTGATGCTGGTCCCGATGTTCTTCCTGATCGCGCTGTGGGGTCATGACATTCCGGGCGGCCGGCCGCGTCTGTATGCGGCGATCAAGTTCTTCATCTTCACCCAGTCGGCGGGTCTGGTGATGCTGGTGGCGATTCTGGCGCTGGTGTTCGTGCACTACGCCGCAAGCGGCGAGCTCACCTTCAGTTACGCGGACCTGTTGGCGACGCCGATGAGCGCGCGGACCGCATTCTGGCTGATGCTGGGCTTCGGGCTGGCATTTGCCGTGAAACTGCCGCTCGTGCCGTTCCATTCCTGGCTGCCCGACGCCCACTCCCAGGCACCGACCGCAGGCTCCGTGATCCTCGCCGGAATCCTCCTGAAGACGGCGGCCTTCGGCTTGCTGCGCTATCTGCTGCCCCTGTTCCCGGCGGCCTCGGCCGCATTCGCCCCCTATGCCATGGCGCTCGGGGTGCTCGGGATCATCTACGGCGCCGTGTGCGCCTTCGGTCAGAACGACACCAAGCGCCTGGTGGCGTACACCTCGATCAGCCACATGGGCTTCATCGTACTGGGGGTCTTCGCGGGCACGCAGATCGCGCTGCAGGGTGTGATGATGCAGATCCTGGCGCATGGCATCAGCGCCGCGGGTCTGTTCATCCTCTGCGGGGAGCTGCAGGAGCGGCTCGAGACCCGCGACCTGCGCAAGATGGGCGGCCTGTGGGCGCGCTTCACGAACCTGCCGCAGTTCGGACTCTTCTTCATCCTGGCCTCGCTGGGCCTGCCGGGACTGGGCAATTTCCTGGGCGAATTCCTGATCCTGCTGGGCACGTTCAAGGCGCATCCGCGGCTGGCGATGATCGGCACCGTGGGGCTGGTGCTCTCCGCCGTGTACTCCCTGATCCTGATGCAGCGCACGTTCTACGGTAAGCCCGGCACCGAGGCGCCCATTCCCGATCTGGACCGGCGCGAATTTGCGATCCTGACGACCCTGGCGGCCGTGATGATCTGGCTCGGCCTTTATCCGCGGCCGTTCTTCGCGGTGTCGCGCGCGCCGATGCAGGCCCTGCAGAGCCAATACGCACCTGCCGCAACCGAACCCGGCGAACCGGCCACCGTGCGGGAGATCCCATGACTCAGCTGTCACTGCTGGCCCTCTCGCCACTGCTGATCGTCTCCCTCACCAGTGTCGTCGTGATGCTGGCCATTGCGATCCAGCGCAACCACGCGCTCATCGCACTGATCTCGATGGCGGGTCTGGCGCTGGCGCTCGCGGCGACGGCCGGGGTGTGGCTCACGGCTGCGGCGCCGAGCGCCCTAACGGCCCTGCTGATCATCGATCGCTTCGGCTCCTTCTACATGGGGCTGATCCTCATCGCGGCGCTTGCGACGTGCGCCCTGTCGTACAGCTACCTCGCACGCTATCCGGGGCGGCGCGAGGAGATGTATCTGCTGCTGCTGCTGGCGACCCTCGGCGGCATGATCATGGCGGCCGGGGCGCACTTCGCCTCCTTGTTTGTCGGTCTGGAGCTCCTGTCCATGCCGATGTATGGCATGGCGGCGTACCTGGTGAAGGAGCGCCGCTCGCTCGAGGCGGGGATGAAGTACCTGGTGCTCTCCGCCGTCGCCTCGGCGTTCATCCTGTTCGGGATGGCCCTCATCTACTCCGAATGGGGGACGATGATATTTGGCGAGATCGGCGCACAACTCGCCGTGGCGCTGGATGATGCGCCGCTGGTACTCCTGGGAGTCGCGCTCTTGCTCATCGGTCTGGGCTTCAAGCTCTCGCTGGCCCCCTTTCACCTGTGGACGCCGGATGTCTACCAGGGGGCGCCGGCACCGGTGGTGGCGTTCCTCGGGACCGCCTCCAAGGTCGCGGTGTTCGCGCTGCTGCTGCGCTACGTGGTCGCGACCCACGCGGCGCAGGACAGCGCGCTCGCCGATGCACTCTCCCTGCTCGCGATCCTCTCCATCATCGCGGGCAATGTGCTGGCGTTGCGGCAGCTGAACCTGAAGCGCCTGCTCGCTTACTCGGCGATCGCGCACTTCGGCTACATGCTGGTCGCCCTGATCTCATCCGGGCCGCTGGCAACCGAAGCGGTGGGCGTGTACCTGCTGACGTATACGGTCACGACGCTCGCTGCTTTTGGTGTCATCAGTCTGGTCTCCAGTCCCTTGGAGCGGGAAGCCGAAGCGCTGTGCGACTATCGGGGGCTCTTTTGGAGGCGCCCGGGGCTCGCCGCGATCCTCACCCTCGCACTGCTGTCCCTGGCGGGCGTGCCCTTGACCGCCGGATTCCTGGGCAAGTTCTACGTACTGGGTGCCGGCGTCGACCAGCGGCAGTGGCTGCTGCTGGGCGCCGTCGTGGTCGGCAGCGCCGTGGGTCTGCTCTTCTACCTGCGCGCGATGATCCAGCTGTACCTGAGCCCGGCGTCCGCGGCGGATTTGCCTGCAGGGGTACCTGCGTCTGCCGGCGCAGTGCCCGCAAGCCTCGGTGCCGGCACCGGCGTGCTGATCGTGCTTTTGCTGCTGATGCTGGCTCTGGGCGTCTATCCGTCGCCCTTCGTCAATCTGGCCCAGGGGGCGGGACTCTCGCCCGAGACCGGGGTGCCGGTACTGACCGAGAACCGATGAGTACGGCTGAGGACAACAAGCGGCGCGCCGCGCAGGCGGCGCTTCCATGGCTCGCCGAGCATGAGGTGGTGGGCATCGGCACCGGCAGTACGACCCATCACTTCATTGATCTGCTGGCCACCCATCGGGGCCGCGTGAAGGCGGTGGTCTCCAGCTCCAGTGGGTCCACGCAACGCCTGCAGGCAGCGGGGTTCCGGGTGGTCGACCTCAATGAGGTGGGAGAGCTACCGGTCTATATCGATGGCGCAGATGAGACCAATGCGGCGCGCCAGCTCATCAAGGGCGGCGGCGGCGCCCTGACACGCGAAAAGATCATCGCGGCATCCTCCCGGATCTACGTCTGCATCGTCGATGCGGCGAAACTGGTCACGACGCTGGGCACCACCTTCCCGCTGCCGGTCGAGATCATTCCGATGGCCCGTACCTGGGTCACCGGCAGGCTGACCGCCCTCGGCGGCCGGCCGGTGCTACGCGCCGGCTACATCACCGACAACGGCAATCAGATCCTCGATGTGCACGGCCTCGCGATCCAAGAGCCGCTGGTGCTCGAGTCGCAGTTGAATCAGATCGCGGGCGTCGTGACGGTGGGTCTGTTCGCGCGGCGCCCGGCCGATGTACTGCTGATCGGCGGGGATTCGGGCGTGCAGCAGCGCTAAGGCGCGGTGCTGAACAGCGCCAGGCGCGCTGCCACGACCCGCGTGACGGCCTCCACGGCCGGCGCCAGCAGGGTATACGGGGCGATCTCCTGCGGGTGCGCGCCGAGACTCTCCTGCAGGCCCTGTCGCCAGGCGAGGCGCACCTCGGTATTGATATGCACCACCGTCATTCCCGCCGCGATGGCACCGCGCAGGTCCGCATCGGCGGTATCGGAGCCGCCGTGCAGCGTCATCGGCATCCGGGTTGCCTGCTTGATCTCGCGGATGCGCCCGACATCCAGGTGCTTGCGCTCGCTCCCGGTGAGCATGCTCTTGAGGACACCGTGCATGTTGCCGACCGCCGGCGCCAGGGTGTCAATGCCGGTCGCCTGTGCGAATTGGACGGCCTCCTCAGGTGTCGAGAGCACGCGGTGCGGGGCACTGTCATGAATCTGCGAGCCGCTGCCGATATCGCCGATCTCACCCTCGATGAGTATGTCCGGACGCAGACTCTTGAGGGCAATGACGGCCTCCTTCGTCTGACGCAGATTCTCCTCGAACGGCAGCGCGGATAAATCGCACACCACCCAATCGAAACCGGCCTGCGCGGCCTCGATCGCCCCGGCCAGGGAGTGGGTATGATCGGCGTTGAGGAAGATCGGTGGACCGCCCTCCTCCCGCAGGCTTCTGAGGAGCGCGACCAGTCGCGGGATGCCGATGAAGCGCCGTTCGGCTTCCGACACCCCGACCACGACCGGCACGTTCTGCTGCCGCGCCGCCTCCACCACGCCGTAGAGCGTGACCAGATCCGACACGTTGAAGTGGCCGACCGCAATCCTGCGCGCGTCCGCGTCCTGCAATACCTTGCGAAGTGTAGTCATTCGACCCTCGTCCTTAGGCTCTCTAACGCTGCATGTCCATCATCTGCGTCGGGGTGAGCATGTTGGCGTTCAGATGCTCCATGATCCACAACGACCCGGCGAGCACGAGCGCCACGATGATGACGCCGAAGGTGAGCGCGAGGACATTGTTGGTACCCTCCGCGTCGGTGCCGATGTGCAGGAAAAACACCAGGTGCACACCCATCTGTGCCACCGCCAGCACCACAAGGCCAGCCGCCACGCCGGGCTGCCAGAGAAGATCGGTCTGCGCGACAATGAAGGACGCTGCCGTCAGGAGCAGCGCGAAGCCGAGGCCGGCGGTATAGGTCCAGAAGCTTCCGGAGCTCTCATGTTCGGTGGCTGCGCCCACGACTGCACCGATTTGCGCCACTAGCGTGCTCCCATCAGATAGACCATGGTCAGAAGTCCCACCCAGATAATGTCGAGCGCGTGCCAGAAGAGGCTGAAACACAGCAGGCGACGGCGCACATAATCCAGCGGACCCCGATAGGCGGTTTGCGCCACGAGGAAAATCAACCACAGCAGGCCCACGGTCACGTGCGCCCCATGCAGCCCCACCAGGCTGAAGAACGCCGAGAGGAAACCGCTGCGCGTGGGTCCCGCGCCACGCGCCACGAAACCTGCGAATTCGGTGAGCTCCAGACCCAGAAACGTCGCGCCCAACACAAAGGTCAGCGCGAAGCACAGATAGAACGCGGACATCCGCCGCTGTTCCATCGCCACGATGGCCAGTCCGCAGGTGTAACTCGAAAACAGCAGCGCGAGGGTCTCGATGCCGGCATTGCGCAAGCCGAACAGCTGATGCGCCGATGGTCCCCCGGCCGTTTGCCCCTGTTGCACGGCATAGGTCGCAAACAGCGCCGAGAACAAGATGATGTCGGAGAGCAGAAAGATCCAGAACCCATAACCGACGACGATGCGCACCGGCGCCGGACCCGCGCCGCTGCGCGAGCGCAGAGGCTCGGCGGCGGGTAATGCCGCGAGGCCTGCCTCGGCGCTCATCCCGGCACCCCGGCGCCACGCCACGCGGCCTCATCGGCCGCCAATTGCTCGCCCGACACTTCCACCGGGACGCGCTCGCGCCAGCCGAAGCTCACCAGGATAACGGCGGCGCCCGCAAGGCCCAGGACCACCAACCACCAGATATGCCACACCAGGGAAAATCCAATCACCACCGCGAAGAACGCGGTCAGGAAGCCGTTGGCACTGTTGCGCGGCATCTCGATCGCGGGGTAGACGTTGGAGGTGTTACCCGTGTGCCTTTGCTTCATGACCCAGAATGCATCCAGCGACTCAACGGTCGGCAGCCGCGCGAAGTTGTAGGCCGGGGGCGGTGAGGCGGTGGCCCATTCCAGCGTGCGCCCCTCCCAGGGGTCTCCGGTGAGATCCCGGCGGCTCTCCCGCGTGCGAATGCTGATCACCAGCTGCAGGATCGTGGCGATGATTCCGCACATGATGACGACGGCGCCGACCTCCGCCACGATCATGTAGGGCTGCCAGCTCAGATCGGCGTAGTGCTGCATGCGCCGGGTCGCCCCGAGCAGACCGACCGCATAGAGCGGAAAGAAGGCGAGATAGAAGCCGATGAACCAGCACCAGAAGCTGACCACGCCCAAACCACGATGCAGGGTGAACCCGAAGGCCTTGGGGAACCAGTAGTAGTACCCCGCCATGAGGCCGAACAAGACGGCCCCGATGATGACGTTGTGAAAGTGCGCGACCAGGAACAGGCTGTTGTGCAGCTGGAAGTCGGCCGGCGGTACCGCCAGGAGCACGCCGGTGAGTCCGCCCAGGACGAACGTGACCATGAAGCCGATCGTCCACAGCACCGGCACCTCGAAGCGGATGCGGCCGCGAAACATCGTGAACAGCCAGTTGAAGAGCTTCACGCCGGTGGGAATGGCGATGATCATCGACATGATGCCGAAGACGGCATTCACGTCGGCGCCCGCGCCCATGGTGAAGAAATGGTGCAGCCAGACCATGTTGGACAACACGCAGATCGCGAGCGTGGCCAACACCATCGAGCGATAGCCGAACAGCTGCTTGCCGGAGAAAGTGGCGATGACCTCGGAGAAAATGCCAAACCCGGGCAGCGCCAGAATGTAAACCTCCGGGTGCCCCCAGGCCCAGATGAGGTTCACGTACATCATGAAATTGCCACCACCGTCGGTGGTGAAGAAGTGCATGCCGGCGTAGCGGTCGAGCAGCAACATGCCGAAGGTCGCGGTGAGGATGGGGAAGGCCGCCACGATCATCATGCTCGAGCACAGCGCGGTCCAGACGAACACCGGCATGCGCATGTAGGTCATTCCGGGCGCGCGCAACTTCAGAATGGTCGTGACCATGTTGATGCCGGCGAGGAGCGTACCCAGGCCGGAAATCTGCAGCGCCCACAGGTAGTAGTCGACCCCCACTCCGGGCGAAAAGGCGAGCTCCGAGAGCGGCGGGTAGGCGAGCCAGCCGGTGCGCGCGAACTCGCCCACCACCAGCGAGACATTCACGAGCAGCGCGCCGGCCGCCGTCAGCCAGAAGCTCACCGAGTTGAGCACCGGAAAGGCGACGTCGCGCACCCCCAGCTGCAGCGGCACGACGAAGTTCATGAGGCCGATGACGAACGGCATGGCCATGAAGAAGATCATGATCGTGCCGTGGGCGGTGAAGATCTGGTCGTAGTGCTCCGGCGGCAGGTAGCCTGGTGCATTGCCGGCCGCCATGGCGAGCTGGGTGCGCATCATGATCGCATCGCTGAACCCTCGCACCAGCAGCACCAGCGCGAGCAGCACGTACATGACGCCGATGCGCTTGTGATCGACGCTCGTGAGCCATTCATTCCATAGGTAGCCCCACCAGCCCTTGCGGGTGATCAGGATCAGGATCCCCAGGATCCCGAGAATGATGAACGCCGAGGCCGCCATCGCGGGGGGCTCGTGCCAGGGGATCGCCTGCCAGGTGAGTTTGCCCAACATCTAGTGCCCCATGGTTTGCGCACTGAGCCCGATGCTGTCACGCTCGATGCGATCGAAGAGCCCCGGCGTCACCTGCCCGTACGTTCTCAACGACACGTCGGTGCCGCTTTGGGCGAGTCGCGAGTAGGCCTCCCCGTCGAGCGCCGCTTCGCCCCGCGCCACTTCAAGCCAGCTGTGGAACCCGGCGGCCGGCAGCGAGTGAACCGTGAAGCGCATGTCGGAGAAGCCGTCACCGCTGAAATTGGACGAGAAACCGGCAAAATCCCCGGCGTTCGTCGCCAGAAGATTGAGGTGCGTCGTCATCCCCGGCATGGTGTAGATCATGCTGCCGAGCTGCGGCACCCAGAACGCATTCATGACATTGGTCGAGGTCAGCATGAATTCGATCGGCGTGCCCTCGGGCACCGTGATCTGATTGAGCGTCGCAATCCCGAGGTCCGGGTAAATGAAGAGCCATTTCCAGTCGAGCGAGACGACCTCGATGCGCACGGGTTTCTGATCGGAACTGAGCGCGCGCGCCGGGTCGAGCAGATGGGCGCTGCCCCAGGCGACAGCGGCGAGCAGGATCACGACCATGGCGGGAATCGACCACACCACGAACTCGATGCGACCCGAATGGGACCAGTCGGGCGCATAAGTGGCGCGCGTGTTGGAGGCGCGATACCACCAGGCGAAGGCCACGGTGAGCACCATTACCGGGATCACGACCACCAGCATGATTGCGGTGGCGTTCAGCAGCAGCGTGCGCTCCGCAGCCGCGATCGGCCCTTGAGGATCCAAGACCCCTTCCGCGTGACACAGCCCCGCCCAGCCCGCGGCAGCAAGCAACATCGCGCCACGCCAGACTGCCAGGTTGCCAGGTGCTTTTCGCATTGGCAGGACAATGGTCCTCGCGCATCGCGGAGCTCTTGCACGCCAGTGCCACCGATTGCATGGTGGTGCTCCCGACCCGGCCGCTCGAGATGGCGCAAACGGACAATCATTGCAACGCCACGCAGTAGAAAGTGCCCCTTCAATGGTGACTTCAAGCGAACGAGCGCGGCTCGCTGCCGACAAGGCGGGCCAGGAAAACTGGCGCCGCTGGGGCCCGTACCTCTCGGAGCGCCAGTGGGGCGTGGTCCGGGAGGACTACAGCGCCTGGGGGGGTTCCTGGGACTATCTGCCGCACGACCTGGCGCGCAGCCGCGCCTATCGTTGGGGTGAGGACGGTATCGGCGGATTCAGCGATGACAAGCAGTTCCTGTGCCTGTCTTTGGCGCTGTGGAATGGTCAGGACCCGATTCTGAAGGAACGGCTGTTCGGGCTCACGAACTCCGAGGGCAATCACGGCGAGGATGTGAAGGAGTTGTACTACTACCTCGATGCGACGCCGACCCACTCCTACCTGAAGATGCTCTACAAGTATCCGCAAGCCCCTTTTCCCTACGCGCAGCTGGTTGCGGAAAACCGCCGGCGCGGCGCGGAGGATCGCGAGTTCGAGCTGCTGGACACGGGACTATTCGACGAGGACCGCTACTTCGATGTGTTTGTCGAGTATGCCAAAGCGGGGCCCGATGAGGTACTGATGCAGATCACCGCACACAATCGCGGGCCAGACCCCGCGCCGCTGACGGTGTTGCCGCAGCTGTGCTGCCGCAATACCTGGTCCTGGAAACCGGATGTCGCGAAACCGAGGTTGCAGGCTCGAGGGGACGGGGTCGAAGTGCGACATCCTGACATCGGCGAATTTCACCTCGCACTCGAGGCTGCCCCCACCCTTCTTTTCTGTGATAACGACACGAACCCGCGCCGCCTGTTCGGCATGAACGATGCCCCGGGCTACTTCAAGGACGCCTTTCATGAATACCTGGTGCAAGGCAATGGCGAGGCGGTGAACCCGGATCAGGTCGGCACGAAAGTCGGCGTGCTGCATGAGTTCGATATTCCCGCCGGCCGGTCGGCCACGGTGCGGATGCGGCTGTCCCCAAAACGAAGCGCGGAGGCTCTCCCGCACCCCTTTGCGGACTTCGACCTGATTCTTGCGGCTCGCCGCCGCGAGGCCGACGAGTTTTACGCTGAAATTCAGCAGCGCATGGCCGATCCCGATGCCAGGCTCGTACAGCGCCAGGCCTTCGCCGGCATGATCTGGAACAAGATGTTCTACCACTTCTCCGTGGAGGAGTGGCTGACGGGGGACCCCCTGCAGCCACCACCCCCGCCGGAGCGCCTGTACGGGCGCAATCGGGACTGGCGGCATCTGCACAGCAGCGATGTGATCTCGATGCCGGACAAGTGGGAGTTCCCCTGGTTCGCCGAGTGGGATCTGGACTTTCACTGCGTCGCCTTCGCGGTCATCGACAGCGAGTTCGCCAAGTCACAGCTTTTGATGTTGTCGCGCGAAACCTATATGCACCCGAATGGCCAGTTCCCGGCATATGAGTGGGCCTTCGGCGATGTCAATCCGCCGGTGCATGCGTGGGCCGCCTGGCGGGTATTCCAGATCGACCGCAAACAGCGCCAGGAATCCAACCCGGCCTATCCGGGCGATCTTGAGTTTCTGAAGCGGGTATTCAACAAGCTGATGCTCAATTTCACCTGGTGGGTGAATCGCAAGGACGCCCAGGGACGCAATATCTTTCAGGGCGGCTTCCTCGGGCTCGACAACATCGGGGTGTTCGATCGCAGCAGTGCGCTGCCCACCGGGGGCTTCATCAACCAGGCGGACGGCACCAGTTGGATGGCGATGTACTGCGTCAGCCTGTTGCGTGCCGCCATGGAGCTCGCGCTGCACGATGCGGCCTACGAGGAAATCGCGACCAAGTTCTTCGACCATTTCTTATCCATTGCCGGCGCCATCAACGGTGTCGGGGCGGACCGGCTTGGGTTGTGGGATGAGGTCGACGAGTTCTACTACGATCAGCTCGTCCTGCCGGACAGCAGCCGGGTCGAATTGAAGGTCAACTCGATCGTCGGGCTGATCCCGCTGTTCGCGACCACGGTGCTGGAGCCGGAAGTCCTGGAGTTGCTGCCGGAATTCTCCTCGCGAATGCAGTGGTTCCTGCAGCATCGCCCGCGGCTCGCCGCGCTGATTTCGAACTGGCATGTGGCAGGGCAAGGCGAACGTCGCCTGCTGTCATTGCTGCGCGGTCACCGCATGAAGGCGCTGCTGCACCGGATGCTCGATGAATCCCGCTTCCTGTCCGACTACGGTGTGCGGGCGTTGTCGAAGAATCACGAGCAGCATCCGTTCCGCTTCGAGGCCGGCGGCATCACCCACGAAGTGCGTTACTGGCCGGGTGAGTCGCGCAGCGGGCTTTTCGGGGGCAACTCGAACTGGCGCGGCCCGATCTGGATGCCCATCAACTTTCTCATTATCGAGTCGCTGCAGCGCTTTCATCACTACTACGGGGATGACTTCAAGGTCGAGTGCCCGACGGGTTCTGGAAATTTCCTCAATCTCTTCGAGGTCTCCGAGGAACTTTCGCGTCGCCTGTCGCGGCTGTTCCTGAAAGGGGCGGATGGTGAGCGCCCGGTGCTCAAATACCACCCGAAACTTGCCGGCGACCCCCACTTTAGGGACTACGTTCTCTTCCACGAGTACTTCCACGGTGACACGGGTCGCGGTGCCGGTGCCTCGCATCAGACCGGCTGGACGGGTCTCATCGCGAAGCTGCTGCAGCCGCACACGACGGAGCGAGCGACGCTTCGGGAGGCCCTGGTCAATGCGGCGCTATCGGCGGTGTCCAAACGCAATGCGGCAGCGGCCGGAATGGGTGAGCCATGAGTAGCACAGGTCAAGGGTGTATCTATCTGGTGCGCCACGGTGAGACCGCCTGGAGCATCACGGGCCAGCACACCGGACGCACGGATCTGGCGCTCACGCCACACGGTGAGGAGGAGGCTCGTGCCCTGCTGCCTCGGCTCGGCGACTACACATTCGATCACGTCTTCTCGAGTCCGCTGCTGCGGGCCCATCGCACCTGTGAACTGGCGGGCTTTGGCGGTGTGGCAACGCTTGACCCGGACCTGCTCGAGTGGGATTACGGTCAGTACGAAGGACGCACGCTTCAGGATATCCACCAGGAGCGTCCCGAGTGGGAGCTGTTCCGCGATGGCTGTCCGGGCGGGGAGTCGGTCGAGCAGATCAGCGAGCGCGCGGATCGGTTGGTCTCACATCTTCTCGCGCTCAAGGGAAAGATACTGCTCTTCTCCAGCGGGCACATCCTGCGTGTCCTCACCGCGCGCTGGGTCGACGCTCCGGTGGCGCTCGGGCGGCACCTGGTGCTCGATCCGGCCTGCCTGTGCGTGCTGGGCTACGATCACGGCGGCTTGGACCGGGTCATCCGGCTGTGGAACGTACCGTAGTGACCCAGGGTTCCCAATTGGATTCCGTTGTTATGCGATGAATATTCTCGTAAGTCATCCTCGGGCAAAAGGTTGTCCTGACGCTTTCCTCTTCCGGCCACGAGCTGGTACGCATCGGTAGAAAGGCCGGCGATGTGCTCGCGGACTTCACCGACCCGAAAGGGTTGACCGCTGTCTATGAAAGGCTGAAGCCTTTTGATGCCGTGGCGATCGCGGCTCATTCACGCTGGTCGGGGACAGTGAGGAACCGATTCCGATGGGCGCTGCGGCATCCACGGTGAACCGCGCCCTGGAGGGGTTCGTCACCGCTGCGGCCATCGAGTTGCCGCGTGGAGCCTGCGCGGCTAGATCAGCACCTGCTCGCGAAGCGCGGGCTGCGCGGCGGCTCGGGCGGGAAAATGGCGCGCGACGGATGATAGGTAAATCGCGTTGATCAGGCTGGCAGCCCCGCACACGATGGCAAGTGCCTGCGGCAGGGCGCCCTCCCCTCCCAGAATACCGGACAGGCCACTCACCGCGAGTGGCGCCAGGGCAATGAAGAACACCGACCCGACGATGAGGCTGATTCCGACATTCAGCGCCCGAAGTTCTCCCGGAATCACGATCAGCGTGAGTGCCAAGGCGGCGGCGGAGATGGTAAAACCCAGCGCGATGAACACGGCCAGCAGGATCGCCGCCCATAAAGGGCTCGACGCCAAGGCAAAGAGGCCCATCGGCACGCTTAACGTGGCCAGCACGGCGATGCACACGAGGGCCCGTCGTGGTCCTCCAAAGCGCTGGCACACGTCAACCAGCGGACCCCCCAGCAGCGGCCCGGCAAATCCGGCAATCAGCAGGGCAATCCCCATCGTGTAGCCAATACGGTCTGCCGCGAGATGAAACTTGCGTGTGAACAGCGGTGCCGCCCAGGCGAGCACGGCGCCATCGGCAATGAACAGCGTCGCCCGACCCAATTGCAGCGGCACGGCCACCCGTCGATGTTCCCACAGCAACGGCAGGATCGAGCGCAGCGGCGGCCGAGCGACACTCACCTCACGCCGGCTCGGTTCCTTGATCACTGCCACCAGCGCCAGCACCAGGACCATGGGCACCGCCATCCACAGCAAGGCCCGGGACCAATTGGCAAACACCAGCAGAACTCCGCCGAGCGCAAACGCAGCTGGCGAGCCCAGTGTTTCGCCGAGCGTCAGCACCATGGTCGCGCGGCCCCGATAGGCCGGAGTGACCCAATCACCGGCCATGGAGTAGGACGGTACCAGCATGCCCGCGATTGACAGTCCCAACAGGAATCGTGCGAGTAACAGTTCGTGGTAGCTTGATGCCTTGGCGCATAGCAGGAGCGCAACCAGTGCGCAGGCGCTTGCAACGAGCACCATGCGTTTGCGGGTGACGCGATCCGCGAGCAGTCCTACGGGAACTGCCCCGATGACCATCGAGACGGCCACCGCGGTGCCCTGGAGCACCGCCATTTGATTATCCGAGATCGAGAGGGACTGGTGCATCGCCTCCTGCACCGGCCCGGTCGTGTAGCGAACGTAGGTCGCCGCCCAGGTCGCGCTGGCAAGCAGCAGCAGCTGCCCGACTTGAGCCCCCTTCACCCATCGACCCGGGTGCTAGGCCTATCGGAGCCGCCGTCGACCTCGCTATGCCAGCGCCCTTTCTCATCCTCGTAGGATATTTTCACGGTTTCACCGGGCACCGATTGTTCGCTCGCGGCGAGCCTCGCGGCCCGGCGCGCCGCCTCGCGAGTGGGAAAGGGCTCGGAGAAGGTTTCATTGGCCTTGTAGGCCCAGCCACCGTCGTGCCTGACTACTTTGTAAATGACCTGGCTCATGGACTCACCTCTGCGGGCATCTGATGGCAGGGCAGCGATTGAGTCAGGAACCACGATGGTTGGCCATTGCACGAAGGTATAGGTCTGGCAGGCCTCACGGCGCGGGGGTCACGGCAGTGGCCAGCCAGTCGACGATCTGATCACTCTCGCGATCAACGGCCGTGGCCAGACAGCGGGCGGCGCCGCTCGCATCGGGTGTCGGTGCCGGCAGCTGTAGTTCGAATACCCGCTGGGCGCCGATCCGGCCGTCGGCTCGCCAGAGCGTGGCGCGCAAGCGGATGACGCAACGGCTGTCCGTCGGCGTGCTGAAGGACTGAGTGAATTCATCGATATTCGTCTGCAGGACATTGCCCGCGACACCGTTCGGGGCCGACACGGTAAAACCGCGGTTGGCCGACTGGACGATCTGACGCAACCGCAGGGTCACCATTTCAGCGGGTGTTGCGACCCATTGATTGAGCACATAGCGTTGCGGTCGGTCGGTCGATTCGTAGTCCAGGCGGTAGACGATGTCGCGGGTCCGGATCCAGCTGGGTTGGGTGACATCGGGAATGATGAGGTTTGCCGCCAGAACGCCGCCGGGTCGCTGCGGCGGGGTAAACTCGCCCAGGTCGAATTGCTTGGGAGTGGGGTGTGAGACGACGCATCCCGCGAGACTCAACACGCCAGCCAGCAACATGGTGCGCTTCATGGCTTCACCGGCCAGGTCCGCTCGACGCTCTCGCCGGGCCCGAGCGGCGGCAGGCGGTCACCAAAGACGACGCTCTGCGGCTGCTGCTTGATCTGTTTCAAGAGTTCCTCCAGGGTTTCTGAGTTCTGGGACAGTCCATCCAGGAGCGAATCGACCTTGGGCAGCGAACTGCCGACCAGGGCCTCTTCCACATTGCGCACGGAAAGTCCGGTCTGCCGGGCACCCTCTCCGACCTCATCCAGTACCCCGATGTGGCCGTGGACATCGACCACCAGTGAGTCCGCGTCCACCATGGCCTGGTGAGCGGCGCGCAGCGTCTCATCTGCATCGGTGGCCAGGACCGCGGAGCGCTTGGCTGCCGGGCGCAGATCGCGTGCAACCGCTTCGATCTGCTCGGCGGCGGCGGCAAAGTTCACCAGCACCCGCGACAGGCGCTGGGCATTGTCCGGCGTCAGAATCGAGTCGACGCGACCGAGGGTGTCGGTGAAGGAGGTGAGGAAGCGCTCACCGCTGTCGGGCAGCTGTGCCCAGGCCGAAGGGCGCATCGGAATTTGCGCCGGGTTGAGGGCGCTGCCGGCCAGCGCTTCACGGGCCTCGTTGGGGAAGTCCAGCTCCACATACGCATCGCCCGTTAACCCCTGAAAACTCAAGGTCGCGTAGGTGCCTTGGCGCAGCTGAAACTTCGGATCCACCCTGACGCGTACCCGGATGCGGGTCGGATCGTCGTGCTCGAACTGGATGCTTTGCACCTCGCCGATCTGTACGCCGCGCAGACTCACCGTCGCACCCACCGTGAGTCCCGCCACCGAGGAGCGGGTGACGAGATCGTAGAGCCGCCCCTCGAGGTGCCCCCGGTTGTTGAACCAGAGTATCGCACCGGCCAGCAGCACCAGCAGCACCAGGACGAAGAGACCCGCGCCAATCGTGTAGGCCTTATTCTCCATGCTGGCTATATCCTCTGCTCGCGCCCCGCGCGGCTGCGCCATTAAAGAAATGCTCGATGAACGGATGCGGGATTCGCACCACTTCGGCAGGCGGCGCGGTCGCGATAATGTGCTGCTCGGCGAGCACGGCGACCCGATCCGCCAGGGCGTTCATGGTGTCCACATCGTGTGTGATCATCACGACGGTGAGTTTGAAGACCTCCTTGAGCCGCGCAATGAGACGAACGACTGCATGGCACTGCTCCGGATCGAGACCCGCCGTCGGTTCGTCCATGAACAGCAGCTCGGGCTTCAGCACCAGGGCGCGCGCGAGGGCGACGCGCTTGATCATCCCGCCGGAAAGCTGCGCGGGCAGCTTGCGGGCATCCTCCGGGGTGATTCCGGTCGCCCGCAGTGTCACCAGCACCAGCTCGTTGAGGAACTCTTCCGGCCACCAGCGCGCCTCGCGCACGGGAACCGCGACGTTGTCGAACACATTCAAGGCGCTGAACAGGGCCCCGCCCTGAAACACCACACCGCAGCGCGTGGCCCATTGCTTGCGTTTGACCGTGCTCAGTTGCGACATGTCCGAATCGAGTACCCGGATCATTCCGCGGCTGGGCGCGACCAGGCCGAGCATCACCTTCAGCAGCGTGCTCTTGCCGCTCCCGGAGCCGCCGATGAGAGCGAGGGTTTCATCGCGCCTCACCTCCAGATTCAAGTCGTGATGAATCTCCACCCCGTCAAAGTGCGTCTGCAGTCCTGCAACCGAGATGACAGATGTGGCGACCGTACCCATCACATCCCCACGTGCGAGAACGCGATCGCGAGCGCCGCATCGATGATCAATACCGCGGTCAGGCTGGTCACGACCGACTCGGTGGTGCCGGTGGCGAGACTCTCCGAGTCCGGCCGGATCCGGAATCCGAAGTGACAGCTGATGAGCGCCACGGTGGCGCCGAACAGTGCGCCCTTGCCGATGCCGAAGAGCACATTCGACAGCGGTATCACCCGGACGATGCCGTGCACGAAGTCCACCGGTGCAACCCCGAGCTGCAGCTTCGCTCCCAGCAGCGCGCCGACGATGGCGGCAAGATCGGTCCACACCACCACCAGCGGCAAGGCGATCACCTGTCCGATGAGCTTCGGGACCACCAGCCGGCGGACCGGGGAGATGCCGAGCACGCACATGGCGTCCAGCTCCTCGGTCACGCGCATGACGCCGATCTGTGCCGTGATGGCAGAACCGGACCGGCCGGCGTTGAGAATGGCCGCCAGCATCGGCCCCAGCTCCCGGAACACGGCGAAGCCCACCAGATTCACCACGTACGATTCGGCGCCGATATCACGCAGCTGTTGCCCGGAGAGGTAACACAGGACGATGCCGATCAGGAATCCGACCAGCCCGGAGATCGCCAGCGCCTGGGCGCCACTGCGGAAGATGGTTGCGGTGATCTCGCGTCGGGGGATGTCCTGCAGCGACCGCAGCATCGCAACGCTATCGATCGCGGCGGATCCCAGCAGCATGAGAATATCGGCAGCGCTGCTGAGGATCGCTGCCCCCACTTCTCCGAACCGGGCCAGCAGCGGCGCTCGTGCGGCGGTGTCGGAATCGCCCGCCGCGCGGGACAATTGGGCGAGATTGTCAAAGACCCAGGTATCTTCGGCGCGCAGATCAAGCTGCTCGGGCCGCCGCCGCTCCCATGCCTGCCACATGAGCGTCGCGCCGGCCGCATCGATGTCCCGGATCTGGGTCAGATCCCAGTGTGCCGCGCGGGTCCCGACCGCACGCAGTGACTTCAGCAGTTCGTGAGGATGCTCGTGGATGGCGCGAATATCCCAGCGCCCATAGACCGTCACGCGCCTGCCGCCCTCGGCGTCGACATCACCGGCCACCAAGGCGCCATCGCCGTTCGCAGTCATCCGCGCATCCATGAGCCTCACCATGGCGCCGGCTTGATCCGGGAACTTGGATGCGATGTGCGTTATTGAACGCCATTGCCACAACCTTTCGAGCACGTGTTGACGTCGCGGCACCCTGGAGCAAGAAACCGCCGTTTCATGCAAGGGCGTGCGGGGGTCCGCGCGCTAGCCTTCCTGCACGCGGACCATTGCCGCGGTGATGTGCTTTTATTTCATTGGAGGACTTATGCGAGCCTTAGTTTCGATGGCGACGATGATGTTGATTTGCGGAGCGGCGGTGGCGGATCAGGCGCAGACCCCGTCGGTGGTATCCGACAGTGCCGCGCCGGATGGCACGGTCTCCTTGACGGCGACCAGTGTGGCGGCCGGCGTCGGTTGGGTGTGGGGCAACGGCCAGCTCTCGTTCAAGGGCAAGCCGCACACGTTCAAGATTTCCGGGCTGTCCGTGGTGGACGCCGGGGTCTCGAGCGTTACCGCCTCCGGTGAGGTGTACAACCTCGCGCACCTGAGCGACTTTGCCGGTAACTACACGGTGGCATCTGCCGGCATTGCGTTGGGTGGCGGGGCGGGCGCCTCGTTCCTGAAGAACGAGCATGGCGTCATCATCAAGCTGGTGGAGACCGAGCAGGGGTTGCGCTTCAACCTGGCCGGCGAAGGCGTGAAAATCACGCTCAAAAGCTGACATCCGCCCTGAGTGGCCGACCGCCGTGTTGCGCAGCGAGGCGCATCGCGGCGGGTTCGGCGCAGACGCTGCGGCGAAACTTTAGAAGTTGGTGGAGAGTTTCAGCCCCACGATCACATCGTCGGTGTACTGCGAGGTGCCGCCGGGGTGGCGGACGTACTGGATATTGGGACGCAGCTCGATCCATGGCGCGAGGGTCGCGCCGTAGAAGATCTCGGCAACGTATTCAGAACCTTGCACCGGCACGGGTACCGAATCACCGCCGACGGCATCCTGCAGGCGCTCGGCGGCCGCGATGCGGCTGTTGACGTGGGTGCCGCCGATGGCAAATCCCAGCTTGTCCAGGGGCCGCCCGGCAAACAGTCCGGTCTCAAAAAGCCCGGCGTTCACCTGTTTGTCCAGCGCCGAGGTGCGACGGTCCGCGGCAGTGGCGTTCAGGAATACACTCAGGCCCTGCGAACTGCCCGCGGAGCCCGTGACCCGCTGCAGAAAATTGATGTACTCGCCATAGGAACCATGGCGCTCCAGCGGCTTGCCACCGGCGAGTACCAGCGGCTGTCCCGCCGTGTTCTCGAAGACGTCATTCTGTTCGGAGGTGTTGTACCAGGCGCCGAACTTGTAACTGCCGTCCAATCCCGCACCGAAAGTCGGTAACCAGCCCACTTCAACCGGCAGCAATGCCCCGGTCGCGCCCGGCGGGTTACCGAAATCGAAGGCGTAGCGCTGCTGCAGGTAGCTGGGGTTGGCCACGAATCCCCCGATCTGCACGTAGCCGAAATGGGCGATGTTCACCTTGAACCGGGTGCCCCATTGGCTGATCGGCCAGTTGTACCAGTAGTTGCCCACCAGGTTGCCGGGCTGCGCGCCGCAGAAGGTCAGGTTCATGAAGTCGCAGGAGAAGGCCGCGAAGTCCTCCCCTTCCGTGAGTCGACCGATCTTCCAGTCCAGAATGCCGCCGGCATACTTCTGGTCGTACCAGAACTGGGTCAGCAGCCAGGTCTGGCCGCGTCCATAGATTTCCTGCACCTGCTGCAGTGAGTGCAGGTCCTCGACGCTGCTGAGGCTTTGACCATTGCGATCCGTGATCGACATCTGAATCTTCGCCTGATCGATGGCGAAGAGCTTTTGCAGATCAAGCCCGATCCCGAACGTCAATTGATCATCGTAGGTCACGCCTTCGTGCTCACCGCCTTGGGCATTGGTGGCGGTCTCCGAGGTGTAACCAAAGCGGATATCGACACCCAGATCACGCAGTTCGTTACGCAGTCCGTTGAAATCCACGAACAGATCATCGGTGAAGGGCGTCGGGGCGCCGGCGTGCGCCGCACTTCCCCACGCCAGCACACCCAGCGCAAACGTTCCAGCCGCAAGCTTCGTTTTCATGGCCGCTACTCACTAAGACCCTAAACCCTGGGCTCAATGAGAACAGGTGAGCGCGATTTGGCCTATTGCACGTTGGTGTTGCCGACACCAACGTCTAATGGTCTCTGCTGCGCCCGGCTGTTGGAGTCACCCTGCGCCGCCTTGGCGCCAGGAGCATCGGCAGTGGACATTCATTCAAGTGAGAGACCTGACCGCAACGTTGAAGAACTGCTGCAGGAAAACGATCCGCAACCCGCGCCGCGAGCCGGCACGTCCTATGGATTCATCGGCGTTGCGGTGGCGCTGTTCGCGGCCGCGGTTGGTCTGATGTTGTCTCTCTGAGGCGCGGGTCGCTCAATGCAGGTACGTTGAGAAGACGTAGTCATTGCCCCGCCTGGACTGATGACAGGCGTAGCATTGCTTGGTCGCATCGTTCACGATCGGGGTCTTGGGCGCATTGGCCGCCCAGGCTTGAAAGCCCCAACCTCCGGTGTCGGCATAGCGCTTCGAGTCCTTGACCATGACCGTGTTGGCCTTGCGGGCCCCCTGCGTATAGGCGCCGTCGGTGGCCGCGAAGTCCCTGAGGTCGTCCACGAAGATACTGCCGTCCGGATAGGGTTCCGAACCCCCGCGCTTGAGGCGCTCAAAACCGATCGCGTTCACGTAGATGAGATGCACTCCACTCGTGATCCCGAATGAGTTCGGGTCCTTCGTCAGCAGCAGGGAATTGACCAGGTACCAGTGCTGAAAGCGCGCGGGCACTTTGAGATCGCCCGGCGTGGCGGCACACAGCATCCCGGAGGCCACCAGCGCGCCCAGCAGCCAGGTCTTGATGAATGATTTCACGAATCCTCCACGATCAATTCTGAAACGTCGGCTGGCACAATGCACGCGCCAGAGTATGCGCCGTCATATTGTAAGCGACGAAGGCCGGTGTCATGTCCGCCGTCACCGGCAGCTGATCCACATCGAGCGCGTGCACCGCGAACAGATAGCGATGCGGTCGATCGCCCTTTGGGGGGGCGGGTCCGAGATAGCCGCGCGCTCCGAGGTCATTGCGAATCTGGAATGCCCCGTCAGGCAGGTCTTGCCCGGAACCCGCGCCGCGCGGCAGCTGCGTCGTGCCGACCGGCAGCCCGATCAGCATCCAATGCCAGAAGCCACTGACGTTGGCAATATCCGGGTCGAAGCAGGTCACCGCAAAGCTGCGCGTCTGCGCAGGGAAGGCCTCCCAGTGCAGCTCCGGAGAGATGTCCTCGCTGTCCGGCGCCCACGAATGCGCAAACTTCGGATCCAGCGGCTTGCCGTCTTCGAAATCCTCACTGCCGAGCCTGAAGGACGGCACGGCGGGCAGGAAATCATACGGATTGAAGTCCGGCTCCAGCGGAATGAAATCGGAAGGCTGGGAATTGAGTGCCGATGTGCTCATGGGATGCTCTCCTTCGTTGGGAGGCATCAGACCAAACCGGCACGCGGCGCACCATGACACCAAGGTGTCGCGTATTCCAATACCAAAGTGCGATTGGGGGCCAATGACAAGGCCGCCTAGCATTGCGCCCAATCTGTCGCGATGGGAGTCAAGCACAATGCTGTTTCGATTACTTGAGGAAGAACTGGACCTGATGCCGGCCGAGGCGCATGTCCCGGCGCAGGACAATCGCCGCGAAGCCATCGAAAGGCGGGCGTATCTGCTGGCCGAGAGTCGCGGCTTCGCCCCCGGTCATGAACTTGAGGACTGGCTCACCGCCGAGCGTCAGCGCCTGGCGTTGGAACGCGCCTTCCACCCCGTGACGTACTGGCTATGAGCGGCGAGAGCAACTCGCAGATTCGGCTGCGAAAGATGTCGCAGGCGTGCTGGCGCATCACCTTTGACAATCCGCCGCTCAACCTCATGGGACCAGACTTTGTCCTGCAGTTTCGCGAGATCATCGCCGCGCTGGAGGCGGACGAGCAGGTCAAAGTGGTGATTTTCGACAGCTCCGTGCCGGGCTTCTTCCTGAACCACTCCGACTTCACGGCGAAGCTCGAAGACCTCACGGGGATTGCGGCGGGTCCGACCGGACTACCCGCGTGGCCGGATATCCTGGTACGCATCACCCGCGCACCGGTGGTGTCGATCGCCCTGATTCGCGGCCGCGCGACCGGCAATGGCAGCGAACTCGCGCTCGCCTGCGACATGAGCTTCGCGAGTCGTGAGAAGGCGCTGCTGTCACAGTGGGAAGTGGGTGTGGGGCTGGTCGCCGGCGGCGGTCCCATGGCACGACTGCCTCATCTCATCGGGCGACAGCGCGCACTGGAGGTTCTCATGAGCGCCGATGACATCACGGGGGACCTGGCGGAGCGCTACGGCTACGTCAACCGGTCCCTGCCGGATGCGCAGCTGGATGACTTCGTGGACAAGCTGGCGCTGCGGATCGGCGCCTTCGATCGGTGGGCGATCGCCAATACCAAACGCCTGGTCAACGCGGCCTGTCTGCCGCCTGATGTTCAGGTGCAGGCGGGATGGGATGCCTGCATGGCCTCGATCGTGAGGCCCGCGGCACAGGAGCGCATCAAGGCGTTGATGGCGCGCGGCTTCCACCAGCCGGGCGACGCCGAGGATCGTCTGGGGGCCTACCTTGGCTCTTAGCGCTCCCCGGTTCAGACGTAGCGAGGGATGTGCCCGTTGTGGGGAGTCGTCGAGCCGCCCAGGTCAAAGAGCACTTCATCCACGTAACACCAGCCCCACCCTTCGGGTGGATCGTACGCTTCGATGATGGGGTGAGCGGTCTGCCTGAAATGGGCGCTCGCGTGACGATGGGGCGAATCATCGCAGCAACCGACGTGCCCGCAGGTGCGACACAGCCGCAGGTGCACCCAGCGCGATCCCAGCCGCAGGCACTCCTCACATCCCAAGGCGCTGGGCGTCACGTCCCTGAGCGAATCAAGATGAGAACAGTTCACTGACATGGTTATGCCTGGATCGCCTGGTGCAGTGATTTCAGGGCCTCGAGGTAGACTTCCGAGAACGTGGGGAACGGCTGAATCGTATCGCCCAGCACCGGCAGCGGGATGCGCGCGGCGATCGCGAGGGTCGCCTGCTGGATCCACTCGCCGGCCTCGGGACCCAGCGCGACGGCGCCGGTCAGCCGCTGTCCGTCACTGAAGAGGGTCAGAAATCCGTTCGACTCGGCCGCGACGCGCGTGTAAGTGGCCATCTTGGCCACCTGTGACAGTTTCGCGGTCGCACTGAATGGGCCCGATTTCGCACCGACCGCCGCGGCCTGCGGATCGGTGTAGACGACCCGGGGCACCGCCTCGTAGTGCGCCTCGCGCGGTTCACCGAGGATATTGGCGGCGGCGACCCGACCCTGGTACTTGCCCACGTGCGTGAGCTGCCACAGACCCGTGACATCGCCGATGGCCCACAGTCGCTCGCCGGCGCGCATTCGGGTGTCGACCGGGATTCCGCCTTGCGTCGCCTCAATCCCGACGGTCTCGAGCCCGATGTCCGCAGTGCGCGGCCGGCGTCCCGTCGCCACCAGAATACGGTCGCCCCGAAACTCGCGGCCGTCCTCGAGTCGCAGCACGTACTCCGAATTCTCACGCCGGGCCGCGATCGCCCGCACGTCGAGCACGAGTTCGATGCCGTCCTGTTGCAGGCACTCGCCCAGCGCCACGCCCAACGCCGCCGGCTCGTGGGGCAGCAGGTGAGTGCGCCCGCCGATCAGCACCACTTCCCCCCCAGGCGTCGCACCGCCTGCGACAGCTCAACGCCGGCCGGACCGCCACCCAGGACCAGCAGTCGCCTCGGCACCGACTTCATCGCGGTCGCTTCGCGATTGGTCCAGATGCCCTCCAACCCTGCGAGGCCGGCAATGGGCGGACGGACGGGATCGGACCCGGTGGCGAGGATGACCTGAGCCGCGTAGTAACGTTCGCCGGCAACCTCGACGACTCCGGTGCCCGCCAGCCGGCCATGCCCGCGCAGCAGCTGAATGCCCTGGGCACCGAGCCAACGCTCCTGGCCCACATCGGAGTAGCCCGAGACCATGTAGTCCCGCCAGGCCAGGGCGCGCTCGACCTCCACCTCGCCCTTGCCCGCCGCCTGACCGGCCGCGGCGAGCGCGCCAGCACAGTGCTCGCCGGGCGAGCCGCCACCCAGCACGATCACGTCGTAGTCACGACTCACGAAGCGGCGAACTCTTCGGTCTGACGCCCGGGTAAGCGCTCGGTCACCTCCTGTACGACCCACGCATTGCCATCCGGATCATGGAAGGAAACGAACGAGGCATAACTCTTGTGCTGCGGCTCCGGGCCTCCCAGATACTCGCTGCCCGGGGTGCGGTGGAAGATGTTGCTGACCTCGACACCCCGTTCGAGCAGCGCTTCGCGCGCGGCGCTGATGTCCGACACCACCAGGTACAAAGCACCCGCAGATCCGGGGATCGCCGAGGTGATGCCGGTGCCGAAGTGAATCGAGCACTGCGAACCCGGTGGCGTGAACTGCACCAGCCGGAAGTGCGCGCCCTTCACGATGTCCGCATCGAGCCGCCAGCCCAGACGCGTATAGAAGCGTCGCGCGCAATCCACATCCGCGACCGGGATGACCACGACTTCCAGCCCCATGCGCACCTCGCTCCTCTCAGGCGGCTTGGTGAGCATCTTCGGCGGCCTCGTGGGAGATCTCGATCGTGTTCCAGGTCGAGGCCGGCCGCGCCAGCAGGCGCAGCAGCGCGCGCGCCGTGCCGGTTGAGGAGGCGGGGTTCTGACCCGAGACCAGGCGTCCATCGATGATCGCGTGCGGACTCCAGGCCGGAACCTTCTCGAAGAGGCCGCCGACGCGCTTGAGTTCATCCTCCACCAGAAAGGGCACCACGTGCGTCAGATTCACGGCCGCTTCCTCTTCATTGGTGAAGCCGGTGATCCGTTTGCCCTTGACGAGCGGCTCACCCTGGTACTTCACCAGGTGAAACACCGCCGGGGAGTGGCAGACCGCCGAGACGGGCTTGCCGGAGTTGTAGAACGCCTCGATGAGCGCGATCGACGTGGGGTTGTTGACCAGATCCCACATCGGGCCATGGCCGCCGACGTAGAAAATGGTGTCGTAGTCTTCGGACTTCACGTCCGCGAGCTTCTTGGTGTTCGCGAAGTCCTTCTGCGCGACGGGATCCTTCTTGAAGCGCGCCATGGCCGCGGTCTGATTTTCGGGCAGGTCGCTCTTCGGATCGATGGGCGGTTGACCGCCCTTGGGCGTGGCGAGCGTGAGCTCCACGCCGGCGTCGCGAAACACGTAGTACGGCGCGGCGCCCTCCTCCAGCCAGAAACCCGTCTTGCGGCCGGTGTTGCCGAGAATGTCGTGCGAGGTCAGGACCATCAGAATCTTCATGGATTACTCCTGGGAAGTGAATGCTTAGGGTGTCGTGCCGCCGAGCGTGGCGGCGGTGAATTCCGGGAGATGGATTTCTGCATCCGGTTTCTCCTGCAGCCCGAGCGCCATCAGTTTCTTGACGTGCTCCTGGGCCTGTGGACGCTGTGCCGAGGCGATGAATCCATCCCAGTTGGCGCCGATTTCGTTGTCGGGGGGCAGGTTCGAGCTGTTGACGATGCGCTTGATATCGGCGATGGCCTGCTTGTCGAAGGTCGCGATGCGACGGGCCATGCGGTCGACGAACGGATCCAGTTCGGCATCGGGCAAGGAGCGGTTCACATAGCCGTAGCGCTCGGCCAGATCACCGTCGATGTCCTCACCGGTCAGGAGCACCTCGAGCGCCCGTCCGCGGCCGATGAGCCGGGGCAGGCGCGCCATGGGTCCGCCGCCGGGAACCAGTCCGGCCCCCACTTCCCATTGCGACAGGATGGCCTTCTCGCGGCTGGCGAAGCGCAGGTCGCTGGCCAGCGAGAGTTCGCTGCCGACCCCGGTCGCGCGCCCACGGATGGCGACGATGGAGACCACCGGCGCACGGGTCAGACGCACGAACATATCCGGCACCGGCGCCAAACCAGTCGGCCCCGGCGGCAAATCGGTGGTCGCAGCAAGGGGTGGGACAAAATCGTAGTGCGTGAGAAAGAATCCGGGCACCGCACTGCTGAAGACCACGACCTTCAGGTTCGGATCGGTTTCGATCTGCGAGATCACCGCCTGCATCTGCGGGATGGTCTCGGGCCCAAAGATATTGAAGGGCGGATGATCGAGGATTACCCGCCAGTATTCGGGCGTGACGGGCTCGATGCGGATCTCCTGAGGAGGCGCCGCCGCCGCCACGAACGCGGAGGCCGTAAGCAGCAATGCCGCGACCAGCACTCCTCGGTAGCACTTTGAATTCACGATCCCTCTCCTCGAAATGAAATGGCTCAAGGCTTACGCGAGGCCGAAAATGGCAAATTGCTTGGCCTCATCGGTCCAGACGCGCTCGACCTGCCAACCGCTGCGATTCGCAAGCCGCGTAAAGCCGGCCAAGTCATATTTGCGCGAACTCTCGGTATGGATGGATTCCCCGGCCGCAAATTCAAATTCCTGCAGCCCCACCGTGACGGTCTGGCGGCACTGACTCACCAGGTGCATCTCCACCGCGACCTCGCTCTCGTTCCACTTGGCAACATGCGCAAAGTTCTGCGGCAGAAAGTTACCGTGCAGCTCGCGATTGATACGGGTGAGCAGATTCAGGTTGAAGGCACCGGTCACACCGGCGGCATCATCGTAGGCGGGCAACAGCACTTCCACCGGCTTGCACAGATCGGCGCCGATCAGGGCCTTGCCGCCCGGGCCGACCTGATCGCGTATGCGCCGCAGGAAAGCGGCAGCATCGCGCGGGTTGAGGTTGCCGATGGTGGAGCCGGGAAAGAACGCCACGCGATTCGGCAGCGGAATCCACTCCGGCAGTGCGAAATCCGCGCTGAAATCCGCCGCCACCGGCCGTATGGCAAGTTCCGGGAAGAGCCGCCGGAAGCGCTCGGTGGTCCGATCCAGGAAATCCGCGGCGATGTCCACCGGCACGTACAACCGCGGATGCTCCAGCGCGCGGATCAGGATCTCGGTCTTGATGCCGGCGCCCGCGCCGTACTCGAGCACGGTCCGATGGGCACCGCAGAAGGCCGCAATCTCGTGTACCTGCTCGCGCAGAATCTGCGTCTCGGTGCGCGTCGGATAGTACTCGGGCAGTCGCGTGATCTCCTCGAAGAGCTCGCTGCCGCGGTCATCGTAGAGCCAGCGACTGGGCAGGCTCTTGCTGGGCCGGCCGAGGCCTTCCATCACATCCGCGTGAAAGCGCTCGTTGAAACAATCCGCGCGCCGCGTGGTTTTGGCTGCCGGAGCATCCTCGGCCAGGCGCACGCCGCTGAACTGCCAGCGCGCGTCGGGCGGGAAGAAGTTGCGATAACAGCTGCGGATGTGGGCGGCCGGCGTGGCGCACGAACCGCCGCGCAGCACGAACTGGCCGCACATGAACTTGCCGTTGTACTCGCCCACGGCGCCCGCGGATGCTTTGAATCCCGGGTACGGCGCAAAGGCGCTGCGGGTCCATTCCCAGACATCGCCGAACATCTGGCGCAGAGCCGACCCGGGCGGTGCCGGCAGGGGCCGCAGCCGACCGGAGTCGGCGAAATTCCCGGTGTGGGTCACATCGGCCGCCGCGTGCTCCCATTCGGCTTCCGTCGGCAGGCGCTTGCCGGCCCAGCGCGCAAAGGCGTCGGCCTCGAAATAACTCACGTGAGTGACCGGCGCATCGAGGTCCAGGGGCTGCAGACCGCGAAGCGTCATCGACCAGTACGCATCCTGATGCCGCTCCCAGTACAGCGGCGCCACCCAATTGCCCGCCTGGACTGCGCTCCAGCCCTGGGAGAGCCACAGCAGGGGGTCGCCATAGCCCCCTGCGCGGATGAACTCCACCCATTCCCCGTTGGTGACCTGCCGGGTCGCGAGCCGGAAGGGCTCGAGGATCACGCGATGACGCGGGCCTTCGCAATCAAACGCAAAGCCGCCGCCGCCGTGACCGATCTCGATCAGCCCCCCTTCGAAACGCCGGAAATTCGTGGCCCCACGCGGCCGGGTGTCCACCGGCAACGGCTCGGGCGCCTTGAAACAGGGGCGCAACGGGCTTTGTGCGAACAGATGCAGGATGTCCGTCAGCAACAGTTCCTGATGCTGCTGTTCGTGATGACAGCCCAACTCGATCAGGCTCGCGGCTTCCGCACTCGGGCCGCGCGCCAGCAGACGCCCGATGCCCGCATCGACGTGCTCGCGATACGCATACACCGTATCGAGCGTGGGGCGGGTCAGAAGACCGCGATTGGGTCGCGGATGCCGCGCGCCCAGACTTTCATAGTAAGAGTTGAAGAGAAAGCCGAACCGATCATCAAACACCCGATACCCGGGCAGATGCGCGGCCAGCACCATGCTTTCGAAGAACCAGGTGCTATGAGCGAGATGCCATTTGGCCGGACTCGCATCGCTCATCGACTGCGCGGTGGCATCGGCATCGGAGAGCTCCGCCGTCAGGAGCTGGGTCGCGCGCCGGACCGAGCGATACTGCTGCGCGAGGGTAATCGGAGCGGTCTCGCGGCTTAGAGCATTCAGTGCTTGCATGACATCCCTTCTTCACATCTGGTGAAGAAACTCGCACAGCACTTCACGCGCGCCAATAATCCATAGGTATAAGACAAGGTCGCCTCGCGTGCAGACGCGCGCCTGCGGTCCAACACCTAGGTCCAATGGCCCGGGGAAATCTCCTTTGGTGTGATGGCTTGCGATCCGCTCGCTGCCTTTCATCCGGAGATATACATGTTCAATCGAGGCCTATTGAGATCCCCCCGGGTGCTGGTGGCGGTGAGCCAGACCGAAAGTCTGCTCAAGGTCATGGTCGCGAATCCGATCCTGATCAAGGCCTACCGCGACGGCATTGCGGGCAACGGGCAGCCGTTCCCGGATGGCTCGAAGATCGCCAAGATCGAGTGGCGCCCCAAGGTCAACACCGAATCCCCGTTCTGGGTTCGGGTGCCGGACACGCTGCAGGATGTGTTCCTGATCGAGAAGGACAGCAAGAAGTATCCGGATACGAAGGGCTGGGCGTGTGCGGTGTTTGATTACGACTCCGCGACCCACAGCTATGCACCGGATAAGACCGGGACGCCCACCTGCGGCTTCGCCTGTCATACCGCGGTGGCCGGGAAGGACTACATCTTCACGGGCTACGGCACCCGCTAGAGCGCCGGTGTGGCACGCCTGTTGTCAGTGAATGTCGGCCTGCCGCGGGACATTCTGTGGCGCGGGGAAACCATTCGCACCGGCATCTGGAAGGAGCCCGTGCGGTGGCGCTGCCGGGCCGCCCGACTGAACCTTGAGGGTGACGGACAAGGAGACAAGGCGGGACACGGCGGCGTGAACCGCGCGGTGTTTGTCTACCAGATCGAATCCTATCGCTACTGGCAACAGCAGCTTCAGCGCCATGATTTTGTGCCCGGCCAGTTCGGCGAGAACTTCACCGTTGAAGGTCTGGCCGATGATGAGGTGTGCGTCGGAGACCGGTACCAGATCGGCAGTGCGCTGTTCGAGGTCTCCCAACCGCGCGTGACCTGCTATCGGATCGGCATCCGGATGGATGAACCGCGGATGCCGGCCCTGCTGACCTCCAGCGGGCGCCCAGGGTTTTACCTGCGGGTGCTGCGCGAGGGAGAGGTGGGTGCCGGGGACACGATCGAGAAAGTGGGCGAGGCGCGGGAGCGGATGACCATCGCCGAGGTCAATGCGCTCTTGTACCTGCCCGGGCATCCGCCCGAGAAGCTCAAACGCGCGCTGCAAATCGAGGCCCTGTCACCAGGATGGCGAACCTCGCTCGAGGCCTTGCTGCAATCTCATGCGGGCGGCAATGCGGGACTGATGCCCGAGGCGGCGGCGCATCCGTCTGCGCCGGGTTTCAGAACCCTGCTCGTGACCTCACTGCATCAGGAATCCGCAGACGTTCTCTCATTGACGCTGCAAAACGCGGATGGCTCGCCGCTGCCGCAGGCACTGCCCGGCCAGTACCTCGTCGTCCGGCTGCATCCGGCTGCCGACGCCCTGCTCTACCGCAGCTACTCCCTTTCCGGGCCGGTCTCACGGGAGCGCTATCGCATCAGTGTGAAGATTGAGCCGGGGGGACGCGGCGGCGCCTACCTGCAGCAGCGGCTGAAGGTCGGGGACTCCCTCGACGTGAGTGCGCCCCATGGCAGCTTCGTATTGAATTCGCAAGCGGGTCCGGTGGTGCTGCTGAGTGCGGGCATTGGCGCGACGCCGGTGCTGGCGATGCTGCATGCGCTGTCCGCGCAGCACTCGACGCGCCCGGTGCTGTGGCTGCATGCCGCGCGCGATGGGGCACACCATCCCTTTGCGGCCGAAGTTGGCCGCCTCCTGCTCACGCTGGGCGACGCGCGGCGCCATGTGTGCTACAGCCAGCCTCGCGCAGAAGATGCGCTCGGCAAGGACTTCGATGCGGCCGGGCATCTCTCGCGCTCGGCACTCGAAGCGCTCGCTGTGCCACCGGAGGCGGATGTCTACTTGTGCGGGCCGCCGCGCTTCATGAGCGAAATGAAGGACACGCTCGCCGCGCTCGGTGTCGCCCCCGGAAGGGTCCACGCGGAGCTGTTTGAAGGCGGTCAATCGCTGCGGCCGGGGGTGGTCGATTCCCTGCGGCGCCCTCCTCATCCGCCGGCTCAGGATGGCAACACGGGTCCGCTGATCTCCTTCGCGCGCAGCAGTATCGCGGCCCACTGGAAACCCGGCACATACAAGAGCCTGCTGGAATTCGCGGAGGCGTGTGATGTGCCGGTGCGCTGGTCGTGCCGCAGCGGAGTCTGTCACAACTGCGAAAGCGGCCTGGTTTCAGGCGAGGTCGCCTATGGCCCCGATCCGCTTGAGCCGGCGGCGGCGGGCAACGTGCTCCTGTGCTGCGCGCAGCCGACGCGCGACCTGGTACTCGACCTGTGAATACCCCCGATTTTCGCACCCTGCGCCTTGCCCTTCATTGCGGTACCGGCCAGCTCCCGGTGCTGGGGTTCGGTACGCTGATTGCCGATCCCGTTGAAACCTTGCGCGCTACCGGGGATGCATTGCAAGCCGGCTTCCGCCATATCGACTGTGCGGAACGCTATCGCAATGAGCGCGAGGCGGGTGCGGCCCTGCGGCTTGCACTGGCCTCCGGTCGCATCGGGCGTGAAGAACTGTTTATCACCACGAAGCTTTGGAACACGAATCATCGCGCGGAGCGCGTGCAGCGCGCATTCAGCGCGCATTCAGCGCGAGCCTGGAGCGGCTCGGGCTCGAATACCTCGACCTGTACCTGATGCACACGCCCTTCGCGTTCGCCCCGGGGGACGAGCAGGATCCGCGGGATCAGGACGGCAACGTCCTCTACGATGCCGATGTCACCTTGCTGGAAACGTGGCGGGCGATGGAGGCGCTCGTTGACGGCGGGCGCTGTCGGGCGATTGGACTTTCGGACATTGGCCTGGATGCCCTAGCCGGTTTGTACCCGGCCGCCAGAATCAAGCCCGCGGTGATTCAGGTCGAGGCACACCCGTACTTGCCGGAAATCGAGCTGCTGCGGTTCTGCCGCGAGCGCGGGATCGTGTTCCTGGCCTTTGCGCCCCTGTGTCACGGCATCAGGCCCGGCGCGCTGGAAGACCCGGTGATCCTGGCGATCGCCGAACGAGTGGGCAGAACGCCGGCGCAGGTGCTACTGGCGTGGGCGGCGCAGCGCGGGACGGCGCTCCTGACCACACCGAAAACGCCGGCCCGCGCCCGAGAAAATTTCGACATTTCGGCCCTGCCCGCGGATGCGTTTGAGGAGATCAACCGCATCCCCTCGCGGCAGCGCTTCAATGATGTCGTGCGCACCGGCAGTCCCGGTTTTATCCCGCAAGGAAGGTAGTGATGGAACTCGACCCGAACACTTGGTTGGCGCCGCAATCTGCAGGCCCTGCGCGGCCACCACCCCGGCAAGCCCTCCGGATTCAAGGTGAGGCGGATGCTCGGAAAGGCAAACGTGTGGATCACCGAATACACCATCCGCTATCAGGAGCGACTCGCCTATACGGTGAGCATCATGGAGTTTCACGACGGCAAGGTCGTGCACGAAACGCAGTACTTCGCCGATCCCTTTGAGGCGCCCCCTTGGCGCAGCCGGTGGGTGCAGCGGATGCCTTGAGCCAGGGCTCTATATATAGAGTGGCTGGCGGGTGCCCTGCCCCGCTCGCCTACGAGTGACTAGATCACGGGCGAGTCAATATGCGATTGCCGGAGGCGCTTTGCTTCTAGCGAGAGACAGCTAACTCAAATCCTTCAGAATTTGCTCCATGGCTTTGAGCACCTCGGGCTTGTCGGCTCCCCGCAGACCCTGCGGAAAAGCCAAGGTCACCTTGCCCTTCGCGTTGCGGGTGACGGTGACGCGTTGGGCACTGCCGACGTTGTACTGCTTCTGGAGCGGCGAGAATTTGGTCGACCGGTCCAGACTCGCGATGAGGAGTCGCAAGACTTCCGCCGGCGCCCTGCCCTGCCCCGCTTTGCCCTGAGCGTCTTTGCCCAGGTTGCGGGCGGCCTGGAAAATGATTTCTTTGGCGTTGGGTCGCTCGAGCAATCCGGCGAGTTTGTAGGCCGGTTCCACCGGCACGGCACTGCGATCCGCAAAGAGTGAACCGATGGAACCCTGCTCCAGCAAAGTGGCGGCCTTGAGCATCTTGGAGACCTGCCCCCGCCCCACTCCCATCGCATCGCCCAGAGACTCCAGTGTGGGAAACACGCCGCCTTTGAGCAGCTGCTGAAAGGACAGCGCGCGCTCCATGGGCGTGATGTCCTGCCGGTCGGCATTTTCCACATGCATCAGGATGGCAGCGCGCGCATCGTCGGCCTCCGTGACCCGCACCCGCAGCTTGCGCCCGAGCACCTCGCAGGCGAATCGACGGCGCATGCCGTAAATGATTTCGTAGTCGTAGTCCGGGTCATTCTGCAGGCGCCGGGCGAGCGCGGGCTCTTGCTGTTCATCCTTGGCGATCGAGTCGATGAGGTCCTGACAGCGCTCGCGGGTGTACCAGGTGGGCAGCCGGTTGTGATGGGCCCAGCTGCGTACCCGCTTCGGGTCCACCAGGAACACGTTTTCGCGCCGCTCCAGGTCCGGCGCCGTCCGCCCTTTCAGCGCAAGCTCGGCCGCAGGCAGCACCGGCTTGACGGCGGCGGGCCGGTCGAAAGGAGAAACTTCGGCGCGATCCTTAACCTGCCGAGCGATATCGCTCAGATTGGTACCACCAAAGAGCTTGCTGGCCATCTGGATATCCTTACCGCTGCCGCGGTGGTGAAAGTAGCCGTTTTATCTTGATAATCAACATGTTATGGATGTTTCGTCACGAAACATGCTCCCTCAGGTGATGCCCCGCTCGATCAGGCTCTGCGCCTTCGAGGGCCACTCGCGCAGGATGGCGGTCTCGATCTCGCCGAACACGGCGTCCATCATTTCGAGCACCGCCCGGTCGGGTTTGGCCTGCTCATAGGGGGTGGCGAACTGTGCGGCCGAGTTGATCACGGCGCTGGAATGCAGGAACACCCGCTGAAAGACCGAGTCGCCGAAGCACGCCCGCATGACTTCGAAGAACTGCTTCTGACTCTCGTAGCGCCGATCGAAAAGCGTCGTGAGCACGTTGATCCAGCGGTAGCTCTTGGTCGCGTCGATCTGCTGGATATAGGCGTGGATCATGCGAAAGAATTGCACAGTGCTGGAGAAGTCAAACATCCGGGCCGCGGAGGGGACCAGCAGGGCATCGGCCGCCATCAGCACATTGATGGAAATCATGCCCAGGGCCGGGGGGCTATCGACCAGGATGACATCGTAACGGTCGGAGATGGTCTGCAGGCCGAAGCGGAATTCACTGAAAAAAGCGCGGGCCCGATCGCGATCGCCCTCGCGGCTGATGCGCATGGCAATCGACAGCTCCGCCTCGTAGAGCGCGAGACAGGCGGGGATGAGATCGATCCCCGGAAAGTAGGAGGGCCGGATCGCATATTCCAGGCCGCTCTGCTGACCATCGAGATACGGCAACATCGTGTCATCCTCGGTGATCTGCGCATCCGGCAGATAGCCGAACAGCGAGGTCGTCGTCGCCTGGCTGTCCGTATCGACCACCAGAATCCGATACCCCTTGAGCGCCAGGTAATGCGCGAGATTCACGCAGGTGGTGGACTTGCCGACGCCCCCTTTGAAGTTCTGGCAGGCCACGACCAGGGGGGCATCCGTCGCGGGATCACGCCAGGGGAGGGTGCCGAAATGCCTGCGGAAGGCTTGAACCTGCTCCAGGGTATACCCCATGCGGCGGTTGTTCCCGGGGTTACGGGCGGGCGAGACCATTCCCATCTCGGCCTCGGCTCGCGCCAGTGTCGTGCGGTCGCGGCCAACCATTCCCGCCGCTTCCCCGGGGCTGAACAGGCGCCCCAAGGTCTTTCGCTGGTGGGGTTCCGCGCCCAACTCGTGCATGCGCTGCAGGAAATTTTCGGAAGCCGCGAGAATCTGCTCGAGCTTGTCAATGGCGGGCACTGCAGGCACACTGTTCTCCCGTTAAAGCCGCCTCACACGGATTTCCGATTGAAACTATCAGAAATACGTGCGTGAGACCATCGTAGGATGCCTGCTGCGGACCACGGGACCTTACATGAATGTAGCGGAGCAGTCTGTAGCGCAAGGGGAGGGCGAACGTCTCGCCAGACACCTGCGCCTGCTGGAGGAGATCCGGCTTCCTGAACCGGTACGCGTAAGGCAGCTCCTGATCGCAGGTTTTGCCGCAGAAGTCATTCGGCCACACTTCCCGCAGCTGCCAGCGAGCGCTTTCGTCCTGCCCGAAGCGCCCATGCGCCAACGGCATCCCGGGATTTTGCCGGTCGCCCCGAGCGCCGGCGCACCGCCGGGCATTTCGCGACCCCGGGAATCGGCACCTACCTCAGCCCTGGAATCCACGAGCGCAGCCCTGTCGGTGGAGGGGATTTCGTTTCAATACGTGCCGCTGATTCAGTGCTCCTTCCCGCACACCGATCCGGGTCCGCATACCACGCATTACACCCGGCGCAATGGCTGGCTGGAACTGACGCTGTCCACGGCGCGCCCGGACACCGGACTGCCCTACGGCGTGCCGGCGCGGCTGCTCACGATGTACTGCGCCTCGGAGGCCCTCCGCACGCGCTCCCCGGAGATCTACTTGGGATCAAGCGCCCACGAATTCCTGCGGCGCCTGGAAGTACCGATCACCCGCGGGGAGCGCGGCTCGCTGCGCTCGTACGCGAACCAGTTGCTGCGACTGGCCAGTTGCGCGATCTCGATCGATGAGAACATTCACGATGGCGCGGGACGCACGGGGCTGCACATCCGGCAGGCGCTATTTGCCGAGGAAACGAAGCTGTGGTGGGACGCGGCCGCCGGGGTAGGGCAGGGCAGTTCGCTGATTCTTTCCCCGGTGCTCTACGAATCGATCCTCGAGCGTTCGGCTCCCTTGTCGACGAACGCGATTCGTCAGCTGCGCAAGAGTCCGATGGATCTGGACGTGTATGCGTGGCTGACCCATCGGCTCTTCCAGCTCTCGAGGCCCAGCACCATCAGCTGGGCGCAGCTGTCGGACCAGTTCGGCCATGACTATGCGCAGGTGCGTTACTTCCGTCGCTTCTTCAGTGACTCGCTCAAGCGCGTCTTGAAGGTGTACCCGGATGCGAAGCTCAAACCCTCCGATACGGGAATCACGCTGCTCCCGTCCCGGCCACACGTTGAACGACGCCTTCCACGGACTTAAGTCCGCGGATTGTTCTCGTTACAACTCTCACGCTTGCCCCTCAAACCATCGCCGACGTCCGCGATTATTTCTTGGACTTTCATCGACTTATGAGGCGAGCTCGCGACAATTTCAGGCCCCGTTGCATCTCTCACGCTCTTGTCCTAACACCATGATTTAGCGGACTTTTTGGGTGAGCTGAATTGACTCAGGTGTTACAACTCTCACGCGGTGGCATCGCATCTCTACCCCAGTGCCGTGGCATCACTCACGGACAGGCGTTGCAACGCTCCGCACAAAGCGTTCTTTTCTTCTATTTATCAGCAAGTTACGAACCCCTCCTGTAGCTCCTATAGCTCCCCTGTAAATATCCTAGGGGACGGTAAACGAAGAAAACAAACGAACCGGACTAAGCGAAGGCGCAGCGAATGGCGGACGGAAGCGCCCCTCCCGCATAACTTTCTGATTTTCATTGGATATTGGCGCCACGTTAATGCAACAATAATCAAGCGGAAAGCTTTCCGCTTGACTCGATACCATCGTCCAATCGTTCTGCCTCGCTGTCGCTGCTCCAATCAGTCGGGGTGAGTTCAGACAACGCTTGGAGAGCAGCATGAGCAATGCGGATGAGTACATGAATATCGAGGTCATCGTAATTCCGGTGTCGGATGTGGATCGCGCCAAGCGCTTCTATTCGAAATTGGGATGGCGGTTGGATCTGGACGTGGCGCCGAGTGATGACTATCGGGTCATCCAGTTCACGCCGCCCGGCTCCTCATGCTCGGTGATCTTTGGCCGGGGTGTGAGCTCGGCGGTGCCGGGGTCGGCGCAGGGTCTGCACCTGGTGGTATCGGACCTCGAGGTCGTGCGCCGACGACTCCTGGCCGCAGGCATCGAGGTAAGTGAACCTTTCTACGACCGCAGTGGCCTGTTCCATCACATTCGGACGGATGCGCTGGCCCAGGGCCTGCAACCCCAGCGAAACAGCTACGGGTCGTGTGCCTCATTCGAGGATCCGGATGGCAACAGCTGGACCTTCCAGGAAGTCACCGTGCGCCTGGCGGGCGATGAGAACGGCGGCGCGCTGACTTCGGTGAGTGCCCTGCAGGCCGCCTTCCAGAAGGCCAAGGCCGCCGCCGTCACGGGGAGTCACGGCTGAGGAGCGGAGCCTGCGGTCGTTCAGCTCTTGCGGCGCGTGCGCGCCAGATCTTGCGCACGGCTGACTCGCGCACTGACACCTTCGTGCAATGGAGGCGGAAATCTCCTGGTGATTAGATGAGCCCAAGGCAAGTCTATATCTTGAGGAGGTGCGCCATGAGTGGCGCAGAGCAAGTTGCAATCGTGACCGGTGCATCCAAAGGCATCGGTGCGGGGCTGGTGAGCGCGTTTCTCGAGCTCGGTTACGGCGTGGTCGCGAATTCACGGCACATCAGTCAGGAGTCGCCGTTTCCGAAATCCGATCTGCTGGCGCTGGTCGCCGGCGATATCTCCGACCCGGATACCTCCGCGCGGATCCTCGACACGGCGTTGTCGCGCTTCGGTCGGATCGATGTATTGATCAACAATGCGGGGATCTATTCATCGAAGGCTTTCATCGACTACACGTTGGGCGATCTTCGCTCACTGCTGTCGGTGAACATCGAGGGCACCTTTTTCATTACCCAGCTGATGATCAGGCGATTGCTGCAGCAGAAATCCGCTGGCAGCATCGTGAATATCAGCTCGACCCTGGCGGAGCATCCGATCGCCGGCGCGAACTCCTCGGTGCCCATGATTACCAAGGGCGGTCTTGATGCCCTGACGCGCAGCCTCGCGATCGAATATGCCACGCGCGGCATTCGCGTGAACGCGGTCGCGCCGGGCATCGTGGACACCCCGCTGCACAAGGATGATCCGAAGGATTTCCTGAAGACGCTGCAGCCGATGGGCGAGATCGCGGCCGTGAGCGATGTCGTCGATGCGGTGTTGTACCTGACGAACGCAGGGCAGGTGACCGGCGAGATCCTGCGCGTGGATGGGGGTTCGCATGTGGGGCGGTGGTAAGAGGGCTAAGGTCTTCGCGACTCAGCACTGATCAAGGGGAATTCGCTACACTGGCCGCGTGAAGCGACTTGGCGAAGTTGTCTACCTGGTCGATGACGACGTGTCGATCCGCGAAGCCTTGACGGGGCTGCTCGAGGCGTTGGGTTTGACAGTGGTGAGCTTCGAATCCGCGGAGTCCTTCCTGCGCCACGAGCGGGCGGATGAGGCAGCGTGCCTGCTGCTCGACCTGCAGCTCCCGCAGATGAATGGGCTCGAGTTGCAGAAGCGTCTCGCGGTGAGCCCGAATCTGCCCGTCATCTTCATCACCGGGCACGGTGACATTCCCTCGAGCGTTCGTGCCATGAAGGCCGGCGCCTATGAGTTTTTAACGAAGCCGGTGGATCGTGAGGCGCTGACGGCCGCGATCCGCTCGGCGCTCGCGCTCAATCGCGAGACGCGCCGGCAGCAGGCGGACATAGCCGATCTGCGAGCCAGGCTGTCGCGCCTGACGCCGCGCGAGCGCGAGGTGCTCTCCCTGATCGTCAGCGGCTATCTCAACAAGCAGGTCGCCGCGACACTGCGCATCACGGAGGTCACGGTGCAGATCCACCGCGGCCGGATCATGCGCAAGATGGCAGTGTCGTCGTTCGCGGAGCTCGTGAGAGTCTGCGGCATGCTGGACATTCCGAAGGCGAGCAGCCCCTGATCGTTGCGACTCATCGGCCCGTTACGGCGTCGCAATGGCCTTGAAGAGTGCTGAACTTTCGATGGGCTTGGTGAAGACCTCCCGGGCACCTGCCGCCCGCGCGCGGCTCAGGATCTCAGGTTCGGGACGTGCGGTCACCACGATGACCGGGACATCGGCCCGCTCGGCATGGACGGCGCGCAACAATTCGATACCGTTCATGCCGGGAAGTCCGAAGTCCGTGATCAGGCAATCGATGTCGCGAAGGCATCCGGAATCAAGGAACTCCTCGGCCGTGCGGTACGTCAACACATCGTGTCCGCCCGCCTGCAACAGTCCTTCCAGCGACTCTCGGAAGCTCACATCGTCTTCGACGACCGCAATGCAGGTAATGCTCTATTCCCCTCTACTGTTCTTGTCGTGAAACGAAGCCTCCACACCACCCGTGCGCAGTCACCAGATTGTCACCTATCTGTACACGTTCGCGCATCATAGAAACCTGTGATACGGATCGGGCGAACATTGTTCTATGTTAAACGTTGGGCGAAACCTCACAGGTTGTCAGTCTAGAGAATTTCACTATTCGGCGTGACCGTAGGGGATCAAGATGCTGTCACCGGACCGGGAAGTGCAGACACGCCGCGCCTCGGGCATGCGCGACGAGGAGCCGATCGTCTTCGTGGTGGATGATGATCAGTCGATGCGCGAAGCACTGCAGGCGCTCATCGAGGCAGCCGGCCGGCGGGTGCGAACCTTTGCCTCCGGCGAGGAATTTCTCTGCCACATACGGGATCGTCGTCCCAGCTGCCTGTTGCTCGACTACACACTGCCGGACCTCAACGGTCTGCAGATCCAGCAGCGTATCGCGGCCGAGCGGCCCGACATGTCGATCATCTTTGTCACGGGTAACGGCAGTGTCCCGATCACCGTCAAGGCCATGAGAGCGGGCGCGGTGGAGTTTCTGACCAAGCCCTTCAAGAGTGACGAGCTGCTGCGGGCGATCGAGGCTGCGCTGCAGCGCAGTCAGGCCGAGCTGCGGCAAGCGGAGCGAGCCCGGCTCTTCGAGGCACGATTTACCTCTTTGAGTGGGCGCGAGCGACAGGTGATGGGCCTGGTCCTGCGCGGCTTGCTCAATAAGCAGATTGGTGGCGAGCTGGGCATCAGCCTGATCACGGTCAAGGCCCATCGTGGGCGGATGATGAAGAAAATGCGGGTTGCCTCGCTCGCAGAATTGGTGCAATTGGCCGCGGAGTTTCACCCGGAGGTGAGTTCAGGGGGAGAGGTGCTGCTCCAGGATCGCGCTGCCACTGCGCTCGCGGGACATCGGTAGATCCGCGGCGGCGGGGTCCAGAAAGGCGTCGACACGCGCTACCGCACGCGCGGTCCGCAGCCCGCTCCAACCGCAAGCCGTGACGCGCAGTGCCCGCTGTGGCAGGGCGGGCGGATACCACTGACGGGTCCGCAGAATCGCCTTGGGCAGACCCTTCGGGACCTTCATCCTCACGCCGCCGTCGTGGCGCTGCGGCGCGCTCGCCTGTAGGTGTTCAAGCAGTGTCGAGGCGAGCCCCGGCCAGACCCATGACACATGCGCGGCCAGCGTGCGTGCGTAGCTGCAGACCACCCGGGAGGCCACCAGGGCGCCCTCGGCGCGCAGGTGATGCGCGATCCAGGGAGTAGGGCGGCGCGCGATGCCCAGGAGCGGCTGAAGGAACTTCCGCTCATCCTTGTGCGGTATCAGATAGTCCTCATCGACGCCACCATCGAGGTCCAGCATCCCCAGGCTGATCACGGATTCGGGAACCAGCGGGAGCAAGGAGATCGCCCGGTTCACCGCCTCGCTGAGGATGGCCTCGTGGCTGACAAAGCAACCGCCCGGTAACAGGGTGACAACGCTGTCCGGCGCTTTATGGGCAATGGCGAGAATCGCGGCCGCGGTTGTCAGCCACGACATGCCAGGTTCGCCACTGATGAATCGGTGCTCGGGTCGGATGAACCACAGCGCGGGCTCCCAATGGAAGCGACAGGCCTCCGCCGCGGTGACCATGATCTGCGAGGCCGGCGCGATCCGCAGCGCCCTTTGAAGCGACTCCTGAAACAGCGTACGGCGACCATGGAGCGAACAGTACTGCGCCGGCGGCGCCTGCGCGCCATGATCATCGCCGATCACGACGGCCCAGGGCGCGTTGGTCATTCGTGCGCGGTCGCTCATCGCCCGCCCTCCCCACCACGGCGCGGATCATCTTCGGGATTCAGATAAGCCAGTCCCAGCGGCCCTATTGCCGTCACTTGCGTGACGTACTCTCCCGACTTGGCCCAGTGAAAGTGCGGCTGATCCCCGGGCAGCACGATCACGCTGCCGGGCGGATGGGCGGTGAGCTTGCTTTCGTCGAACTGATCGCCCAACCCGATGTAAAACACGCCGGAAAGCACCGTGTAGATGCGGTCTTCGGGATGTCGGTGCGGCTGCATTCGGGTACCGCCCGGCAGCTTCACCCGAATCACGTACGGTCCGGGCCTGGTCGGATCTCCCACCAGCACCGACAGTCGCGCCGCCGGCGGAAATGCCGCGAAGGGCTGCCACTTCACATCCTCCGGATGGATGACGCGGAAGCGCTCCTGATCGGGCTGATGGACCGCCGATGTGGCAACCCAATCAGTCTGCTGTCTGGTGGACATGGAGGACTCCTTGCTCCGACTGGATTCATCACAGCATAGGAAACTGAACGCCTCCATCAGCCAAAGGTATTGGACGATGCGATCGACGCAACACCATGGTATCGCTCGATACTTTTGCATCAGGATTTGATATCGACGCTGAGCTCGAAAGCGCCTATAGCTCTCACAGCAGACAGTCGCGAGCGAGTCGCAAGGGAGTAGGCCGTGTTAACCGAAGAGATTGAGATTGAGCGCGAGGGCAGTGGTTTTTCGCACGCACTGTGCAAAATCCCTGGCCGGCTACGCGCCTCCATCGCAGAGAGCGCCGAAATATTCGTTGCCGCATCGGGCGTGCTGACACTGGTGGGCATCGTGCTGCTGATCGGCGTGATGATAAAGGCCGTGCGCTGGGTTCACCCGCGGTGAATCGCCGAATGCTGTTGGGCCAGCTCGGCGCGCTGCTGTCGCTGGGCATGATCGGAGGCCGCGGCCGTGCCTTGGCGATGGCCGGGCAGGCGAAGCGTCTTCCCATGGAAGGGGAGGCGCCTTCGCTCGATCGGGCCACGGCCTGGTTGAACTCATCGCGCCCGTCCCGATCGGACCTGCTCGGCAAGGTGGTGCTGGTGGATTTCTGGACTTATTCGTGCATCAACTGGCGCCGCTCGCTGCCCTATGTGCGCGCCTGGGCGCAGAAATACCAACACCAGGGGCTGGTGGTGATCGGCGCGCATGCGCCGGAATTCCAGTTCGAGACGGTGATCGAGAACGTGCGCCACGCCGCCCGCGACATGAACATCACGTATCCGATTGCCATCGACAATGAGTATCAGCTCTGGGACGGATTTGAAAACGAGTACTGGCCGGCGCTCTATCTCATCGATGCGCGCGGGCGAATCCGCTATCACCATTTTGGCGAGGGCGATTACGCGGACACTGAGCGCGGCATTCAGTGCCTGCTCAAGGAGGCGGGCGTACCCGAGGCAGCATCGGCTTTGGTGAGTGTCGAGGGTTCCGGCGCGGAGGCCTCGCCGGACTACGCGAACCTTAAATCCCCGGAGAACTATTTGGGATATGCGCGCAGTGAGCGGTTTGTTTCGACGGGACATGGCGCGGTGAATGAGCCGTGCCCCTTCACCGCCCCGGCACGACTGGGCATGAACCACTGGGCGCTGGCGGGCACCTGGATGGTGGGGGCGCAGTCGGTCACGCTCATGGAGCCGGGCGGGTGCATTGCCTACGCCTTTCACGCCCGCGATCTGCATCTGGTGATGGCGCCGGGCGCGGCGGGTCGGGCGATCCGGTTTCGCATCACCCTGGAGGGTCAGCCGCCCGGTGAGGCGCACGGCCTGGACGTCGATGCTCAGGGGTATGGTCTGCTCAACGAGCCACGCCTGTACCAGCTGGTGCGCCAGCCGGCACCGGTCACGGACCGGCAGTTTGCAATCGAGTTCCTGGATGAAGGAGCCGAAGCGTTTTCATTCACCTTCGGCTGAGGGAGCGGTGACTTCGAGGATGACCTCGAGCTCCACGCACAGACCGACGGGCAGCGAGTTCACACCCAGCACCAGGCGCGTCGACAGTTTCTCCGCTCCGAAGATCGAGACCAAGAGCTCGGAGGCACCATCGGCGACCCGCGGATGCTCGCGAAACTCCGGGGTGGTCACCAGGGACACACCCAATCGTACGACTTGTTGGACGCGATTCAACGACCCCAGATGCGCCTTGGCGAGCGAGACGGCATTGAGCGCCGCGAGCCGCGCGGCCTGTTGCCCCTCCTCGATAGTGAGACTATCCCCGATGCGCCCGTGGTAGCGCGGAACCCCGGCCTCGATCGGCAGGGTTCCGCTCAGAAACAAAAGGTTCCCGGTCTGCACCGATTCGCAGTAGGCGCCGAGCGGTCGCACCGGCGGCGGCAGGATGATGCGCAGCTCCTGCAGACGCTGCTCGGGGTAGGCGCAGTGCGTGGCGTGGCTCATCGGTAGTGCTCCTGATTCCATGACTGTTCAAGTTCCGCGGCGAGCGTCCGTACCAGTTCGGCGGCCGGCAGCGTGCGCGCCAGCGGCGCACCCTGACCCGCCCACTGCGCGCCGTATCCCGTCTCGTGCGCCAGTTGGGCGGCGGCGTTCAGCGACTTGCCGGCATCGTAGGCCATGGGATAAGCGGGAATCTCAGCCGCGGGGATGCCCGCTGCGAGCATCGTGAAACGGTTGCGCAGGCAGCGGGCCGGACGACCGGAAATGGCCCGGGTCATGACGGTGTGGGTTGCCGCATCGCTGGCGAGCGCGTTGCGATAGCCGGCATCGGCGCCCGACTCCGGACAGGCGATAAAAGCCGTTCCCAGCTGCGCCGCCTCGGCGCCCAGGCGCAGGACGGCGGCCACTCCCGCACCGTCCATGATGGCGCCCGCCGCGATGATGGGCACGTCCAGGGCGCGCACCAGCAGTCGCGTGAGCGCCAGGGTCCCTAAGCAATCATCCTTGGCGTCCGGATCAAAGACACCCCGATGGCCGCCCGCCTCGAAGCCTTGGGCGACGATGCCCTGAACGCCGGCCTGGACCGCAAGCACGGCCTCCTGCAGATTGGTGGCCGTCGCCAGCAGGATGATCCCGGCGTCACGCAAGGCGCGGACTCGATCGGGCGCGGGCAACCCGAAATGGAAGCTGATGATCGGCGGTTTCTCGGCCCGCAACGCCGCGAGCATCGCATCGTCCTCGACGAAGCTGCGATAGATTTCCCGCAGCGTTGCCGGCGGCGCCGCCCCGAAGCGCGCAAAGTGTGGACTCAAACGTGCCAGCCACGCCCGCTGGCGGTTCTCATCGGCGACCGCGGGGCGGTGGCAGAAGACATTCACATTGAAGGGACGGTTAGTGAGCGCCCGCACCTGCGCGATCAACTCCCGTGCACCCTCGGCGTGGGTCGCGCCAACGGAGAGGGATCCCAGGGCTCCGGCGTTGGATACCGCGCCGGCCAGTGCCGGCGTAGACACACCCGCCATCGGCGCCTGGATGAGGGGCAAATCAACGCCCAATGTGCGCAGCAGGCTCACTAGCGGAAGTCGATCACACTGAGGTCAATCGACAGCAGCAGCAGGTCGAGGACCGGCCGACGGTCCGGGCCGCACAGATACGCACGTCGCCGCGTCGGGAGGCGCAGCCCGCCGGCCTCGACATAGTCGAAGGTGAGTTGTGATGCGGCAAACCCACCGGCGAGGTTGACCCGGTAGTCGTGGCGGCGCAGTCGCAGGTCCGCACCGAAGAAGAACTCCTGGGTGAGGCTGTGGGTCGCGACCGATCGAGGGAAGTACGCTTTGAGCACACGCCAGCTCTCGTGGCCTTCGGTCCAGGGCGCGAGTTCTTCGACGCGAACCCCCGGCAGAGCGAGCAGAAACGGCGTGCTGAGGTAGTTCCACAGCGCCACCCCGCTGAAGTACGCCCAGTGTAAGGGGTCCCAGGGCGTGTTCATCTGGTGTCCCACGAAGGAATCCTGGGGTGAGAGCCGTTCCGCCACCACCGTACTGTCGAGCTTTTCGATCGCGATTCGGTCGGCACTGCAGACGCTGCACTGATCGGGCTCACCGAAGGGGGTGAGGGAGGAGAGCCCCTCCTGCATCCAAACCGTGATGCGCTGCGCCGCTGCATCCTGAGTCAGCCCTTTGAGCGCGAAGATGCCGCCACCGGTCACGATGTCGGCGTCCACGCATTCGTAGCTGCGCCAGAGATCCTGCCCGCCATGCGCTTCGAGAATCTCGGCCAGCAGAGCATTCATATCGCACCCATTCCTTTGAGGGGATCAGAGCAGAGGGGTCACCGGTGGCGCCATTGCCCATTGGTATCGCAATACCATCGTCCAATGGTCCGGCACCGCAGTGTCTGTTGAGATGCAGCCAAGGAATGGGGAGCAGTCATGCGTCTCGTCGGTCTTTGCGTCATTGTCCTATGTGGGGTGTCCTCAGGCTGCATCACGCCCCCGAAGGTTGAGCTGCAGCAGCCCATCGCGAGCGATTCGCTGGGCCTTTCGCCGCAGGCGGCGACCGCGGGTGCGCCGGTGCGCAATTGGTGGACCGGATTCAACGATCCGCAACTGGATCATCTGATGCAGCTCACCCTCGCCCAGAATCCGAGCCTGGCTCAGGCCATGGCCAGGGTGCGCGAGGCGCAGTCCATGGCGGACGTGGCGCGCTCCGGGTTGCTGCCCGCGCTGGACTTCAACGGGCACGAAACGCGCGAACGCCTGAGTGGCCATGATCCGATTCCCAAGCCCTATCCCGGCACCACGCAGTGGCAGGGCCGGGCCGGGGTGGATCTGTCCTGGGATCTCGACTTCTGGGGCCGCCAGGCTTCCCTGCTCAAACAGGCTCGCTCGCAAACCACTGCCGCCGCTCTGGATGTCGCCAGCGCGCGGCTGGTATTGAGCGGCGCCGTCGCACAGGCCTACATCGACCTGTATCGACACAGCGCAC